>JAPLEJ010000025.1 GCA_026391435.1 Bacteroidota bacterium
ATCCTACAGAAAAGAGCACTCATTAAACAACAGTCCCTAAAAAGACGAAAACAACTATTTTTAAAAGAAAAAATCCTACATTTAAACAACGAAACCCTCTACAACTAAACTGTCCACTTTCTTTGACGACATACAATAATTGATCAGTTTTTTCATTTAAAAACCATTCTCCTGGCGCATCCAATTCTTCAAATATATTTTCGGCCATGCGAAACACTGGGTGCATTGTTGAAGGTCGATTGTTTTGCCAACCTCCTTCAAGTAATAATTTATTTTTTTCATCCTTGCCTGTTATTCTCCAATGCATATCGCCCCACAAATAGGCATGCATGGCATGAATAAATCCACCTTCAGGGTGTTTCCAATTTGCAACTCGAGAGGGTAATAATACATCTGCTAAGGAATCAAATTTGGCTTCATGATTTAAATCCCATGCATCAAATACATTTTTTCCAACTTGTGCATTTGGGTATCTTGCCATATTCTGTCTTTCTCCATTAATATATAGTTGATCTATTTTTGTATTGTGCTTTACCTCTGTCACATAAATTCCTTTTTTATATAATTTCCAATTAGTTTTTAATTGAGCTCCGCCACTGATGATGGCCGATCCTTCCTGTTCAGCGCAATAAGTAATAGTAGCATTGTTAATTTTGCTGTCTTTTTCAGTAAATAGAATGGTATTAGGTAAATAGTAAATCCCCTTTTTGAATATCACTTGAACTGAACTACTAGGGTTGGTTTGTCGGGCCATTTGTTGCGCTCGTTCAAAACTAGCAATAGGGTGTTTGTTATTCCCAATTGCCTGATCATGGCCGTTAGGTGAAACATAAATTTTAATTTGAGCAGATGCCGTAAAAAAAGGCATCATTAAGAAAAGCAAAAAAATAGTTTTGATGAATCGTGCCATAGTATAATATTAAACTATTTTGAAATTAGTCAATTTTTAATATAAACAACCCCTTCTTTTATTTCATTTTTTTGTAAATTTATATTTCATAATACCTAATGGTTTTGAAATATCATTATTCTTTAAAAAAAAGTAACACCATGACCAAGTTTTTTACATTTTTATTCATTTCTGTATTCAGTGCACATCTTTGTTTTGCAACAAACGAAATACCTAAAAGACAAGCTATTGAAGGCAGATGGGATTTGACCGTTGATTTAGGAGACCGATTAGCTGCATCATGGTTGGAAGTGAGGTTATCCGGTATCAAGACATTAGTAGGATATTTTGTGGCAGATGGTGGAGGTGCGCGTCCTATATCTGAAGTTTTTTTTAAAGACAATAAAGTTTCATTTCATATTCCAGGTCAATGGGAAGATACTGATAAAGAATTAATGGTGGAAGGCACATTAAAAGATGGAAAATTATCGGGTACCATGTTGACACCTCGTGGTCAAAGGATAACTTGGGTTGGGGTACCAGCTCCTAGTCTAAAGCGCGATAAAGCGCCTGTATGGGGAAAGCCTATTCCTTTATTTAATGGTAAAAATTTAGACGGATGGCAAGCCACTGGAAAAGAAAATCAATGGGTAGTTGAAAATGGTATTTTAAAAAGTCCTCGTCCCGGTTCTAATATCAAAACAAACAAAACTTTTAATGATTTTAAATTACATATTGAGTTTCGTTATCCAAAAGAAAGCAACAGTGGTGTTTATTTAAGAGGTCGTTATGAAGTGCAAGTAGAAGACAGTAAGGGAATGGAAGCGACGAATATTCATTTAGGTGGTTTGTATGGTTTTATTGATCCTTTAGAGATGGTAGCCAAAAATGCAGGCGAGTGGCAATCTTTTGACATTACTTTAGTAGGACGAATTGTTACTGTCATTGCCAATGGTAAAACCATTATTCGTGATCAAATTATTCCTGGAATCACAGGCGGGGCATTAGATAGTCGTGAAGCAGAACCAGGACCCATTATGATGCAAGGCGATCATGGTTTAATTGAATACCGTAATATTGTCATTACCCCAGCCAAATAGGAGGGTCAATATAATAAAGTCCTTTTGTTGCTATCTTTCGAAAACAACTTCCTCATAAGGTACTCTGAATCGAGGGCCCCATACTCCTTCTCCAGTGCCTTTGCCTACGCTAATAATCATATTAATTTCGGCACCTCTAGGTAAGTTCAATGCTTTTTTAACGCGTACTTGATCAAAGCCTTCCATTGGACAGGAATCAAAACCTTCTGCAGCAATTGACAACATAAATGTTTGAGCAGCTAATGCACAAGACTTGTGTACAGTAATTCTCTGATCGGCTTTGCCGCCAAAACGGATAAAGGGTTTGGTTAGGCCCATAAAAAAACTCATACCTCTGCGTATTAAAGCAAAAATGCCAAAAATATCACTGCGATAGGCTAAGGGCATTAATTTCCCATAATAGTCTAAGCCTCTTTTTTCTAATTTATTCGGTTCTCCCTTAATGCCATCCTTTAATCTATTGTAATTCCATTTGGCTCTTTGTGGCCATAAATCTCGTCGAGTAACAAAAACAACTATTTGCTTGGCTGTTTTGGCTGCAGATTGACCAAGACATAATGCGGTATATTTCTCTTTTTCTTCCTTGTTTTTTATCCAATAAAATTCCCATAATTGCATATTGCTGCTGTTGGGCGATAAGATGGCTCTTTCCAAACTCTTTTTTATCACTTCATCGGGTACTTCTACTAAGGGGTCAAATTTTCGATTAGAACGTCTGCGGTCAATTATTTCTTGAAATTGGCTTGAAAACATATACTGCTGTTTATTTTTTATTTAATTTTACTACTTTAAAAATGGTTCTTATCTAATAACATATAAATGTCCATTCGGTTTAAACCGAGTGCAAATTAAATTAAACTTTCACTAGCAATGTTAAAAAAAATTATAATTTCTATTTTGATCTTAGTGGTCTTGGTAGGAGGATTGTCCTTTACCCCTCAGTTTGCACAATTAAAAAACTTTGCTATATGGGGAAAGCATACCATTCATGATTATAAAACACATCCCACTCGACTAGTATCAAGTGGTGGTGCTCCTCAATATTGGCCCTTAGATTCGAATTATAATAAAGGGGTTATTTCTGATTCCATCTTGGCTATTATGGATTCGAATGACACCCATGCTTTTATTGTAATACAAAACGGAAAATTGATATATGAAAAGTATTGGGACGGATACACGCCCAAAACATTAAGCGGTTCCTTTTCGGCTGCAAAAAGTATCATTTCTTTATTAATTGGGATTGCTTTAGATGAAGGTAAAATTAAATCATTAGAGGAACCTGCCGGTGATTATGTACCGCACTTTAAAGAAGCAGGTTTAGATAAAGTACGCATCAAGGATTTATTGACTATGAGTTCCGGTACCACTTATAAGGAATCAGATAAAAATTATTTTAGTATGAATGCCTATGGATATTATGGAGATGACGAGGAATTTATGGTGAATAAAATGGCTTTCAAAGAACCATCCGGTGTTCATTGGGAATATCGTAGTGGTGATACGCAAGTATTGGGGCTCATTGTAGAAAAAGCTTTTGGACAAACCATTTCTGAATTAGTATCAGAGAGATTCATGAAACCAATGGGTGCCGAAGCAGATGCTTTATGGTTATTGGATGGTAATAAAAAACATGAAAAAGCATTTTGTTGCTTTAATGGTGTAGCACATGACTATGCTAGGTTTGGTCAACTTGTATTGGACAATGGAAAGTGGGGTAGTCGTCAAATTGTTTCTGAAAATTATATTAAGGCAGCCACAACGCCAGCCAGTTATTTAAAAGATCCAACTGAAAATGGCAACCCTGTTGATTATTATGGTTACCAATATTGGATGTTTAATGAGCAAGGTCATGCTATTGTAGCGCAAAATGGATTGTTTGGACAATATGTTTATATCATTCGTGATAAAAATGCCGTGGTGGTTCGATTAGGTGAATCAAAAGTGGTGAAACCACAACATCACCATCAGCCCGAAATTTTTACTTATGCTGCAGCAGCATTATCAGTGTTGAAATAATGAAATGAAGTATAAATAAAAGACCCGTTCCAAAATATTGGAACGGGTCTTTTTATAAGTTGAAATCGGAGGACTAAAATATATCCATTGCTTTTGCAAAATAAGTTCCAGTGCCTGGAAGCGCTAGCCAAAAAAACTCTCTTTTAAAAATGATTAATGCAATCATGATGGCTAACCATGCAAAACAATAAATCCAATATTTTTTGGTATTTTTTTGAGCTTCCATATCAATTTTTATTTTAAGTGTTTTTTGTGTTGTGCAAATATACAAAAATAACTAAAACCGAAGGTCCACTTTCCAGCCTTTTTCGGTACGGAGTACTTTTATTTTTTTCGCTTCTTTATCAAATGAGTTTTGGTAATAGATGACACTTGTATTTGAATCCAAAGCATTGATATTATTAATTTGAATGGAAGCTTGTCTCAATTGTTGCCTTCCTTCCTTATCTAGTGTATAATAATGTTTTGAAATCTCTTCAAAACCAGACTGGTTGGTGCTGTCATCTATAAGATAAAATCTTGCTTTTTTAAATTCTCCATGCAAACAACTTTCTATAAAATAACGACCTCCGTCCAAAGGGTTATCGGCAAGTTCAAAGGCCGGTTGCTGTTGACAACCCAAAAGTCCTATTCCCCAAAGGCAGATGAGTAATGATTTTTTAAACATAAGCAAAGTTAGGCCAATTAGAGAATAATTAGGCAGATGAAGTTGGGGTTTAATTGGCATCTTGGGGGGTTTATATTAATTTTACAATAAGTAATCAACTAGGAAGCACATGAAAAAGATTCTCTTAATATTAAGCAGTTTTATAATTCTTCAATTAGATGCCCAACAAAAGCATCCTTCCTTTATGCAACAAGGCAATATTTATGAAGTAAATATTAGACAGTATACACCTCAAGGTACTTTTAATGCATTTGCAAAACACATTCCCAGGTTAAAAAAAATGGGCGTGCAAACACTTTGGCTCATGCCCATTCAACCTATTTCAATCAAAGGGCGCAAGGGGACATTGGGTTCCTATTATTCAGTGGCCGACTATACTGCAGTCAATCCTGAATTTGGAACACTTAATGATTTTAATAATTTAGTTGCTAAGGCACATGCGCTTAACATGAAAGTGATTATTGATTATGTACCCAATCATAGTGGAGCTGATAATAAATGGTTAACAACGCATCCAGATTTTTATGAAAAAGACAGTTTAGGAAATCCTACTTATACCGCTGATTGGTCAGATACGCGTGAATTAAATTTTTCGAATAGGGCCATGCAAGATAGTATGATTAAAACCATGAAATTTTGGGTGAATAACACAAAGATGGATGGATTTAGGGTAGACGTAGCTTGGGGAGTGCCCATTTCATTTTGGTATAAATGCATCCCTGCATTAAATAAAATCAGACCCTTGTTTTTTTTAGCTGAAGCGGATGATGCCGAATTACATAAAGCAGGCTTTGATGCCACTTATACTTGGAGAGAGTTTAATGTTATGAAAGAGGTAGCAGCAGGTAAAAAAAATGTACAATCTCTTGATACCATTTTTAATACGATTGATACTAGCTTTATGAAAGGGGCATGGAGATTATATTTCACAAGTAATCATGATGAAAATTCTTGGAACAAAGCCGATTTCGCTACTATGCCAGGCGCCGTTCACGCACCCTTCGCCATATTGTCTCAAACCTATAATAGAACCTTGCCATTAATATACAGTGGACAAGAGGAACCCGTTTTAAAAGCGATTCAGTTTTTCGAAAAAGATCCTATTCAATTTAATAAGTATGAAAGAGCTAATTTTTATAGTGCGCTATTACATTTGAGATCTAGCAATAATGCCTTTAAGGAGGAAGCTACTTTTAATAGATTAAAAGTAAATAATCCTGCATCTATTATGGCCTATGAGCGCGTGAATGGGGAGGATAAAGTAGTGGTTGTTTTGAATTTGTCAAACCAGATGCAAGACGTAAAAGTGGACAGTAAATCTGCTACTTACAATTACAAAGAATTATTTACAAATAAGATGACTCAAAATACAACTCATTTTGAATTAGCTCCCTGGGGTTATAAAGTATTTGTGAAAATAAAATCAGATGCTAAATCGCTAAAATAATATTATGACTAAAAGTGAATTAGTTGAGCAGATAAAATTGAAGCAGTCTTATTTATGTGTAGGACTGGATACAGATATTGAAAAATTACCTGCAGGTATTCCTAAAAATGCAAAAGGGGTGATTCAATTTAATAAAGCCATCATCGACGCTACTGCTCCTTATTGTGTAGGGTATAAAATTAATACTGCTTTTTATGAATCACAAGGTATTCAAGGTTGGGAGGCAATGGAAGCAAGTTTAGCGCATATTCCTTCAACTCATTTTACGATTGCAGATGCCAAACGTGGTGATATTGGAAACACGTCGGCGCAATACGCAAAAACATTTTTTGAAATATTACCTTTTGATGCGATTACAGTGGCTCCATATATGGGAAGGGACAGTGTGGATCCTTTTTTAGCATACTCTAATAAATTTACCATTGTACTAGGACTCACTTCAAATGAAGGGAGTCAAAATTTTCAACAACAAAAATTAGCGAACGGCCAATTTTTATACGAATCTGTTTTAGAGCAAGTGGCAAGTTGGGGAACGCCCGAGCAAATGATGTTTGTGGTGGGGGCTACCAAGGCCAATGATTTTGAAAGTATCCGAAAAATAATTCCACATCACTTTATATTAGTACCAGGAGTAGGTGCGCAAGGAGGCAGCTTGGCAGATGTCACTCATTTTGGAATGAATGCATCAGTGGGTTTGCTAGTGAATGCAAGTAGGGCCGTTATTTTTGCAAGCAATCAAAATGATTTTGCTGAAAAAGCAGCAGCGGCGGCATCTGAATATGCAAAAGAAATGAAAGTTTTATTATCCTCTTAATTTTTTAACTATGTCTGCTAGAACCGACTTATTCGAATCTCCCGATTATTTTCAATTAGATACATTGTTAACCGAGGAGCAACGCATGGTTAGACAAGCAATGCGTCATTATGTTAAAAAAGAAATTTCACCCATAATAGAAGACTATGCACAACGCGCCGAATTCCCCATTCAAATAGTAAAACAATTAGGAGGGCTTGGCTGTTTTGGTCCAACGATTCCCACACAATATGGGGGAGGCGGATTGGATTATATTAGTTATGGATTAATGATGCAGGAATTGGAAAGGGGAGACAGTGGGGTTCGCAGTACAGCAAGTGTTCAAGGATCTTTGGTCATGTATCCTATTTATGCTTATGGCAATGAAGATCAGAAAAAAAAGTTTTTACCCAAATTGGCGACAGGTGAATGGTTGGGTTGTTTTGGATTAACAGAGCCCAATCATGGATCAGATCCTTCAGGCATGTTGACCAATATTAAAGATGCTGGCGATCATGTTATTTTAAATGGTGCTAAGATGTGGATCAGCAATGCACCTATTGCACAAATTGCAGTGGTATGGGCGAAGGATGAAGCGGGCGACATCATTGGATTAATTGTAGAGCGAGGAATGGAAGGTTTTTCAACTCCTACTACACATGGAAAGTGGAGTTTAAGAGCCAGTGCGACTGGAGAATTGGTTTTTGATAATGTCAAAGTGCCTAAAGAAAATATTTTACCTCTCATCAAAGGATTAAAAGGCCCATTAGCTTGTTTAAGCAAAGCAAGATTTGGAATTGCATGGGGTGCTTTGGGCGCAGCAATGGATTGCTATGATACAGCTTTAAGATATAGCAAGGAGCGTATACAATTTGGAAAACCCATTGGTGCTTTTCAGTTGCAACAAAAAAAATTAGCAGAAATGATTACCGAAATTACCAAAGCCCAGTTGATGGTTTGGCGATTAGGTGTTTTAATTAATGAAGGGGTTGCGACACCTCCACAAATAAGCATGGCGAAACGTAATAGTTGTGAGATGGCTACTCAAGTTGCAAGAGATGCAAGGCAAATATTAGGGGGCATGGGGATTACAGGTGAATTTTCTATCATGAGACATATGATGAATTTGGAAAGTGTCATTACCTATGAAGGGACGCATGATATTCATTTATTAATTACAGGCTTGGATATCACAGGATTTAATGCATTCAAATAAATAATTATGGCGGCAGAGAAAATATTTTTAATAGGATTAATGGGTTCTGGAAAATCATATTGGGCAAAAAAAATGGGCAAGTGGATTAAGTCTGCAGGATATGACTTGGATGACCTTATTGTCATGAATGAAGAGAAAACCATTGCTGAAATATTTGCTGAAGACGGAGAGGATTACTTTAGAAAAACCGAATCCAAATTATTAAAGTGGTTTAAGGAAAAGAAGAAATATGTTTTAGCTACAGGAGGAGGGGCTCCTTGTTTCAATGATAATATGCAATGGATGAAAAAAGAAGGGGTCGTAATTTGGTTAGATGAATCTGTTGAAATATTAGTACAAAGATTAATCAAGGAAAAAGCACATCGTCCTTTAATTGCAAATTTAGATGAAGCTGGCATAGCTAAATTTTTGCAGCAGCAATTAGTGAATCGATTTTCCTTTTATCAACAAGCCCACTATCGGCTTGGTTCTGATGAAATAGTGGAATCGGTACTCAAAAAATTAATTCAAAAACATGTCGCGTAAAATATTAATCTGGGGAATCAGTTTTGCATTACTTTCTGTGATATTAGGGGCTTTTGGAGCACATGCCTTAAAAAGCATTGTTCCTTTAGATCAATTACAAATATTTGAAACTGGCGTGCGCTATCAATTCATGCATGCAATGGCATTGATATTTTTATCAATTTATATAGAGCAAAAGCAAGTATTATTTGGTCATGAGAATGCATTAAAATGGGCTTCTCGTTTTTTTTGCATCGGTATATTTTTGTTTAGTGGATCTTTATATGGATTAACCATTTCGGCATATTTGAATCCATCATGGACTGCTATTCTAGGTCCGATCACACCCCTTGGAGGACTTTGCTTTATGCTAGGCTGGTTAAGTTGGGGTAGGGTGGTTTTTCTGCATAAAGTGGATAAGTAGCCCCGTTCATTTCAATTTTACACATTTGCTAAAATTTCTTTTTGTTCCTATTGGGATAACTTATATTTGTTATCATGGCAAATACGCTCAAAAGCAAAAAAGAACCTACCGTCAATTCTCCTATCTTAAATCCTGATAAAGAGGCTTCTGTCAGCGTTACCGATGTGGTGAAAGATGAGCGAACTTCAAAAATTTTAGGGGCTGTTTGTTTATTGATTGCCATCTTCTTATTTGTTGCATTTACCTCCTATTTATTTACTTGGCAGGAGGACCAAGATATGGTTCAATTATGGCGTACTAAATTATTTTCCACGACCGATGTTAAAGTGAATAATTTATTGGGCTATCTAGGTGCTTTTGTTGCCTATCAAATAATGTACAATGGTTTCGGAGTGGCCGCTTATTTATTTTGTACTTTCTTTTTTGTACTAGGCGTCAATTTATTTTTCACCAAACCCATTTTTAGTATTTGGCGCAATGTGCGTTATGTAATAATAGGATTGTTAGTGTTAAGTACTTGCTTTGCATTTGCAACTCCACAAGCTGCATTTTCATGGGGCGGCGCTTTAGGCGAATATAATAGTAGTTGGTTAATTAAATGGGTGGGTAGTTTTGGCACAGGGGCTATTTTATTTGTGGCAGGCTTTAGCTATTTTATTTGGAGATTCAATCCCATTTTTAAAGTCCCTAATTTTAGTTTTTTACTACCTAAGCAAAAAGAGGAAGTTTTTGTGAGTGAGGATACTGAAGAAGCAGTCAAGCAAGAATGGGATTTAAATCACCCCGATCATCCAGCGACCATCGGAGGGAATAAGCTTAAAAATAATGTAGATGCCGATGGCAATCTTATCCCAAATGAAATAGAAGCGAATGGGGGGAAACTTTTCATTGATGAATTATCATTAGAAGAAGAAAAAATAACAGCCATCGCCGAAATGGAACCCACCTTAATTGAAGAGGAGGAAGAAATAGCACCAGCTAAAGTGAATATAGAAGACTTTAATGGAGAGTTATTAGAGGACTTGGATTTAGAAATTAAGGATGTTGCAAAGGAAGTCATTGTTCCCATTGGAAGTATTGGAACCAAATATGACGCCACACTTGATTTAAAAAATTACAAGTACCCTAATATTAATTTATTAGAAACCCATGGAAGTGAAAAAATTGTGCAAGATCCTGAGGAATTAGAGACGCATAAAAATCAGATCATTGCGACTTTAAAAAATTACGATATTTCAATACAAAGAATTGCAGCTACAGTAGGGCCCACTGTTACCTTATATGAAATTGTGCCCGCTCCTGGGGTTCGAATTAGCCGTATCAAAAACCTAGAGGATGATATCGCTTTAAGTTTAGCCGCATTAGGTATTCGTATTATAGCACCTATACCAGGAAAGGGGACCATCGGTATTGAGGTTCCTAATATTAGGAAGTCGGTGGTAAGTATGAAAACATTATTAGCAAGTGAAAAATTCCAGACCAGTCAATATTCACTTCCAATTGCGATTGGTAAAAAAATCGATAATGAAAACTTCATTGTCGATTTAGCGAGTATGCCTCACTTATTAATGGCAGGGGCGACAGGGCAAGGGAAGTCGGTGGGATTAAACGCCATTTTAGTTTCTCTATTATATAAAAAACATCCTTCTCAATTAAAGTTTGTTTTAGTAGATCCTAAGAAAGTGGAATTAAGTTTATACCGTGTCATTGAAAAACATTTTTTAGCAAAATTACCTGGGGAGGAAGATGCCATCATTACAGATACTAAAAAAGTAATTAGTACATTAAATGCGCTTTGCATTGAAATGGATAACCGATATGATTTATTAAAAGAAGCAGGGTGTAGAAATATTAAGGAATACAATGAAAAGTTTACTGCACGAAAATTAAATCCAGAAAAAGGCCATCAGTATTTACCTTTTATTGTTTTAGTAGTGGATGAGTTTGCTGATTTAATCATGACTGCAGGAAAGGAAGTGGAGATGCCTATTGCTCGATTAGCGCAATTAGCCCGTGCTGTTGGTATTCATTTAATAATTGCAACACAAAGACCTTCGGTTAATATCATCACAGGAACCATCAAAGCCAATTTCCCTGCGCGTATTGCTTTTAAAGTATCAAGTAAAATTGATAGTCGAACCATCTTGGATGCGGGAGGTGCTGAGCAATTGATTGGTAAAGGAGATATGTTAGTGAGTTATAATGGGGAGATAACGCGTTTACAATGTGCTTTTGTGGATACCCCTGAAGTGGATCGAGTTTGTAATTTCATTGCCGAACAAAAAGGTTACCCGCAAGCTTTTTTATTACCAGAATATATGGATGAAAATGAAAGAGATGCCAATGGTTTTGATGCAGGGGATAGGGATCCTTTATTTGAGGATGCAGCTAAATTAATTGTGAATGCTCAAATGGGATCTACTTCTTTAATCCAGCGTCGAATGAAATTAGGATACAACCGAGCAGGTCGTTTAATGGATCAGTTGGAATCTGCAGGAATTGTAGGGCCAAGCCAAGGGAGCAAACCAAGAGAAGTCCTATATAAAACGGATGCTGAATTGCATGTTTTTTTACAACATCTATAGTTCTATTACCAAAAAGTTAATTTTTAGCTATAAACCCCCTCCATTCATACCATCATTGGCTTAGTTAAACCACAATTGTATATTTTTGTCCAACTTCTAATTTTGAATATACAAGTATATAAATGATATAATATTTTAGTACAAATGAGATACTTACTACTGCTTTTAATAGGATTCACCACCATTCAAGGTATCGCTCAAAAGGATGCCCAGGCAAAGGCTTTGCTAGATCAGCTAGGGCTTAAAGTGAAACAATCTAAGGGCATATTGGTGAATATTGAGTTGAGTACTAAAAATAACAAAGGCAAGGCCATGGGTATCAAATCCATCCATCTCAAGATGAAGGGCGATAAATACCTATTAGATGAGGGAAAGATGGTCATCTTATGCGATGGTCAAAGTATCTATAATTATGATGGAGCTAACTCGATCTCAAAATCACCCATGTCAGAGTCAGATCAAACACTAAGTCCTCAAAAATTATTATCAGGTAACTATGATAAAGACTTCAATTTCAGCTTATTAAGTCAAAATGGTTCAATGGCGACCATTGAATTATTCCCGATAGATAAAAGGAAGAATTTCCAGAAGGTAACCCTAATCATTGACAAGCTAAAATCGGCCCTTTCCAAAGCCACTATTTTGGATAAAAGTAATAATATCACCGATGTTAAAGTACTATCCATCAGTTATACAGCCCAACTAGCCGATAACCTATTCATTTTCAATCGAGCTAAATATCCAAAAAACGTTGAAATATTTGATTGATTTACGCCTTTTCCGCGTATCTTCGCAGCCGAAATAAAAAAATAAAACCGTAGTTAATCGTTAACTACAAAAAAAGAAGTTTTTACAATGGCTACATTAACAAAAGAAAAAAAAGCAGGCATTTTTGCTGAATTTGGCGGAAAAGCAAATAACACAGGTTCTATTGAAGGACAAGTTGCTTTATTAACCGAGCGTATTGCGCACATTTCAGGTCACTTGAAAGAAAACCACAAAGACCATTCAACTCAAAGAGGTTTGATGCAATTAGTGGGTCAGCGTAAGCGTTTATTGGTTTATTTGCAAAAACATAACCTTACTGGTTATCGCGCCCTAATTGAAAAATTAGGATTAAGAAAATAATTCAAAACAATCTTATAATAGCTGTCCCAACTGTACAACACGGTTGGGATTAGTTGTTTATATACTATCGATCCTTTTAGGAATTGATTTAAAAAAATTAACATGTTATCACAACCCAAATCAGTTAAATTCGAAATAAATCCTGGTCAGGAAGTATTTATCGAAACTGGAAAATTAGCGCGTCAAGCAGATGGTGCGGTTACTGTAAGACAAGGCAACTGTATTTTATTAGCAACGGTGGTTGCCAATAAGGATCCTAAAGAAGGGCAAGATTTTTTCCCTTTAAGTGTGGATTACCAAGAAAAATTTGCATCAGCAGGTCGTATCCCAGGATCTTTCTTCAAAAGAGAAGCTCGTTTAAACGACTATGAAATATTAACAAGCCGATTAATTGATCGTGCATTGCGTCCTTTATTCCCTGAAGATTATTTATGTGATGTGCAAGTATTGATATCATTAATATCAAGTGATGTGAATGTAATGCCTGATTCATTAGCTTGTTTAGCAGCTTCTGCTGCATTAGCAGTGTCTAATATTCCTATTAAAGAAATTATTTCTGAAGTAAGAATTTCTCGCATGGATGGACAATTCATCATCAATCCTTCTAAGGAACAATTGGCAAAATCGAATTTAGAATTTTTGATTGCAGCGACTGATAAAAATTTGATGATGGTGGAAGGAGAAGCGAAAGAATGTTCTGAAGAAGAACTAGTTCAATGTTTAGAAATTGCACATGAAGCGATACGCAAACAAATTAAAGCACAAGTTGAATTAAGAAAAGTAGTGGGCATTACGGAAGTGCGTGATTATAAAAAACCAGAACAAGACGAAGCGATAAAAGAAAAAGTGTATGCTTTTGCAAAAGCAAAAGTAAATGCGATTGCTGAATTAGGTTCTGCAAAGCATGAGCGTAGTGATGCGTTCTCTGCTTTGAAAAAAGAAATCATTGAACATTTAGGAACTGAGATCACTGACTTGCAAAAGAAATTAGCAGGGAAGTATTATGAGGATTTGAAATGGGAAGTAGTAAGAGATATGATGGTGGACAAACGCATTCGTTTGGATGGTCGTCAATTAGATCAAGTTCGTCCATTAGCGATGGAAGTAGATCCGCTACCAACACCACACGGATCTTCATTATTCACAAGAGGTGAAACACAATCATTAACGACAGTGACCTTGGGTACAAAGTTGGATGAGTTAATGCAAGAGACAGCAGCAAGTGCAGAGTACACAAAATTCTTTTTACACTATAATTTTCCTCCTTTTTCAACAGGAGAGGTAAAGATGATGCGTGGAGTAGGTCGTCGTGAAGTAGGGCATGGTAATTTAGCTATGCGTTCTTTAAAGCAAATGTTACCTGATACTACTGTATTCCCTTATACATTAAGAGTTGTTTCAGATGTATTAGAAAGTAATGGTTCTTCTTCTATGGCAACTGTTTGTGCGGGATCATTGGCATTGATGGATGCAGGGGTTCCTGTTCCAAAACATGTGAGTGGTGTAGCAATGGGATTGATTTCAAGAGAAGATGGTAAGTATGCAATCTTAACAGATATACTAGGAGATGAAGATCATTTAGGTGATATGGATTTTAAAGTAACCGGTACTAGAGATGGTATTTGCGGTGTGCAAATGGATATTAAAGTAGATGGTTTAAGTATGGATATTATGCGTGAGGCATTGTCTCAAGCGAAAAAAGGAAGGTTACATATTTTAGATGCGATGTATGCTTGTATGCCTGCAGCGCGTGCTGATGTGAAACCTCATGCGCCTCGTATGGTTAAATTAATCATTGACAAAGAGTATATCGGAGCAGTGATTGGACCAGGTGGTAAGATTATTCAAGAAATGCAAAGAACAACAGGTGCTACTATTAATATTGAGGAAGTGGGCAACCATGGTGAAGTAAGTATCTTCTCAGCCAATAAAGATAGTTTGGATGCTGCTGTGAAATGGATCAATGGTATTGTAGCCGTTCCAGAAATTGGAGATGAATACGAAGGGGTAGTGAAAGGTGTGAAAGAATTTGGTGCTTTCGTTGAGTTTATGCCAGGCAAACAAGGTTTATTACACATAAGTGAAATAAGCTGGAAGCGTTTGGAGACAATGGATGGAATTTACAATGAAGGAGATGTGGTAAAAGTGAAGTTGGTAGGTTTGGATCCTAAAACAGGCAAGTTCAAATTAAGCCATAAAGCTTTATTACCTAGACCTGAACAAGCGCCTCGTGAAGATCGTGGTCCAAGAGAAGGTCAAGCTTAATATAAAGCCTAAAATAACAATATAGACTACTGAATCCCCTTTGCTAGACCAAAGGGGATTCTTTTTTCCCCAATTACAACCCATATTAAATGACCAAGGAATACATTGAAATTAGCTTTGACTTTACCAGCCAGGATCAATTAGGGCTAGTTATCGCTCAATTGTCTGAGATGGGATTTGATGGATTCAACGAAGAGCAGGCTTATTGCAAAGCTTATATACTTTCGAGTGAATTAGACAAGGAAGAAGCTATAATTAACTTAAATAATATATTTAAACAATATAGTTTAACTTATTCTAAATCAATTATTAAAGAACAAAATTGGAATGCAGTATGGGAATCTAATTTTGATCCAGTTAGGGTGGGAGATTTCGTTGGGATTAAGGCCCATTTTCATCCCAATTTTGAACCAGCAGTGCAATTTGAAATTAAGATTACCCCTAAAATGAGCTTTGGAACTGGCCATCATGCGACTACTTTTTCTGTTATGCAAATGATGGAGCATCTTCATTTTGTAGGAAAGTCGGTGTATGATTTTGGAACAGGAACAGGGGTTCTGGCCATCCTAGCTGAAAAGTTAGGTGCCAGTCAAGTTTTAGCTGTGGACAATGATGATTGGTGCATTGAGAATGCCAACGAGAATATTCAAAACAACGATTCAAAGGTGATTTTAGTCCAAAAAGTGGCATCTGCCCTCCAAAACACCCAATTTGACATTATTTTGGCCAACGTCAATAGGCATATTATTGAAGCCAATATGCAGGAATTGACCTCAGTGGCCTACCCCGGATCCCAAATGATACTAAGTGGTTTACTTATTGATGATCAACAAGATATGGTTAAATTGGCTACCGAAAATGGGTGGATTTTTGTCAAATCACAGCCTTTAAATGGCTGGGTTAGCTTATTGTTTAACCTTTCATAAGTTAATATTATGCCAATGTTAACAAACCATTAAATTTTTTGGGTGTATCTTTGTCCTCCATTATAATTTAATGATATGTTTGAAATTGTATTGATCATATTGGCTTATTTAATTGGATCCATTCCGACATCGGTTTGGGTTAGTAAATCTAAGTTTGGGATTGACATCCGTGATTATGGAAGTGGTAACGCAGGTGCGACCAATACTTTTAGAGTATTAGGTGCGAAGTGGGGCTCTTTTGTAATGTTAGTGGATGTCACCAAAGGTGTAATTGCAACTTCTTTATATGTTTTAATTCCATTCTACATGACCCATGAATTGGCTAGAACCAATTTCATGATTGCTTTAGGAATGGTGGCTGTATTAGGTCATATACTTCCTATTTGGGCTAATTTCAGAGGAGGAAAAGGAGTCGCCACTTTATTGGGAATGACATTAGCTATTCAACCGATCGTCGCATTTATTTGTTTAGGTATATTTTTAATTTCATTAATATCTACTCGTTTTGTATCATTAAGTTCAATTTTAGCAAGTGTTGCTTTTATGGTACTTATTTTATTCGTCTTTGATGAAAAAGAAACTTTATATCGATTGTTTGCAATGATTGTAGCTATGATGGTGGTGGTCACACATCATAAAAATATTTCCAGAATATACAAGGGCACCGAAAGTAAACTGCCTATTTTCAAAAATAGAGATAAACGGGCCTCGTCATAAATTGGCGTTTCCCCGCTCATTTCGATCTATTTTTTTCATTTCCTTGCGCTTACAAATTAGAATTTCGTACCTTCGCCCTCCTTTAAATCCTACACTTTTATGTCAAGTAACCAGCACCTTTTAGAGAAATTGCAGTTGAAGGATGAAAAAAACTTATTAATTCAAGGTTTACCTTCCTCTGTTGAAAAGCAGTTTGCGAAGTTATCTTATAATAAAAACTTGACCCCCCTTTTAAAAACCAGGAAAATTGATTTTGCACTCATTTTTGCCATCAATCAATTTCAACTTAATAATATTTTAAAGGAGCTATTTTCGGCTTTACATGCTGATTGTAAGTTATGGATTGCCTATCCCAAAACAACTTCTAAAATTGTATCTGATTTAAACAGAGACGCTAGTTGGGATATCCTTTCTAAAAATGATTTCGAAGCTATTAGACAAGTTACCATGGATCACGTATGGACAGCCATGAGATTTAAAAAAGTAGATCAATTGCCTAATAAAAATCGCACTTTTGTTGAGTTTAAATCAGCAGATATTAAAGTGGATGATTTTGAGAAAAGATTAATTGCCCTTCCTATAGAATTGGATAAATTATTTGCTGCAGATGAAGAAGCAAGAGAATTTTTTACTTCACTTTCCATCATCAATCAAAAGGAATATTTGAGTTGGATTCAAGGTGCAAAAAAGGAAGAGACCAAACAAAAAAGATTAGAAGCTACTTTAGAAAAATTATTAGCAGGGAAGCAAAACCCATCAGAGAAGTAGTTCCGCTATTTAAAAATGACCGTCCCAATATTTTGTGTTAAATCCCTTTCCACTTGCTTAAGGTGTTTGTGAATTTGTAGTAAGTGTAATTCGTCAGCAGGTTTTGCATTTTCAAGGTCCATTTGATTTTGCTCAATCATCTTTTTCACTTTTCTTAGTTTAAAATACATCAGGCTAATTTCAACTTCTACTAAGAAATTCTTTTCTTCTACCTTTTTTTTGATACCTAGTTTTTCATCCCATCTTTGGCTTAACTCATGCTCGGGTGCGAATAGTGCGAGTACCCATTTTTGTACATTTTCATCTTCATGGTATTGCAAGGTTTTGCCATTGGGCATTTTACCTTCTTCCTGCCAATTTTTATAAGCTTGCATTAAATGAATCATGTCTGGATTTTCCAAGGGGAAGGATTCCATTTCATCCCAAATCCAAGTGGATACTTTTCTTCCATCTTCTAATACTTCATTACCAAATTCAATCACTACCCGTACTAAGTTTTTTTCGTGTGTTAAATCACGGTCTATCAATAAATCATTATCATCCGTTTCATTTTGACTAGGAGGGAAGCTGGGCATTAAAATGGCAGCCTCATCATAGGACATTTTCTTTTCTTCCTTTACTATTTTATCTCGCTTAAACTTGTTGACTAACTGCGTCAAACCAGTTTCATCAATGCGCAAAAGGGAGCTACACTTTTTTACATACTCCTGTAGCTTGGTAAAATCTTCAGGTTTATTTATTTTACTTAAGGTTTCTGCAATTTGATTTACAAGTGTGTTTTTCTTGTTTAAATCATTGCCCACTTCCTTTAATTGAACCTCTAATTGAAATAGTATAAAATCTTTTTTAGCAGATGCTACAAAATCTCTAAAGGCATCAGGGCCCACTTTATTCACATAACTATCTGGATCCTCTTTATCTGGAATTAGAACCAACTGTACATTTAATCCTTCTTCCAAAGCCATATCCAATCCGCGAAGTGCGGCTTTTACTCCAGCAGCATCTCCATCGTAAATGATGGTTAAATTCTGAGTATATTTTTTTATTAATCTTAACTGATCTATGGTCAAAGAAGTTCCTCCACTGGCCACTACATTTTCAATGCCTGCTTGATGAAGGCTTACGACATCTGTATAACCTTCTACTAATAAACATTCATTTAATTTATCTATAGAGGTGCGCGCAAAGTAAGATCCATATAATACTTTACTTTTTACATAGATATCATTTTCAGGGGAATTAATATACTTAGGTGACTTATCGTTTTTTGCAATTTGTCGAGCACCAAAGCCAATTACTTTTCCAGTGGTATTATGGATTGGAAAAATAATACGATCACGATAGTTATCCTGCCATTCTCCATTTCGTTCTACCACCAATCCTGTTTTGGCAAACAGTTCAGGATTAAATTGATTTTGAATTAAAGCTTTGGCCAAACTATCTTTTTCGCTTGGGTTATAACCAATTTTAAATTTCTCAACAATGGGGCGTAAAAAACCTCGATGTTGCATATAGCTTTGCGCAATGGTTTCGCCCGATTCGGTTTCCCAATATTGCTTCATGAAAAATTCCATAGCAAAATGGTTGATCGCATATAAACTATCTGCTACTTGTTGCGCTATTTTTTGGGCAGGACTGGATTCTGTTTCCTCTACTTCTATATTATATCGAGCAGCCAGCCATCTTAAGGATTCAACATAACTGTATTTTTCATGCTCCATCAAAAAAGTAATACTATTGCCACTTTTACCACAACCAAAACATTTGTAAATTTCCTTTGCTGGAGAAACAGTAAAGGAGGGTGATTTTTCGTTATGAAAAGGACAATTACCTATGTAATTGGTCCCTCGCTTTTTTAATTTGACAAACTCGCCCACCACATCTATGATATCGATGCGATTGGTAATTTGTTGTATGGTTTGAGCGGTAATCATGACGACGAAAATAGCTAATTTGAGGTAAATTAGGGTTTAATATTAGGCCTCAGCCGAAAATTCCATATCGTCGCTGTCTAGTAACTCCCTTTCAATTTCTTCCATTTGAACAATATCCCAAGCCTCAGTTTCGGTAGGGGTTAAATTCATCATTTCTGCAAAATCTGTCGCATCTAGGCTGTTTTGTAAGTCATTTGACAGTGCACAAATGACAAAAGAGGCATTATTGTCATAAAACTGCTGTTGGGCATTGCCAAGGGCCTCAATGACTAAGCTATCCCATTGGGTTACATGACTGCAGTTGAGGACTAAGTTTTTAGGACTTTCAGACAGTATTTTTTGGGTTAAATCATTGATTTCTGGCACGAGATTTGGAGTTAAAGAGCTATCGAGAAAGGTTAATACTGTAAATTTCTCCTTTTGGTCTGTTTTGTATTGCATATGAATTCAATTAAAGGTGAATAACTAGTAATGCTTGACATACTTTAGGTCAAAAATATTCGTTAATCTTGTAACAACTCCAACTTTATATATGGATAATAATTTTTCAACACAAGTTAAGGAAATCATCTCTTATAGTCGCGAAGAGGCCTTAAGATTAGGCAATGATTTTATTGGTGCAGAGCATTTAATGTTAGGTCTCATTCGAGATCAGGAAAATACTGCTATAAAAGTACTTAAGCAATTGAATGTTAATTTAGGCGAACTCAGAAAAGAGATTGAATTGGCCGTGAAAGATAAGTCAGGTAAAAATGTAACCAATATTAATAGTTTACCCTTGACAAAACAAGCCGAAAAAGTGATTAGGGTAACGGTTTTGGAAGCGAAGGCTTTGAAAAGTCCGATGGTGGAAACGGAGCATTTATTATTAAGCATTTTAAAAAATAAGGAAAATATAGCGACACAAATTTTAAACCAGTTTGATGTGGACTATGATTTATTCCGAACTGAATTAGGTATGGTAGGTTCTACGCCGACAAATCCTATTGAGCCGCCAAGTGCAGAATTTCCTGATGATGCAGAGGATGATTTTGATGAAGAGAAAAAAAGTAATCCGGGCTTTGGTACTGGGGCAAAAGCTAAAACAACTGCTGCTAATAAATCAAAAACGCCAGTGCTGGATAATTTTGGCCGTGATATTACTAAATTAGCCGAAATGGATTCATTGGATCCTATTGTAGGTAGAGATGCTGAAATTGAAAGAGTAAGTCAAATATTAAGTCGTCGTAAAAAAAATAATCCCATTTTAATCGGTGAACCTGGTGTGGGTAAAACTGCTATTGTAGAAGGATTGGCTTTACGCATCGTACAGCGAAAAGTAAGTCGAGTTTTATTTGATAAAAGAGTAATATCATTGGATTTGGCAGCCTTGGTGGCCGGTACAAAATATCGTGGTCAATTTGAAGAGCGCATGAAAGCCATTATGAATGAATTGGAAAAAAATAGAGATGTTATTTTATTCATTGACGAAATACACACGATTGTAGGAGCAGGGGGTGCAAGTGGTTCACTAGATGCATCTAATATATTTAAGCCTGCATTGGCTAGAGGAGAATTACAATGTATTGGAGCTTCCACTTTGGATGAGTATCGCATGCACATCGAAAAAGATGGCGCATTAGACAGACGCTTTCAAAAAGTGGTCATCGAGCCGCCTAGTGTAGCAGATACCATTATTATCTTAAACAATATCAAATCTAAATACGAGGATTACCATAGTGTGGTGTACGATCAAGAAGCGATTGAAGCTTGTGTGAAATTAAGTGATCGTTATATGACAGATCGTTTATTGCCAGATAAAGCCATTGATGTATTAGATGAAGTGGGCGCTAGAGTACATTTAAAAAATATCAATGTGCCTTTAGATATTGTGGATTTAGAAAAACAAATTGAAGAAGTTAAAAACGAGAAAAATAGAGTTGTAAAAAGTCAACGCTTTGAGGAAGCAGCAAGCTTAAGAGATACAGAAAAAAAATTAGGTGAAGCTTTAGAAAAAGCAAAAAGCCAATGGGAAGATGAAAGTAAAACCAAGCGATTCCCTATTAATGAGGAAAATATTGCCGAGGTAGTTAGCATGATGACTGGCATTCCTGTGAAACGCATGGTAGAAGCCGAAACTACGAAGCTTCGTAAAATGGCAGAAGAAATGAAAGGCATGGTGATAGGTCAGGACGATGCCATTGGTAAAGTAGTGAAAGCGATACAACGAAATAGAGTAGGATTAAAAGATCCTAAAAAACCCATCGGAACATTTATATTTTTAGGTCCAACTGGTGTGGGCAAAACCGAATTGGCTCGTGCATTGGCTCGAAATATGTTTGACTCTGAGGAGGCTTTGATTCGTATTGACATGAGTGAATACATGGAAAAGTTTTCGGTGAGTCGTTTAATTGGAGCGCCTCCAGGCTATGTAGGTTATGAAGAAGGAGGTCAGTTAACTGAAAAAGTTCGCCGTAAACCTTATTGCGTTATTTTATTAGATGAAATTGAAAAAGCGCATCCAGATATTTACAATATTTTATTACAAGTATTAGATGATGGTATTTTAACAGATGGCTTGGGTCGTAAAGTGAATTTTAAAAACACTTTAATCATCATGACTTCTAATATAGGTGCTCGACAATTAAAAGATTTTGGCGATGGCGTTGGATTTGCGACTGCCACTCGTGTAGAGCAAACTGAAGAGAATAATCGATCTGTTATTGAAAAAGCATTAAAGCGCACTTTCTCTCCTGAGTTTTTAAATAGGGTAGACGATGTGGTGGTGTTTAATTCTTTGACTAAGGAAGACATTTTCTTGATCATCGATATTATCATGAAAAATGTATTAGGTCGATTGGTGAATTTAGGATTGAATTTAATATTAACACCTGAAGCAAAAACTTTTATAGCAGATAAGGGATATGATGTACAATTTGGTGCAAGGCCATTACATCGTGCCATTCAAAAGTATATTGAAGATCCTTTAGCGGAAGAAATTTTAAACTTTAGTGTAAAGGAAGGAGATACCTTATTAGGTGACTTTGATACAACACAAAACAAGTTGGTTTTTACATTACAAAAAAAGACAAGTGATAAAGCGTCCAAGTCAAAAGAAGTGTAATTAAATAACCGTTTGAGAATATGTAAATAACCCTTGCTTGCGAGGGTTATTTATTTTAAGTACCAGTCTTTGTAGCGCTTTAAAGCTTCTAAAAAATAATAGTCAGCATAAATTAAAGGCACATCCACTTCTGAATTAAAGGGGTATGCCCCAACGCAATGCTGAATTAAGAATCCTCCATTTTCACCATATTTAGATCGGTAGTGATCATTGGATAAGGACTCCATCATGGTCACGCCTGCACTAATGTATTTTTCCTTTTCGGCACCACTAGTATATTGGCCTAATTCCATTAAGGCAGAAGCGGTAATGGCTGCGGCAGAAGCATCTCTTTTTGCAAAGGGTTGTTGTCCTGCATCAAAGTCCCAATAAGGAATTAGATCCACTGGTAGATTAGGGTGGTTTAAATAAAATTGTGCAATATTTTTAGCATGTGCTAAGTACGCTGCATTTTTAGTTGAACGGTACATGGTAATGAAACCATATAGACCCCATGCCTGACCTCTTGACCAAGCCGATGAATTGGCAGCCCCTTGGTGTGTTGTTTTTCTTAATACCTTACCTGTTTTTTCATCAAAATCGATGACATGGTAGGCGCTATAATCAGGTCGATAAAATACTTTCATAGCAGTATTGGTATGCGATGCAGCAATATTTTGGTATTGAGGACTGCCTCCATTTTGACTTACCCAATTCATCATTTCTAAGTTCATCAAATTATCAATAATGACGGGGCAATTAAAATATTGATTTTTATTCCAAGATTGAATCAACTTTAAAGTGGGGCGGTACCTTGTGGCCAATGACTCCGCCGATTTAAAAATAATTTGTTTGTATTTTTCATCCTTGAACAAACGATACGCATTTCCAAAACTACAATACATCATAAATCCAAGATCGTGGTTCCCTGTATAAGTTTGGTTAGGTTCAATTACTTTTAAAGCACGCAATGCCTCAGCTTTGATGGTTTCATCTTTGGTTTGCTCATAAATGTATAATAAGGAACCTGGATAAAAACCAGTGCACCACCAAGTGATTTCTTTTGTCAATACCTGTTTGGTGTTTTTGTCAAAGGTTTGTGGTAATTCGCCGGCAGGAATTAATTTCATCATATATCTGTATTGACTATCTGCCAAAGCAAAATTTTCCGAAATTAGTTTACTCATTTTTTGATTTCTTGTGGCATTTTGTGCAAAAGGGGTCGTATGCATCATCACCAACAATGATATAAGAAGGAGTTGGTATTTCATTGCTTTATATTTAGAAATTAATTTATCTTTAGAATATAAGTATTAAATCAAATAGCTTCGTACTACTATAAATTCAATACTTAATTAACCTATTCAAATTAACAAAAATCAATCAAATGGCCAATGTTTTTATCGAAGACGAGATGCTGCATTGGTCCATAGTGGCACCAGGAATGCAAAGGGCCATATTAGCATATGACGATAGTTTAATGATGGTTAAAGTGAAATTTGAGAAGGAAGCCATTGGGGCAGTGCATCATCATCCACATGTACAAGTGAGTTATATTGAATCCGGCATTTTTGAAGTGGAAGTAGCAGGAGTAAAAAAAGTAATGAAAGCAGGGGATACCTTTTTTGCAGCTTCTAATATACCACACGGAGTGATTTGTTTGGAAGCGGGCGTTTTATTGGATACTTTTAGTCCCATGAGACAGGAATTTATTGAATCAGAAATGAATGCAGTTAATATTTAAGATACAAATATGAAAATGAATAAATTGATTTTATATTTTGTTATCAGTATTTTATTTATTCCGTCAATTTTTTATTGCACAAATGGTTTAGCGCAACAAAAAAAAGTCAATACAAATAAAATCATACTCACTTCAAAACCAATTTTATCTAATAAAAAAGGAATGAAAGCGGATACGGTTAAATCATGTTGTAGTAAAATTCCCACTCGATTTGGTTCTTTAGGTGCTACAGTGAATCCGCCTGAAGGAATGGTTTGGATAGAAGGAGGAAGGTTTGGTATGGGAGGCGATAATAAACAAGCACGAAAAGATGAATTCCCCAAACATGCAGTTCAAGTCACAGGATTTTATATGGATGCAACCGAGGTAACCAATGCTCAATTTAGCGCATTTGTAAAAGCCACTGGATATATTACTACTGCCGAAAAAGATATTAATTGGGAAGAAATAA
Organism: Bacteroidota bacterium; assembly: GCA_026391435.1. Classification (GTDB taxonomy): domain Bacteria; phylum Bacteroidota; class Bacteroidia; order Chitinophagales; family Chitinophagaceae; genus Sediminibacterium. The sequence continues at coordinate 24,660 of JAPLEJ010000025.1, forward strand.
AAAGTCAAGTACCTCCTAATACACCCAAACCACCTGATTCTGTTTTAAAGGCAGCTTCCTTAACTTTTGTGGCAACAAAATCGGAGGTCAATTTAAGTGACTATAGTCAATGGTGGCATTGGACAAGAGGGGCTAATTGGAATCATCCACAAGGACCCAATAGTGATATTGTTGGCAAAGATCAATTACCAGTTACTCAAGTTAGTTGGGATGACGCCAATGCTTATTGTCAATGGGCTGGTAAAAGATTACCTACCGAAGCGGAGTGGGAATATGCGGCAAGGGGAGGACTCCAAAATAATGTATACAGTTGGGGTAATGTTTTTGAAGAGTTAGGTGCAAGTAAGTGTAATTTTTGGCAAGGGAAATTCCCGTACCTAAATTTAAATATAGATGGATATATTGGGGCGGCACCTGTAAAATCATTTACTCCAAATGGTTATGGCTTATATGATATGGCAGGTAATGTTTGGGAATGGTGCGCTGATTTATATAATAATAATTATTATGCCCAATTAAGTAATCAAAAAATTGTAATCAATCCAAAAGGACCTAGCAAAAGTTTTGATCCAGACGAACCATTAATTCGTAAAAGAGTGATGCGCGGAGGTTCTTTTTTATGTAATGATTCTTATTGTAGTGGTTACAGAGTGTCAGCTCGAATGAAAAGTTCACCCGATTCTGGTATGGAACATCTTGGATTCAGATGCGTCATGGATAAGTAAAATAGTTTTATAAAGTAGCTTAAAAATATAAAAATGCAAATCAGATTTCAAAATAGTCCCTTAGAAACAAGCAAGATGTCCACCGAGGAATTGCGTTCACATTTTTTAATACAAGATTTGATGCAAGCGGATCAAATTAATTTAGTGTATTCCCATTACGATCGAATGATTATAGGAGGTGTCGTACCAGTGAGCAAAAAAATTGAACTTCATAATGAAGCCGAACTAAAAGCGAATTATTTTTTAGAGCGACGAGAATTAGGCATTATCAATATTGGAGGGGAGGGGACGGTGACTGCCGATGGGACTCATTACGAATTAGATAAATTAGAGTGCGTTTATCTTGGTAAGGGGACACAAGAAGTTTATTTTACAAGTAAGAATAAAAATACGCCAGCACAATTTTATTTATTGTCTACACCAGCACACCAAACCTATACGAATCAAAAAATGTCAAAAATAGAAGCTGCTCCTGTTCAGGTAGGCGCTTTGGCCACTTCAAATAAACGCACTATTTATAAGTACATTCATAATGAGGGTATTCAGAGTTGTCAGTTAGTGATGGGGTTAACCATATTAGAAGAAGGTAGTGTATGGAATTCAGTTCCGCCTCATACGCATACCAGAAGAATGGAGGTTTATTTATATTTTGACATTGATGAAGCTCATCGTATCATGCATTTTATGGGAACGCCACAGGAAACAAGACATATTGTTGTCGGAAATAAAGAAGCTGTTTTATCAGCCCCTTGGAGTATGCATTTTGGTGTAGGAACTTCTCATTATGGTTTTATTTGGGGTATGGCAGGTGAAAATAAAGAATTTACCGATATGGATCCTGTCCACATCTCCTCCATAAAATAAGGGAAGCCACTTATTTTTTTAAGACCAAAGGTTTTGCCATTTTTTGTGCTTTTAAGGAGAGCTCGGTAGCTAGAAAGCAATGTTTTTGAGACATAGCAGTCTCGGTTCTATTTAAAACATCATCCACTAATAAATTACCAAAGGGTAAATTAATATTGTTGCAATCAATGTACCTCATTTGTTTTTTATCGGTCATATATAAATGATTCCCTCCTTTATGGCCAGAGGAGACATCAATGTTTTTTCGAACTTCAATATAACCTTCTGTTCCTAATATGGTTAATCTGCCGTCGCCCCAAGTATCAAGCCCATCTGGAGTAAACCAATCTACTCTTATATAACCTGCTCCTCCATTTCCTCTTAACATCACATCTCCAAAATCTTCAAATTGGGGGTATTGAGGATAATGAACATTCCCAACCTGTGACATTAATACTTCGGCTTCGGTAGATTGTGTAAAATGTAAAAATTGATCAAATTGATGTGAGCCGATATCAGTTAAAATACCACCATATCTTTTTTTATCATAAAACCAATCTGGTCTTACTGCGAGTCCTGTTCTTCCAATACCATTATTAATACGATGTGGTGCTAAATTTACTGTTTGAATCACTTGCCCAATAGCACCTTCCTTCACTAAGATGCTTGCCATTTCAGTCCCCTTGTTTTCAAATCTTTCACTGTACATAATGGAATAAATTCGTTTCGTTTCCTTTTGTACTTTTTTCACAGCAGCTAATTGTTCTAATGTAATAATACCTGGCTTATCTGATAAGTAATCCTTCCCATGTTGCATGGCGCGAATGCCAAGTGGTGCTCGTTCATCAGGAATACCCGAACTTAATATTAAATGAATAGTGGGATCCTCCAATATTTCATTTTCTGATTTTGCTTGTTTTGCTTCTGGGTAGGTCTTTAAAAAATCCGCGACTAAATCAGGTTCTTTGGCATACATAGCAACTAGTTCTCCACCTCCTCTTTTAATGGCATCCGTCATTCCAAAAATATGGGGATGATTAATATTAATGACGCCAAACTTAATTCGACTAGGAGATATCATTGGAGTAGTAGGAGGGATATAGGTTTCTTCTTTAATGGAATGGGAACTATTATTAAATAGGAGCATGCCTGATAAAGCGGTTGTGTTTTTAATAAAATTTCGTCGATCTGAATTTGATTGGCTCATGTAAGTATATAAATGTTATAATAAAAATAATTTAATCTAACCCTTTTATTTCATAAGGGAATCGGTGTGGTCTATTTAATAATGCATTGGCTTCATCATCATTCATGAATCTTTCATTCATAGGATCCCAATAAATTTTACGATTTAATTTCATTGCAATATGATGTAACAAACAAGTGGAGCAGGACCTATGTCCAATTTCAACTGGCGAAATAGGTTGCACTCTAGATTTAATACAATCCAACCAGTTGCCATGTTGTTCGGTACTTCGGTATAAATTTATTTCATTTTCACCTATCACAGATTGAATGATTTTATCATTACTTGCAGACAATGCTTTTGCAGTGTTTGTTGGAATTGGATCACTTGAGCTGGCACGGTAGTCGCCACGCGTTACAAATATCCAACCCTCAGTTCCAACAAATTTGATTCCATTGGGTATTTCATTACTGATAATCATTTTAACACCATTGGCATAGATGCCTTCTGTTTGAAATAGTCCATGTACATTCCATAAACCTGATTTTGGAAAATCAGCATGTCCTGAAATTTCAAGTGGCCCGGTGTATTCAGTATCCATTCCCCAATGTGCGCAATCCACATGATGAGCGCCCCATCCCGTAATCATACCAGCACCAAATTGTTCCATACGCAACCAGCCTGGTCTGCCATAATCATTTTGAGGGTGCACTCTTTTTTCGGTATAGTATACATTGGGAGTAGATCCTAACCAAGCATCATAATTTAAATTTTTTGGAATTGGCATTTCTGGTTCTTGCTCTCCACCTGGATCGCCTGGCAAACCCACATACACTGTTTTTAAAGTTCCGATTCGACCATTACGAACTAATTCAGCCGCATATCTAAATTGAACAGAAGATCTTTGCTGACTTCCAATTTGTAAGATGCGTCCAGTGCGATGCACTGCATTACTTAATGCGCGACCTTCTGCAATAGTAAGGGAAGCTGGTTTTTGTAAATAAACATCCTTGCCTGCTTCCACAGCATGAATTCCCAAATAAGCATGTGAGTGGTCGGGGGTACTTATTAAAACAGCATCTATATCTTTATTTTGTAACAAGGCTTTGTGGTCATCATACATAGTGACACCATCATATTCCTTTCCTGTTTTTTTGGTATAGAAATCATTTACATATTTTTTACCATCCAATAATCTTTTGCTATCTAAATCGCACACTGCCATAATTCGAGCATGGTCATATTGTAAGGTTTCAAACATATCATGATCCCTAGAAATACGACCCACGCCAATGGCGCCAATATTTATTTTATTGCTGGGTGCATTTTTCCCAAAAACAGAAGCTGGAACAATAGTTGGGAAACCAACTAGCCCTAGGGTAGTGGCAGCACTTGCTTTTAAACTGTTTTTAACAAAGTGGCGTCGGTTCATATTATTTTGATTTGACATAATTTATTTTTTTAAAGGGTCGTCTTTTGAGATGGATTTTGCTTGATCGTAATTTAAACCATGGTATTCATTGGCAATAAATCGAATTCCTTGTAAAAGATGGTTTGTAAAAGTAGGTTCATTGTAATTTTCCTTTGCATGTCCTAAAGCAGTTATCCAAATATGCCCTCCTTCAAAGTTTTGATACCAAACTGCAGGATAGTAATTGGCATAGGAACCTGCGTTTTTTGTAATCTCCTCAATTTTATTTTCATGTAGCGTCGATAAATCATGTGCCATTAAAACTTTAATACCAGGGTATAATTCTTTTCCAAAATAACATTCGTCTTCCTTTGTCCATAGTGCAGGAACCCCTTTCATGGAAGGATGGGTAGGCTCCATATTTTTTATACTAAATTTTTGATAAGCAGCATGCCATAAAAAAGTTTCACCAATCATCATTTTAAACCAAGTCCAATTACGCTCTGTTCCAGTCACTGAATGAACGCCCACGAATCCGCCACCCGCTTCTATGTAGCGTCTAAATGCAACCCTTTGTTCGTCATTATCAAAAACGTCGTTATTGGTACTAGTGAAAATGAGAACTTGGTATTTTTTTAAATTAGCTTGGTTAAAAATGCTAGGGTCGTCAGATACATCCACTTTAAAATGATGCTTTTTACCTAACTGTTGAATACATAAAACGGCTGACGCAATATTATCATGTATATATCCAGTTCCGTTTTTGGTATAGACTAAAACTTGACTACCTTCTAATTTATCTTTGGGTGTAGTGGGGTCCTTTGCAAAAGCAGTATTGAATAAAAATATAAAACTTAGAAAGAGGTGTAAATATGCTTTGTTTATCATAACTGCTTATTAAGGCTTTAAATTACAATTTTCCTCGCATTAAAAGTGAGTATAGTATTATCTACTTTAAAGGCTATGTGCATAAAATGTTATGTAATTGATGCTTTATTATAAATAGAGAATCAATTTATGTTAATTAATTAAAATTTCTTGTCTAATTTGCAATGAATCATATATCCATATTGGCCACTAAAAAATTATATCATGAGCAATCGTCGAAAATTTATTCAACACTCGGTATTGGGATTGTCAGGTGCTGCGTTTTTGCCTATTATTGGCCAATCTAACAATAAAATAGATTTAGCATTGGTTTCTAATTTCCCAATTCAAGTGGGTATGGCAGGTTATACTTTTGCACAATTTAGTTTGGATCAATCCATTGCGATGATGAAACGAATTGGAGTGAAAAATTTATCCTTAAAAGACATTCATTTGCCTTTGAATAGTAGTGACGAGCAGATTAACATAGCGATGACTAAGTTCAAGGAGGCGGGTATCAATATCTATACCGTGGGCGTTATATATATGAAAACAAAGGAAGCGGTAGATGCCGCATTTATGTATGCAAAAAAAGTAGGGGTTAATATGATTGTAGGTGTTCCTAACTATAATTTGATTGAATATGCAGAACAAAAAGTAAAAGAGTTTGATTTTAAATTAGCGATTCACAATCATGGTCCTGAGGATGCTTTATATCCAGCGCCAGGAGATGTATATCAAAGAATTAAAAATTTAGATCCGCGCATGGGAATGTGTATTGATATTGGACATTCTTTAAGAGCAGGAACCTTACCCGAAAAAGCCATTCGTGATTTTAAGGATCGTTTATTTGATTTGCACATTAAGGATATCAATTTAGCTGCAAAGGAAGGAAAAGCGATTGAAATTGGGCGTGGGGTGATTCGTTTTGACGAAGTGGTAGAATCACTACGTAAAATTAAATATCAAGGAATGTGCAGTATCGAATTTGAAAAAGACATGACAGATCCTTTGCCAGGTATTGCCGAATCTGTAGGTTACTTTAAAGGAATCATAGCGGGATCAACTGAATAATAGGATCAATTTTTATTCGTTCGTTCCCCAACGATAACTGGAATTTTTTATGTTGGCTAAATCCAACATTCTATGAACAACCGTCATAGCGATATCTTCCATTGTTTTAGGCTTACTATAAAAGCTAGGGGTTGCTGGACAAATAATACCACCCGCTAAAGTGATGGTTTCCATATTTTTAATATGAATTAAATTATAGGGTGTTTCTCGTGCTACTAGTATTAATTTTCTTCTTTCTTTTAATATCACATCTGCTGCACGCGTTACTAAATCATCACTCACTCCACTTGCAATTCGGCCAAGGGTTCCCATGCTACAAGGCACTACCATCATAATATTATATTGAGCGGATCCTGATGCAAAGGGGGCATTAAAATCATTTTTATGGTAAAAAGTAAATGGATATTTAGTATAGTCGGTATTGTCTAACTCTGTTTCCCACACCACTTTTGCATTGTCACTCATGATGACGCCCACTGCCTCATATTGGTCCTTCAGTTGCACAAGCGAATCCATTAAACATTTAGCATAAATAGCCCCACTCGCCCCTGTAATTGCAATAATTATCTTATTCATAATAGTATAACAAAATTAGCTGTAAATGGTTGAAAAAGGGTAGGATGCAATTAATAGTTTTAAATGTCACTTTAAAGTCAATTTAGTCCAATTATTTGCACAAAATATGTGCATTTTTTTGTAATTTTCATACTGATTGTTTGCCTTATTATAGGGTCCATTGACTTTTTTAAATAGCGCCTTAACTACTTGTTTATGAGCTATATAATAGTCAAGTATTCCACAGGGGACAATGCTGAACTCTTTAAATATAAAACTTGAATAATATGATACCATCGGATATGTTTAGTTTAAAAGGGAAAGTAATTATAGTGACCGGAGGTACCGGTGTTTTAGGTGCAAGTTTTGTAAAAGGAATTGCGCAACAAGGAGGAATACCCATCATCTTAGGTCAGAATGCTGAAAAAGGTAATGAAAGAGTCGCTGACATTATATCGAATGGGGGCATGGCTCATTTTATAGCGGCCAATGTTTTAGAAGAAGCACAATTAATTACGGCTAAAAATGAAATTCTTGAAAAATTTGGAAAGATAGATGGGTTGGTGAACGGTGCCGGTGGTAATATTCCAACTGGCGTATTGCCACCTACTGAAGATGTATTTAATTTAAATATTGAGGGGATGAAAGACGCCTTAGTTTTAAATTTATGGGGTACAGTGATTCCCGTTCAAGTATTTGGACCTGAAATTGCTAAAACAGGAAATGGAAGTATCGTCAATATATCTTCAGTGAGTTCTAAGCGAGCATTGACAAGGGTATTAGGATACAGCATGGGCAAAGCGGCCATTGACACTTATACAAAATGGTTTGCAGTTGAAATGGCCAATAGATATGGTGATACGATAAGAATGAATTCCATTATGCCAGGTTTTTTTCTGACGACTCAAAATAAAAATTTATTAACGAATACCGATGGATCTTATACAGACAGAGGAAATGCCATTATTAGAAATACACCTTATAAAAGATTTGGCCATCCAGATGAATTGGTGGGCGCTTTGATTTGGTTATTAAGTGATGCTTCCAAGTTTGTAACCGGTATGGATATTGGAGTGGATGGGGGCTTTACAATCAATAGTGGTGTGTAAAGCTTAATATGCTTTTAAAGCAACTAAAAATGGGAAACAGCTATTATCCTTCCTATGGGGAAGTTAAAAACAGAATGGAACAAACCATGCGATGGTATGGACCCAATGATCCAGTATCCTTGTCAGATATTAGGCAGGCAGGATGCACGGGTGTGGTTACTGCTTTACATCATATACCCAATGGAGAAGTTTGGTCGATAGATGAAATCAAAAAAAGAATCCAGCAGGTGGAAGCTGCAGGATTAAAATGGTCAGTGGTTGAAAGCTTGCCGGTGCATGAAAACATTAAAACACAATCGGGTCATTATTTACAGATGATCGAAAACTACAAACAAAGTTTAATTCATTTGGCCTCATGTGGTATTACTATTGTTACCTATAATTTCATGCCTGTGATGGATTGGACGCGCACTGATTTAGCATATCCCATGCCAGATGGCTCATTTGCATTATTATATGAAAAGGCATCGGTGATCGCCTTTGATTTATTTATATTAAAAAGAAAAAATGCTGAGCTAGATTATACACCCAATGAAATAGAGACCGCCAAAATTAAATTTGAGACTGCCACGGAGGAAGAAAAAAGTAAGATTCAAAAAAATATGATCAAGGGTTTACCAGGCAGTGAGGAGAGCTTTACCATGGAACAGTTTCAGTTGGCATTAGACGCATACCAAGGAATTGATGCTGAAAAATTACGAAGCCATTTAATTTATTTTTTACAAAAAGTAATTCCTGTAGCAGAAAAAGCGGATATTAAGATGGTGATACATCCAGATGACCCACCATTTGCTATATTAGGTTTGCCTAGAATTGTGAGCACTTCGGCTGATATAAAAGCATTGATAAAAGCAGTGCCTTCCTTAAGTAATGGCTTGTGTTTTTGCACAGGATCTTTTGGAGTGAGGGCCGACAACAATTTGCCTGCGATGGTAAAACAATTTGGTGACAGAATTAATTTTATTCACTTGAGAAGTACGCGACGAAATGCGCAAGGTGATTTTTATGAAGAAAATCATTTGGAAGGAGATGTAGATATGTATGCTGTGATCAAGGAATTGGTTCAGGTTATGCAAGATAGAGGCATCAACATTCCCATGCGCCCCGATCATGGACATCAAATGTTGGACGATTTGAAAAAGAAAACCTACCCAGGTTATTCGGCTATTGGAAGATTAAAAGGATTGGCGGAGTTGCGTGGGGTAGAATTAGGAATATTAAGAAGTAGAGCAGAAGGTAATAATTAAATAAACTGATATGGCGATTTCGAAAAAGAAGACCATTTTTACGGATCAATTTTTACTGGAAACTAAGATGGCCAGTAAACTGTATCATCATGTAGCTGATTTGCCAATTATTGATTACCATAATCATTTGCCAGCTCAGGAGATTGCAGAAAATAAAAAATATAAAAGTATTACGGAAATTTGGCTAAAGGGGGATCATTACAAATGGCGTGCCATGCGTGCTTTGGGCGTCAATGAAAAATTTATTTCTGGCAATGCGAGCGATGAAGAAAAATTCAAAGCATGGGCAAGCTCTTTACCTCAATTAATTCGAAATCCCCTTTTTCATTGGTCACATTTAGAATTAAAAAGACCATTTGGCATTCATGAATATTTAAATGAAAAAAATGCAAGCGCTGTTTATAAAAAATGTAATTCGCTTTTAAATAAAGATCAATTCACAACACAAGGAATCTTAACAAACTATAAAGTTGAATTAGTAGGCACCACGGATGACCCTTGCGATGATTTAGCAGCCCACAAAAAAATTGCCAAAACTAGATTTACTACAAAGGTACTTCCCACATTTAGACCAGATAAGGCATTGAATATTGCAGATAAAACTACTTTTTTAAATTACTTACAAACCTTAGAAAAAGTATCGGGCACGAAAATTAATTCCATTAATACTTTTTTATTGGCTTTGGAGAGTAGGGTTAATTATTTTCATCAAAATGGATGTCGGATTTCGGATCATGCATTTGCAAAAATGCCTTCGCAAATCACTTTAACCACTGCTTTGGAAAAGGAGTTCATTCAATTCATTCAAAATAAAAATAGTGCTGCATTTTCTCAGCCTAAACGATTTGCTGGGGCAGTGCTTTTATGTTTATCAAGGATGTATTGTAAAAAAGGTTGGGTGCAACAATTTCATTTAGGGGCTATTCGAAATAACAATACTAAATTATTTGCCCGAATAGGATTAGATGCTGGAACAGATTCGATAGGAGATGAGTTGCAAGCGGTTTTGCTTTCTAATTTTTTTAATGCACTTGACCAAACAGATGAATTAGCAAAAACCATCATCTATAATAATAACCCTTCAGACAATGAAGTGTTTGCAACCATGTGTGGTAATTTTAGTGATGGCAAATGGAAGGGGAAAATGCAGTTTGGTTCTGGTTGGTGGTTTTTGGATCAAAAAGATGGGATGGAAAAGCAAATGAATACCTTATCCAATATGGGAGTGATTTCTACTTTTATTGGAATGACCACAGATAGCCGAAGTTTTTTGTCTTATTCAAGACATGAATACTTCAGGCGAATTATATGCAATTTATTTGCCCAGGATATGGAAAAAGGACTTATCCCTAATGATGAAAAATGGATAGCTGGTATTTTAAAGAATATTTGTTATTTTAATGCAAAAGACTATTTTAAAATCAATTAATAAAACAATTAAATTTATAAAAAATGAGTAAGAAAGTAGTTACACTAGGAGAAATTATGTTGCGTTTATCTACTCCCGATTTCAAACGATTTGTACAAGCAGATACCTTTGATATCACTTATGGAGGTGGCGAAGCCAATGTGGCCGCAGCACTTTGTAATTATGGTTTAAATGGCACATTTGTAACCAAGGTTCCTAACAATCCCATTGGACAATCCGCTATTAATCATTTAAGAAGATATGGCGTAGATACTCAATTTATTGCCCGTGGCGGAGATAGACTAGGTATTTATTTTTTAGAAACAGGTGCTTCCATGCGTGCTTCACAAGTAGTATATGATCGTGCTGGTGCTTCCATTGCCGAAGTAGATGCAAGTGAATTTGATTTTGATAAAATTTTGGAAGGTGCTGTATGGTTTCATACCACTGGTATTACACCTGCCTTAAGCGATAAAGCGGCAGGACTAACTTTGGCAGCCTTGAAAGCGGCCAAGGCAAAGGGTATTACTACTAGTATCGATTTAAATTATCGAAAAAAGTTATGGACTAAAGAAAAGGCTAGAGAAGTGATGACCGAATTATGTAAGTATGTAGATGTTTGTATTGGAAACGAAGAGGATGCGGATACGACTCTAGGTTTTAAAGCAGCGGATACGGATGTGACTAAAGGAGAATTAAATTTAGATGGATTTAAAGATGTTTTCAAACAAATGCAAGCAAAATTTGGATTTAAATTCATAGCATCTTCATTAAGGGAAAGTCATAGTGCAAGTGATAATGGTTGGAGTGCATTAGTATATAATGGAACCGATTTTTATCATACTAAGCAATATAATGTGCGCATCGTGGATAGAGTAGGAAGTGGAGATAGTTTTGCAAGTGGTTTAATTTATGGGTTGGTTACTGACATGTCAATGGCAGATGCTGCTGAATTTGGTGTAGCTGCGAGTGCATTAAAACATACTATTCCAGGCGATTTGAATCATGCTACATTGAGTGATGTAAAAGAATTAATGAAAGGCGACGGAAGCGGTCGTGTTCAAAGATAAAAATTAATACAATTATGATAATAGATACACTTCAAAATGCACCTAAATATTATGGGGTGCATCCCTTGTTCCAACAAGCATTTGAATATATTGCTTCACAAAATTTATCCGCTCTTGAAATAGGAAAATTTGATATAACAGACGGACTAAAAACAATTAATAATACTGCGCAAGGAAAAACAGCCGAAGCCAGTGTCGCAAAATTCGAATGTCATAATAAAAATATTGACATCCAATTGTGTGTGAAGGGTGATGAAACCATGGGATGGAAGCCAAGGATAAAATGTATCCAACCTAATGGCGACTTTAATGATGAGAAGGATGTTCAATTGTATTTTGATCAACCAGATACATTTTTTACTTTAACAGACAATCAATTTGTTATCTTTTTTCCTGAGGATGTACATGCACCCATGATTGGCGAAGGTGAAATAACCAAAATGGTCATTAAAGTACGTATATAGACAGTGTCATTAATTTATTTTAAAATAATTCTATTATGAATAAAAATCAACAAGCCATAGACGCCATCATTCAGCAAGGAATGTTGCCATTGTATTTTAACCCTGATGAAGCAGTGAGTATCGATATATTGCGTGCCATTTATAAAGTAGGCGTTAAAGCAGTAGAATATACCAATAGAGGCGATGCGGCATTGCATAATTTTAAAGCCATGGTGCAAGTGAGAAATGCCGAAATGCCTGACTTGTTAATAGGAGTAGGTACCATCAAAAATATAGCACAAGCAACTGAATATGTAACGGCAGGGGCTGACTTTTTAGTAAGTCCTGGCTATGTAGAAGCGGTGGCTAATTACGCACATAGTAATGGTTTATTATATGCTCCAGGTTGCATGACGCCTACTGAAATTATTGCAGCAGAAAATAATGGTATAAAATTTATTAAATTATTTCCAGGCAATTTGCTAGGCCCTGAATTTTTAACTGGGATTAAAGATATTTTTCCTAAACTTTTATTTATGCCAACAGGTGGCGTAGATACCACAAGAGAAAATATAGAAGGTTGGTTTAAGGCAGGTGTTTGTGCAGTAGGTATGGGAAGTAAATTAATTAGTAAAAAATTGATGGAATCTAAAGACTATGCAACCATTGAATTGGAAACAAAAAAAGTGTTGGAATTAATCCATTCTATCAAAACCAAATAAATGAAACAACAGGTCATTGGAAAATATAGATGGACAATTTGTGCTTTGTTATTTTTTGCAACGACTGTTAATTATTTAGATAGACAAGTTTTAAGTTTATTAAAACCAACTTTAGAACGTGAGTTTGATTGGAGTAATAGTGATTATGCTAATATTGCTTCTGTTTTTCAATTTGTATATGCCATTAGTTTATTGTTTGCGGGAAGGATCGTAGATAAATTAGGTACAAAGTCAGGATATGCCTGGGCCATCATCATTTGGTCATTAGCTGCTATTTTACATGCTTACGCTGTACCTCTAGGAATAAGCATAGTGGCTGTATTAGGATGGATTGGAATTACATCAGTGCCGTTTTCAATTGCAGGCTTTATGTTTTCAAGGGCCATTTTAGGATTTGGCGAAGCGGGTAATTTCCCCGCTGCCATTAAAGCGACAGCAGAATATTTTCCAAAAAAAGAAAGGTCATTTGCCACAGGTATATTTAATTCAGGTACCAATGTTGGCGCTATTTTGGCGCCATTATCTGTGCCTTGGATTGTTTCAAAGTGGGGTTGGGAATCTGCTTTCTTTATTATTGGTGCGATTGGTTTTTTATGGCTTATTTTTTGGTTCATTTATTACGACAAACCTAATTCTCAAAAAAGATTATCTATTGAGGAACTAAATTATATCAATGAAGAAAAAGAAGTAGAGGATATTGTGGAGAATGGGAAAGTAACGAATCGTATTTCCTGGACTACTTTAATGGGGTATCGTCAAACTTGGGCTTTTGCTATTGGTAAATTTATGACGGATGGGGTTTGGTGGTTTTTTCTTTTTTGGTTACCTGGATATTTAAAGGACCAATATAGTATGGAAGGAACAAGCATTATAATTCCATTAACTGTTTTATATAGCATGACTATGGTAGGAAGTATTGGAGGAGGTTATTTCCCTACTTACTTTATTAATAAAGGAATGAAACCATACGAGGGTCGTATGAAAGCCATGTTAATGATTGCCTTTATACCATTAGTTGTTTTAGCAGTGCAACCATTAGGCTATTTAAGTTATTGGGTGCCAGTCATTTTTATTGGTATCGGTGCATCGGCACATCAGGCTTGGTCTGCTAATATTTATACCACTGTTTCAGATATGTTCCCTAAAAGAGCAATTGCTACAGTAGTGGGCATTGGAGGAATGGCAGGTGGATTAGGTGGTGTAGTGGTTTCGAAAGTAGGAGGGTGGTTATTTGATGGGTACAAATTAAAAGCGGTCAATGAAACATGGGGAAAAGCAATGCATTCTAACTTAGCACCCTATTTAGATAAAATAAAAGGAATTCCAATTGCAGATAAACATGGGGTACTACTAGATATTACCCAAAAGGATTGGTCGAATTTAACAAAAGATATTCAAGCACAATTACAAGCAGTGGATCCTATACAGTATCATTCATTTAGTATTTTGCAAAAGGCGGCGGTACATGATCATCTAACCATTGCCTACTCGATCATGTTTGCCTTTTGCGCAGTCGCTTATTTAATTGCATGGAAAATCATGAAATCCTTAGTCCCCAAGGAAAAAATCATCAGCTTATAAAATTTATATTTTATTAAACTTAAAATATGCCATCTTTTTTTATTAAATTCATACTATGAAAAACAATCGACGCCATTTTATTAAACAATCCGCTAAAGTTGCTGCTGCTACTTATGCCACCGCATTGGGATTTAGTGCAAAAAGTTATGCGAACATTATCGGTGCCAATGATCGAGTAAGAGTTGGAGTGGTCGGATTTTCTGACCGATTTAGACAAGCACATTTGCCTTGTTTTTTAAATCATAATAAGGAATTAAATTTTGATATCGTAGCGGTATCAGATATTTGGAAAATAAGAAGAGAAGAAGGAACCGCTTTTTTGGAAAAAACTTTTGGACATTCTATTAGAGCAGCTCGAAATAATGATGAGTTGTTTGCGGGTAAAGATATGGATGCCGTATTTATTAGTACCGCCGATTTTCAACATGCCACTCATGCTACCGAAGCTGTAAAAGCGGGCATGGATGTATATTGTGAAAAACCATTTGCTGAAACCATGGAAGATAATAGAAATGCATTTAAGGCCATTAAGGCATCTAATAAAATTGTTCAAATTGGTTCACAAAGACGAAGCGGACCAAATTATCAAGCTGCTGCAGATTTTATACAACAAGGAAAATTTGGACCTATCACTATGGTGGAATTAACTTGGAATGTGAATCAACCAGGAAGGTGGAGAAGACCCGACTTAGTGGCGAAGTGTAAGGAGGAAGATTTAGATTGGAAACGTTTTTTAATTAATCGACCGTATGAAAATTTTGATCCAAGAAAATATTTAGAGTATCGATTATTTTGGCCTTATTCATCTGGTATGCCAGGGCAATGGATGAGTCATCAAATAGATACAGTGAATTGGTTTAGTCAATTACCTCATCCTCGAAGCGTGACAGCCAATGGAGGTATTTATGCTTGGAAGGATGGACGAAAAAATTGGGATACGACTACTGCTGTATTTGATTACGGCCCTTTAGATGATATGAGTAAAGGTTTTCAAGTGGTGTTTATGTCAAGGATGCACAATGGCGATGATAACCCTTCTGAAATGTATTATTCTAATGGAGGTGAAATGAATTTAGTGAACAATAAAGTTTCACCTAAAGGGGGTCTGCGCAAAAATTTTGCTGATGCCATGCATATGCAACCTAATCTATTACCCGAATTAAGTTTAACAGATTCTAATATCAAAGTAGTGGCATCTGCAAATACAGGGGGTGATCCACTTACTTCTGCGCATGTTCGTAATTGGATGGAATGCATTAGAAGTAGAAAACAACCCAATGCACCTGTAGAAGCTGGCTATCAACATTCTATTGCTACGATCATGACCAATGCAGCATGTCGAACAGGAGCCAAAGTAACTTTTGACCAAAAAACACAGGAAGTGATGGTCAATGGTAAACCATTTAAATATTAAACTTCATTAAGATGACATCATAACAAAGGCCCCGAGTATTTGGGGCCTTTGTATTTAGAGGGGTTAGCTCATTTTGAAATAAGAAGAGGTATTAAATTTTATACATCTTCTCATAATATTCTTCGGCCATTCTATTACTATCAAATTGAAAACGAACATCCTTCATTCCATTTTGTGTAATTTGACGCCAGGTTTCTTTATTGTCATAATACATAGGAACTATTTGTTCTTCTAGTATTTTATACATTTCATCTAAATCGTAATCGTCTTGTTGTTGGGTGGACATATTTTCATAGTCCGCTTTAGGCACAACAAAACCATTATTACCATGATTGATAAATTCTGGTATCCATCCATCATCTGTTGAAAAATTAATAGCACCATTCATTGCAGCAGTCATTCCACTGGTTCCAGAAGCTTCTCTTGGAACCCTTGGATTATTTAACCAAATATCTGATGCTTGTTTCATTCTTTTGCTTAATGCTAATTCGTATCCAATTAATACCGCTACATTATTATAGTTTTTGCTTAAGTGTACAAGGTTGTTGAATTGTGAAATAGCAGGGTAGTCAACAGGATAAGGTTTACCCGCAAATATGATTTGTACTGGATATTTTTTATTCGAAAGTAATTTTTCAAATCGTTCCATATCCCATGAAAGAAAGTCCGCTCTTTTATATCCTGCAAATCGTCTTGCCCATACAATGGTTAATACATTTGGATCAAATACTTTACCTGTTTGATCTGCAACTATGTCAAATGCACGTTTTTTCAAATACATTTTTCGATCATCAAATCCATTATTATCATTATTTTCTGCAAAACGATATAATTGCTTGTCGGCCCAATAGCGCCAATTTTGAGCATTCGTTACATGCGTAATAGGACAGATGCCTTCATACTTTCCCCATAAGGCGCGACTTACATGTCCATGTAATTCTGATACGCCATTGGCTTTTCGTGCAAATCGAAGTGCTGCTAAAGAATGATTAAATTGATCGTCTTCTATTCCTGTTAGCTTTCTGACTTCATCCATACTGAGTCCACAAAAATAACCCATCTTATGACATAGATAAATATCATGTTTCTCATTTCCTGCTTCTTCAGGAGTATGTGTTGTAAATACAAGTCGTTTTTTAACTTCGTCTAATGATTTGTATTTGTTTAATAAATAAAACGCAGAAGAAAATCCATGTGCTTCATTTAAATGATATACTTCAGGATTAAAATTAATTTCGTCAATCAATTTAGCACCACCTACACCTAACAAAATGAATTGAGCTACCTTAGTCGCTACATTAGCATCATATAAACGGTGTGTAATAGTTTGCGATACATAATCATTCTCAGGTAAATCGGTGCTTAATAAAAATAGAGGGGCACTACAAAAAGTAGAAGGGGCTAAATAATAGGCTTTTACCCAAACTGGATGATCATGAATAAGCACTTGGTATTTAATGCCAGTATCTTCTAGGAAACTGTACATTTTTTCCATAAAAGTGACCTGCAGGGTTTGATCTTGGTTACGGGCTTGATCGTAATAACCATATTTCCATAGGATACCCACCCCAATCATATTTTGATTTAATTCAAAGGCACTTCTTAAATGCGAACCGGCTAAAAATCCGAGTCCACCACTGTATATTTTTAAAGGTTGGTGAATCGCAAATTCCATAGAAAAATAGGCTGCCTTTTTCTTAAACTGTTCATTGATCTCATAAGGCACCTGAAAGTTCCTAAAACTCATAAAGGAGGTTTTGATAATTTGAGCGCAATATAATGGTATTTAATTAAAATGTACATTTTACACATTAAACTGTGGATAAGAATGCGTTCCCTACCTAAAATGTGGATTATTTCTTCTTATTTCGCTTTCTTTTTTTATCATAGGAGTCATTAAAATAGCAGGTCATATTGCGGTGATTGCCACAATTTCCATCTTCTTTTATTTGAATGGTATTACCTAGCATGGTAAAATGAATAATACAGGGGTCGCCTTTTTCAGAATAGGTAGCTTGATTTTTTGTGAAATTTAATAGCCCTTTTAATTCACCAATACAGTTACCATCTTGTCTTTCAAAATGTAAGAAAAACTGATATTTATTGGGTGTTGTTAAGTCCCTAATGGAAATAAAATTTTTACTATCTCTAGCATAGTCCCCACTATAATTATAAAGCATTGGAAGGGTATCTATTGGATTGATGATCACACTAGAATTAGGTTTCTTGTTACTATCAAAAAAAATCATTTTAAAACTACTATCTGAGTAGGCCCATCCTTTTTTTTCATAAGTAGCTGCATTTTCATCGCTCAATTTATTTTCAGAAACTAAAAAAGTGGGCTCTTTATTTATATAAATTAATTTCCCGTAAAATCTTGAATTTTTATTTTGTTCATTAAATTCAGCTACTATTTTATATCCTAAGAATTTATTTTTTTTACTAAAAACGACCACTGCTATATTTTGCTGATTGGGGTGCTTTACATTTAGTAATAAATAGTATTCTTCCTCTTTTTCAATTTTTAAAATGGGATGGAGGCTTGCTTTTTTATCTTTGGTTGAAATAATTTGTTCCACAATCGAATCAGGAACAAATTGAACCAATGCCTTACGTCCAATACGAATGGTGTCCGTGAATTTATTGATATTACTATCTGAAATCGTTAAGGGGAGCGCCACAATACGGAATGCCTTATTGAAATCATTAATTTTTAATGGGGTGTTCCCTGTAAAATCGGTTTTTTGTTCACCACAGGAAACTAGCAATCCGACACAAAAAATAAAGCACCACTTACGCATGTAGTAAATTTTCACTAAAATAGGCTTTCAATCTGAGTTCCACAAGGGTTTTATGATTAAATTTACAATATACTATGCTTAATAAATCACTTGATACTTTAAATGAATCAGTTCCCGTTCAAAATAAACGTGGCTGGCGCAAACTTCTTGCGTTCATTGGACCTGCTTATTTGGTGAGTGTAGGATATATGGATCCAGGTAATTGGGCAACCGATTTACAAGGCGGTGCTGCTTTTGGATATCAATTGATATGGATCTTACTCCTTAGTAATATCATGGCAATACTTTTACAAAGTTTAAGTGCACGCCTTGGTATTGTAAGGCGTTTAGACTTAGCACAAGCCAATCGTGAAACCTATCCACCACTTGTCAATTTTGCATTATACATTTTAGCCGAATTAGCCATCGCTGCTACCGATTTAGCCGAAGTGTTGGGAATGGCCATCGGTATTAAATTATTAACAGGAATTCCTTTAATGTATGGTACTTGTATCACAGTATTTGATACATTTCTATTTTTATATTTGCAACGATATGGGATTCGTAAAATGGAAGCGTTTATTATTTTATTAGTCGCTACAATTGGATTTAGTTTTTTTATACAATTGTTCATCGCCAAGCCTGATTTATCTCAAGCCATTGTTGGTTTTATTCCTAGTCGTTTATCACCAGAAGCATTATACATCGCAGTAGGTATTATTGGAGCAACAGTCATGCCTCATAATTTATACCTGCATTCGGCATTGGTACAAACTCGAAAAATTGATCGAAATCCCAAAGGAATTCGAAAATCTATTTTGTATAATTTTATTGATAGCGCAGTAGCATTAAACTTGGCATTTTTTGTAAATGCGGCTATTTTAATTTTAGCTGCCTCTACTTTTTTTAATACAGGACATCAAGGGGTAGCTAGAATAGAGGAAGCACATTCTTTGTTAGCGCCTTTATTAGGATCAAAGCTTGCTCCCATTTTATTTGCTATTGCCTTAATTGCAGCTGGACAAAGCTCAACGGTTACAGGTACGTTGGCGGGTCAAATTGTAATGGAAGGTTATTTAAAATTAAGATTGAACCCTTGGATGAGACGTTTATTGACAAGATTGGTCGCCATTGTACCAGCTATATTAGTGATTGGTATCATGGGTGAAGCAAGGGTAGATGCATTACTAGTGTTGAGTCAGGTCATCTTAAGTTTGCAGTTGGGATTTGCAGTCATTCCATTAATACATTTTGTTAGTGATAAAAAAACAATGGGTGAATTTGCAATTGGCCCTAAAATAAAAATACTTTCCTGGATCGTGGCTGCTATATTAGTTTATCTTAATAGTCATTTGGTTATTGATTTTTTGGGTTCCTTTTTTCAACATTCAAATATTTTAATTTTTAAAATAGGATTATCATTATTGGTAGTTGGTTTTATAGGGTTGTTGTTATTTATTACATTTTATCCACTGTTTTTAAAACAACATCATAAAGTAGAAAATGATTTTCATGGATCAGCCATTGAATTAGATTGGACACAGGAAGCCCCAATAAATCGCATTGCCATTGCTGTTGACTTTTCATCAACCGATGCCAAGTTGATTAAAAAAGCAGTGCAACAGGCCCATCCGATGGGACAGCAAGAGCGTGCACATCAAGATTTAGAATTTATTTTTATACATATCGTGGAAAGTGTGACAGCCCATTATTTACAAGATGCGAGTGATGATGCAGAAACAAGAAAGGATCAAGAAAGATTAGATAGTTACGCAAAGGCATTAGAAGCAAAGGGATATCGAGTTAGGACCTGTTTAGGCTTTCAAAATAGGGTCAAGGAGATTGTACGAATTGTTCATTTATATGATGCCCAATTATTAGTGATGGGAGGACATCGTCACCAAGGCTGGAAGGATTATATCTTTGGTGAAACCATTGAATCGGTAAGGCATAAAGTGAGTATACCTGTTTTAATCGTAAATCATTAAGAAGTAGGGGTGCTTTTTCGTCTAATAATGCCTTAATTTAAGGCTAGTTTTTGTACATTTGCGCATTAAATTTCAAACAATATGGGACAAAAAATTAAAGTAGACAATCCAGTCGTTGAATTGGATGGAGACGAAATGACAAGAATCATTTGGAAGTTCATTAAGGATAAATTAATCCTTCCTTATTTGGAGATTGATATTAAGTATTATGATCTAGGGATGGAATATCGTGACGAAACCAATGACCAAGTCACTATTGATGCGGCCAACGCAATTAAGCAATATGGTGTGGGTATCAAGTGTGCTACCATTACGCCAGATGAGCAAAGAGTAGAAGAGTTTAAGTTAAAGCAAATGTGGAAAAGCCCGAATGGGACTATCCGTAATATATTAGATGGTACTGTGTTTAGAGAACCTATTGTTTGTAGTAATGTACCTCGTTTAGTACCTAATTGGACTGCACCTATTTGTATTGGTCGTCATGCTTTTGGAGATCAATACCGTGCTACTGATTTCGTGACCAAAGGGAAAGGTAAATTGACCATTAAGTTTGAAGGGGAGGATGGTACAAAACAAGAATTTGAAGTATTTAATTTTAAAGGAGATGGGGTTGCAATGGCTATGTATAATACAGATGAAAGTATTTTTGGATTTGCACGTGCTTGTTTTAATCAAGCCTTAGCAAAAAAATGGCCATTATACTTATCTACGAAAAATACCATTTTGAAAAAATATGATGGAAGGTTCAAAGATATTTTTGAAGAAGTGTATCAGAATGAATTCAAAGCAAAATATGCCGAAGCGGGCATTACCTATGAGCATCGTTTAATTGATGACATGGTGGCAAGTGCATTAAAATGGAATGGCAATTTCGTATGGGCTTGTAAAAATTATGATGGGGATGTACAATCTGATACCGTAGCACAAGGTTTTGGATCCTTAGGATTAATGACTTCTACTTTAATTACACCCGATGGTAAAGTAATGGAAGCAGAAGCAGCACATGGCACTGTAACACGCCATTACCGTGAACACCAAAAAGGAAATCGAACTTCTACGAATCCCATCGCTTCTATTTTTGCATGGACAAGAGGATTGGAATTTAGAGGTCAATTAGATAACAACCAAGCATTGATTCACTTTAGTAAGGCTTTAGAAGCTGTATGTGTTGAAACAGTAGAGTCGGGTATTATGACAAAGGATTTAGCCGTTTGTGTACATGGAAATAAAGTAAAACATGGCGATCATTATGTTTATACAGAAGAATTTTTAGATGCATTGGATGCCAATCTGCAAAAGAAACTTGCTTAATAAAAAAAATCCCCCCGAATCAACGGGGGGATTTTTTTTATTAAAACTTGATCTAAGTTTATTATTTCTTTTTCATCTCGGAACATTTTCCGTCTTTCATGCATTCTTTATTACATACATGTTTAGGAGTGGAAGTGGTTTCTTCTTTTTTACAAGCAGTACATGCTTTTTTACCGTCGCATTTATCTTTGCATTTACAACCTGCTCCGCAATTGGCGATAGCTGTATTAAATGAAAGTGTTAACATAACCGCGAATAAAAAAATGGATAGTTTTTTCATAATTAAATATTGTATGGGTGATTTAAAATTGGTTTTACTTGTATAAATATATGAATTTTTAATTAATTGTTATTGTATTACTTCTAAAATAGGTTTTCCAATAGAGCCACTAGGCATTTGAATACCTAGCAAAGTGCTAATGGTAGGGGCGATATCGGTCATATAGTTGACGCTATTGACACTACCTTTTTTAATACCATTTCCGTAAAATAATAGGGGAATATGTGCGTCATAATTATAAAATACACCATGCCCAGTTCCCGTATTGCCTCCACCTACATAGCCCGATTTTGTCATAAATACTAGATCGCCACTACGTTGAGGATTGTATCCATTTACGATGCGCTCTCTAATATTTTGAGGTAAGGGTGCAATAGCAGCTTTACGAGATTCTACCACTTGTAGGATATAGCTTTTAGCTTCTAAATAACTAGTAATAATATTGGTTAATTTGTCTTGACTTACTTGAAGGCTATCCATTAAATTATGGTTATAGTAAATGTTAAATTCACTTATGGCACTAATCACCTTTGGATTGATTCCTTTTGTGGTTAATAATTTACTTAATTCCACTTTAACGCCATCATCACTCATTACGCCTCCTGGTAAATGATGTTTTTGCATATAGCCTGGAACATTGGCTACAGCATGATCTGCAGTTAAAAAGACGGTATAATTATTTTTACCTACTTGTTTATCTAGCAAAGTAAAAAATTGAGCAAGTAATTCATCTAATTTAATATAGCCATCAAGTGTTTCCCAAGAATTAGGACCAAAAGAATGTCCAATATAATCAGGTGAAGAAAAACTTACCGCTAATAAATCGGTAATATCGTCAAGCCCCATTTTTTCATTGATTAATGTTTGGCTTGCTACATCCAATACTAAATTGTTACCGTAGGGAGTAGAAGCAATTTTACCATAATCTTTACCAACAAAGCCAGACAAATTATAAGGGAACCCTTTCAATTCTTTTCCAAAAGGAGCGGATTCATAATCATTTTGATCTGCATCGCAATTGGCTTCATAGATCGAATTAGGCAAACTTAAATTCCAACCTAATTTATAAAAACTGTCTACTATATGTGCGTTATTGTAATTGGTTAACCATGTAGGAAGTGCTTTTCCATAATAAGTGGAACTAATAAAGCTACCCGATTTACTATCATACCAAAAAGCACCATCTGCACTATGCCCTGCGGGTATGATTGCTCCACGATCCTTAATGGAGATACCAAATACCTTACTTTTAAAATTGGTGGCTAATTTAAGCTCATCACCCAATGTTGTCGTCCAAACATTTAAGGGACTCATTTTTCCTGCACCACTATTTTCAATACCTACTGATTGTACGGAAGCGTCCTCCACACAATACACCATTCTTTGTTGAATATTATCGTACCAGCTATTTCCGGTAATACCATGTATAGCAGGGGTTGAACCGGTATAAACTGCTGCATGACCGCAGGCAGTCACAGTGGGTAAATAAGGGATGAGGTTATTATTGCAAGAAGCCCCTTCATTTACAAAACGTAAAAAGCCATTTTGAGATTTAAAAAAGGGCTTAAATTTATTGACATAGTCCCAGCGCATTTGGTCGACGACTATCCCTACTACTAATTTCGGTTTTGACTGGGCTGTTTTAACAGCAACTGGTTTTTGAGCACCTACTTGTATCGAAATCAAACTCAAAATTAAAAAAGAAGTAAATCGCATAAAATCATGTTTAATGTACCTGCAAATTACAGCTATTTATTAGTGTTTTAAACCTAAAATTTGATTAAATTTGCTCAACTTAATCATTCGTTATGGCAGATATTTTTGAAAGACTCCTAAAAAATTATGGTCCAATTGGACAACACCGTGAAAGAGCGCATGGGTATTTTGCATTTCCTAAGTTAGAAGGCGAAATTGGATCTAAAATGAAGTTCCGAGGTCAGGAAATGATTGTATGGAGTTTGAATAATTATTTAGGACTCGCGAATCATCCAGAAGTGAGAAAAGCGGATGCGGATGCAAGTGCGAAATATGGTTTGGCTTTGCCAATGGGTGCTAGAATGATGAGTGGAAACAGTGATTTACATGAACAACTAGAAGCAGAATTAGCTCAGTTTGAAAATAAGGAAGATGCCATATTAATGAATTATGGTTATCAAGGTATTATGAGTGCAATAGATGCCATTTGTGGTCGTCATGATGTGGTGGTGTATGATGCGGAATGTCATGCTTGTATTATTGATGGATTAAGAATGTTAGCAGGGCATCGATTTGTATTTAAGCATAATGATATTGAAGATTGCGAAAAACAATTGCATCGTGCGCAAGCTCTAATTGACAAGCAACAATCAGGAGGTATATTAGTGATTACCGAAGGGGTTTTTGGAATGGCAGGTGATCAAGGTAAATTGAAAGAAATTGTGAACTTGAAATCTAAGTTTGAATTTAGAATGCTGGTAGATGATGCTCATGGCTTTGGCACATTAGGTAAAACTGGATCTGGTGCAGGAGAGGAACAAGGTTGTCAGGATGGAATTGATTTATACTTTTCCACTTTTGCAAAAAGTATGGCATCCATTGGCGCTTTTATGGCCGGTCCTAAAACCATCATAGATTATATCAGATATAATATTCGTTCTCAAATATTTGCTAAAAGTTTGCCGATGCCTTATGTAGTTGGTAATTTAAAGCGATTGGAATTATTACGCACGCAGCCTATTTTAAAAGAAAATTTGTGGAAAAATGCCTTGGCTTTACAAAAGGGTTTAAAAGAAAGAGGTTTTGATATTGGCAAAACCGATTCGGTAGTGACGCCTGTTTATATGAAAGGTGGTGTGGAGGAAGCGACGCTGATGGTAATGGACCTTAGAGAAAATTATAAAATATTTTGTTCCATTGTTGTATATCCAGTGATACCTAAGGGGCATATTATTTATAGATTAATTCCTACAGCAGAACATTCCCAAGAGGAGATTGACTTGACTTTAAAAGCATTTAGTGAAACAAAAGCAAAATTAGATGCAGGGGCTTACAAGTCGGAAGAGATTCCAGATATGGCCAATAAATAAATTAAAGTAAATCCAATTGATTTTGTTCTTTCTTAAGAACCTCAATACTTACATTAAGTTCAAATCCAATCAATAAGATAAGGGCATTGAGATACACTAAAGTCATCACGACTAAGACGGTACCAATGGAACCATATATTTTATTATAGCTACTAAAATTATTGACCCAATAAGAAAACCCTAAAGTAGTGGCAAGCATTAATAGGGTAGATAATATGGCACCAGGCGACCATAATGACCATCTTTCTTTGATATGAGGTGCAAATTTGTAAATAAAAGCATTGCCAAAAAATAACAATAGCACAATAATGCCCCATCTTAAAATATTCCAATAAGGGATAATTGTTTTACGCTTTATCTCCAACACATCTCTTAATAAAGCGGTAAGCTGATCCTGTCCAATCAAAACCAATAAACTTGCAAATACCAATAGTATTAAAATCAAAGTAAGTCGTATCGCTCTCCAGCGTTGGTGTAAGAAGAAGGGCTTATGCTCCATATAAGATTTATCAAAACTTCTAATGATGCCCGTCATGGCATTGGAAGCATAAAAAAGTAATAATAAAAAACCAAATGAAAATATACCTACATGTTGGCTAAGTAAATCATTGATGATATCTAATAAAAAACGATAAGTACTTGAATTGGGTGAAATATCTTTAAAAATAGAGAGTATTTGTTTTTTTATTTTTAAAGTTTTAGGAAAGTAGGGTATAATAGAAAATAAAAATAAAAAGGAAGCAGGTAAAGCCATAATTAAATTAAAGGAAATAGCAGAGGCGCGATCATACAAGCCAACTGTATTTAGTTGATTGTATAAAAATTTAATCACTTGATACAAATTCACTTTTTGAAATCCAGGAATATGAATCAACTTTGCTTTTTGTTTCAAAAACAAAATCAAGGGTTGAATTAAGTTATAAAGGAGGTTTAATATTTTATTCAAAGTAATGAGTGGTATTTAGTCTGCTTTTAATTTTTTGTTGGCTTGGTATTCATCTAATTTTTTCTGGTATTCTTTTGCATATTGATTATGTTCCTCATAGGTTTTGCTAAAATGGTGATATCCGCTAAAGTCGGCTTTTGCCACAAAGTAAAAGTATTCGGTATTGGGTGCATTAAGCACTAAGTCAATGGTATTGGGTGAGGGGGTGCAAATAGGACCTGGAGGTAAGCCTGTATTTTTATATGTGTTGTAGGGGGAGGGATTGGTTAAGTACTTTTCATAAATACGTGTTAATGTAAAATCTTGCATTGCATATTTAATGGTGGGGCAAGCTTGTAAAGGCATATTCTTTTTTAACCTATTTTGATATACACTTGCTATTAAAATTTTATCTGAATCCTTATTGGTTTCTTCTTCTACAATTGAAGCAAGTGTATATACTTGTTGAGATGTCATTCCATTTCGTTCGGCCTTTTGACTTCTGTTCTGCTGAAGCCAAAATTGAGATTGCGCCTCTTTCATCTTTACTAACAATTTAGGTATGGAAGTGCTCCAATAAAATTCGTAAGTATTGGGAATAAATAAAGTCAGTAATTGAGTCGTGTCAATATTAAAGGGAGCCAATGAATCATTGCTATTAAAAAATAAAGCGGCTTGTGCACTATCTGTTGTAAAAGTGGTCGCCACTAATTTTGATAACTCTGCTCTGGTGCGCACTTTATTCAAAATAAATTTTACAATGGGTTGTTGATTATTTCGAAGCATACGGAATATGGAAAATAAGTTGCTGTTCTTTTTTACTAAAAATTGACCCGACTTTGTTTTATGCTCAATATCAAAAAGGGGAGCTAATAAAGTAAAGCTGTATTTTTCTCTTATAATATGATGTGTTACTAAGCTATCACCTAGGTCGTTTATGGACATGGTTCCTTTATCATATTTGAAACTTACTTGAGTTTCTGTAAATGAGGTTGATTTTATAAATAAAGTATACACTTCATATACCAACACAATGATAAAAATAAAAGAAATCAGTTTTTTCATAGGATGCTTCCTTTTAATTCGTAGAGGTGGGATGACCTTTGTAATATAAAGTTAAGTTTTGTCGTCCAAAAACTAAAAATCCTTCCCCAATTTGGAGAAGGATTTTTATATAAATGAGTTTAAAGCTATTATTTAACTTTTGCAGGGGCTACTGGTGCTGGCGTATTTGCAGGAGCAGTAGTCGCTGGAGTCGTTGGAGTTGCTTTCATTGGAGTAGATAAAGGCGCAGTAGCAGAAGTATTTACTTTTTGTAACAATCCTCTATCTGAATCAGTTGAGCCTGATCTTAAAAAAACAGTGGATGTCATCGCTAAAATCGCAATTAAGGCTGCAAAAATCCAAGTTCCTTTTTCAAGTACATCGGTGGTTTGCTTTACTCCCATGAAATTATTAGATAAGCCGCCTACATTTGCGTTTAATCCACCCCCTTTAGGGTTTTGAATTAATACCATAAATCCTAAGCCAACACAGGCTGCGATAATCAATATCAAGAATAGAGTAATCATTTTCGTTGTTTTAGTTGTTCGATTCGAGACGCAAAATAAACGGATTTTTCAGGAAAAATAAAACTTAATTTTGAATATAGGGCAATTGCCTTACGTGGGTGGCCTTGTTTTTCCCATATTTCAGCCATGGCTTCGGTGACCACTTCCTCCATTATATTGGCTTTTTCAGCAATGGCATTGATTGCTTTTTCTTGTGCTTCACCTATTTCACTCACGACTGGCACACCTTCCTTGTCCTTTAAAACTTTTAGCCAAGCCGTAAAACTCCTTAATTGTTGAGTAAATTTATCCTGAGGCAGCTTTGAAAGGTCGATTTCAATCCCCTGAGCAGCGAAATAGTCCTTTTGTAGGGGAGTTAGCTCCATTTCATAGGCAACGGTGTCTAAAACGACAGGCTCCTTAAATTGGGCTAATTGATCTGATATAAGCGAACTAAGTTTTTCTTCCATTGGAGCAGAAATGGCATCTTGCTCTGCAGAATGAAGCCAATGATGTATCTGTAAGGTGGAGGGGAAAAAAGAGGTGGTTTTTTGCAATTGTGATAAAAGTAAGGGAGACCCTTCCATATCATATTTTTTAGCCAATAAAAATTGTAAGCTTGGACTATAAGGATGTTGATCCACCCAATGTTCCAATTCATTGGTTTCAATGACTTCCAAATTAGGATGTCCTGTCCAATTAAGTAAAATATGATTAATTAATGCAGGTGTCATTTTTACCAGTTTGAAAAAATTTGATTAAAAATATCATCCGTAATATTTCTTAAAATATCACTCATCAATTGGCCTTCTGCTTGGTTTAAAGTTAAATTAGCAGAGAAGTCAAAGTTGCGCGTTATATCAAATTCTTGTTCTTTATTATCTAATGTCTTTTTTAAAAGTACATGTACCGTAACAGTAAGTCGATTGGTACTGGCTTGTTGTGCACTCACACCCACGGTTTGAGATGGATCGTAATTAGTAATAGTAGCATAGATTTGATAATGCGCATCATCACTATTTGTTCTAGTTAATTTTGTTTGGCTAATAATTTTTTGAAGTAATTTATCGGTCAGCTGTGGTGCTAATTGTGGATTGACATACCTTGCTTTATTTTCAACAAATCCCACTTTGATTGTTTTGACATTTTCTGGAATGATGGCATCTTTAAAACTATACACGCCACAACTGGTCAATGCGATGCTTATAAAAATAAGCATCAATATTTTATGTACAAATTGCTTTTGAAAGCAATGAGCTAAATAGGGTAGTTTAAAATTATTCTTCAATGTCGTATTCTTTAATTTTTCGATATAAGGTACGTTCGCTAATGCCTAAGTCGGTGGATGCATCCTTGCGTCGTCCTCGGTGCTTTTTTAATGCCTTTAAAATTAGTTCTTTTTCCTTATCCATGATGTTAAGAGATTCGTCAACTTCATAATGACTTTGTAACTCATTGTCAATAATCACGGGTTGTTGGTTGGAATGAGGCACTTGAACCGATGAATGATGAATAAGGGAGCCTGTTGTTGAAGCGATAGGGGATAGGTCTTCTTTTAAATCATTTAAGATACTTTCTCTATTAAAATGGGCATTTTGTCCTCCTAAAGAAGGATTTTGTAAAATTTCAACAAACATTTTTTTAAGTTCGTTGACATCTTTTTTCATGTCAAAAAACAGCTTGTATAAAATTTCTCTTTCATTGGCGAATTCTCCAACCGGTGTATTGCCAGTGAGCATCGGCATATTGTTGACATGTGGTGTTGGTAAAAAACCAGTTAATGTTTGTGCATTGATGGATTCGGTTTTACTTAAAACTGAAATTTGTTCTGCAATATTTTTTAATTCACGCACATTACCTGGCCAAGGGTATTGGGTTAGTAATGCTCTAGCTTCTTCTTCTAAAAAGATGGGTTTTGTTTTGTACTTATCTGAAAAGTCAACTACGAATTTTCTAAATAATAAAGGAATGTCTTCTTTTCTATCTCTTAAAGAAGGGACACGAATTGGGACAGTATTCAAACGATAATACAAGTCCTCTCTAAATCTTCCTTTTTGTGTGAACTCCAACAACTCTCTGTTGGTTGCAGCAATCACGCGCACATCTGATTTTTGAACTTTAGAAGATCCTACTCTTATAAATTCTCCTGTTTCTAAAACACGTAATAATCTTGCTTGTGTTCCTAATGGCAATTCTCCAATCTCATCTAAAAAAATAGTACCACCACTTACTGTTTCAAAATAACCTTTACGACTATCCACAGCTCCAGTGAAGGATCCTTTTTCATGACCAAATAATTCGGAGTCGATCGTACCTTCAGGAATAGCTCCGCAGTTCACTGCAATAAATGGATTGTGTTTTCGTGCAGATAAACTATGAATGATTTGTGAAAACACTTCTTTACCAACACCACTTTCTCCTACTATGAGCACTGTTAAATCGGTTGCGGCTACTTGAGCAGCAGTATTTAATGCATGATTAAGGGTAGGCGTATTGCCTATAATGCTAAATCTATTTTTTAATGTTTGTAAGTCCATTTTAATTATTTTTTAGTTCGCCTAGTAAAGTGCCTTTAGTGAAATCATCTATCACTACTTCAACATAATCTCCTTTTTTTAATGCGTGATTTAATTTCGGAAATACCACCACTTTATTTTGACTGGTTCGGCCCATCCAATGTTGACTACTTTTTTTACTATCTCCTTCAATCAATACTTCCACTATTTTACCTACATCTCTTTTATTACTTTCATTGGAGAGCGTCCATTGTACATCCACAATTTCTTGCAATCTTCTTTTTTTAATTTCTTCCGGAATATCATCGGTATATCTTTTTGCTGCAAGCGTACCTGGCCTTTCAGAATAAAAATACATATAGCAATAATCATATTGCGCCGCTTGCATAATGCTTAAAGTGTCTTGATGGTCCTCTTCTGTCTCAGTACAAAATCCTGCAATGATATCGGCCGAGATACTACAAGTGGGCATAATTTCTTTAATGCGTACCACTTTAGATAAATACCATTCGCGAGTATAAGTTCTGTTCATAAGTTGCAGTACGCGCGTACTTCCACTTTGAACTGGCAGATGAATGTACTTACATATATTATCGTATTTCACCATTGTGAATAATACTTCATCTGTAATGTCTTTGGGATGGGAAGTGCTAAAGCGGACTCTTAAGGTTGGACTGATTAAAGCCACATTTTCTAGAAGCATTGCAAAAGTGGTCGATGTATTTGTTTCAGGATTATTCCAATAATAACTATCTACATTCTGACCTAAAAGTGTTACCTCTTTATAACCTTCCTCGAATAATTGTCGACATTCTGCTACAATTGAAAAAGCGTCTCTACTTCTTTCCCGACCTCTAGTGAAGGGCACCACACAAAAGCTGCACATATTATTACAACCTCTGGTAATGGAAACAAAAGCACTGATGCCATTGCTGTCTAATCGGACTGGGGCTATGTCGGCATAAGTTTCATCTCTACTTAATAAAACATTTACTGCTTTTTGACCTGTACCCGCTTCCATGATTAAATCAGGAAGTGTTCGATAAGCATCTGGGCCCACCACAAGATCAACCAATTTTTCTTCCTCTAATAATTTTGATTTTAATCGCTCAGCCATACAACCCAACACGCCAACCAATAGTCCTGGCTTTTCATGTTTCAATTTTCTAAATTCTGTGAGGCGTTTGCGAACGGTTTGTTCTGCTTTTTCACGAATGGAGCAGGTGTTTAATAAGATTAGGTCGGCTAACTCAATTTGTCGAGTGCTTCCAAAACCATTATTTTCTAGGATCGATGCGACTACTTCACTGTCAGCAAAATTCATAGCGCATCCATAACTCTCTATATAGAAGTGCTTTGAAAAGGACTCCTTTTTCACAGCACTAGCAAAAGCTTCCCCTTGCCTTGCTTCATCATGGTCCTTATTTAGCATCTGCAATATTTCCATTCCTAGGTTTTAATGGACAAATTTAGTAAAAATTTATATTATATGTCAACTTGTCATATAATATTAGCTAATTATTTGATAATTAGTTATTTATTTAGCACAGTTAAAGTACATTTTAGATAATTTATAAGAATAGTAAAAATTACATACACTTAGAAATCAATCATTTATTTACTATTGGTATATTTGGAAAAAGGGATCTCATGAGAAAAGGGTTATTATCTATATTTTTTTTATGCATGGGTCATTGGATCTTAGCTCAGGACATTTCTGTCACTAAATTACGCACCGAAACCTCTCGAACGATACGCAAGGAATTGGATACCACTCATTGGAATTGGAAACAAGGAGGCTTGTATAATTTTAATTTATCACAAAGTTCATTGAGTAATTGGGCGGCTGGGGGAGATAATTTCAACATGTCTTTAAATACTTATTTCAATTATTACTTTTTTTTTAAGAAGGCCCATCAAAATTTAGATAATAATATTGATGTCAACTTGGGTTTTATTCAATCTACTAGTTTGGGTGGGCGCAAAAACGACGATCGCTTAGATTTTTTAAGTAAATATGGATACCAAATTGATACATCAGGCATGTGGTTCATATCTGGTTTATTTAATCTTAGGTCTCAATTTTTTGATGGATTTAGCTTTAGCGGAACCAACTCTACTTTAACTTCTTCTTTTTTAGCTCCCGCCTACATCATTTTATCTGCGGGGTTGGATTTTAAACCTACACCTCATTTTTCAATATTCTTTTCTCCATTAACTTCTAGAACCACTTTATTATTAAATAATACTTTATCTAATTTAGGGAAGTATGGGGTTCCTGTTGGAGATAAGATTTCAAAAGAGGTAGGAACTTTTATCACTGTCAATTATAATAATACCATTGCAACTAATATCAATTATAAGGGAAGGGCTGACTTTTTTTCCAATTATAATCAAAAGCCAGAAAACATTAATTTGTACATGACCAATATGTTTAGTTTTAAAATCAATAAATATTTTTCAGCGTCTTATAATTTGGATTTGATTTATGACGACAAAATAAAAATATTTGGACCATTAAAAACTTCACCCGGATTACAGGTAAAAAGCGTCATTGGTATTGGTTTCCAAAAAACACTTCAAGTAAAGAAAAAGATTGTTGAAAGAAAAAATTTAAAAGGCTAGGAACTTTTATTGTTAAGGCTTTGTCGTGATGGCTTTAAGCGTATGCTTTATTTTATTGGCCTTATGCGTTAAATCCTGATAGTCACTGCTGATAATGGTTACATGACCCATTTTGCGTCCTGGCTTGGTTTGTTTTTTTCCATATAAGTGCACAAATACATTATCCATTTTCAGGACCTCGTCTAGTCCTTCATAAACTACATCGCCGGTATAACCCTCAGCTCCAATAATATTAACGATTGCTGAAGGTAAAATTTCATTAGTGTTGCCAAGTGGGTAATTTAATATGATACGCCACAGCATATCATATTGACTACTGTAATTTGCTTCGATGGTATGATGACCACTGTTGTGCACCCTTGGGGCCGTTTCATTGACCAATACTTCGCCCGACTTGTCGATGAATAATTCAATGGCGAATAAACCTGGACTTTTTAAGTTCATTACTACTTTGCGTGCAATGGCTTGGGCTTTCCAAAGTTGTTTTTCATCCAATTTAGCTGGGCTTAGTTGATAATCCAATAAATTATATATCGTATCAAATATCATTTCGGCAGGAGGATATATAATCGTTTTACCTTCGTTGTTCATGCCAACAATAAGGGCAATCTCTTTTTCGATGGCCACTTTCTTTTCTAAAACAGCTGGGGCATTAAATCCAACTTCAATATCTGTTTCAGAATGAATCATTTGAACTCCCTTGCCGTCATACCCGCCTTCTCCTAATTTATGAACAGCAGGCAAAAAGGGAAGGTGTTGTAGTAAATCTGATTGCTGTGCAGTAATATGAAATGCCGAGGTTGGAATTTCAAAGTCTTTATAAAATTGCTTTTGAAGGATTTTATTTTTTATGATTCTGATAGCGGCAGGAGTAGGATAAATTTTAACCCCTTCGTTTTCTAATTTTTCTAAGGCATCCACATTGACAGATTCGATTTCAATGGTGAGGGCATCTAAATTTTTCCCAAATTGATACACGGTTTCAAAATCTTGAATGCTGCCTAGGGTAAAATGGTGGCATAAATGTGCCGAGGGGCAATGGGCATCATTTTCTAACACAAAAGTAGTGACATCATAGTTTGCTGCGGCTTGCAATAACATGCGACCCAACTGACCACCTCCTAATATTCCTACTTTCATTTATATCTTTTTACAAAGATAAGGGGTCTTGCTTAAGTTTTCATTTTGCATAGCGCCCAAAAGCAGTTAAATTTGTCCAGATTAATTAATGATTATGATACCTGCGCCTATAATAAGTGTTAAAAATTTAGTGAAAAAGTATGGCGAATTCACTGCGGTAAATGGGATTAGTTTTGAAGTAAACCGGGGTGAAATTTTTGGTTTATTAGGTCCCAATGGGGCAGGGAAGTCCACCACTTTAGAAATCATTGAAACTTTGAGGGAAAAAACCAGTGGGGAAGTTTGGGTGAATGGATTAAATATTGATGAATCCACCGAAGCGATTAAAAAAATAATTGGGGTACAATTACAGACAGCTGGATTTTATCCCAACTTAACATTGACCGAACTCATTCAATTGTTTGTAGGATTATATCAAACCCAGGTGGATCCGCAATCTTTATTAAAAAAAGTAAATTTAGAAGATAAGGCCAACGCAAAGTATAAACAATTAAGTGGAGGACAAAAGCAAAGGTTTTCAATTGCCACTACTTTAATCAATCAACCCATCCTTGTTTTTTTAGATGAGCCTACCACAGGATTAGATCCTCAGGCGCGTCGTAACTTATGGGATTTAATTAAGGAGATTAGAGACAATGGAACGACCGTTATTATTACAACGCATTATATGGATGAAGCAGAAGTGCTCTGCGATAGAGTAGCTATTATAGATAGTGGTGAAATTATTGCCATTAACACACCTAATGCATTAATTGATGAATTAGTAGCTACAGGATTTGAAAAAGTAAAGGAAGTAAAAAAAGCAAATTTAGAAGATGTATTTATACATCGAACTGGTAAAGCTTGGAGAGAGGATTAATTTTTTAATTTAAATATATATTCAACATGTCAGACCCACGTTATCCTATTGGTAAATATGAACCAATGCCATTTTCAGAGGCCACCAAAAATCAATGGATTCATGAATTAAAAGTGGCCCCAACTAACATAGAATTAGCAATACAACATTTAGATAAAGTTCAGTTGGATACACCTTACAGAGAAGGGGGTTGGACCGTTCAACAACTTGTCCATCATTTGGCGGATAGTCATATGAATGCATTCATTCGTTTTAAATTAGCACTCACCGAGCAAACGCCTCCAATAAAGCCTTATAATCAAAATGCTTGGGTGAATACTGCCGATGTATTAAACACACCCATTAATTATTCGACCACCATTTTACATGCCTTACATGAAAGATGGGTAAACCTAGCTACCTCTATGACGGATGAGCAATGGCAAAGTACTTTGTTTCATCCTGAGCGTAATGCGAATGTGACTTTATGGGATATGTTATGCATCTATTCTTGGCATGGCAAACATCATATTGCACATATTAAAGCATTATGTGACCAAAAAGGTTGGTAAAATTAAAAGATAGTTCTATCTACTTCAGCAACTAAAAATACGCTTCCCATCACTAAGATTAAATCATGGGAGGTCGCTTTTTCTAATGCACTTTTTATAGCTATGTTGACATTAGTAAAGGAGGTTCCTATTAGATGATGTTGATTGGCTTTGGCCATGAGTTCATTGACAGGCAATGCTCTAGGAATATGAGATTGTGTAAAATAGTATAAGGCATTGGTTGGTAATAATGCTAATACGGCGTCAACATCCTTGTCCTTTACCATTCCGGTGACAATATGTAATTGTTTGTAATCAATGGTTTCTAATTGCTCCAACAAAGCATGAATGCCATGTTCATTATGAGCCACATCCAAAACAATGTGTGGATTTTTTTGAAGACATTCCCAGCGGCCCATTAAACCAGTTGTTTTTTTTATGGACTGTAATGCATTAAAAATAGTAGCAGCATTTAAATTCCAACCCATACTCGATAATAGTTGCGCGGCCACTAAGACACCTTTTAAATTTTTATTTTGGTATTTGCCAGGGAGGTCGCAATCTAATTTAAAAGTTTCAGTGAATAATGGACTGGAGAGATATTTAAATTGGGGTTGATAAAATTCGAATTGTGCACTGTCCCAATTATTTTCAAATGAGGTGAGTGTTAAATAATCTTCTGCGAAATAAATAGGAGCCTGCATCAATTTTGCTTTGTCTAAAAAGACATTTTTTGATTCAGGAATGGTTTCGCAAATCACAACGGGGACTTCTTTTTTGATGATGCCCGCTTTTTCCTTTGCAATTAGAGTAAGGGTATTCCCCAGTAGTGCCATATGGTCCCAACCAATATTGGTTATAATACTGAGTAGGGGTTGTATTACATTGGTGCTGTCTAATCGGCCACCTAGTCCAGTTTCAATAATCGCAATATCTACATTTTCATTTGCAAAATAATCAAAAGCCATACCTACGGTTATTTCAAAAAAACTGGGTTCCACTTTTTCAATAAAAGGTTTCATTTTATCGGTAAAGGAAATGACAAATTCTTTTGAACACATTTCGCCATTTACTTTAATACGTTCTCTAAAATCATATAAGTGTGGAGAAGTGTATAAGCCTGTTTTATATCCAGCTTGTTGTAATATCGCAGCTAACATATGGCTGGTGGAGCCCTTTCCATTTGTTCCTGCTACATGAATGGTTTTAAATTTGTGTTGGGGTTGGTCTAAAAAATCACAAATTGCAATGGTATTATGTAAGTCCGCTTTTATTGCGGCTGCACCAATTCGACTAAATAAAGGTAAGCGACTATATAAATAGTCAATGGTGTCTTGGTAGGACATGGAGGTTGAAAATTTTATTGGTTTTCAAACTTAAACTTAACCGTCACATATGAACTATGATCGGCTGTATTAAAACTAATCTTGGGAAGGTATTCTACAATGGCTCTTTTATATTTACCCTCATTGGAGGAGGAGCCTTTTACAATTTGTACAAAACGTCCAACTCCTAAAGGGTTCACTTCAATTTCGGCATAAATAGTGGCAGGTTCAATATCCCCATTAAACAAATAGGCTTTTGTTACACGACGATCTCCCTTGGTTACAAAAGGGCCACCTTCGCCCGTATAATTTTTTCCATTAATGCTTCCACCTGCAACCCCTTGATCACCTTTGCCACCTGCGATACCTTGCTCTTTTACATCGTTATAACTATCCTGATTATTTCCTCCTTTGCCATTGCCTCCTGCATATTTACCCATCAACGCTTTTGGTTTTAATGCTCGTGGAAGCGGTGTTGATTTTAATTTATTTTTTGCATTTGATGTTTTAATGGCCTCGTCATTTGGATCGGTTGAATTGGTATTTAATTTCAGAGCTTTAAGTGAGGAACTCGCTTTCACTCTTTTTGAAGCACCCACTTCTGGACTAGGGGCTTCCTTGCTTAAGGGTGCAATATCTCCAGCACCTGTCGTGCTATTTCCTAAATTAACTTCCATATAAGTAGGTTCAGGCGGAAGTATAGTAGGAGCTGTTTGCTGCCAATGCAATAAAATAAACAACAGAGAGAGCAGCACGCAAATAAGCGTGGTATAAATTCCTGCTTTTACATTTTTCTGTTGTTCAAAGTTTAATTGCATAGAATAAAATTAATGTAAAAATACATCATAACCCAATCTGCAAAGGGTAGCTATGATAACAATTAAAAAGACAGTACGAATAAATTGGTTCCCTTTTTGAATGGCCATTTTAGACCCTATGATTCCTCCTATGGCATTACAAAAGGCCATCGGTAAGGCAATGCCCCATAAAATGGAGCCTTTCAATATAAATAATAAGATGGATCCTAAGTTGGTCGCTAAATTGACCACTTTAGCGTGCGCATTGGCTTGTAAAAAATCAAAGCCTAAAAAACTAATAAAAGCAAGTACCAATAAACTACCTGCACCTGGACCAATAAAGCCATCATAAAAGCCAAGCGCTAAACATAAAAAGGCCCCTTTTTTATTGGAAAACGATAATTGTTTTTGTGCACAGGCTTGTCCCAAATTTTTTTTAGTGAAAGTGTAAATAGCAATGAGTACTAATACAAAAAAGATAATGGGTTTCATATATTTATTGCTCACGATGGTCAAGCAATAGGATCCAGTAAAAGAAGCTACAAATGCGATACAAGTAAAAATTAATATTCGACGAAGTGGAATTTTGACATTTTTAAGGTATTGTCTTGCGGCAAAAAAAGTGCCTGTAAAGGACGGAATTTTAAGAGACCCAATGACGCGGGCCACGGATTCGTTGGGAAGGAGGATTAAGCCTGCCGGAGTTTGAATTAATCCACCTCCACCCACAATGGCATCTACAAATCCTGCAACAAATGCAATAAAACAAAGTAAAATCAAAGTACTATCCATGTGGCTTAGTTGATGGCCAAGTATTGATGACAATACCTGATATAATAATCAGCCCACTTATTGCTTGAAATAAAGTGAAAGTTTCATTTAAAATAAATACAGCTTCAATGGAGCTTAATAAAGGAATCAATGTTCCAAATAAGGCGGTTTTGCCTACACCTAAACGGTGAATGGCACTATTCCATAAAAAGTAAGCGACAGTGGAATTGCCAATACCGATATATAAAATAATAAATAAAAATGTGTAGGAAAAATGAATGGGTTGTATATAAGTCATTTCATATAATGAAAAAGGAAGTAGTATGATGGCGCCAATGGCAAACAAACATAATAAAAAACTATTGGGTGAAATTCCAGCTGGTTTTTTTTTCACAAACACATTATAGGATCCAAAACAAAAGCCCGCTGCGACCATCCATAAATCACCTGTGGCAAATTTGAATTGTAAAATATTATGTACATCTCCTTTTGAAATTAAAAATACAATCCCGACTACGCCTAATAAAATTCCTGTTACATTTTTCCAATGTAATTTTTCATTCACAACAAAGGCGGCTAAAACGGTTGCTACAATAGGATGAATGATGGATCCAATCAAGGCCATATTAATGGCAGTTGTATAATGCCCCGAAGTATAAATAAGTGTATTGTAAACTGCGAAGCCCACTAATCCCATCAAAAAAAAGTAAGATTTGTGCTGCTTAAAAATAGGAAGTTCCTTCATGAAGTTTTTATAAGCAAAAGGCAACATGGTGATGGTTGCTAAAGTCCATCTTAAAAAAGCCATGCTTATGGGACCTGCTAAGTGAATGGCATACCTTGAAACAATAAAATTACCCGACCAAATAAAGCTCGCCGTTATTGCTAGTAAGGCGCCTATTTGATTTTGTTTATTGTATTGTATTTTCAATATTACATTATTAATGATGAGCAAAGTGCTCGCTAAAGTTACCTTTGATCCTTTCAATAGGAGGATTGTAATATCCGAATTTTAAATTTGGAAATTCTTCACGTATTAAATCCATCATTTGTTTCACACCCATAATTTCACCCACTTCTGTGACGCCAATTTTTCCTAAATACCAATCAGGATCAATATTAAAATTGCGCCATTGTATCATTTTCAAATCGGTATCAATAATTAATTGTCTTAAGGCTTCGTATTCTGCAACACTATCGGTCATACCTGGGAAAACAAAATAATTAATACTCGTCCACTTACCTGCCGCTGACATTACTTTTAAACTTTCAACGATATCATTAAAAGTGTAATTGTTTGGACGATAATAAGGATTGTAAATTTCAGGTCTGGCCGAATTGGTACTTACTCTTAAACTATCCAATCCTGCTTCCGCTAAAATTTTAACTGCAATTGGATTGGATCCATTACTATTAATATTGATACTTCCTTTTGGGGTATGTTTTCTGATTTCAATTATTGCTTCCTTAATGGTCTCCCACATTAATAAGGGTTCACCTTCGCATCCTTGACCAAAACTCACAATGGGGAAAGGAGCGGTCATCAAATGTGGTACGGTATATTCCACCACTTCAGCTGCGGTGGGTTTAAAACTTAATCTTTCTTGATTGGAAACAATTTCTTCTTCAATAGGTTGAAATGAAATACAACCAATACAGTTGGCATTACAAGCAGGTGAAATTGGAATAGGGCATTCCCATCTACTCATAGCAAAATTGCGTGCAGCAGGACATTCATAAGTCATGCAACAATTTTCCATTAAATGTTGTACCAATCTATTTTCAGGATAAGCTTTTAATAAATGCTCCGTACCCATTTCGATGGTGGGTTGATCATATCCTTCACAGTCCTGTCTAATATCTTTTTCAATTCGGATAGCAGGCACATAATTTTTTCCATCTAACCAACCTACTGCAGTATAACAAAACAAGGGCAAAGTGGGAGCGTAAGGTAAAGTTTCGTAAGCAGCAATATACAATCCAGTGTGTGCAGGAGGAATAAAGGCAGCCACTGCCCATCCTTTTTCGCAAATGCGCATTTCGCCCGTTTCTACATCGATGCCAATACCACGACGGCCTGGTAGTTCATATAAATTACCTCCATTGGGTAATTCGATCCATTCATCTAAAGGAATGGGATAGGCGTCCCAACCAGCTCGGCCTGATACGTATAAACTAGTGTCCTCAAAAATTTGACCTTCGCCATCAGAATATAAAATAAAGGGAGATGAATTTAATGACATAGTTCAAAGGTATTAATAAGCATTTGTATTGAAAGGGTATGTGGATATATTATTGATGGGCTTGAATCTGTTCCTTACAAAAGGAATTAAATTCCTGTTCTATGGTCATAGTCACGGGCTCGTTAATTTGTTTTTGTATAAGATGGTTATTTTTAAAATCAATAGTGATATAATCGTCTTTTATCAACATATTTTGAATGGCTTGCCATGGATAGTATTTCTTTGGAAAAGTATTAATGACAATGCCTGATGGGTCAACGGCTATTTCGTAAGGAAATTTGACCTGTCTTTCAAATAGGGCCGCTATCAAAAAAATCCCCGCAATAATCAATCCATTGGGTTGCAAAAACCAACCCCAAGAGGCAAAAAGTAAACCTAGTCGGTAATAGGGGGCGGTACCATTTTTTCGCTGAAATAGGCAAAAAATCCACCAACTTATACAGGAAGTCATGATGGCAAAAATTAATGCAGGTTTAGGAAATAGGCCTAAATAGATGGAGTATGAGAAGGAAAGTGTTGAAATTAACAGCATGAATTGGCTAATTCGGTCCACATTTTTAAAATCTGGACTTTTGCAAACAATGATATAGTCAAAAAGGCGCATAATGAATAGTTTCTATGTAGGTAAATTATGGGTGCAATTTAAGGGCATTTCTTTAACTTTGCAATATGAAGAAAATGCACGTTGTTTTATTAGTCCTCATTGCCATTGCTATA
The DNA here is from genome assembly GCA_026391435.1 of Bacteroidota bacterium. Classification (GTDB taxonomy): domain Bacteria; phylum Bacteroidota; class Bacteroidia; order Chitinophagales; family Chitinophagaceae; genus Sediminibacterium. The sequence continues at coordinate 65,737 of JAPLEJ010000025.1, forward strand.
GTGGTACTGATTAGCTATACTGGAGATTTAAGTAGTTATGAGACAGTGGCTTCTGCAAAGCAAAAGCAAGGCAAGTTTGTGAATTTAATTGTTAAAATAGATCACACAGTTCCAGTAGATTATGACCCAGTAAAGGATCCTAATTTATTACAGTTTCACGTGCAAGATAGTTTAGGAGGTAAAATTGCTGTAGTATATCATAACACCATGCCAACCGATATGGTGAAGTCAGAGCGATTGGTTTTAAAAGGACGCGTTCAAGGAGATCATTTTGAATGTGCTACTATTGTTATGAAGTGCCCTTCTAAATACAAGGACAATCCTAATGCAATGCAACAGCAACCAGTCACTATAAGTAATTAATCTTTTATACTTTTTAATGAATACAACAACATTTATAGGGGAGAATTTGCTTCCAGGACAAATAGGTTATTTTTTAACTATACTTTCTTTTGTGGCTTCTTTAGTGGCCACTTTTGCATTTGCAAAAGCATTTTATTCGCAACAAATTGAAACTGAAATTCAATGGAATAAGTTAGCAAAAACTGCTTTTTTAATTGAAGCAGTGGCTATATTTTCATGTTTTATAGTCTTGTCTTATATTATTTATCATCATTTATTTGAATATAAATATGCATACTCGCACAGTGATATGAGTATGCCCATTCAATATTTATTGAGTTGTTTTTGGGAAGGGCAAGAAGGTAGTTTTTTATTATGGAGTTTTTGGCATGCAGTGTTAGGGCTTATTTTGATGACACGCGCCAAAAAATGGGGAAAGAATATAAATGGGGTGATGACGGTACTCAACTTTACACAAGTTTGTTTAGCCACTATGATTGTTGGATTTTATATTCTTGATTTTAAATTAGGAAGTAGTCCTTTTATCTTATTAAGGAATGAGATGCAATGGCCAATTTTATCTCGACCCGACTATTTACAATTTATTAAAGATGGTACTGGATTAAATACCACTTTGCAAAATTATTGGATGGTGATTCATCCTCCTGTTTTGTTTTTAGGTTTTGCATCTACTACTATTCCTTTTGCATTTGCAGTAGCGGGATTATTGAAAAAAGAAAATAATTGGATGGATTCGGTTTTGCCTTGGGCTACTTTTTCTGCAGGTATATTAGGATTGGGTATTATGATGGGGGCTGCTTGGGCCTATGAAAGTTTAAATTTTGGTGGCTATTGGGCATGGGATCCTGTTGAAAATGCTTCCTTAGTTCCATGGTTGGTTCTAGTGGCAGGAATTCATACATGTATTATTTATCGTAAAACAGGCACTAGCTTAAAAGCGACTTACCTATTTTTTGGGATTAGTTTTTTAATGGTCTTGTACTCCACTTTTTTAACTCGTAGTGGTATTCTAGGCGATACATCGGTGCATGCTTTCACCGATCTTGGAATGAATGCGCAGTTGTTGGGCTTTTTATTGATTTTTGTCATTCCTTACTTTGTATTGTTTTTTATTCGATACAAAAATTTATATGAAACACCCGCTGAGGATGAAATGAGTAGCAGGGAGTTTTGGATGTTGGTCGGATCAATGGTATTATTTTTATCTGGATTGGTAATTACTTCAATTACTTCAATTCCTGTGATTAATAAATTATTAGGAACTAAAATTGCGCCTCCTGAGGATGCGGCTTTTGCACACAACCAAGTGCAAGTGTTTGTCGCCATTATCATTGGCTTATTAACCGCAGCGGGTCAATATTTAAAGTACAAAGAAACGCCAAAGTCTTATATTATTTCAAAATTAAAGATGCCTATCTTAATCACCATAGTGATGAGTAGTGTGATTTATATTTTTATTGGGGTAGCTTATAAGGAGAAAGGCATCGGATTTACTGGAGCGATTTATGTTGCATTGTTTTCAGCCGTTTATGCAGTTGTCGCAAACCTGTTTTATTGGCTTAGTATTTTAAATGGCAAATTAAAATCAGCTGCAGCAAGTATTGGGCATATCGGATTTGGTTTGGTGTTAGTGGGTATCTTAATTTCGTCTTCTAATAAAACGGTACTTAGTTGGAATACAACAGGCATATCTCCTTTAAAAGAAGATAATTCTAAAAATAATCCGACAGGGAATCCTAGAGAAAATATTACTTTATTTGAAGGATTGGCAACGGATATGGGAAAGTATATGGTGACTTATCAAAGAGATACTTTAGACGGGTTGAATAAGCGATTCTTTGAACTCATGTTCAAGGAGAAAAATTCGGAACATCAGTTTTTTTTATATCCTGATGTTTTAAAGAATAATAAGATGGAGGGATTTTCGGCTAATCCTGCGGCTAAGCATTATTGGAACAAGGATATATTTGTATATGTGACCTCTTTTCAAGACCATAGTGAATCTGATACTATTCGTTTTAAACCTCATCAAATTGCAATAGGGGATTCTATATTTTATAGTAACGGCTATATTAAACTAGAGAAGGTTTTAATCAACCCTAATAAAAATGCACCAGTAGGTAATAATGAATTGGTTTTACAAATGACGGTGACTTCAAAGGAAGGACTGAAATATGACGCCACTCCTGGTATTTTATTAGAAGGCATGACTTTGCAACAGGAATTGGATACAGTAAAAGCACAAAATTTAGTGTTGAGTTTTAATAAAGTAGTGGACCAGAAAAAAGGAGTGTTAGAAATTGGCATAAAGGAATCCGCTTCTTTAACTAATTTGATCACTTTAAAAGTGTACGAATTTCCATTTATTAATATTTTATGGTTGGGTATCATTGTCATGACCATTGGATTTATGATGTCCTCTTATGCTAGGTATAAAAAGTTGAAAGCTAAATAAGGGGTAAGCCAAAAATGCTGGTGGGGGAAGTAGGGTTACTTTTATTATAATTGAGTATTAATTTAAAATAGTTTCAAAAGCTTTATGTTAAAAGCCCTTAAATATAGTTTCGTTTTTTGTTTGTTAGGATTATGTCCTTTGATCAATTATGCGCAACAAAATACGGATACTATAAGGGTGGAAGCATTCATTACACCCGAAGGGGATACTATTGGTCAATCTTGGTTACCCACGGTTTTAGTAGGAGCTATTCAAACCAATCATTGGAGAAATTATTGGAAAGAATGGACAAGACTTCGCAATGCTGTCTATGTTACTTATCCTTATGCTAAGTCGGCAAGTAAAGTCATTTCAGAAGTGAATGCGCAATTAGTGAATGTGTCAGATGCATCACAACGTAAACAAATCATTAAACTTCGAGAAAAGGAACTCAAAAAAGAGTTTGCAGATAAAGTCACACAATTATCTATCTACCAAGGTAAGGTCCTCATGAAATTAATTAATAGAGAGACAGGTAATAATTGTTATAATTTAATAAGAGAGTTTAAAGGAAGTTTTAGTGCTGGTTTATGGCAAGCAGTCGCCTTCGTATTTGGGAGTAGTTTAAAGCAACAATATGATCCTTCGGGGGATGATCAAGAAATTGAAAAAATTGTCAAAGAGGTTCAAAAATTATATGGGTATAAAGGGTAATTTTAGGGTGTAATTTAGATAGGTATTTGACGCCTATTTTTGTACCTTTGTCCGAATAGTGACTACCTCATGAGTGAAGAAAAAAGTTTAAATTTTATTGAAGAAATCATTAGTAATGATTTAGCAGAAGGGAAATATAAGTCCATATTAACTCGATTTCCCCCTGAACCCAATGGTTATTTGCATATTGGGCATGCAAAAAGTATTTGCTTGAATTTTGGCCTAGCCAATCGATTTGGAGGTGCAACTAATTTACGATTTGATGATACCAATCCTGCTAAAGAGGAAGTAGAGTATGTGGATAGTATTAAAGCCGATGTACAATGGTTGGGTTTTGATTGGGTCAAGGAATGTTATGCCTCAGATTATTTTGAACAATTATTTCAATACGCCATTCAACTTATTGAAAAAGGGTTGGCTTATGTAGATGATAGCAGTGCCGAAGAAATTGCTTTACAAAAAGGCACTCCAACGACACCAGGAACGGGTAATGCATTTAGGAATAGATCTGTTTCTGAAAATTTATCTTTATTTACTGCAATGAAGGAAGGGAAATTTGAGGATGGCGCAAAAGTGTTGCGTGCTAAAATTGATTTAGCAAGTCCTAATATGCAGCTTCGTGATCCATTATTATATCGAATTAAAAGATCTCATCATCATCGCACAGGAGATGCTTGGTGTATTTATCCCATGTATGATTTTGCACATGGACAAAGTGATGCAATAGAACAAATCACGCATTCCATTTGTACATTGGAATTTATACCACATCGTCCATTATATGATTGGGGTATTGAGCAATTGGGATTATTCCCATCTAAACAATATGAGTTTGCTCGATTGAATATGACTTATACCATCATGAGCAAGCGTAAGCTTTTACAATTGGTGTCAGAAGGGCATGTCACAAGTTGGGATGATCCAAGGATGCCTACCATTAGTGGAATGCGCCGTCGAGGTTATACTCCGCATAGTATTCGTGATTTTTGTGATCGCATTGGTATCGCCAAGCGTGAAAATATTATTGATTTTAGTTTATTAGAATTTTGTGTTCGAGAGCACTTAAATAAAATTGCACAAAGGCGCATGGTGGTGACAGATCCTATCAAATTAATCATTACAAATTACGATAAAGGGGAGGAGATGCTTACTTCTGAAAATAATCCAGAGGATGCAGAAGGAGGATTACGTGCCGTGCCTTTTAGTAATGAACTATGGGTACAACGCGATGACTTTATGGAAGAGCCTACTAAAAAATATTTCAGATTAGGGCCCGGTTTAATGGTTCGATTAAAGAGTGCGTATATTATTAAGTGTGATCGTTTTGAAAAGGATGCATCTGGCCAGGTTCAAACCATTTATGCAAGTTATTTTTCAGATAGTAAAAGTGGTTCGGATACATCGGGACTTCATGTTAAAGGTACTTTACATTGGGTGAGTGCAAAGCATGCAGTACCAGTAGTATTGAATGAGTATGACCGGTTATTTAGTGTCGAAGATGTTGCGAATGCAGAAGGCGATTTTAAAGATTATATTAATCCCAATTCACTTAATATTGTTACCACTGCATGGGCTGAGCCAGCTTTATTAAACGATGCTTCTGAAATGAGGTTTCAGTTTTTAAGAAAAGGGTATTTTTATCAAGATACGACAAGTACAAAAACGAATTTGGTATTTAATAGAACCGTTACCTTAAAAGATGCTTGGGCAAAAGAGCAAAAAAAATAAATACACATGTTAACGCCGGAAAACTTTAAGGAGCATTGGGAAAAAAAGTTTCCGGATATTATTTTAACACAGACCCACTTTTTATTAGCGGTCAGCGGTGGATTAGATAGTGTTGGATTAACCTATATCATGCATTTGTTAGGGGCAAAATGTACCATTGCCCATGTCAATTTTCAACTAAGAGCAGCCGAAAGTATAAGAGATGAACAATTCGTCTCCGATTTCGCAAATCGTTTACAAATTCCTTTAAAAGTAAATCGTTTTGACACTGCTGCCTATGCACAAACATACAAGATGGGCATTCAACAAGCAGCAAGAGAAATAAGGTATGCCTGGTTTGCGCAATTAATTCAAGAAATTAAGTCAAATGAATCGGGAACCCCAAAAACAAACAAGGTCGTATTGTTAACGGCGCATCATGCAGATGATCAGGTTGAAACTGTATTAATGCAATTATTTCGTGGTACAGGATTACACGGTTTAACTGGGATTCCAGAAACGCGTAATGATACGATTCAAATTTGCCGACCCTTATTAGGATACACTAAAAAACAAATTGAAGGTTTTGCAAAAGAATATTCATTAACCTATGTGGAGGATAGTTCTAACGAAAAAAATGATTATACAAGAAATTTAATAAGAAATAAATTAATTCCATCTATTCAAGAGGTTTATGAGCATGTGACGGAGAATATATTAGATACAGTAGCTCGATTAAAAGAGGCAGAGGGTATCGTAAATGCTACGGTTAGCACTTTTTGGAAAAAAGGATTACGAAGTCGTCATGGAATTGAAACCATTTCTATTCCTCATTGGAAAAAAGTGAAAGAAAATCAAACATATACATGGGGCTTTATTCAATCATATGGATTTAAGCCTTCTCAAATTTTGGAAGTGCATAAACTATTAGATGCTCAAAATGGCGCTTATATTGCATCTTCCACTCATCGTTTTATAAAATACAATGAAACGATTCAAATTGTTTCCAATATTTCTGATTTGGAACATTTGATGGTGTATGTCGGCGAAGGCGATTTGCAAACGAAAAATGGGTTATTACATTTTGAAACCATAGAGGCATCTAAGATGGGTGAAATAAAAAAGGAATCTCATTATGCTTATTTAGATGCTGATCAATTAGATTGGCCATTATTATATAGGACATGGCAGGCTTCAGATTACTTTTATCCTTTAGGGCTTCGTAAAAAAAAGAAACTAAATCATTTTTTAGGAAGTTTAAAATTGAGTCCCGTCGTAAAGCAACGTGCTGGGGTAATTACAATGGGGGACAAATTATTATGGGTAGTGGGCCAACGTATTGATGACCGATTTAAAATAACGCCACAAACCAAAACGGTGCTATTGATTACCTTGCTAGATAGATTTTAATCTGTTCAATAAACGAGGACAATACATTGAAGTTCCCAATAAAATAACTTGTTACAATTAAGAAAATAACGCCATAAATGGAGCCCCATAAATGAGCACTATGGTTGATGCCTCCTTGTCCATTTTTAGAAAGATAGGCCGTTAACCCAAGATAAATAGGACCAAAAATAAATCCAGGGATAATTGGAGGAATAAAGAAAAATCCAATTTGCATAGTAGGTTGTAAAAAAATACCCACAAAAACAATAGCAGAAACTGCGCCTGAAGCACCTAAGCTTTGGTAATTATATTGTTTGTAATGATTCAAGTAAGTAGGAATCAAACAAACCACTAAGGAACTTATGTAAAGTACAATATATAAAGTGCTTCCAGAGGATCCAAATATCATTTTGAAGTATTGTTCAACATAATCCCCAAACATATAAAAGGAGAACATATTAAAAGCTAAGTGTATAAAGTCGGCATGAATAAAACCTGAACTAATAAATCGGTACCATTCATTATGTTGATGCACAGTGTACGGATGAAAAATTAATTTATCCATATAGGCTTCATTGTAGATGGCAATGATAGAGATGGCAACGGTGAAAATAGTAATATATAAAGAGACGCTCATATAGATGAATTAATCGTGGTGGTATTTTTCATTGGCTAAGATACTACAAGCCCTGTAAACTTGTTCTGCTAAAATAAGTCGAACCAACATATGAGGGAAGACAAGTTCAGAAAGAGACCAAGTAAATTGTGCCCTTGCTTTGATTTCGCTTGAAACGCCATAAGCACCTCCAATTAAAAATACAATTCGGTGGGCACTCTGATTGGCCTTTTGTTGAATGAGCTGAGCCAATGCAGGGGAGCTTAACATTTTACCCGTTTCGTCTAATAAGATGAGTACATCGTTGGGTAATAATGCTTTTAAAATGGAGGCGGCTTCCTCCTTTTTTAATTGCAATGAATCATTGCTTTTTGCTGGAGAAATTAAAAGCCAATCTATGGGGTAGTAGTGGCTAATGCGTTTTGTAAAATTAGCGACGCCCTCTTTAATATAAGCTTCATCTCCTTTACCTACTGACCAAATTGCAATTTTCATTTATATGTTATTAATGAAGGCAATGTACAAAAACAAAGCTAAAATTTAAACAAAATAATTTTTGAATTAAACATATTTTTAAATTAATAATATATAGGTATATTTTTTTAAAAACATAGGATATTCATCCTGTTTTATAAAAAAAGTAAGATATTATTAATTAGTTTACACTTAATATTTAAACTCAACCCCCCTTTGCGAAAGCTAATCCCCCTAGCTATCTTTATTCTTTTTTGTATTAGCCCTTCGTTATTTGCCCAGTCAAATATTAAAGTGATTTCTAGTGTTGAAATGGGTAACTTACAGTGTAAGTATTTAAAACTTGAATCTGCTCATTCTCTAAGTAATTATACTATTCACATCATTTTCCTGAGTCAAAAGTTTATATATAAACCTGAGCAGGATACTATACAACTTAAAACAAATGATCAAGTTTCAAAGTTGATTAACGAGTTAAAAGCTGGAATCCTTGTAATTGATGATGAGGAAATGGATATTAATATTCAGAATGAGACGTATTCAATTTATAAAAACAAAGGGTATACCGAGAATAAATTTTTAGTCATTGCAAATAGGGACAAAAAAGTAATAACGCCTGTCAATAAATATTTTATACAACAATTGATAGATTGGCTGAAGGGTGTAGATTTCGGGAAGGGCTAATTTTGTTCAATTTCACTAATTTTTTGCTATTTTTCATTACATTTATACTTATATAAAACAACTATATTAGTATATTATAAATGCACTCTCGACAATTATATATAAAATATTTAGTATTAATAATTGGGGTACTGTTTTCTACTTTAATTAGGGGGCAGGATTTTTCTAATAAAGGAAGAGAGTTTTGGGTGGGTTATGGAAGCCATGTCGCTATGTATTCATCAAATGGTATACCTTTATCAAGTGGAGGTTCGCAGAATATGGTGTTGTATTTTACTTCAGATCATGATGCAAATGTGATTGTTGACATTCCGGCAACAGGGTGGACAAGAACTTATAAAGTAATTGCCAATCAAGTGACAACCACAGAGGCGATGCCCAAAACGGGGGCTGAAGATGCCAGAATAGCAAATGAAGGGCTAAATAAAAATGGCATTCATATTACTTCAGATGTTGGGATTATTGCATACGCTCATATTTATAATCAAAGTCAATCAGGAGCAAGTTTATTATTTCCTGTCACCACTTTAGCTAGAGAATATTATTCTCTAAATTTTACCCAAGTTTCCAATAGTCCCTTTTCATATTGTTTCGCTTATGTCATTGCTACAGAGGACAATACCAATATTGAGATCATTCCTACTGCAAATACAATTAATAATACAATGGGGGATACCATTAAGGTGGTACTCAATAAAGGAGAAATCTATAATATTTTTGGCAAATTAACTACTACTAAAAATCCATATTTAGGAGAGGATTTAACAGGAACAAAGATCAGGTCAGTAGCTACAGCTAATAGTCCTTGTAAAAAAATTGCAGTTTATTCTGGATCAGGTAAACTATCTATCACTTGTAATACGTCTTCAGGAAGTTCCGATAATTACATGCAACAAGCATTCCCCTCTAATGCCTGGGGCAGAAAATATCTTACAGTACCCACTTTTAAAATGCCTGTGAACTATTTTAGAATTGCAGTGACAGATCCCAATACTGTGGTAAAAGTAAATGGGAGTGTTTTAAATGCAGGTTTATTAAGAAATGATTTTTATTATGAATATACTAGTAGTACCCCTGATTTAATTGAGTCCGATTTGCCAATTATGGTTGCCCAATATATTACAACTTCGTCTAGTTGTGGTAATTCTAATTTTACTATTCCCGGTCAACCTGGTAATGGTGGGAATGGTGATCCTGAAATGATTTATTTAAGTCCTGTTGAACAAACAATTAATAAAGTAACCATAAATTCTACAAGTAATTATGCAATTTATGATCATTATGTAAATATTGTCATTCCTAATAAGGGAATCAATTCATTGACCATTGATGGGGTAGCACCATCAGGTATTATTTTGCATCCTAATGAAAGTAAGTATAGTTATATACAATTTCCTGTACAAGCTGGGTCGCATACCATTTATTCTGATTCTGGTTTTAATGCAATTGCATATGGCTATGGATATGCGGAATCCTATGGTTACAATGCAGGGGCTAATGTGAAGGATTTGTATCAAACATTGTCCATTAGTAATCAATATGCAATTGAAAATAATGCCATTACTTGTAAAGGAAGTCCATTTAAAGCGGCCATTACACTTCCTTACAAACCAATTTCATTAAAATGGAAGGTTCAAAACTATAAAGATTTTATAGATAATAATCCAAAATCAGTTAGTTCGTCAATGGTGAATGGGAAAGAAATTTATAAATATATTTTGGATACAAATATTATTTATAATACAGTGGGCACTTTTAATTTCCAAGTTATTGCAAATAATCCAACCGCAGATGGATGTAGTGGGGAACAAGAAATTAATTTTGATTTAACTGTGATTGCTCCCCCTGCTGGAAATTTTAATTTAATTACTAGTAATTGTATTCAGGATTCAATAACATTATCGGATAATACTCCAGTAGGAGATAAGCCAGTATATAAATATTTTTGGAATCTTGGGGATGGGAAGTTTATTGATACGTTACCAAAATTAAAATTCAAACCCAGCACAGTAGGTGCTATTTTGTTCAAATATCTTGTTGCCAATACTATTGGATGTTTAAGTGATACAATATCTAGAACTACTAAAATAGATAGCGCTATCAATGTTCAATATTCCATTTCGAAATTTTCTTGTCAAAATAAAGACATTATATTCTCCGATTTATCAAAATCAAGGGGGTCAGCGATGATACAAAATTGGATTTGGGATTATGGTGATGGCGCTAAGCTGGATACTTTAATGACCAATGCCAATGTGAAGCATAAATATGCCCAAGTGCAAACGTACCCGTCTGGATTAACTGTTCAAACTTTAAATGGTTGTAGTAGTTCATTTTCTGTTCCAGTATTAGTACATCCCAATCCTAAGATTGCAGTTAAATTACCAGAAGTATGTTTAGAAGATGCTTCAGCAAAATTTATTGACCAAACAACCATTGCAGATAACACAACTAATCAATTCTCCTATTTATGGAATTTTAATGATTCTGCATTTAAAGAATTTCCTGATCCTATTTTACTTTCATTCAATACTAAGACTGAGAAAAATCCAGATGTAAAGTACAAAGTTCCAGGAAAATATATAGTATCCTTAAGGGTTTTGCAGGATCAAACAGGGTGTGTTGATTCTGCTAGAATTAGCTTTACAGTAAATGGATCTATCCCCAAACCGCTATTTTATGTATTAAAGGATACGGCATTATGTAGTAATGAATTTGTAGAAATAAGAGATTCTTCCTGGGTAGATATTGGGGCTATAGGTAAATTAAATATTAATTGGGGAGATGGCACTGATTCTACAATTGAAGATCCTTCGCTCAATAAAATTTATAGACATTTTTATAAAAACATAAGTGCGCCTTCCTCGCTAAATTTAAATTATGCATTAACGGTAAATGCAAGTTCAGGTATTATTTGTCAAGCTGCTATTACAAATAACTTATCTATCATACCACCTCCGGAGTATCCTGAAATTACAACACAGAAGGATTATTTATGTAAAAGCGATACATTAGTATTACACACTCTAAGTAAAGGAGGAGCGCCTCCTTTTATCAATTTTTGGACTTCCGAAAATGCCAATACTATAATAAGTGATGATATCATTACAGGAATTAAGCCAGGTCAAGTGAAAGTATCTTTAAAAGTGATGGATCAAAAAAAATGCGTGTATCTATATCCCAATATTCCATTTTTTAATACAATGCTTGTTAGGGATATACCTATAGCAAGTATTGCAGCAGTGGACACCATCATTTGTAATGAGGATGCCATTACACTAACTGCGCAAGGTAATACCCCTGTAAGCTATTTTACATGGTATCGTAATGATACATTATTAAATCAAACTTCTCTAGGCAGTATTGTTAAAAATTTACCAGGGAGATATAAAGTGACAGTGAATGATGGTAAGTGTAATTCTATTCCAAGCACAGCGATCAAAATATCAGCATTAAATATCACAAAATATAATTTTTCACATAAACCTATTACATGCATAGGGGTATCCTTTCCAGTTACAACTAATGCAATAGATCAATATAATGTTCATTACAAATGGGATTTCGGTGATGGCTTTACCTACTTGAAATCGAATCCAGGTAGTCATAAATACTTGAGTAAGGGGTTTTATTCCATTAAAGTAAATGTGACCAATGACTATTGTCCTAAGTATAATTACCAGATAATAGGTTTACCTATAAAGGTGGAGGCAGCAGTTACTCCAAGTAATTATAAGTTTTTCATTTTAGCTAAACAACCATTTAAATTGTTGACTAAAACAGATCCTGGTTATGTTCAATATAATTGGAATCCCATTATATTTTTAGACAAGCCTAATCAGCCTAATCCTTATTTTATAGGAGACAAGTCCATCGATTATACACTAACTAGGACAGATACTATTACATCCTGCTCAGTCACTGATGAATATGAGGTTGTTGTATCTACTCAGGTTTTTGTAAATTTACCTAATGCGTTCACTCCTAATAATGATGGGCTTAATGATGTGCTTAAAGCAGAGTATAGTTTAGGTGTGGGTAGCGATTTTAACTTTAGATTATTTAATAGGTGGGGAAAATTATTATTTCAAACAAAAGATATTAATAAAGGTTGGGATGGACGCGATCCAAATGGTATATTGCAGGAGTTAGATGCGTATAATTATTTTTTAGAATATAATTATATAGACCCAATGACACAAGAATTAAAAATAATTAAGAAAACGGGCTCCGTTATTTTATTAAGATAATGATTAAATTAAAAAATATTATTTGCTTTTTGCTTTGCTTTTTATGTCTTTATAAAGCAAACTCGCAAACGCCTTTTATTTCCCAAAATTTTAATAATACTCAATTTTTTAATCCTGCTAATGTTGGATTTGGGAGCTATAATCGATTTAGTAGTTTTTATAGAAGTCAATTTTCTGGTGTGGGTACGCCCTACAAGACCATTGGATTAAATTTAGATTTCGGTTTTCTTAAAAACGAGAGTACAGAAATGAATAACTTAGGTTTTGGCATACAGGGTATTTCTGATCAAGTTTTAGATGGAATTTTACAAACCAATTCTGTTACTGTAGCGATCGCCGATCGTATATTTTTTGATGATTTAAAAACGAACTTTTTAGCTATAGGGATAGGGACTACTATTATTACTCGGACAATTGATAACGCTTCACTTATTTTTGGTGATCAATTTATAGCTGGACGATTATTGAATGCAAGTAGTTTAGAAGTGCTTAATAATAATAATATTTCAAAGAATACCTTTAATGTAGGTTTATTATATTCTCATAATGATAATTCATCCTATATGCAATTGGGGGCGAGTTCCTATTTTATTAATCGATCTACGGGGTATAACTCAACTAATGATAGTATTAACGTGATGCCCATAAATCAATTTAGTCAGATATTAGGGCAATTCAACTATGAACATGTATTTGGTGGGAACAAAACATTTATGATACATGCTAATTATCAAAACAGATATGAAAATGAATTTATTTTTGCTGGAGGTGCCATCGGTCTTCCATTTAATGAAACATACGAATCAACAAATCGTTTGTATTTAGGTTGTTTTTATAGATCTAAAGATGCCGTTATACCCTATATTGGACTAATGTTTAATAAATACAAGTTGGGTGTCACTTATGATATTTATAATAATGATATGACAACCGCTAATTTGAAACCTCAAACATTTGAGTTTACACTATCCACTTATTTTGGAAAACGAAGAAACGAAGGACTTAGGAGTATATTTGATTAACCCTATCGGTGATAATTCTAATTATTTATTTTTAGGAATTTGCTTTAATAGCCAATCCGTCAATTCTTTTGCCGCCTGCTCATTTTGGTATAATGGACTTAATCGATCGTTATTAATGTACTCATTATAAATCCATGGATCTCCAACAGCAAAAACAGATCCTTTCCCATATTTACTCATAGCCATTATAACATCTCCGTCATTTTGAAGACAGGGTAGGGCCGGGTGATTTATTTGAATTGTAGAGATTCCTTTTAAATATAATTGTTTTGCTTTTTTAAATATGCGATTTCCTTTTGGGATTAGGATGGTTCCAACTGAGATATCTTTTATTACAGCGTTTCTTGTTTTGTTTGTAAAATGAATACCAAACTTATTTGCGAGTGAATTAAAATGGGGTAGTTCCGCATTAGCAGAGTCGTTAGCCAATAAAACAAGTACACCACCGTTGTAAACCCATTCACTGATTATTTTCACCTCTTCCATTTGCAAAAAATTAGGATGAGGAGATTCTTTTTGTGTATCTGGGTCTGCAATAATATAAATAGCTGCCTTACTTAAATTTTGTTTGTTGGGTGCGATTGTTAATTTTTCTAAATTCGCCCCTTTGTTTTTAAAAATTTCCCCCCAAATACTATATCCATTCATCGTAGTATCTTCCCATATATAATGATATCTGGAGGAACTGCCATCTTGATTTATTTTGTATTCGTTATTATAATAGTAATCTAATAGTACAATAGGCTTTTGAGCGTGCCCTTTCAAGATAAACAGGAATAAAAATGGAACCAAAAACGAGGTGATTTTCATAGTTTATTTATAAATAGATAAGTAACAATAGGAATCATTTAAATTTAATAATAAATCATCAATAAATTGTGTTTCATACCTATTTTTTTATTAACTTAACATATATATGTTAAAGAAATTTTTTGGGTCTTTATTATTTTTTATTCTATTACTAAACAGTGTTTTTGCTCAGGATAATGGGCAGAAAAATTCATTAAAAGGAAAAGTAAAACATGAAGTAAAACATGTTGCTCATTTTATAGACAATACATTATCTCCATTAGAACTTGCACAAGGTTTCGAATTACTTTTTAATGGTAACAATTTGGAGGTATGGAATTTAGTAGGCCCGCCAACAACAATGAAATATGCTTGGGAAGTGAAGAAGGGAGAATTACAAATCCTAGCATCGGATTCAAGTAAGAATAGGGTACATGGAGATTTAACAACATTTAAAGAATACAGTTCCTTTGAATTAAATTTTGATTTTAAATTATCTGCAGGAGCCAATTCAGGGGTTAAATATTTTGTTATCATTCCTAATCCAACACAAAGAGCTGGGTTAGGTTTGGAGTATCAAATATTAGACGATGAGCGACATCCTGATGCAAAATTAGGTTTGAATGGTAATAGAACTTTAAGTAGTTTGTATGATATTATGCCAGCCACTCCTCTAGATACGCCCTTTAAAAAAAATATAGGGCAATGGAATCATGGTGTAATTATTGTGCATGCTAATCAGCTTATACAACATTGGCTTAATGGATTCAAAGTGTTAGAATATGTCAAAGGAGATGCTCGTTATCTAGAAGCGATTGCTAACAGCAAATTTGCAAAAAACAATGATTTTGCAAAAAATAAAATAACGCCTATCTTAATTCAAGATCATGGGGATGCGGTTTCCTATAAGAAAATTAAAATTCGAAAAATTAAATAAGAATCAAATAAATTTATATGTCAAATTCGAGACGAAATTTCATTAAAAATAGTTCTGCTACTTTAGCAGCTTTAGGACTTGTTGAGTTTTTTCCTTCCGATTTATATGCCAATATCAGAAATAAAGTAGGAGCGAATGATAAAATTAATATTGGTTTAATTGGTTTAAAAAATCAAGGGTTTAATAATGTCCTTGCTTTTCTTAAAATAAAGGAAGTAAATCTTTTGGCTATTTGTGATATAGATGATGAACAAATCAATAAAAGAAAAAACGACTTAATGAAATTAGGGGTCAATAATTTATTAGTGTATAAGGATTACCGCAAATTATTAGAAAATAAAGATATTGATGCGGTCATTATTGCAACCCCAGATCATTGGCATTGCCTGCAGTTAACAGATGCTTTATCAGCCGGCAAGCATGTGTATTGTGAAAAGCCTATTGCGAATTCTATAGGGGAGGCAAGGGCCATGTTATCTGCTACGACTCATTCTGGGAAAGTAGTACAAGTGAATCAGTGGCAAAGGAGTGAAAAGCATTTTAAAGATGCTGTAGCTTTTGTTCAATCTGGGAAACTAGGTAAAATAGTCAATACTAAAACTTGGATATATCGTGCAACCGATCCCTTACCAGCAGTGCCTGACAGCCCAACACCAGCAGGAGTAGATTATGCTATGTGGTTAGGACCTGCGCCCATGCGTCCATTTAATATAAGACGATTCCATTATGATTTTAGATGGTTTTGGGATTATGCAGGAGGATTGATGACAGATTGGGGGGTTCATTTAATAGATATCGTATTATGGGGTATGAATGCAACCATACCCAATTCCGTTTCCTCATTAGGAGGGAAAAGAATTTTAGAAAATGATGTTAGAGAAACACCCGATTACATTAATGTCAATTATGATTTTGGACATTTCTCTAATTCTTGGGAACACTATATGGGAACAGGAAGTGGACAATATGGAAGAGGGCACGGAATTGCTTTTATTGGCGTTAATGGTACGCTAGTTGTAAATAGGGAAGGATGGGAAGTTATTCCAGAAAAAAATAAAATGGAAGGAGTGCCTAAAATTTTAAAATCTGATTCAGGTATGGATTTGCATGCGATCAATTTTATTGATGTGATGAAATCAGGCAAGCTAGATGATTTAGCATGTCCCATCCAAGTAGGAACCAATGTGGCCATCAATGCGCATATGGGTAACTTGTCATTGAGAGCGGGTGATCGAATTCATTGGGATGCTAAAAAATTCAAATTTGATAATGAAGCAGCTAATCAATTAATAAAACCCACTTACCATAATGGGTATATTTTTCCTAAATACTAATTTTAAAATACAAATATGTTTAATCAACTAATGACTACTTTGTCACTTTTTTTCAAAAAATCAATTTTGATTTTATTGATATCATTTTGTTTAGGTGCAAATGCGCAATCCATTCCATTGCCTGAACATCCTCGTCCCGATTTTGAACGAGCGCATTGGATTAATCTAAATGGTACATGGGATTTTGAATTTGATAGTTTAAATAAAGGCATTACAAGTCAATGGCAAAAAGGTACTGTGCCGTTTTCTAAAAAGATACAAGTTCCCTTTCC
The DNA here is from genome assembly GCA_026391435.1 of Bacteroidota bacterium. Taxonomy (GTDB): domain Bacteria; phylum Bacteroidota; class Bacteroidia; order Chitinophagales; family Chitinophagaceae; genus Sediminibacterium. The sequence goes on from JAPLEJ010000025.1 coordinate 82,722, forward strand.
ATGGGGCTCTCCATTATCGGGAGTAAAAGATGAAGCAGATTATGCTTGGTATAAAAAAACGATAACGGTACCTTCCAATTGGAATAAACAACGTGTTTTTGTTACCATAGGAGCTTCTGATTGGGAAACAACGGTATGGTTAAATGGGGTGATGGTAGGGAAGCATCAAGGAGGCTATACGCCCTTTTCAGTTGAGTTGACAAATCAGGTTAAATTTAATACGCCTCAACAATTAGTTATTCGTGTAGATGATAAGCGCCGCGATTTTGCATTATATGGAAAACAAGGATATGGAAATGCAAGGGGAATTTGGCAAACCATTTATTTAGAGGGGCGTGAACAAACTTACATGGAGTCCGTTCATTTTACGCCAGATATTGATGAGAAATCGGTGAAGTTGGACTATGTATTGTCCAATGATTTACTACAAGGAGGGGAATTGGTGGTCACTATAAAAACGCCCGATTCTGTAATGGTTTTCAAAAATCCAGTTCCAAAAAATACCAATATGGGTTCAGTTGCTTTTGATATTCCGAATCCAAGATTATGGAATTTACAAGATCCCTATTTATATGAAACAACAGTACAGTTGAATCAAGATAAGGTGAATACTTATTTTGGTATGCGTAAAATTTCGGTGGTTAATTTACCTAACACAAACATTCCTTATATCGCACTCAATAATGAGCCTATTTATTTACAATTAACATTAGATCAATCTTATCATCCAGAAGGATTTTATACCTTTCCAACGGACGATTTCATGAAAACTGAAATTCAATTATGTAAGGACCTTGGCTTAAATGGGATTCGTACACATATCAAAGCAGATGTGCCTCGTAAACTTTATTGGGCGGATAAATTAGGTTTATTAGTGATGTCCGATTTGCCTAATTCATGGGGTGAACCCAATGCGAAAATGCAAGCAGAGGCGGAATACACTTTAAGAGAAATGATAAAGCGAGATTATAATCATCCTGCTATTTTTTCTTGGATCACCTTTAATGAAACCTGGGGATTAGCGACTAAGCAAGTGGGTACAAAGAAGAATATAAAATCAGGTAGTCGATATTTACCTGTAACACAAAATTGGGTGGCTTCCATGTATTATCTTGCAAAGTCCTTAGATCCAACCAGATTAGTGGAAGACAATTCCATTTGTTGTGGTGCAGGTCATACCGAGACTGATATTAATTCATGGCATGAATATTTGCCAGGCTGGGCTTGGGAAAATCATTTGAATACGATTGATAAAAATACATTTGAAGGAAGTACTTTCCATTTTGAAAATGGATTTAAGCAAGGGGGACAACCTAATATTAATTCGGAGTGTGGCAATGTTTGGGGTTATGATGGAAGCACAGGAGATGTGGATTGGAGTTGGGATTACCATAGAATGATTAATACATTCCGTATTCATCCAAAAGTTGCTGGATGGTTATATACAGAACATCATGATGTCATCAATGAATGGAACGGGTATTGGAGATTTGATCGAACAAAAAAATTTACTGGATTATCTGAAATTGCAGCTGGGATGACTGACAGCGATTTCCATTCTGCATTTTATTTGTCAACAGGAAATGAAATATGTAAGACACTAAAAGCAAGTGAGGTTTTAGAAATGCCTTTATATATTTCTGTGATGTCAGGAAAACAGATTAAAGGGAATCAGCTATTTATTGAATTCGATGTCGATTTTATGGATAAAACAGGGGCTTCCACTCCTTATAAAATCAATACAATGACTTTTGATTATCAACCTTGGATGCAAAAAAAATTACCTTCCTTTCAATTCAAAGTGCCTGCGATAGCTGGATTAGGAGTTATTAAATTTAAATTAAAAGACGCTTTAGGGAATGTGTTACATACCAACTTTATGAATTTCATTGTAAAGGGAGATATGAATAAAGCAAATTCCACTATTGTTGAAGTGTTGCCTTCAAAATACACCAATGCCACCTGGTCTCAAAAAAAATGGGATGTGATGGATGGACTTAAAACAAATGGAGCAGGGAAAGGTTTTTTTGAGTATAGTTTCCCAATAGCGAACGATGTTTCAATTACGGATGTAAAGGAAGCTTATATTCTGTTTGAAGCTTCTGCAAAGCAATTATTTGATAAGGATAAAGGACAAGATTTTAATACCAATCAAGATTATATGTTGGGGGCAAAAGTATCACCACATAAGAATCCTAATTCTTATCCTATGACAGATGAAAAATTATTTCCTTCAGTGATCGATGTTTTTGTAAATGGGATAAAAGTGAAAACAGTTACTCTGCCTGACGATCCTGCAGATCATCGTGGTGTGCTGTCATGGAATAGTCAATTGCAAGATAAAAAATTAAGAGAAGCAGGTTCCTACGGATATCTTATCAAATTGCCATTAACTAATGCAGACTTATTGAATGCTAAAGCAAAAGGTTTTATTACTTTGAAATTACAAACTCAAAATGAAGGAGGCATTGCCATTTATGGTGCTGATTTTGGACGATACCCCATAAATCCTAGTGTTGTAATGCTTCGCTAATCAATATTATTTTTTAGCAAATTTGCAATCACTTGGATTAGATTTCATGTAGTAAGATTTATAATTGATTGCTTTAGGATCCATGCAACCTTCTAAATTTAAAATTTGAATATTTTTAAATTCAACAGGGTGGCTCTCGCTTTGAAGTGAGATGGATCCTCCAGTTAATAATTGACCATTACTACCATAAAGCATATCTTGTCCACTCACATTGCCTCCACCAATTTGGGGCTTTTGATAAGACAATACCATGGTACCATTGGTATAATGTTGAATGATGGAATCTCCTAATACTATGACTTCCGCATTTACCCACTGATCTCCATGATAGGTTTCTGAGGTTGAATTAATACAATGTTGTGTAATTAATTTTCCATTCATTACTACATTCGTTCCGGGGGTACATAAATTACATGTAGATCTTTTTTCTTTACCATTTCCTCCCAAAAGTTGAACCTCAATTGAAACAGGAAAATCCTGGTCTTTCCCCATTGATTCAGCAGACTGACCATGAATCATAATACCGCTATTTCGATAAGCCCATCCTGGGCCATCTTTAATTTGATTTCCTGTAAATCGATAAGAAAGCTTTATTCTATAATAGTTATACTTTTTATTATAAAATAAATGGCCAAACTGTTCATTGAATGTGTCGTATTCATCGTAATTCACAACTATCTTTTTATCTACCACTCTAAAAGTATGCTTTGCGTTTTCGCCAGAGGGGGTGTATCTAATTTTAGGAGTCCAACCTGTTAGGTCTTTACCGTTAAACATGGATTCCCATACTTCTTTTGATGCGTTTTGTCCAAGGGTAGATAGAGAGATGAGTAATAAAGAGGCTAGTAAAAGTTTCATAGTGGTATTGATAAAAAGTGATTGTCTTGATTATAGGCCATTAAATTAGTTCTTTTCGCTATGTTTTAAACATTTTATATAAATATTTTTTAAATTGGAGTACTTGTTTTTTTGTATATTGTTGAATAAATTTGTAAGGTTCATTTTAAATGAATTGCTACTAAAGTAAATTAAAAATATAATTATGAAATCATTCTTTCTATTGATAGCCACATTTTGTTTTAGTGAAGGCCTTTTTGCACAAAATTCTTATGCGATCATTCCACAGCCAGAAAAATTGACACCCGCTTCAGGTTCATATACTTTTCAGTCTAATAGTACAGTAACTGTAATAGGATCCAATGCAGAATTAACTTCTGTAGCGCACCTACTTACAGATCAACTTAAAGCTGCCTTTGGTTTGAGTTTAACTGTGAAACCAGGTACGATGAAATCAACTGGAATCTTTTTTGAACAAAATAATCAATTAGGGGAGGAAGCCTATCAATTATCGGTTACTCCTAAAAAAATTGCCATACAAGCTAAAACGGGTAAAGGGGCATTTTATGCATTACAATCTTTATTTCAGTTAATGCCACCGCAAATATTTTCAGTTACGACTTCTAATCAAAAGCCTACAGCATTGGCTTGTCAAATTGAAGATGCCCCAAGATTTAGTTACAGAGGTTTAATGTTAGACGCGGGAAGACATTTTTATTCAGTAGCATTTATAAAGCACTACATCGATTTAATGGCAGTTTATAAATTAAATACTTTTCATTGGCATTTAACCGAAGACCAGGGCTGGAGAATTGAGATTAAAAAATATCCATTATTAACTAGTATTAGCTCCATCCGAAAAGAAAGTATGGTAGGGAGTTATGGCGATATGAAATTTGACAAAACTCCTTATGGTGGTTTTTATACACAAGAAGACATCAAAGAAGTAGTGGCGTATGCTACAAAAAAATTCGTCACTATTATACCTGAAATTGAAATGCCAGGTCACTCTCAAGCATTATTAGCAGCCTATCCTCAGTTAGGATGTAATCCTGATAAAATATATGAAGTGGCAACTAAATGGGGCGTATCAGAAGACGTATTATGTCCAAGAGAAGAGACATTTACTTTTATGCAAGACGTGCTTAGTGAAGTGATGAATTTATTTCCAGGCCAATACATTCATATTGGCGGTGACGAATGTCCTAAAAAACAATGGAAAGAAAGTAGATTTTGTCAAGATTTAATTAAAAAATTAAAATTGAAAGATGAACACGAACTGCAAAGTTATTTTATTGGAAGAATTGATCAATTTATAACATCAAAAGGTAAAAAAATGTTAGGCTGGGATGAGATTTTAGAAGGTGGACTTTCGCCTAATGCAATGGTGATGTCATGGAGAGGAACGGCCGGAGGAATTGAAGCAGCTAAATTAAATCACGATGTGGTGATGTCACCTAATAACTTTTTTTACTTAGACTATTACCAAGCAGATCCTAAAACACAACCATTAGCCATAGGTGGAAATTTACCCTTATCTAAATGTTATTCATTTGAGCCGGATCTTCCAGAACTTACGGCACAAGAAGCAAAACATATTGTAGGGGTTCAAGCAAATGTTTGGACAGAATACATTGCAACTCCAGCATATGCCGAATACATGACTTTTCCAAGAGCATTGGCATTGTCCGAAATTGGATGGTCGCCTAAACGCCCTAAAAATTATACTGAATTTTTAACAAGGGTTAAATCAAGCAAAGCCGTAATGGATGCTTTAAAAATCAATTATTGTAATGAGGATTTAAAGTAATATTATCATATTGCATGCGCTCCTTATTTTAATTTCCAATTTGATGTATGGTATTTTGGATGAGCCCTTTTATAGGTTGACCATTCTCGTCTAATAATTGAAAATTAATTTCCATGACCTTGGTAGGCATTATGCCTGGGATGGTTATAAATATTTCTTTTTTATCCTTACTTAATGTCACACTAGTGACTTCAAGGGTCTTTGTATTATAATGATCAGAGCCGTATTTTCTGGCTCTTTTCAAATCCCAGGTTTGTACTTGGAAGGATTTAATATTGTTGATGTCCTTAGTGTTTAATTCATGGGAGAAACGAATTCGAACCCCTTTTGATTGTACATGAAGTCCAAGTGGAATGACTGCTTTTTCTCCATTATATCTGATTCGATAAAATCCACCTAGTTCTGGTTGTGCGGAACCCCATGCAGATAAACCACACGCATATAATTGGCCATCCGAAGGATTAAATCGGCCACGCATCACACCGGTAGAGAAAGTAGGAATGGGCAATTCAAATAGACCACCTTGCATTTGGGTTCCTATTTTTTCAAAAGGCACTACAAATACTTTTCCATAACCATAGGAAAAACTAAGCAGGCTGCCATTCAATGGCCCCCATGCTTTACTATCCACCCAAAGTAATTCAGAAGGGGAGCGATCTATATCTTTTTCAATCCATGTCAAAGGTTGTTCCATACCCTTGTCAGTACTATCCTTGGATGCATTGTAGGCAAACATATTTCCATAAAATCGATTACCTGGATAAATCCAATTGATTCGATTCATAGGTGTCCAATGTCCTTCTTGATCTGTCACAATAAAACTACCATCGGGATTAATACATACTCCATTCGCAGCTCTAAATCCGTGCGCTATAATGGTAGTGCTTTGTCCATCCTTACTTACTTTCAACAAAGTACCATGTTGGGGTACTAAGGAAGGCCTTGCATGTCTAGCACTTTTAGCATAATAAAAATTACCTTCTTTATCCGTTTGTAAGCCCATCGCAAATTCATGAAAATGATTGGTGACTTGATGGTCACTATTAAAACTTTCATAAAAATCTATTTCTCCATCGCCATTTAAATCATGGAGTTTTACTAATTGATCACGACAGGTGACATATATTTCTTTATTCACTATTTTAATTCCTAAGGGTTGAAATAAACCAGATGCAATTCGATGCCATGTTAATTTTCCAGCGCTTTGTAAAATACCTTCTACTAACCACACATCACCGTCAGTGGAACAAATGACTGCTTTATTTTTATCTTCTAAAAAGTCAATACCACTTAATCTCATTTGATTTTTCCAAGGACTTTGATAGGGTAGTTCCATACGATCTACTTTAAACGCACCCTTTTGTTCGCCCTTCGTAATATTAGTTGTTAATTTTTGTGCATATTGTGGTGCACCCCCTTTAGTATACAGGAATAAATTTTCAGGATTTTTTGTTGCTTTTGAAATAGTTTCAAAATTATTCACTTTACTATTGGCAATTAATATTTTAACATTCACTGTTTTATTGGCAGGAATATTTAATACAAAAAAGCCATTTTCTTTTTTTAGAACAGCTTCATCACCAATAATTGCCACTGCGGATTGTAAGGATGCAATTCTCATTTTTAGACTAGTGCTAGAGGGACTCATATTTAGTGTACGTGTAAAAACGGGCATCTCCGTGCTGCCTTCAAGTCCTAATTTTTCTAAAATATTTGAGTTACCTACTGTATAGGAAATAATAACTTGATCTTTATAATGATATAAACCTTTGTATTGTGTCCATGTTCTAGGCAAAGGACCAAATCTTCGTTTGTCTACTGCTTGATAACGAGTGTCAATAAAGGATCCATCAAGTGGATTGGCCCAGCTTGGTTCTACAGGAGTTGAATAATGTAGATCTCCAATGGTTCTTGGAGAAATATTATGTTGTCCATTAAAAAGGATGCCTTCCCAATCAATAAATCCTTTTCCAGTCCATGCACCAGCGATACGCATTAAGTCATGATCAAAAACCATCCACGCTTTACCTGCAGCAACGCCACCCGTTCCTTCATCTAATCTTACAGCAATTCCTTTATAGGCGAAATTAGCACTCACCAAATTTTCATTTGCAAGGGGCGCACTACCCCCTGAAATTTCTCTAGGTTTCGCATTGGCCTCAACCACTTCATACGTGTTGATTAAAAAATTACCATAATCCATTTCTAGCCAACCTTCTTTATGAATCGATGTTGGACCCTTTGATTTACCTTTTGGAAGACTTGATAAATAATTGGAGTCGATATTAAAATAAGCTGCTTTATTTTGTTTTAACACAAATTCTTCTCTGATATATTGTATGACATTGTACTTTTCAACAGGGGTCAAAGTAGTTTGCGCTGGCATGGCGCCATAACCTCTCGTTAAAGTTTGGTAAATAGAGTAGGGATCTTTTCCCACTTTGAATGAATCCTTCCAGTATTTAAATGCGGTGGGGATAGATCCTTCTTTAAGTGGCGTTCCGTGGCAGTTGATACAATTACTATTATAAGTTTTTTTGCCATCCATATAAGCCTCTTCCTGATTGCGTTGGATGGTATTCAGAATTCCCTTGTGGTCAATATCTTTTTCATATGCCGGTAGCATGGCTTCATCCATACTAAATTTAACTTTAGGAGGGGTATATACATTTTGATTATTACATGCAGTCAAAGCAAGCATCATTATAATGAAAATGAAATTGTATTTGTGGATAGTAACCATTGTTCAGTCAATTTTAATATGAGAAGATGAATACAAGCGGTCGTTTCTTATAATTAAATATACTAATTTAAAATTTCAACCCTATTTCGGTCAAAAAGTCCATTTAGTTTTATACGAGATGAACCCCTATAAAACGGAATACTTTTTAAAAAAAAGTGGTTTTTTAAAAGAAAGTCAGTTATGAATTATTTAGATTATTTTTAAACATGTAAATTATTGATTAATAATAAATTAAACATTTATTTATAATATATAGAGTTTATTCTTAATATTAATTTCTTTTTTGTTCAAAATTATGATTAAGTTCATATTAATATTTTAAACAAATAACCATATGAGACTACGAAAAATCCTGCTTGTTATTTTTACAGGTTTGATAAGCCTAAGCGCTTTTTCTCAAACCAAAATAACGGGAACTGTTCAGTCCGAAGACGGGACAGCACTTTCTAAAGCAACTGTAAAATTAGTTGGCTCAAGTGAAACTACTACTACTGATGCGAAAGGTAATTTTACTTTAACAAGTAAAACTTCCAAAAACACATTGTCAGTGAGTTATGTCGGTTATGAAACTGAGAATTTTAGTTTAGCAGCGAATCAAAAAACCATAACAATAAAATTAAAGTCGTCTTCATCTCAATTGACAGATGTGGTTGTTGTGGGATATGGTACGCAAAGAAAAAAGGATTTAACAGGTGCTATCAGTTCTATTAATAGTGATAATATGACTTTAGGTGGAACCGTATCAAATATTGCCCAAGCAATTCAAGGTAGAGCAGCGGGTGTGCAAGTGCAACAATCTGATTTTTCTCCAGGAGGAAGTATCTCCATCGTTATTAGAGGTGGTAATTCAATCAACACAACCAATGAGCCTTTATATGTAGTGGATGGATTAATTAGTGACAATGGTAAATATATAAGTCCAAGTGATATTGAGGATATTCAAATATTAAAAGATGCATCAGCCACTGCCATTTATGGAGCAAGAGGTGGTAATGGCGTTATTTTGATTACTACTAAAAAAGGTAAATCAGGAAAAATGCAATTAGAAGCAGATGTTACAAGAGGTACACAAAATGTTTCTTATAATCCTTCCTTAATTTCAGGAGCTCAATATGTTTCTACGCAAAATGCAATAGCAGCAGAGAATGGTAAACCACCTATATTTCCTTCTAGTCTTCCAGTTGCTAATACCAATTGGTTTGCGGCAGCCACTCAACCTGCATCCATATTAAATAGTACCATTAGCTTTAGTGGAAATGATAAGAATTCTAAATTATATATGTCTGGTAACTATTTCAAACAAGAGGGTGTTTTGAAAAGTACCAACATGGAAAGATATTCCGTAAGAATGGGTGCTGAAAAAAGATTTAATGAGCGAGTTAAAGTAGGAGCTAATTTTTATGGAGCAAGTACGAAGTCAAATTTACAACGCTATGTCGCTGATATTACGGCGCCTTTGTATGGTTTATTTATGTCTGCTCCTAATTTGCCAGTGTATAATGCAGATGGTACCTATTATAAGTACTTAGGTAGAGACAACACGGTTGCCAACATTTTAGAACCTACCAATACAGCGACCAGTCGTTTAATCAATGGTAATATGTTCTTAGATTATGACATCTTGAAAAATTTAACCTTCCACGTAAGTGGTGGTGCCGAATACACACAAAGAACTGCAGGACAATATATCCCTAAAACTTTAACAGCGGGTGCTGCCAATGGAGGTATTGCGCAAGAACAAATGAATACCAACTTTAGATGGTTGGCTGAAGAATATCTAACTTATAAGTACACAAGAGGGATACATGCGATTACTGCATTAGTTGGAACTTCTAGTCAAAAAGACGTTTATGAGAGTTTAGCAGCAGGGTCAAGTAATTTCTCAACTGATTTGTTTTTATTCTATAACTTATATGCAGGTGCAAATCCAACCGTTCAAGGTGCTTCAGTTCCTTCGAGTAGTAGGATAGAAAGTAAATTAGCCTCTTATTACGGTAGATTAAATTATTCATACAACGATAAAGTGTTAGCTACTTTCACATTAAGAGATGATGCATCTTCAAGATTTGGACCGAACAATCGTCATGGTCTTTTCCCTTCTGGAGCATTAGCTTGGAAATTAACGAACGAGCCTTTCATTCAGAATTTAAATACTTTTTCAAATGTAAAATTGAGAGCTAGTTATGGTATCACAGGTAATGATCGTATTGGAGATTATGCTTTCTTAAGTAGATTCTCTGCTTACGGAACAAGTATTGGTGAAAATACTTTTGTATCTGGAATTGAGCCGGCTTCATTATCTAATAATAATTTGAAATGGGAAACCACTTACCAAACAGATTTAGGATTGGATTTAGGTTTCGCAGGAGGCAAGGTGAATGTAACAATCGACTTATATAAAAAGACAACAAAGGATTTGCTATTAAGTGTTCCTGTTGGTCAATGGTGGGGTTTTAGCAGTCAGTTAACCAATGCAGGTTCTATTGAGAATTCAGGTATTGAACTGTCGATTAATACAGAAAATGTTAAGAAAAGTAATTTCTCATGGAGTTCTACTTTCAATATTGCTTATAATAAACAAAACACTTTGGAGTTAGCTAATAATGTAAAAATTATAAGTACCAATACAGCCAATCCTAGTGGTGTTGTTTCAGGAAGAGAATTTACAAGAATTGAACCAGGTAAAGAATTGGGAGTATTATATGGGTTTATTTATAATGGTGTTATTAAGACGGGTGAAACTTATGCGCCACAACCCAATTCAAAACCAGGTGATCCTAAATATGCTGATTTGAATGGAGATGGGAAAATTACACCGGATGATAGAACTTATATGGGTAATACCAACCCGCATTTTGTCGGTGGATTTGGAAATAATTTTCAATACAAAGGTTTTGATTTAGACATCTTCTTCCAAGGAGCATTTGATTATTCTTTGTATAATATGAATCGTTTGGTCATGGAATCAACTACCAGTTCCGATGTATTGAATCGTTGGGTAGCTGGTAAAAATGAAGGTACAGACATACCAAGAGAAGGTTATTTCAAAAGTATCTATGGAAGTTATGTCAATTCTAGATTTGTAGAAAATGCAAGCTATATCCGATTAAAATCAATCTCTTTAGGGTATAACTTACCTGTAAATTTAATTAAGAGATTTAATTTTATAGATGGGTTAAGGATTTATGCTTCTGGTCAAAACTTATTAACTTTTACAAAGTATACTGGAACCGATCCTGAGGTAAATACCCATTCAGGAAGTAATGTGGGTGGCGGTATCGATTTTAATGCATTCCCTGCATTCAAAACTGTCACAGTAGGAGTTAAATTGACAATTCATTAAGCATAAATACAACCATAAATAAAAATTTTTAAATTTTAAGATAATGAAACAATATAAAATATTATTACTGATTATACCTATTTTAATGCAATATGCATGTAATAAGGATTTAGATCCAAAAGTATACAGTACACTTACGAATGCAAATGCATTTCAATCTAAGTCTGATGCTGTCGCGGTTGTCAATTCAGTTTATGCTCGTTTAAAGGGGCCAGCTGTAGGAGATAACTTTGATTATTGGACCGTGAGACACTTTGCTCTAACTGATTTAACAACTGACTTAGGTAGTTGTAGTTATGGTGGTGATCCAGGTCAATTGTCATTAGGCCTTTGGAATTCATCTAATGGCTTGTTAGCAGAAGATTGGAAGCAGATTTATAAATTAATAGCTGATGCGAATAATGCGATTTATAACATCACTCCAATGAAGTCAATTACTGACGCAGAAAAAAAGCAATTTCTTGCTGAAATTAAATTTTTACGCGCAGTGGCTTATTCGGATTTAACAGATGCATGGGGTCCAGTTATTTTAGCAACAGAAAAAGATATTGCAGCTCCAGCTTATTCTAGTCAACCTAAACCTACACCAGTAGCAGATATTGAAGCTTTATTAATTACTGATTTAACGGAGGCCATTAGTACACTTCCTGTAAATTATAAAGGTAATGCCATATATGCTAGTAATGATGTAGGTAGGGCAACGAAAGGTGCAGCACTTACTTTATTGGCAAAATTACAACTACGTAGAAATGAGTGGCAAAAAGCAGCGGACTTAACTAAGCAAGTAATGGATTTGAATGAGTATAGATTATTTCCAAGTTACTATGGATTGTTTGCTGAAGCGAATAAATGGTGTAGTGAAAATATATTTTCAGTTTTGAGTGATGCTAATTTAAATGGAACAGAGTTGAAGAATCACTTTGGACCTGTGAATCATCCAGTGGTTATGGACAGATGGCAATATTATGCAGTTACTTGGGATTTTTATAATACCTATAATAATGCAGATGACAGAAAGAAAAGTTATTTTCCTGAATATGAAGGGGTGGATGGTCTAATATATAAGCAAGCTCCATCAAAGACTGCTAAGCCTGGCGCGAAAGAATTTTTTATGCCCGATGTTGCAACAAGCAAATATGCAGATCCAGATGGATCACCTACTTATTATGATGGTCATAGTGTCGATATTTTAAGATATGCTGATGTGCTTATTAGCAGAGCGGAAGCCTTAAATGAATTAACTGGTCCGACCGCTGAAAGTGTAGAATTAGTAAATCAAGTGAAAAGAAGATCTCATGCACCTGAATTAGTTTTAGCTGGTCTTACAAAAGCGACCATGAGAGAAGCGATTTTACAAGAAAGAGGATGGGAGTTCTTTTATGAAGGAAAACGTAGATCTGATTTAATTAGAATGGGCAAGTATGATGTAATAGTAAATGCTTATTTACAAAGAATAGGACAGCCGGCTAATATCGTAATGCCAAAAAATAAATTTTTTACATATCCATTGGGTCAAACTACTTTGAACCCTAATTTAAGTAACGCGGATAGACAGTAGATTTTTTGAATTAATCGTTAATGATCAGAAATTGATATTATTGAAAAATAGTTCATTTTCTGATCATTTTTTTATAAATTGCTATAGGCAACCTTTAATATATTTTTCTTTTAGCGAATAAGTAAATCAGATAATGAAAAATTACAGATACAACAAGATATTCTATTTATTATTTATTATCTCTTCTATTGCTTGTTCCAATAATAAAGTAATTGAAGAAATCAAAATTAGTACACATAATAACAATGAACTAAAAATTCAAATTGATGTGTTAAGTAAAAATGAATCACAAGTTTATATTGAGTATTGGTGTGATAGCTTAAATGAAAAGTATGTTTCATTAACTTCTGAAAAGGGCTTATCGCATAAATTAGTGCTTTGCAATATCATTCCTCAAGCTAATTATTCTTTTAAAGTTATTTCAATAATCGATGGCAAGAAAATAGAAAGTAAAAAATATACTTTCAAATCAAGGGCATTGCCAGTTTGGTTACAAGACCAATTTAAATACACCTGTACTGATTTAAACACTGTACCTGCTCAATTTAAGGAAGGGTTGATGTTGATGAATAAAAGGGAAGCGCCTGGTGTTTTATATTTAGTGGATTATAAAGCGCGTTTAAGATGGTATCATATGATTGATGGTATCGGGTTTAAAGTAGCCCGTTTTACCCAGGATACTAGTATTATTTCAATTTTAGGTAAAAATGATGAGCCTACTAGTTATGGAAGTCAAATTTTAGAAATTAATTTTTTAGGCGATACATTACTTTATTTGAAAAAATGGCAAGGTGATTTGAGGCAAACCATTCATCATGAAGTGCTTAAAAGGAATAAAAATGAAATTGTTACTTTATTTGTAGATGAAAAGGTATTGGATTTAAGAAAAATAGGTGGGGGTAAAAATGATACTGTAAGTTCAGATGGCATTTTAATTTTAGATAGGAATGGCAAACAATTATGGAAATGGAGTGTATTTGATGTGGCCGATCCATTAAAAGATACGGGGTTATTGAGAAATAAAAAAGATTGGACACATGCGAATAGCTTGAATTACGATAAGGACAGTAATTTCTTAATTTCTTTTTACAATAATGGACAAATATGGAAAGTAGATGCACACAGTGGACAAGTTTTATGGAAATTTGGAAAGGGTGGTGATGTTAAAATGCCACTAGAATGTAATTTTTCTCAATCTCATGCAGTGCATATCAATAAAAATGGGAGTATGATGTTTTTTGATAATGGGGTTTCCAAAAAGCAATCAGAAGTGTATGCAATGCAATTAAACCAAAAAGAAAAATCATCTACCATTGATATACATTTTAAATTACCCACAGAAGTTTATAATGAACGCATGGGAAGTGCTTATTTAGTAAATGATACTGCCATTTTAAGTTGCTGTTCTAAAAAGCATATAACTGTACTATCTAATGCTAAAGGAAAACTCATTTGGACTTTAAATACCGGCATTCCACCATATAGAGTTGAATTTTTGACACCCCTTCAATTTGCACCTTTCTTAAAACCGCTTTTAGATTAAAATTAAAATCATTGTATGAAAAAACGTAATAACTATAACCCTATTTTCATTACCGCATTTAGCACTTTTATTTTATTGACTTCATGTAATGGCGTGTCTAAAGTTGAAGAAAAAACAGCAAAGGCAAATACAGATTTAATTAAAATTGATACTACTAAAATTCCAAACGATAAATTTGGTGTCGCAGTTCGTTATGGTAGGGAGTTAATGTTGAATACTGCTTATTATATTGGACCTAATGGCATTAACGGAAAATACCTAGGCAATAAAATGAATTGTACTAATTGCCATCAGGAAGCAAGAACTAAATTGTATTCTTTTAATCTTATTGCTTCACACGATAATTACCCACAATACCGACCTAGAGAGGGACGCGTATTAACCTTAGCGGAGCGCGTTAATAATTGTATCATGAGGCCTCATAGTGGAAAGCCGTTACCATTAGACAGTAAGGAAATGGTTGCATTTTTATCTTATTTTAAATGGATAAATACATTTACACCTAAAGGTCAAAAGTTTAAAGGAGAAAAAAACTTAGCAGTCAGCTTTCCTAAAGTGGCAGCGAGTTCCGATAAAGGGGGTGTTTTATTTGTACAACATTGTGTTAGATGTCATGGTACAAATGGAGAAGGGTTTATGCGTCCAGATGGCATTACTTATTTATATCCACCATTATGGGGCAAATCGGGTTATCAGCCTGGTTCAAGCATGCATAGGGTCATTAAACAGGCACAATGGTTAAAGAGCAATATGCCACAGGATAAAGCAACTTGGCAAAAGCCATTTTTGACAGATGAAGAAGCTTTGGATTTGGCTGCTTATGTTAATAATGACAAAATACATTCAAGACCCAATCCAAAGTCATTTGATTATCCTCATATTGAAGAAAAAGCCATTGATTATGGAGAAGGCCCATTTATAGACACTTTTTCTGAATCTCAGCATAAGTTTGGGCCCTTTCAACCCATTATTGATTATTGGAACAAAAGAGGTCTAAAACCGATCTACTAGCTTGAAATAAAAAGCTCCCCGATAAATCGAGGAGCTTTTGTGACCGCGTTAGTTAGTCAACCAAAACTTCCTGATTCCCAAAGCCTCCAATATTTTCAATAGTTTCAGTGATTTTCTTCTTATTACTGAAACTTAATCTATTCAATTACTGAAACAATACTGAAACAGTCCCCAAATATAGGGATATTATTCATTTTGAATAAGCCTTTATGCTACCTTTGATTTAATGATACTTTCAACTGTGCTATAATAAAACATCTTCCCACCTCTCTTAGTTTTATATCCTTTCTCATTTAGATAGTTGGCTATGTTAGTCAAACTATATCCAGCCTTATTCATTCTAACTATCTTCCTTATCATTCTCTGCTCTCTATCGTTCTCAACTAATTGGCCTTTAACCTTATCAAATCCATATAAGTCATTGCTGTAAGGTTTATTAGTGATTTTTAAACCATTCAAAACATCCTTAACACGTGCTGAGGTTAATTCTCTCTCTAATTGTGATAATGATGAAAGTATGGTTAAAAAGAATCTGCCATTGGCTGAAGATGTATCTATACTCTCAGTGATACTATAAAATGATATGCCTTTCTTATTCATTCTCTCAATAGAAGTAAGTGTGTCCATTACATTCCTACTGAATCTACTTAATGAATAAACTACAACACCATCACAGCCATTTCTTTCTATTATCTCCATTAACCTCATATAACCTTCACGATTGGAGTTTTTTCCACTAACTGATTCATCTACTATTTCAGCAGAGATAATCAAATCGTGGAGTTGGCAATAGTGTTTAATCCTCATTCTTTGATTATTGTAAATCGTCAGCATAAAGTGGACAAAATATAGTCTAAATTAGTAGAGTGTTTCCATCATTAATCATTAAACCAAAAATGACATGGAACAGAAGCCAAAACAATCTACAGAGAACTTCATTAAAGAGATCCGTCGTA
>JAPLEJ010000024.1 GCA_026391435.1 Bacteroidota bacterium
AACAAATCCTACAGAAAAGAGCACTCATTAAACAACAGTCCCTAAAAAGACGAAAACAACTATTTTTAAAAGAAAAAATCCTACATTTAAACAACGAAACCCTCTACAACTAAACTGTCCACTTTCTTTGACGACATACAGTGCTTATGCTAAAGTTGCATCAGGCGAAAAGAATGAAGCAGCGTTAAAATCTGCAATAATGAATGGACTAATAGTAGATAACGGAGTAAAAGTAAAAGGAAAGTTTGTGGTGCCATTTTTTAAGTTAGAAGGCGACATGTATTTAACAATTGATTATTCTCCAGAAATGAAATTTGTTTATAATGAGAAATCGTTAGGAATATTTCTAAAAAGGACGATGAATTTAGTCCAAATTGGCAGGTCTGATCTTATAAAAATACATGAATTTTTTAATCTTAAAGATTGATAATGTTTTATCAATTGAGGCTAATTTTACTCCAGTTTTTTTATTATGCGTGAGTTACGCATTTGAAATGAATTTATTATTAGTAAAGAAATTTGATAAAAAATAGTCTTCCAATAAAATAGCTTAAAAATCAAAAGGCGACTTTTTCTTTACTGCTACAATTGAATTAACACTTTCTAAAAGATTTTTAATTTCACTATCTATGCCCCTCCATAATTTTGCGGAAAAGTTAAGTCTAACAATATATTTGTTATCATCTGGTTGCTTAAAATATTCGCTCAAAGGAAATAACCCAGCATCTTCTATTGTGGTAGGTGGTTCATCCATTGCTTTTTCACCTGTTGTGGTTCTAACGACTTCATACCAAACTCCATTAGCACTTACATATCTGTCAGTAATATTATTGACAACAATTTTAAATTTATTGTCTTTTATATAAAAATTTATAGAAAATTTAGTTTCAGTAGTTATTGTAAATACTTTAGAGCCAATAAATGCAAAACCCCAACCTTTTGGAATATTATAAGTATTTGTTTTTGTTGCTTGATACAACATATAGCCAGTTTCCAAGTCTTCGCTTTGAAGTGCGGCTTTCTGAGAGTTAAAGTTATTTATTGCCCATTCTTTTATTCTTAGGGATATTTCTTTCTTAGATAGACTGTCAACTTCAACAACTTTGACATATTCAACTTTATTTTCTTCATTTCTAGGAAAAATAGATCTAAAACTTGTGTCTGGAGTATTCTGACTACATACATTATTCGAAATAATACTTAAGCCTACTATTGTTAGGTATAAAAATCTCTTTTTCATATTCAAAGTTTTTATAAAGTTAGCTTATAAATAAGCACTTTAAACTGAATTAGTAGCCCATATGTTTGCAAATGGCTAAAATACAAAATGGTACAAAAGCCTTCTAAAATTAGATTTGATTTAACTCAAATAGAGCAAAATTTTAAAAAGGAATGTCTTGTATGGGGTGTTTTAGTTAAATTTATCGCTGCATATCTGAGTATACAGGTGCACAAAATGTTTTAACTATGTTTGACCAAAATGAAAAAAGTCGCTGTAAACTCTTCATTTACAACGACCTTTTATCTGTTCTTGTGAACTGGCTGGGACTCGAACCCAGGGCCCATACATTAAAAGTGTATTGCTCTACCAACTGAGCTACCAATTCTAATTGTCTTTTTTAGAGGAGTGCAAAAATAAGCATTTAGAAAAACTATCCAAATAAAAGGGGGTATTTATTTTCCCCAATCAAATCCCATCTAAATGCTTCATCTTCAAATAAGAAGTACATTTGTGTAAACTCAAACTGATGGCCAATTTTAAAGATAAAATAGTCGTTATTACTGGTGGATCTGATGGTATTGGAAAAGCTTTAGTACAGCAGTTTTTGGCATTAGGTGCTAAAGTAGCTACCTGTGGACGTACCACGTCAAAATTAGATCAACTTTCACAAGAATTCAATTCCCCTCATTTAATCGTTTTTA
The DNA here is from genome assembly GCA_026391435.1 of Bacteroidota bacterium. Lineage (GTDB taxonomy): Bacteria > Bacteroidota > Bacteroidia > Chitinophagales > Chitinophagaceae > Sediminibacterium. The sequence continues at coordinate 1,924 of JAPLEJ010000024.1, forward strand.
CTGTCGATGTGAGCAAGCAAGCCGAATGCGAATCCTTTATCTCGAGTGTAGTAGCGCAATGGGGTAGTATCGATATCTTAATTAACAACGCAGGCATATCTATGCGCGCCTTGGTAAAAGAAACTTCTATTGAAACTTTAAAGTCAGTAATGGACATCAATTTTTGGGGTACCGTTTATTGTACCAAAAAGGCTTTGCCGTTTATTGAGCAAAATAAGGGAGTCATTGTAGGGGTTTCTAGTATTGCAGGTTATCGTGGTTTACCAGGTCGGAGTGGTTATTCAGCGTCTAAGTATGCCTTAAATGGCTGGCTGGAGGCATTAAAGACCGAATTGTACGGTTCAGGCACCCATGTCATGTGGGTTTGCCCCGGGTTCACCACATCCAATATCCGAAATGCAGCTTTGGATAAAAATGCAAATGCTCAAGGAGAATCGCCTATGGACGAAGGAGATATGATGAGTTCGGCCGAATGTGCTACCCATATTATTACTGCAATTCAAAAAAGGAAGCGTTCTCTTGTCTTAACTTTTACGGGCAAGCGAACTGTATTTATGAATAAATTTTTTCCTGCTTGGGCGGACAAATTAGTACATCATTTTTTCTTTAAGGATGGGAAATTAGTAAAGTAGTAAGAAGCTAGTTTTGAATGCATAGTAAATTAATAACCATCTGTTTAAAATATACTGCTTAAATATTCGTTACAAATAAGATATGCCCGTTATTACTTTAACATCTGATATTGGCCAAGAGGATTTTATAATTGGCGCTGTTAAGGGGCAAATATTGTCTACTATTCCGGGCTGTACCATTTCAGATATCACCCATTTTTTATCGTCAAAGAACTACCAACAAGGGGCTTATATTTTTAATAATGCTGCCAAGTATTATCCTAAAGGAACGGTGCATATAGTGATGGTCAACTTTTTCCAACATCCGCAGGATCATGTTTTATTTGCACATTACAATGGTCATTTTTTTATAGTACCCGATAATGGTTTTTTGACTATGATGCTGGGATTAAAGCCTGCTGATATTGTTAAAATAAATTGTAAAGGGGCGCCTACTTTTATTCAAATATCAGAACGCATTGTGGAAGCCGTTGCTTACTTTTTTGCTTCTGGAAATTTAGCCGACGCAGGCGAACCCACTACCGAAATTTTGGAAATCTATCCTATGCAACCCACCATTGGACCCAATTGGATGGAAGGTCAAATTTTATTTATCGACCAATTTGAAAATGTGGTGGTGAATATTCGCAAGGAAGAATTTGATTTGCATGCAAAAGGAAGGCCTTTTAAAATTGTGTTTACTCGAAACGAAACCATTGAAGTGTTGAGTAAGAATTATGGGGATGTTCCCGTGGCCGATAAGATGGCTTGGTTTAATTCAGCGGGCTATCTAGAAATTGCAGTTCGAGGAGGCAATATGGCCGGTTTGTTTGGATTAAGCAAATACGATGAAAATCAACATAATAAGCAAAGGCCCAACGATAATAAATGGTTTTTTCAGATGGTTCGGGTTTTCTTTGAATAGTTTTTTTCTTTTGCCATTTTGGGGGTATTTTTGCACCTCGTTAATTATTTAAATTAGATATACAATGGCATACGATGTAATCGTTATTGGTAGTGGTCCAGGGGGTTATCCTGCAGCCATCCGTGCTTCTCAATTAGGCTTAAAAGTAGCTATCATTGAAAAGGAAAGTTTAGGCGGTGTTTGCTTAAACTGGGGATGTATTCCTACCAAAGCTTTAATAAAAAGTGCACAGGTATATGAGTATGTAAAACATAGTGCTAATTATGGTATTACCACTACAGGGGTGAATCATGATTTTGGAGCAGTCATCAAGCGAAGCAGAGGTGTTGCCGATAAAATGAGTAAGGGCGTTCAGTTTTTAATGAAAAAAAATAAGATTGATGTGATCATGGGATATGGCAAAGTCATGAGCAAGGGAAAAGTAGAAGTGAAGGATACCGACGGAAAAACACAAATCGTTGAAACAAAATATATCATCATTGCAACAGGAGGAAGAAGCCGTGAATTACCTAATTTAAAACAAGATGGGAAAAAAGTAATTGGTTATCGCGAAGCAATGGTCTTACCTACGCAACCAAAAAGTATGATCATTGTAGGTAGTGGCGCAATAGGAGTTGAGTTTGCATATGTGTATAATAGTATGGGAACAAAAGTAACCATCGTTGAATTTTTACCAAGAATCGTTCCTGTCGAAGATGAGGATATCTCAAAAGAATTAGAAAAACAATATAGAAGACAAGGCATCGATATCATGACCAATGCTTCGGTAGAGTCGGTGGATACCACAGGCAGCTTAGTGAAAGCGAAAGTGAAGCAACAAGATGGCTCCTTTATTACTTTGGAAGCTGAAATTGTTTTAAGTGCGGTAGGTGTGGTATCTAACATTGAAAATATTGGATTGGAACAAAATGGAATTAAGGCAGATAAAGGCCGTATCATAGTTGATAAATTTCAACAAACGAGTATGGCAAGTATTTATGCTATTGGAGATTGTTCTCCTGGTCAAGCATTAGCGCATGTGGCTGCAAAGGAAGGCATTAATGCTGCAGAGCATATTGCTTACCAAGAAAAAAAGCATGCCCATTTACCCGAAGGAATTGATTACAATAATGTACCAGGTTGTACTTATTGCATTCCTGAAATTGCGAGTGTGGGATATACCGAAAAGGCAGCTAAGGAAGCAGGGTATGAGTTAAAGATTGGCAAGTTTCCTTTTATGGCAAGTGGTAAAGCAAGTGCTGCAGGTGCAACAGAAGGATTTGTAAAAGTTATATTTGATGCTAAGTATGGTGAATTTTTGGGATGTCATATGATAGGTACGAATGTAACTGAGATGATTGCAGAAGCTGTGGTCGCTCGTAAATTAGAAACCACCGCGCATGAAATTTTAAATGCCATTCATCCGCATCCTACGATGAGTGAAGGGTTAAAAGAAGCAGCGGCAGCAGCAGCGGCAGCGGCTTATGGCGAAGCAATTGATATCTAACTAGACGAATTAATATACCGAATGGCTCGTAATTCAAACTATTTGAATGCGAGCCATTTTTAGTAATTAGGACAATAAAAAAATTAAAACATTCGATATAAAATAGAGCATGAAGTACGACAAAGAAATTAACAGGCGCAAAACATTTGCCATTATATCTCACCCCGATGCTGGTAAAACTACATTGACCGAAAAGTTGTTGTTGTTTGGAGGCGCGATACAAACAGCGGGTGCGGTTAAAAGCAATAAGATAAAAAAACACGCCACCAGTGATTTCATGGAGATTGAAAGACAAAGGGGAATTTCCGTAGCGACTTCGGTGATGTCTTTTGAATATCAAAATATCTTAATTAATTTATTAGATACACCAGGGCACAAGGATTTTGCCGAAGACACTTATCGTACTTTAACGGCAGTGGATAGTGTTATTTTAGTAATTGATAGTGTGAATGGAGTAGAGCCGCAAACCAGGCGATTAATGGAAGTATGCCGAATGCGTGCAACGCCCGTGATTGTATTTATTAATAAAATGGATCGAGATGGTAAAAACCGATTTGATTTATTAGAGGAAATTGAAAATGAATTAAAAATATCATTACACCCAATGACCTGGCCTATTAATAGTGGTAAGGAATTTAAAGGGGTATATAATTTGCATGATAAAAATTTAAGGTTATTTGCGGCTAGCACAAAAGCGGAGGAGGAAGATATAGTCGCCATTCAAGATTTGTCAAGCGATGTATTGCAAGAAAAAATTGGAGACAGGGATGCAGCTGTTTTGAGAGAGGATGTGGAATTAATTGATGGCGTGTATGGGGCTTTGAATGCAACTGATTATTTAGAAGGAAAAATTGCACCCGTATTTTTTGGATCGGCAGTTAATAATTTTGGAGTGAAAGAAATGCTAGACACTTTTATTCAAATTGCACCCATACCAAGAGACAGAGAAACTAATATTCGTGAAGTAAAAGCAGGAGAGGATAAATTCAGCGGTTTTATTTTTAAAATTCATGCCAACTTGGATCCCAAGCACCGTGATAGAATTGCTTTTATGAGGGTATGTAGTGGTCGTTTTGAAAGGAATAAATATTATAAACATGTGCGATTGGAAAAGGACGTTCGATTTACCAATCCTTATACTTTTTTGGCACGCAGTAAAGACATCATTGATGACGCCTATCCTGGAGATGTGGTGGGCTTGTTTGATACAGGAAATTTTAAAATCGGAGATACCTTAACCGAAGGAGAAAAATTTTACTTCATTGGAATTCCTACTTTCTCTCCAGAAATTTTCAAGGAATTGGTGAATAAGGATCCCATGAAAACAAAACAATTGGAAAAGGGGATTACTCAATTGACAGATGAGGGTGTAGCACAATTGTTTACCCAATTTGGAGGTAATAAAAAAATCATAGGTTGTGTGGGTGATTTACAATTTGAAGTAATTCAATATCGATTATTGCAAGAATATGGAGCGGCCTGTGAGTTTAGAACCCTTCCATTTTATAAAGCATGCTGGCTTACTTCAAAAGATCAAAACAAATTAAATGATTTTTTAAGATTTAAGCAACAAAATGCAGCCATGGATAAAGATGAATCTCCTGTCTATTTAGCGCAAAGCGAATGGTTTTTAAATACAGAGATTACGAACAATCCCGATATTACATTTCATTTCACCAACGAAGTTAATAAATAACAAAGCCACAATTAATATAGCATGAAGGCAAAAACATTAACACAAAATAAGGTTAACATTATTACATTAGGTTGTAGTAAAAATTTAGTGGATAGCGAAATGCTGAGTGGTCAATTATTGGCTAATGAAATTGATGTGGTACATGAGAATAAAAAATTAGATCATAATATTGTAGTGGTTAATACTTGTGGCTTTATTGATAAAGCCAAAGAGGAAAGTGTCAATACCATATTGGAGCAAGTGGCATTAAAGAAAAAAGGTAAGCTAGATAAAGTATATGTGACTGGATGTTTGAGTGAAAGATACCGCAATGACTTGGCCTTAGAAATCCCCGAAGTGGACGCTTGGTTTGGTACTATGGAATTACCTTTAATGTTAAACCAACTCAATGCGAATTATAAAGCTGAATTATTAGGAGAGCGGTTATTAAGTACGCCATCACATTATGCTTATTTAAAAATTAGTGAAGGTTGTAATCGAACTTGTTCTTTTTGCGCCATTCCATTAATGCGCGGGCAACATGTCAGCAAAACGATTGAACAATTGGTATCTGAGGCAGAGGGATTAGTGAAAAAAGGAGTGAAGGAAGTGATGCTTATTGCGCAGGAGCTAACTTATTATGGATTGGATATTTACAAGGAACGTGCTTTACCAAAATTATTAAATGCATTAGCTGATATAAAAGGTTTGGAATGGATTCGATTACATTACGCTTATCCATCTAAATTTCCATTAGACATATTAGATGTCATGCGTGAACGCGATAATATTTGTAAATACATTGATATTCCTTTGCAACATGCAAGTAATAATATGTTGGCTGCTATGAAGCGAAATATTACGCGTGAGGAAATGGGTGTATTGATAAAAGAAATTAGAAAAAGAGTTCCGGGCATTGCCATTCGAACTACTTTGATTGCAGGTTTCCCTGGAGAAACTTTAGAAGACATTGAGGAATTGAAGCAATTTTTAATAGAGCATCAATTTGATCGAGTGGGTATATTCACCTATAGCCATGAAGAAAATACATCAGCACATGATTTAATAGATGATGTGCCTGCAGCCGAAAAACAACGCCGTGCCGAAGAAATCATGGAAGTCCAACAAGAAATTAGTTTGGCAAAAAATCAAGAAAAAGAAGGGTTGGTATTAAAGGTATTAGTAGATAAAAAAGAAGCAGGTCGTTATTTAGGCCGTAGTGAATTTGACAGTGTTGAGGTGGATAATGAAGTGGTTATTAATACCACCCAAAAATTAGTGATAGGAGATTTTGTCATGGTTAAAATCACCAAGGCTTATGACTATGATTTAGAGGGAGAATTGGTAGGGTAATTCAAGCGATTTTTGTACATTAGTAGTATAATTATAAACTTTATAAATTCAATTGTATGGCGATTCAATGGAAAGGTGTTTTCCCGGCAGTGACAACTAAGTTCAATTCAGATGATACTTTAGATCTTGACTTGTTTAGAAAAAACATTCAAGCTCAATTAGATGCGGGTGTAAATGGTATTATTTTAGGCGGTACTTTAGGAGAATCTAGCGTATTAACCAATGAAGAAAAGGAAATTTTAGTTAAAGAAACCGTGGCTTATGTAAAAGGTAAAGTGCCTGTTGTGATTAATATTGCAGAAGGAAGTACCAATGTCGCCATTGAGTTAGCGAAAAATGCAAAAATTTGGGGAGCGCAAGGATTAATGTTATTACCTCCGATGCGTTATAAATCGGATCACCGCGAAACGGTTCAGTATTTTAAAGATATAGCAGCAAGTACCGATTTGCCTATCATGATTTATAATAATCCGGTGGATTATAAAATTGATGTTACCATTGAAATGTTTGCAGATTTAGTTTCTGTCCCTAATATACAATCCATTAAAGAATCAACTCGAGATGTAACCAACGTGACAAGATTAAGAAATGCTTTTGGAGATCGTTTTAGTATTTTATGTGGAGTGGACACTTTAGCATTAGAGGAAATATTATTAGGTGCTGATGGATGGGTTGCAGGATTGGTTTGCGCATTCCCTGCCGAAACGGTTGCGGTATTTAAATTAGCCAAAGCAGGTCGTATTCAAGAAGCCATTACTATTTATCGTTGGTTTATGCCACTTCTTGAATTAGATATTCATGCAAAATTAGTTCAGTATATTAAATTTGCCGAAGCCAAAGCGGGTATCGGTTCTGAAACCGTGCGTCGCCCAAGATTGGTATTAGAAGGAGAGGAGCGTAAAAGAATTGAATCTATTATTGATACAGGATTAAAAAATAGACCTACGCTTCCTGAATACTTAAGTTTATAATGACACTTATTTTTAATATGGCTATATCCTATTTTTAAAAAAGGTATAGCCATTTTTTTATACCGCTTCGAATTATTTTATGACAAATATGACTACCACCACATTGAATGCTTCCATTGCTTATGAAAAGTATTCCAAGTTATCAACTGAAACGCGCGCTCAATTTTTAGATACGATCGCCAATAATATTGAAGCACTAGGAGATGAATTATTAAATACAGCAAACAAAGAAACTCATCTTCCTATGCCTCGTTTGCAAGGAGAACGAGGTCGTACTTGTTTTCAGTTGAGGATGTTCGCAAGTATGTTGCGTAAAGGAGACTATCTTGAAGCAAGCATTGATACTGCCATCCCAGATAAGACACCACCCAAGCCGGATATTCGTCAAATGTTACATCCCATTGGTCCTGTTGTGGTTTTTGGGGCTAGTAATTTTCCATTTGCTTATTCAACAGCGGGTGGCGATACAGCGAGTGCGCTTGCTGCAGGTTGTCCTGTGATTGTAAAAGCACATCCAGCACATCTTCAAACTTCAACGCTGGTTGCAACAGCCATTCAAAAAGCAATTGAAACTAATCAAATTCCTGAACATACTTTTCAACATGTTACAGATACTGATTTTAGTGCAGGTAAAGCATTGGTACAGGATGATCATATTGCAGCAGTGGGTTTCACCGGTTCCCGAATAGGGGGAAGGGCTTTATATGATTATGCGAGCACTCGAAAAAATCCAATTCCTGTTTTTGCAGAAATGGGAAGTGTGAATCCCGTGGTATTATTAGAAGATGCATTGGTTAATAATTCAGAGAGCATTGCAAAAAATTATGCAGGCTCAATTACATTAGGAATGGGACAATTTTGCACGAATCCTGGAATTTTAATCGGGGTTAAATCGGCAGCACTTACTTTATTCTCCACGCAATTAGCCAATGAATTAAAAACAGTGGCAGTAGCGCCTATGTTACACGAAGGTATTCAGTCTGCTTATTTTAAAAATAGCAATCATGCGCTTGCGCAAACAGGGGTAACTTGCTTAACAGACAACACGCCAACTTCTAGTAGTGCATTCCCAGTGTTTAACACTGTAGACGGGGTTACATTTTTATCCAATACCCATTTAGCAGAGGAAGTTTTTGGACCTTATTCAATCCTTGTTCAATGTGAGGATACAGAACAGCTTATTCAAGTATGGAAAAGTATACAAGGTCAAATTAGTACTACGATTATGGGAACGGATAAAGACTTTGAAAAAAACGCGAACTTATTAGATTTGTCCATTAATATAGCAGGTCGTATTTTATTAAATGGAGTACCTACCGGTGTTGAAGTATGCGACAGCATGGTGCATGGAGGTCCTTATCCAGCAACAACCGATAGTCGATTTACAGCAGTGGGCGTCAAAGCAGTAAGAAGATGGTTGCGTCCTATTTCATTTCAAAATTGGCCGAATCATTTATTGCCCATCTTTTTACAAAATAAAAATGAGAAAGGCATTTGGAGGACCATTAATGGTGATCTAACAAAGTCAGATGTAATTGCTTAATTTTAATCTATGGCAGCAACAAAACCAATCAGTTCAGAAAATTTTGGCAACTATACTTTAGGAGGGTCTGTTTTTAAATGTATAGATGCACATACCTGTGGGAATCCAGTAAGGGTAGTGGTGAGTGGGGGTCCTGCATTGGAAGGAAATTCCATGAGTGAAAAAAGACAACATTTTTTAAGAGAATTTGATTGGATAAGAAAAGGGTTGATGTTTGAACCAAGAGGGCATGATATGATGAGTGGCAGTATTTTATATCCGCCTCATGATCCTGAAAATGATGTAGCTGTTTTATTTATTGAAACCAGTGGTTGTTTACCCATGTGTGGTCACGGAACTATTGGTACCATTACAGTTGCTATTGAAGCAGGTTTAGTGCAACCCAAAGTGCCAGGTAAAATTAGAATGGAAGCGCCAGCGGGTTTAGTGTTGATTGAATATACCATGAAAGGAAATAAAGTGAGTTCGGTTAAGCTAACCAATGTCCCCTCCTTTGTAGCCGCAACCAATATTAAAGTAGATTGTCCTGATTTAGGGCCATTAAATATAGATGTTTGTTATGGCGGAAATTATTATGCCATTGTAGAAGTGCAGGAAAATTTCACAGGCATCGAAAATTATACTGCGGGGCAACTTATTGCTTGGAGTGGTATTTTGCGTCAACGAATTAACGAACAAAATAAATTTGTTCATCCATTGGATCCCACCATTAATTCTTGCTCTCATATTTTATGGACTGGTAAAGTGTTGGATGAAAAAAATACAGCACGTAACGCTGTTTTTTATGGTGACAAAGCCATCGATCGTTCCCCATGTGGAACGGGCACATCTGCGCGCCTTGCCCATTGGCATGCCAAGGGAAAATTAAAGGAAGGGGAAGCTTTTTTACATGAAAGTATCATTGGATCTGTTTTTATAGGTAAGGTGGAAAAAACAACACAGATAGGCGATTTGGAAGCCATTATTCCTTCGATTGAAGGGTGGGCTAAAATTATAGGTTTTAATACCATTTCCATTGATCCAATCGACGACCCCTATGCAGGCGGTTTTCAGGTAGTGTAGCATTTGAGCTCGTTCAAATAATTCTGCCCCATTTATGCACTAAGTGAACGCATTTTTAACGAAATTTGTGCTTTAATCTATTTTATGAAAGTAGCTGTATTAGGAGGAGGTGTGATAGGATTAAGCAGTGCCTATTTTTTACAAGAAGCAGGGCACCAGGTGACCATCATTGATCAAACAGATATCAGCAATAATTGTTCCTATGGAAATGCAGGTTATGTATGTCCAAGTCATTTTATTCCATTGGCTACGCCCGGTATTGTGAAGCAAGGATTAAAGTGGATGTTGAATCCACAAAGCCCTTTTTATGTTAAGCCTCGATTAAGTATCAGTTTAATGCAATGGGGTTTGAAATTTATGCAAATGGCAACCGCCCAAAATGTTGAAAAAGCGGCCATCCCTTTAAAAGATTATGCCTTATTAAGTCAACATTGGTATGAACAATGGGCAAAGCTTCCAGCATTTAAATTTGCTTATGAACATAATGGATTGTTGGAGATATTTCAAACCGACAAAGTAGCTGAGCATTCTCATCATATAGTACAACGAGCACATGAAATTGGATTAACAGATACTAAGTTATTAAGTCAAGCTGAATTGTTCGCATTAGAGCCTCGTCATCAATTGAATGCATTAGGCGCCATTCATTTTAAATGTGACGCACATTTGTATCCCAATAAATTAATGAAACAATTAATTGAAGATTTAAAAAGTAAGGGCGTACAATTTTGTTTGAATGAGGAAGTAATTGATTTTGAAACAAGTCATGGCAAATTGAATGCAGTGATTACCAATAAAAATAAATACGCTTCTGATGCAGTGGTTTTAGCCACAGGATCATGGAGCAGGGAGTTGGTGCAAAAGCTTGGTATTAAAATGCCATTGATGCCAGGCAGAGGATATTCGGTTACTTTAGAAAATTCCCCTTTTCAAACAGACTATCCATCGGTACTTATCGAAGGCCGCGTAGCCCTTACACCAATGGATGGCAACAAAATGCGATTTGGGGGCACAATGGAAATAACTACGACAAAGGCGCCGCCTCAAATGAATAGAGTGGTAGGAGTATTAAAGGCTGTCAAACAATTCTTTCCTGAATTTGATATTCCAACACCAAGTTGGGAACAAGTATGGTACGGATATCGTCCTTGTTCTGCCGATGGCTTACCCTATTTAGGTCGTACAAAAAAATGGAGTAACTTGGTCATTGCAACGGGTCATTCTATGATTGGTTTAAGTTTAGGTGCGGGTACTGGGAAATTAGTAGCCGAGATCATCGATGAAAAGCCAACCAGTATTGACATCAGTTTTTATCAACCAGAAAGATTTAATCATTAATGAAATACAATGCTACTTCCATACCTTATCGTGCCACTGGTTTGTTTTCGGCATTGGTAAATGATTATATCGAATCAAAAGGAACCGCACAAAATTATGTAGCCTACACGCCAAATATGGAAGGTGTAAAAAAAGCCATCGCGCAACGTAATTTCTCTGCCGCTCATCGAAAGGTACTTGTTCAAGTATTACAAAATCAGTATGAAAAATTGGTGGTGAATCAAGAGGCGTCTAGTCAATTGGCCAATGATGCAGTGCAAGCGAATATCACATTGCTGAAAAATGAAAATACTTTTGCAGTGACTACGGCGCATCAGCCTAATTTATTCACAGGACCTTTGTACTTTTTTTATAAAATCATTCATGCTATTAAGTTAGCCGGCGATTTAAAAAAACAATTTCCTGAACAAAATTTTGTACCCGTATATTACATGGGTTCCGAAGATGCTGACTTAAATGAAGTAGGTGCTTATACTATTGACGGAGCCGCACATCAATGGAATACAAAACAAACAGGTGCGATTGGTCGTATGAAAGTAGACGAGTCTCTTTTGCAATTATTACAAAACTTAGAAGGGTATTGGAGTGTAAAGCAAGAAGGTAAATGGGCCTTGGATGTATTAAAAGCATCTTATAAAAAAGGAGTGACCATTAATGAAGCCACTTTACATTTGGTACATTTATTTTTTGGGAAATATGGCTTGTTGATTATACAACCAGATGATGCAGTATTAAAAAAATTATTTACAGGGGTGATGGAAAAGGAATTAATCACCCAATTTTCACATGCTGCAATACAAGACACCATTGCAAGTTTGTCTAAATCATATCATGTTCAATCCGATGGTCGCCCCCTTAATTTATTTTATTTTAAAGACAATAGTAGAAATAGAATCGAAAAAAAAGGAGATCAGTTTGTGGTGGTGGATACCGATATTCAATTTTCACAAACCGAGATTATTAATGAGTTGCATACTTATCCGGATAGGTTTAGTCCCAATGTGATTTTAAGGGGGCTGTATCAAGAATCAATCATACCAAGTGTTGTATTTATTGGTGGTGGGGGAGAATTAGCGTATTGGATGGAATTAAAAAATGTATTTGAGAAGGGGAATGTACATTACCCAGTTCTGGTTTTACGCAATTCATTTTTATTTATAAAAGAAAA
>JAPLEJ010000048.1 GCA_026391435.1 Bacteroidota bacterium
CTCCTAGGGAGACTACAAAGCCTATCACAAAGTGATAGGCTTTTTTGTTTCGAGGATGTGTCGAAAGCTCGCTTTCGTAAACAGGCGAGAATGAGAAAAGCCAAAAGCAAACTTCGTTTGCTTTTGAAAGGCTTTGGGTAAGGAGCCCTCTTGGGATGACGGCGAATGAAATGAGCCGTCATCCCAAGCGTCTTGAGCGTATTTCCCGAAACAATTACCTAAAAATTATGAAGTATTATGCAGTTTAAATAAAATACTTACCTTTGGCGTAAGTATCGTTAAACGTTAGTATGATACTTAGTTTTGGAAATAAAGAAACCCTAAAGATTTGGAATGGTGATATGTCAATGAAATTGCCAATAACCATTCAAGAGATTGCAAGAAGAAAATTGAGAATGCTACATAGATCAGAGAATTTAGTAGACTTATCAATACCACCATCTAATCACTTAGAGAAATTGAAAGGTTATTTGTCAGGATATTACTCAATAAGAATAAATAATAGATGGAGAATAATCTTTATCTGGAGTAATGAAAATGCCGAAGAAGTCGAAATTATTGACTACCATTAAATAACACTATGAAAAAAATAAAAAATATTCATCCAGGTGATGTACTAAAGGAAGAGTTTCTAGTCCCTTTAAATATTACTGCTTATAAGCTTTGTAAAGCGACCCTTATTCCACAAACTAGAATTTCTGAAATTTTAAGAGGCAATAGAAGTGTTACTGCCGATACTGCCTTGAGACTTTCTAAATACTTTGGCAATAGCCCCAATTTCTGGTTGGGCCTTCAAAACGATTTTGACATTGAAGAAGAACTATTGCTAAAAGGATCTGACCTAAAGCTTATTAAAAGATATTCGGCGAATTAAGAAATCATTACCAATTTGTTTCAGTTGTCAAGGAATACTTGACAACTAATTTTATCTAATTCCTCCAAACTGGCTCCTTTTGTGGCTAAAAAGCCTCCCAAAAAATTACACTACATGATTTACCTTTGTTAAAATTTGTTTTATGTGCTATGTGATTGGTGTAAAAATTCCTAAAAAAGAAACTATTAAAATAGGAAGCACTGTATTGGATTTAGATGCCATTGATATCCCTGTCCAATCGGGTTTTGCATACCAAAACTGGCCAGTCATTTACAAGGAATCTTCATCATTTTTAAGACCGGGACTTATGCATTGGGAATTGATTCCTAATTGGGCTAGGAATGAAAAAGAATTAACAGAATCAAGAAAAAAATACACCACCCTTAATATAAAAGGGGAAACAGTACTCACTAATAAAGTAGCCGCATTCTCGGTTCATACTAATAGATGCTTGGTTTTAGCCTCTCATTTTTTTGAATGGCAGGAAGTAAATAAAGAAAAATATCCGCATTGTATTTCAGTAAAGGAGACACCTCTATTTTATATCGCAGGTGTTTGGAATACCTGGACCAACCATCAAACAGGGGAATTAAAAAATAGTTTTGGCATCATCACCACCGAAGCCAATGGCTTAATGAGTAAAATTCATAATGTAAAAAAGAGAATGCCCACAATTTTAAATGATGAATTAGCCAAATGTTGGGTCAATGAAAATTTAGATGAAAAACAAATTTTAGAAATAGCCACTCATTCATTTGACGAAAATAAAATGAGTGCTTACACTGTTGCTAAAAACTTTCAGCAAACAAATACTCCTTGTGAAAAAGTAGATTACAAAATTTTCACGCCGCAAAGCTTATTTTAATCTACTTCAAATCAAAAGTCTCATGCATCTCGGGCGCATGCACTTCCTTAAATCCTTTTTTGCGCAGTCTTTCAGCAAAATGATCCTGCACTTCGGCTTCTCCGTGTACTACAAAAACCTGCTTCACTAAATCGGGTGTTTGGCATGCTAAAAATTGCATTAGATCCTCGTAATCTCCGTGTGCACTCATACTACGAATAGATCCTACTTTAGCAATGACGTCATAAAATTCACTATAAATTTTAACTTGCTTTTCCCCCTTCATTAATCGACCTCCTAATGAATGTGGCTCACAATAACCCACCAATAAGATAGTGTTTTTAGCATTACTTATATTGTTTTTGATATGATGCTTTACCCTACCTGCGTCAGCCATTCCGGATGCAGATATAATCACTTTAGGATGTAAGTCTTCGTTCAGCGCTTTACTCTCTTCTACAGTTTTGATATAACGCAATCCTTCAAAATCAAATGGATCATCGTCGACTTCTAATATTTTTTGAATTTTTTTATTAAAATATTTAGGAAATTTTTTCAACACATCGGTGGCTTCGATACTTAAAGGGCTGTCTACATATACTGGAATATGAGGCAATCTTTTTTCTAATGACAATTGGTTTAATTCAAATAAAATTTCCTGGGTACGCCCTACACTAAAAGCAGGTATGATTAAATTTCCTTTTTGTTCTACACAAGTGGACTGAATCCATTTTAGTGAATCATCGGGGGTGGTATGAATTAAGTCATGTAATTTATCACCATAGGTACTTTCAATAATTATGTAATCTGCATGAGGGAAAGTAGCGGGTGAACGAAGTATCATATCTCTATATCTTCCTATATCGCCACTAAAGGTTAATGTTTCAATCTCGTCGCCTTCCTTGATACGTAAACACACTGCTGCACTTCCTATAATATGACCCGCATCTGTAAATAAAACCTCAACGGCATCTGAAATTTTAGTGGGTGTATTGTAATCAATTGCCTTAATAAGCGGCAAGGTTAAATTCACATCATCCATATCATACAAAGGCTCAATGGGCGGTAATCCTTTTTTTGCCAAACGTTTATTACCATACTTAGCATCATCACGTTGTATCATGGCAGAATCCTCTAATAAAATTTCAGTAAGTGCTTTAGTTCCTGGGGTGCAATAAATATTTCCCCTAAATCCTTCCTTCACTAATTTTGGAAGCAAGCCACTGTGATCAATATGAGCATGTGATAAAATAACAAAATTAACTTTGGTTGCATCAAAACCAAATTTTGCATTCAATGAATCGGTATCTCTTCCCATTCCTTGAAACAAACCACAATCCAACAAAAAATTTTCTCCATTTTTTAATTGCACCAAATGCTTAGACCCTGTAACAGTGCGTGCTGCTCCGTGAAAACTTATTTTCATTGCTATAATTTATACTACTAAGTTAAACTATAAAGCAATGGCTGCCACTATATAATCGGCAATTAAAATTAAAATACAACTTACTACGACCGATTGCGTACCCGCTTTACCAATTTCCAAAGCGCCTCCTTTTACATTAAATCCAAAATAACAAGGAACTGTACTTATAATAAATGAGAAAATAAACGATTTATAAAGTGCAATAACCATATAATGGGTATGCACTCCTTTTCGAATGCCTGCTAAAAATACTTCGGCAGGAACGGCGCCTGTCCAATTCCCCACAATATAACCACCCCATATAGCAATTACTGCAGATATTCCAACCAACATAGGTACCATTGTGAAAGCACCTAAAATTTTTGGCAAGATTAAATAACTTTTTGTGTTGATACCCATGATCTCTAATGCGTCTATTTGCTCAGATATGCGCATATTTCCTAATTCACTCGCAATCTTACTGCCTACTACTCCTGCCAACACAATACTTAAAAAAG
Organism: Bacteroidota bacterium; assembly: GCA_026391435.1. Classification (GTDB taxonomy): domain Bacteria; phylum Bacteroidota; class Bacteroidia; order Chitinophagales; family Chitinophagaceae; genus Sediminibacterium. The sequence goes on from JAPLEJ010000048.1 coordinate 3,642, forward strand.
TAGGAGCAAATTCTAATAGCATTCCATCACGAACAATAATACCAATAGTGCTTAAGGGCACCAAGGGACTTACCAACTGTGCTGCAGTTTGAACTGTCATTACAGCGCCTAAGAAAAAAGAAATGATGACTACAATGGGCAAGGAGCCAATTCCAATATCCACGCATTGTTTAATATACTCCTTCCAAAACATGACCTTATTTTCGGTGGCAGTAAACATCCCTTTTAACATCAATAGATATTTGCCTAAATGTGAAAAATAATTCATGTTACTTTTTTCGTTTTTTTAATCGTTTCCACCAACTTGATCTTTGTACTTCGATATCAGTATCTACGCGCGATTTTAACTGCGCATCCACTACTGCTACAGTCGCCATATTGATGATATTTCTAACCCCAGATCCTAGCTGTAAAACATTCACTGGTTTTTTTAATCCTAACAAGATAGGACCAATGATATCTACACCTCCAATTTCTTTTAGTAAATGATATGCCACATTACCCGCTGTTAAATTAGGGAAGATGAGCACGTTCACGTCCACATCTACTAAATCGCTAAATGGATAGTTATCCTTTAAAATTTCCTTATTAAATGCCAACATCCCTTGCATCTCTCCGTCCACAATAAGTGATGGATTGCGTTGCTTCACTATCCTTGTTGCCTCAGCCATCATTTTAGCTTCGGGCGTATCGCTACTTCCAAAGTTAGAATAACTTAACATCGCAATGCGAGGCTCAATATTAAAATTACGCACTTCCTTCGCAACCATTAAAGTAATATCTGCAATTTCCTCAGCGGTTGGTTTAATATTGACAGTAGTATCAGCTAAAAATAACGGGCCTTTTTTTGTTAACAACAAATACATTCCAGCTATCTTTTTCACGCCTTCTTCTGTGCCTATAATTTGCACAGCTGGTCTAATACCGTCTGCATAATTTCGTGTCAATCCTGACAACATCGCATCAGCCTCTCCTGTCTCCACCATCATCGCTCCAAAATAATTTTGAGTGCGCATTAATTTTAAGCTCTCATATTTATTAATACCCTTTCGTTGTCTTTTTTGAAATAAGATAGATCCGAAAAATTCACGCTTCGCTTCCATTTCATCACTACGAATATCAATGATTGGTAAATCGGTGATGTCAATATTATTGGCTGCTGCAATATTTTTTATCCTATTTTCATTACCTAGTAAAATTGGATAAGCAATGCCATCATCATAAATAATACTTGCCGCTTTTAATATTTTTATATTTTCCGCATCTGAGAATACCAATCGTTTAGGATCACGACGTGCTTTATTACTAATTAAGCGCATCAATTGATTATCTAATCCCAATCGCTTATTTAATTGTAATTCGTATTCGTCCCAATTCGTAATAATTTGTTGTGCCACACCCGATTCAACTGCTGCCTTTGCAACCGCTGGCGCTAATGTGCTTAACAACCTTGGATCTAATGGTTTTGGAATAATATACTCTGCTCCAAAACCTAAGTTTTGTTGGCTGTACGCCATGTTCACTAAATCAGGTACTGCCGATCTTGCTAATTCTGCCAAAGCTTTTACTGCTGCTAGTTTCATTGCTTCATTGATCGATTTTGCACGCACATCTAAAGCACCTCTAAAAATATAAGGGAAGCCTAATACATTGTTCACTTGATTAGGATAATCTGATCTTCCTGTTGCCATGATAATATCCTTTCTTACCGCTGTTGCTGATTCATAATCAATTTCAGGGTCTGGATTGGCTAATGCAAATACGATTGGATTTTTTGGCATAGATAATACCATGTCTGGCGTTACCACATTACCCACACTTAAACCTAAAAACACATCTGCTGTTTTCATTGCTTGCGATAACGTAATATTACTAGTCTTAATTGCAAAGGGTTGACGATCGGTTCCTAAATCGGTTCGACCTTCATGCAAAACACCATCCTTGTCAAACAAAATAAAGTTTTCATGCCTCGCACCTAATGCAACATATAATTTGATACAAGCCATTGCAGCAGCACCAGCACCATTCACGACAAACTTAGCTTTGTCGATTTTCTTTTTTTGTAATTCTAATGCATTAAGTAAAGCAGCACTACTAATAATTGCCGTACCATGTTGATCATCATGCATCACAGGGATATTCATCTTTTCCCTTAGTTGTTGTTCAATGTAAAAACATTCGGGAGCCTTGATGTCTTCTAAATTAATTCCACCAAAAGTGGGCTCTAATGATTTTACAATTTCAATAAACTTATCTGGATCCGTTTCGTTTATTTCAATATCAAAAACATCAATATCTGCAAAAATTTTAAACAATACCGCCTTCCCTTCCATAACAGGCTTACTTGCTAATGGTCCAATATTACCTAATCCTAAAACAGCTGTACCATTTGTAATCACCCCTACTAAATTTCCTTTCGCTGTATATTTATAAACATCACTTGGATTATTTTGTATCTCAGTACAAGGAATGGCCACACCAGGACTATATGCCAAGGATAAATCCTTTTGCGTTTTGGCTTCCTTGGTAGGCACCACTTCAATTTTACCTGGTCGTCCTGAAGCGTGGTATTCTAAAGCTTGTTCCCTTCGTAAATTATCTTTTTTTGACATGTAATAAATTTAGAACGAATGTTAGTTTTCGATTTTTACAAAGCTACTGAATATATCCAAAATGAGTTTTTTGAGATGTATTTAGCTGAAATACAACCATTTATGTAAATAATCGCACCCCCAACCAACACATCATACCCACCCCTTGCTCTATGGCTGATTCATCAATATTAAAATGAGGAGTATGTACATTATGAATGATCCCCTTTGCTTCATTTCTTACTCCTAACCTAAAAAAGCATCCTGGAATGATTTGTGAGTAATATCCAAAATCTTCGGCACCCATGCGTTTTTCAGTTTCCTCCACATTGTCGGCACCCATATATTGGTCCGCTAATTTCCATGCTGCTTCTGTAATCAATGGTTCATTATCAACAGTTGGATAACCCACATCAACTCTAAAATCAATTTCAGCACCAGTGGCTAATGCCAACCCTTTTGCTTGTTGCATCATTAATGCATGTGCTTCAAAGCGCCATGTTTCGTCCATGGCTCTAAAAGTACCCATCAATTTTACTTCACTTGGAATCACATTCGTAGTATTTCCTCCATGTATAGAACAGATAGATAAAACTGAAGGTTGTTGTGGATTTCGATTGCGAGAAATAATAGTTTGTAAACTTGTAATTAATTGCGAAGCAACTAAAATGGTATCCACTGTTTGATGTGGGGTTGCGGCATGTCCGCCTGGACCCTTGATAGAAATATATAACTCATCTGCACTTGCCATGACACGCCCTTTTCTAAAACTTAATTTTCCTAATGGTAATCCTGGATGAACGTGTAAGGCTACAATACCTTGTGGTACTGGATTTTTTAATGCTCCGTCACGAATCATATAGCTTGCACCCCCTGGATTTTTTTCTTCGCCTGGTTGAAATAATAATTTTATAGTGCCCTCAAATTCATCACGCAAAGTCCATAAAATTTTTGCAGCACCTAATAATATAGTGGTGTGTACATCATGCCCACATGCATGCATTACCCCTTCGTTGGTTGAAATATAATCAACTTTATTTTCCTCAATAATAGGAAGTGCATCCATATCTGCTCTTAATGCAACAACTCGTTTTGTTGGATTTTTTCCTTCAATGATTCCCAACACACCTGTTGTAGCTATGACAGTAAATGGGATACCTATTGAACTAAGCTGCGCTTGAATAAATTTACTAGTTTCAAATTCTTGATAACTTAATTCAGGATGTGCATGCAAATGCCTGCGCGTTGCCACATTTTCAGATTGATTTTGCCCTGCTAATGTTTTTATTTTTTCTAGTAACATGATTCGAAAAATATTTAAAGGCGCGCAATTTTTATTACGCAATTTAAAGTTAGCAATTAATAGTTACTTTTTATATGGTCTGTTTGAGCACCTGTCACAATTGCCACTCCAGCGCTGCATCCAATGCGTGTCGCACCCGCCGCAATCATCTGCTGGGCTGTCTCATAGTCGCGTATGCCCCCTGATGCTTTTATTTGTATGGATTCAGGTAAATGCTTCCTAAATAACTTTACCGCTTCTACGCTAGCCCCTTTTTCGGCATAGCCCGTAGAAGTTTTTAAATAGTCGATTCCCGCTATTCCATAAATATCACAACAAGCGATAATTTCTTCATTCGTTAAAACACCAGACTCAATAATGATTTTGATTACTTTTCCCTTGGATCTTATGATGGGTAAAATATGATTAATCTCGTCGGCAATCGCAGTCCAATCTCCATTTTTGATCGCTGAAATATTCGCAACCACATCTAACTCATCGGCGCCATCCACCATTGCCAAAATAATTTCAGCAATTTTTGCCTCCGTAGCGCTATATCCAAATGGGAATCCAATCACAGTAGCCACTTTCACATCAGTATCCTGCGTTAATTGCTTTGCTAATTTTACAAAATTAGGAGGCACACAAACTGCAGCAAAATGATATTGCACTGCCTCAGTACACAGTTTTTGAATATCTGATACTAAGCAAGTTGGCTTTAAAATAGTATGATCAATATATTTACTAAGCGGCATCTTTTCCATGACATGCTTTGTATTTTTTTCCGCTTCCACATGGACAAGGATCATTGCGACCAATCTTAGGTCCTACTTGAACTGGGCTTTGCTTTTGCTCACTTGGATCATGGTATGCTTTTTCACCATCCACTTCCTCTGATCTATTAGCACTTAATTTACTTAAATCCGTTTTTTGTTGACGCCCTTCCTTCACCGCACTAGTTTCCATTGGAATATGCGAATGACATAAAAATTGTACCAACTTATGATTAATCTCTAAATCCATTCGTCTAAACATTTCAAATGCTTCCATTTTATAAATAACCAAAGGATCCTTTTGTTCGTAGGTAGCTGTTTGTACGGATTGTTTTAAGTCATCCATCGCACGCAAATGCTCCTTCCATGCATCATCTACTAAACTTAATGCAATGGACCTTTCAGATTGAGCAGCTAATGCTGAACCACTTGTTGAAATATTTTTATCCAAATTCACCAATACATTAAATGCAGTTTTTCCATCACTCACTGGAACAATTACATTTTCAATATGATTGCCTTGTTGTAAACGAATATTTTTAAATACTGGAATACTGTGTTGCATCATTTCCTTTTTCCTGTATTCATAATGCGCAATAGTTTCCTGATAGACTAATTCAATTAAATTATTTTCAGGAGTAGACGTAAATTGTTCTAATGAAATTTTACTATCTAATCCAAACTGTACAATTAAGCCTACTTTAAAAGCATCATAATCATTCATTGTTTTATGATTGATCACAAGGCCTTCCACCACTTGATAAAATGCGTTATCTAAATCCAATGCTAATCTTTCTCCAAACAAAGCATGGCTTCTTTTTTTATAAATAACAGATCTTTGTTTGTTCATCACATCATCATACTCCAATAATCGCTTTCTAATTCCAAAGTTATTTTCCTCTACTTTTTTCTGTGCACGCTCAATTGATTTTGTAATCATACTATGCTGAATCACTTCGCCTTCCTTGTAACCAGCGAAGTCCATAATTTTTGCAATTCTTTCACTTCCAAACATGCGCATCAAATCATCTTCCAATGAAACAAAGAATAAAGATGATCCTGGATCCCCTTGACGACCAGCACGACCACGTAACTGCCTGTCTACACGACGAGACTCGTGGCGTTCGGTACCCAATATGGCCAATCCACCTGCTAATTTTACTTCGGGACTTAATTTAATATCTGTACCACGACCTGCCATATTCGTTGCAATAGTAACGGCTCCTGTTAAACCTGCTTCGGCTACTACCTGTGCCTCACGCGCATGCTGCTTTGCATTCAATACATTATGCGGAATATTTTTTTGACGCAACATTCTACTTAATAATTCACTCACCTCCACCGATGTGGTACCACACAAAACAGGACGCCCTTTTTCTCTTAATTCCACAATCGCATCAATTACTGCTCCAAATTTTTCACGCTTTGTTTTGTATACTAAATCCTGATCATCCAAACGAATGGCTGGTATATTAGTTGGAATAGAAACCACATCTAATTTATAAATACTCCAAAACTCTGATGCTTCTGTTTCGGCAGTTCCCGTCATACCTGCTAACTTATGGTACATCCTGAAAAAGTTTTGCAAAGTAATGGTAGCATAAGTTTGACTTGCTGCTTCAATTTTTACATTTTCTTTTGCTTCAATCGCTTGATGTAATCCGTCCGAATAACGACGCCCTTCCATGATACGACCCGTTTGCTCATCTACAATTTTAACCTGCCCTTCAATCACCACATATTCTACATCGTTATCAAATAAAGTATACGCTTTCAACAATTGATTTACGGTATGAATTCGATCCGACTTAATACTGTAATCATTTATAATAACTTCCTTTTGTTGCAATTTTACCTCGGGAACAATATTTTTATTTTGATCAATCGCATTTAATTCAATGCTGATGTCAGGCAATAAAAAGAAATTAGGATCCTCGCCAGATTTAGTAATTAATTGCAACCCCTTTTCAGTTAATTCAACAGAATTGTTTTTTTCATCAATATGGAAGTAAAGCTCCGTATCAACAATAGGCATTTCCCTTTGTTGATCGGCTAAATAATAATTTTCTGCTTTTTGCAATTTGACACGAATACCAGGCTCACTTAAATATTTAATGATGGCACTGTTTTTAGGCATCCCCCTAAAGGCTCGGTATAATGCTAATCCGCCATCCTTTGGATCATCATTCCCTTCTGCTATTTTTTTCTTGGCTTCAATTAAAAATTGATTGACTACCTTTTTTTGAATTTCAACTAATTTTTCGATACGCGGTTTTAATTCAAAAAATTGTTGCTCCCCAGTTGGATGACTAATTGGACCAGAAATAATTAATGGCGTTCGTGCATCATCTATTAATACAGAATCGACTTCATCCACCATCGCAAAATGATGCTTTCTTTGTACCATTTCTTCTGGTGTATGCACCATATTATCCCTTAAATAATCAAAACCAAATTCATTGTTGGTACCATAAGTAATGTCTGCACGATACGCATTACGGCGCTCCTCAGAGTTCGGCTGGTGCTTGTCAATACAATCTACCGTAAGTCCTAACCACTCAAATAAAGTACCATTCCATTCACTATCTCTTTTTGCTAAATAATCATTCACGGTTACGATATGTACCCCTTCGCCTGATAAAGCATTTAGATAAGCTGGTAAAGTTGAAACCAAAGTTTTTCCTTCTCCAGTAGACATTTCGGCAATTTTACCTTCATGTAAGACGATACCTCCAATCAACTGCACATCATAATGAACCATATTCCAAGTCACTGGCATTCCTGCCGCTTTCCAAGTTGTTTGAAAAACTGAGTCAGCCCCTTTTATAGCGATGTATTCCTTTTTTACCGATAATTGACGATCCAATTCGGAAGCAGTGGCTACTAATTCTTCATTTTCAGTAAATCGACGAGCTACTTCCTTTACCACGGCATATGCCTCAGGTAAAATTTCCAATAAAATAGCTTCAAGGTCCTTATCTCGATCCTTTTTTAAAAGATCAATATTTTGATAGATAGCGTCGCGTCCCATAAACTCACTCATTGGAAGCGCTTCCGCCTTAGCTTGTTCCGCTTGAATGGTTTCGTCAATGGCAGATAAATGTGCCTTAATACGGGTCTTCAATTCAGGGGTTTTTTCCCTTAACGCGTCGTTAGAAAGATTTTTATAAGACTCAAAATGCCCGTTGATGATGGGTACTAAATGTGCAATTTTTTTCACATCTTTCTCACTTTTTGAGCCACCAAATATTTTACTTATAAATTGCAACATAGTCCTTCGATAAATTATATATAATCCCTTATTAGCAATCAGTATGCCAATGACATATTGGCCACTTTGAAAGGGGTGTCAAAGGTAAGCATTTGAAGGCAGTTTGACCATTTTATAGGGCTGGGAATATAAAAATTAACTTGAATGGGCTTAAAAGTGAAAAATGAACGAAAAAATGATACCTTTGCTCGCCTTACGCGCCCCTGTATTTTAACAGGGTTTCATTAGGAAAAATAGGAAATTTTACAACTATGGCAGGTCAATTAAACGAAGTAAGAAATAGGATTAAAAGTACGCAATCTACCCAGCAGCTTACAAAAGCCATGAAAATGGTGAGTGCTGCCAAATTACGTAGAGCACAAGATGCAATTACACAAATGCGTCCCTACACCCGTAAGCTTCAAGAAATGTTAGGTAATATTTTAGGTAGTTTGGAGGGAGATATGAATTTAGCTTTGGCTGAAACACGCCCTGTTAATAATGTGCTTTTAATTGTCATTACTTCCGACAGAGGATTATGTGGTGGATACAATGCCAACTTAGTAAAATTGGCTAAAACAACCCTACTCGAAAAGTATCCTACACAAAAAGTAACCATCTGGAATATTGGTAAAAAAGGATTTGAAAGTTTAAGTAAAGCAGGATTTAATACCAATGCTAATTTCAAAGATATTTTCTTAAACCTGAGTTTTGCAAATGTTCAATTAGCAGCACAAGCTGCCATGAATGCATTTTCAAATAAGGAATTTGATGCGATCGAAATAATTTATAGCGAGTTCAAAAATGCAGGTACACAAGTATTCACAGCTGAAGCATTTTTACCAGTTCCTAAAATGGCAAAGAAATTGAATCAGAAAAAAACTGATTTTATTTTTGAACCACAAAAAGAAGTTTTAGTAGCCGAGTTGATGCCAAAAATATTAAACACCCAACTATTTAAAGCAGTTTTAGATGCCAATGCAAGTGAGCATGGTGCTAGAATGACAGCCATGGATAAGGCAAGTGAAAATGCAAACGAATTATTGAAATCATTGAAATTATCATACAACCGTGCTCGTCAAGCAGCCATCACCACTGAATTAACAGAGATCGTGAGTGGCGCGGCAGCATTAAACGGATAAGACACCAACCCTATTATGGAAATAAGCCAAATCATTCCGCATATTGAAGCCTTAGTTTTTGCAAGTGAAAAAGCACTTAATGCAAATGACATTACAGAACTTATAAATAATGCATTCGGATTTTTAGAAGAACGCATCACACTAAGCCAAGTGGAATCTGCTTTGGAAGGAATTCAAGAAAAATATGCTACCGAATTTTATCCCTTTGAATTAAAACAAAGTGGCGGCGGTTGGCAATTTTTAACAAAGCCTGACTACCATAAAACCATTGCACAATTAAATGGCGATAAGTTTTTAAAACGACTTTCCAACGCAGCCCTCGAGTCATTGGCCATCATCGCTTACAAACAACCTATTACTAAAGGGGAAGTGGAAGCCATTCGTGGAGTCAATAGCGATTACTCTATCCAAAAATTATTAGAAAAAGAATTAATTAATATCAGTGGCCGCAACGAAACCATGCCAGGTAAGCCATTAGTGTATTCTACTTCAAAGAATTTCATGGATTATTTTGGAATTAATTCAACCGATGATTTACCTAAAATACGAGAAGTATTGGCCGATCAATTGGTAGAAGCGACTGTTGTAAAACCTGAGGACTTCACAGATACGAGTGTTTTTGAGCAAACAGAAGCAGAAACCCCTAATACTGAAGAAGAAACAGGAGATGACAACCAAGACGCCATTGATGCTGATGACGCTGACGATAGCGCTCCTGAGCAACCTCAATCTTAGCATCTCTCCTATCCATTTTCTATAATTATCCCTATTGATTTAGTGTTAAAACTTGAGTTCTAATTGTATCTTCGTGGCATGAAGTCAAGTTTATCATATACACAGTTAAAACAAGCGGCCCAAACTTTTGGCACACCGCTGTATGTATATCATGCTGAAAAAATTGTAGCGCAATATCAAAATTTAGTAGCTCATTTTGACATGAGTAATACTCGATTTTTTTATGCCTGTAAAGCATTAACCAATATTCATGTTTTACAAGTTGTAAAAAATGCAGGCTGTCCAATTGACTGCAGTTCGATCAATGAAGTTAAGTTGGCAATTCATGTTGGCTTTGAACCCAAAAATATTTTATACACAAGTAACAGTGTTTCTTTTGATGAAATTTCTGAAGCAGTTGACTTGGGCGTAAATGTAAATATTGATAGTTTATCCAATTTAGAAAAATTTGGTAAAAAATACGGTGCGCAATGTAAAGTAGGGGTTCGCATTCGACCTAATATTATGGCTGGAGGAAATTTAAAAATTTCAACAGGTCACGATAAAAGCAAATTTGGAATTCCAGTAACGCAATTAAAAGAATTAAAAGCCGTACAAGAAAAATACGAAATCAATATTTCCACCTTACACATTCATACGGGAAGTGAGATAAAAGAAGTTGGTGTCTTTTTACAATCTGCCGAAGTATTTGATGAAATGTTGGCTGATTTTCCAACAGTGCAGGTTTTGGATTTTGGAGGCGGCTTTAAAGTACCTTATTCGCCCAATGAAAAAGGAACTGATATTGCACTACTTGGCATTGAAGTAAATAAGATAATGAAAAAATTATCTGAGAAATGGGGCCGTCCATTAACAGCATGGTTTGAGCCAGGAAAATATTTAGTAAGTGAAGCGGGTTATTTTATTACACAAGTAAATGTACTTAAGTCAAATGGAGAACACCTATTTGCAGGAGTGAATACAGGATTGAATCATTTGATCAGACCTATGTTTTATGACGCTTATCACTATATTGATAATATCAGTCAGCCTGATAATGCAACAAAAAATTATGCGGTCGTGGGTAATATTTGCGAGACCGATACTTTTGCTTGGGATCGTCCTATTCCAACCATTGAAGAAGGTGATTTTTTAGTTTTTTATAATGCGGGCGCCTATGGATATGAAATGTCTAGCAATTACAATGCTCGTTTCAAACCCGCACAAGTGTTATTTGAAAACGATACTCCTATTCTCATCAGCAGACCAGATACATTCGAAGATTTACTTACTTTACAAATACCGCTTAAAAAATAAGCATGATTGAAGTAAAAAATATATCAAAATCTTTTGAAGGCAAAGTCATCATTGATGATATAAGTGCTCAATTTAAACCAGGCCAATGTAATCTAATCATAGGAACTAGCGGAAGCGGCAAAACAGTTTTGATTAAATGTATTGTTGATTTGATGCATGCAGATAAAGGGGAAATATATTTTGATGGTCAAGGATTTCATACTATGTCAAAGGAGGAAAGGAAGGATTTACGTAATAATATTGGAATGCTTTTTCAAGGCAATGCCTTATTTGATTCTAAAACAGTTCAGGAAAATGTACGCTTCCCATTAGACATGTTTACACAATTAAGTTTGGATGAGAAAAATGAAAAAGTAGCAGAAACTTTAGCTAGGGTTAATTTGGAAGGCGTCAATGACAAATATCCCGCCGAAATTAGTGGAGGAATGAAAAAAAGAGTTGCTTTGGCAAGGGCTATTATCATGAAACCAAAATATTTGTTTTGCGACGAGCCCAACTCCGGATTAGATCCTCAAACTTCCATGGTCATTGACAAACTCATCCATGATATTACAGCCGAATTTAATATTACTACCATTGTCGTAACCCACGATATGAATAGTGTTATGGAAATTGGACAACATATTATTTATTTACACCAAGGGAAACGCGAATGGGAAGGCACCAATGATGAAATCATATTTAGCCAAAATAAATTATTAAATAACTTTATCTTTGCCTCTGAATTTTTGAAAGACGCAAAAGCAATGAGGATGACCCATAAATAATAAATCTCTTTTTTTATGAAGCAACTTGTCACTAGCTTAATCGCTATTTTTTTGATGGTACAGCTATCTGCTCAAACGCAAGAAACACCAGCAGATCCCACAGCACCTTATTTAAAGGATAAAAATTTACCTGCATTCGTTATCAACTCTATCGACGGAAGAGAGATTAGTAATAAAATGTTGCCTAAGTATAAGTATACCTGTATCATTTTTTTTAGCCCTGATTGCTCTCATTGCGAAACGGAAGCTGCTACCATTAATAAGTACTTTGATAAGTTTAACAATGTCTTGTTTATTTGGGATAGTTACAGGGATATGATTTCCATTAAAGCATTTGCCGAAAAATTCAAATTGACAAACCGCCCCAATGTAATTGTAGGTCGCGACCCAAGCTATATGATTCCTTCCTTTTTTCACCCTAAAATGACTCCATTTGTTGCAATCTACAAGGATAAACAATTAGTCAAAGTATATGAAAAAGGAGCAGATATTTTCGACTTAATAAAGATAATAGAAAGCAAATAGCTAACTTTGCTGCGTAAAAATATTAACCACTTATTTTAAATAAATTTATATGAAAATTACTGTCGTGGGTGCTGGAGCCGTAGGTGCAACATGTGCTGATAATATTGCCCGAAAAGAATTAGCCACTGAATTGGTTTTATTAGATATTAAAGAAGGTTTTGCAGAAGGTAAAGCGCAGGATATGATGCAAACTGCAGCCTTATTAGGTTTTGATACACGCATTTCTGGATCAACGAATGATTATTCAAAAACAGCCAACTCTGATGTGGTGGTTATTACTTCAGGTTTACCTCGCAAACCAGGGATGACTCGTGAAGAATTAATTGGCACGAATGCTGGCATCGTAAAAGGTGTTTGTGAAAATATTTTAAAATTCTCGCCAAATGCCATCATCATTGTGATTAGTAATCCAATGGATACCATGACTTATTTAACATTGCAATCAACTGGACTTCCTAAAAATAGAATAATTGGAATGGGCGGTACATTAGATAGCGCCCGTTTTAAATATCAATTAAGCACCCATTTAGATTGCAGCCCATCTGATTTAAATGCCATCGTAGTGGGTGGACATGGTGATACGACCATGATTCCTTTAATTAAACATGCTACTTGGAATAGTATTCCAGTAACTAATTTTTTAAATGCAGAACAACAAGAAAAAGTAATCAATGACACCATGGTAGGCGGTGCTACATTAACAAAATTATTAGGCACTTCGGCTTGGTATGCACCAGGTGCTGCAGGAGCAGCATTAGTAGAAAGTATTGTAAGAGATGAGAAAAAATTATTCACTTGCTGCGTAAGCTTAAACGGCGAATATGGCCAATCTGATATTTGCTTAGGCGTGCCAGTAGTGATAGGTAAAAATGGTTGGGAGAAAATTGTTGAGATGAAATTGTCTGCAGACGAACAAGCTGCTTTCAACAAAAGTGCAGATGCAGTTAGAAACATGAACGATGTTTTAAAAACTTTATAGCACCTTAAAATAAACACCGAATTATTTTATATAAAAGCCTCGCGATAGCGGGGCTTTTTGGTTTTAAGTTGGAGAAGTATAATAAGAATTCACTTTACTCGCAATCACATTTAAGTTTTGCTGACGCATGCAAGAAAAATGACCTTGCGGACATTTTTGGGTTCCGTAATTAGAACAAGGTTGACATGATAAATGAGGCACTATCGCATTCATATACATATCCTGTAATAATAGTTCTTTTGGATAGTATGGTTCCACTTGCAAAGCAGGGGAAGTAGCTCCCCAAATGGCGACTGTTTTTTTATGATAAGCACAAGCGATGTATAAAAATCCAGTGTCATGTGATACTACAGTCTTTGACTGTTTCACCAATAATGCAGATTCGTGTAAATTAAATTTACCACAAGCATTGTATATTTTAGTGGGATTCGCCGAAGCCACTTGTTCTCCCATGGCAGCATCCTCCTTCCCTCCTATTAATACAATAGGATATTCAATAAGCTGACATAACTTTCGCAATTGTTCCAATGGCAATTTTTTAGTAGCATAAGAAGCGCCTATTACAAATGCAACATACCCTGCCTGATGCGCAGTGGGTATCTCCTTTGCCGATAAAGACACTGAAACAGGCACAAAATGATCCAAGCCTTTCCCGTCATTCACAACCCCTAGGGTTTTTAAGGTGTCCAAACATCTATCTGCAATATGCCTGGATGGCATAAAATTAAAATGCAGTTTAGTGAGCAGCAATTTTCGAATACTTAATTTTTCATAAGTCAATGCAGGCACGCCTAATGCTTTTTTTATTTTAAAAGTTCGCAAGTTCTTATGTAAGTCAATAATATAATCAAATTGGAGCCCTTTAAGTTGATCAATGAGTAATGATAAATTATTATCAAAATAATAAAACTGATCAATATAAGGGTTGGCTTCTGTCACATCTTTCATAGAAGCCTTGGTTAAAAAATGAATCTCTGCGTTGGGTATTTGCAATTTGGCGCAACGTATGGCAGGAGTCGTAAAAACGATGTCGCCAATAGAAGAAAAACGGATAAATAATAAACGCATAATTGTAATATCTATGGAAGCGGATTATCGTGCTCCATATAATCCAAGTCCTTATGATAAGTTTCTTCTGTAAAGAAATAAGCCACTAAAGTAATCAGCATCACCGTTGCACCTGTAAAAATGCCGCTTTGTACAATATCCCATCCTAATTTTTTTTGCAAAATATCAAGGAATAAAAAATTAATAAGGGGTAACGCACCACGAACCATATTCGGAATTGTGGTGGCTGCAGTTGCGCGTAAATTAGTACCAAATTGTTCGGCAGCCATTTGATTAAAGATGGCCCAATAACCAGTACTAAATCCTAGAAATGCACAAATAAGATACATTCTACTGTCGTTGTTATTAAAGGGGCTAAAAAACAAAATCATTCCAATGATGCTAAAAATATAAAATAGCATCAATGCTTTTTTACGACTTTTAAAATACTGGCTCACATAACCTATTAATAAATCGCCCGAAGCGATACCAATATAAGCCAACATAATAGATCTGCCTGAATCAATTAAATTAACGCCATATAAAGTACTTGCAAATTTATTGCTGTAATTAATTAAAACACCAATCACAAACCAGGTAGGAAGTCCAATTAAAATTGCAGTGATATATTTTACAAATCTTTTTTTATTATTAAAAAACATTAAAAAATTACCCTTAGCGATATGGGCTAATTTAGCTGATTCAAACATAAAGGACTCCGCTACTCTAACACGCAACACTAAAAGGAAAAATCCTAGTACGCCACCAATTTGATAGCATAAGCGCCAATCGTTGGTGGCTTTAAAGGTAAAATAAGCAAACACTGCCCCAAACAATCCAATACCAGCTACCATGGATGTTCCAATGCCTCTTTTATTTTTAGGAAGCATTTCGGAAACAAGTGTAATGCCCGCCCCTAATTCGCCCGCCAAGCCAATGCCGCCCAAAAAACGACAATAAGCGTATTGATCAACATTTTGAACAAAGGAGGTTAAAATATTAGCAACCGAATACAACAAGATGGACCCAAATAATACTTTTAAACGGCCTTTTTTATCGCCAATCACACCCCATAAAATACCCCCAATTAATAAACCAGACATTTGCCAGTTGATGATGTGTGCGCTATCAATAATAATAGTAGCCGCAGTGGAGCCAATACTCATAACACTGGGTTGTCTTACAATGGTAAACAATAATAAATCGTAAACATCTACAAAATAACCCAATGCTGCTACAAAAACGGGTAATGACAACAATCCAATTTGTTTATTTGTATTCATACTTTATGATTCAATTATAATGATTGAAAAAGAAGATTTAAGATTTTTTAGGCTTATGGGTGATCACTTTAAAAATAACAGGGGCAGTTGTAAAAAATACAATACCCAATACAATAATTTCTAAATGATTTTTTAAATCAAATTGATATTGGTTTAAAATCCAAGATTGTAAAAAATGACCCGCACATAACATACTTGCTACCCAAGTCAAACAACCTATCACATTAAAATATACAAACTTTTTTTTATCCATTCCAACGATACCCGCTACAATGGGAGCAAAAGTTCGAACAATTGGAATAAATCGAGCAATCACAATGGCGCGACCACCATGTTTTTCATAAAAATCCTGTGCTTGTACTAAATATTTCTTTTTAAAAAGTAAATTATCCTTCCAATCATACATTGAAGGTCCCACATTTTTTCCAATCGCATAGCCTACATAATTACCTATGATTCCAGCCGCAGAAATAAAAGCAAAGAGGATAGATAAATTAAGCCATTCATTATTACTTACAAAAATTTGCGAGGCTAAGGGGGCACTATATATACCGGCTACAAAAAGCAAACTATCTCCAGGTAAAAAAAATCCAAAAAACAATCCTGTTTCAGCAAACACCACAAATAACAATAACCACAGACCCCCATGCTCTATGTAAAATTGAGGTTGAAACAATTGGCTCCAATGAAAAACTTCAAGCAATGTGATCATTAAAAATATTTTAAACTTGTGTTGGATTTTCTAAAGCCCCTTCCCATTTACTCACCACTGTGGTTGCTAAACTATTCCCCAATACATTGGTGGCAGATCGGAACATATCACAAAAATGATCGATTGGCAAAATTAAAGCAATCCCCTCAGGCGGTATATTAAACATAGCACAAGTAGCCGTCACGACTACTAAGGAAGCCCTTGGCACCCCTGCAATACCTTTACTTGTTAACATCAATACAATCAACATCGTTAATTGGGTTCCGATATCAATATGAATGCCATAAGCCTGCGCAATGGCAATACTTGCAAAAGTCATATACATCATACTGCCATCTAAATTGAAGGAGTAACCTAATGGCAAAATAAAGGAGACAATTTTATCCTTGCAGCCAAATTTTTCTAACTCCTCGGTTAATTTTGGAAAAACAGCTTCGCTACTTGTAGTACTAAATGCAATGACTAAAGGTGTTGTTATGTGCTTTAACAAAGAAGGAATTCTTTTTCCTAAAATAATAAAGCCAACGCCTAACAATACAATCCACAAAGTGCCGATGCCTAACAAGAAATACAATAAATATTTTCCGTAAAATATAAAAATGGCTAACCCCTTTGTCGCAATCACTGCGGCAATAGCAGCAAAAACACCTAAGGGTGCAAAATTCATAACATAGCCCACCATTTTCAAAATAATATGGGATACCGTTTCTAATGCTTTTACAAAACCTTTCGCTTTTTCGCCAATGGCGGCAGCGGCTACACCAAAAAAGATACTAAAAATAACAATTTGTAAAATTTCATTATTGGCCATGGCTTCAAACATGCTCTTTGGAAAAACATGCTCTACAAAATTCAATAAACTAAATGTTTGTGACTTACCCATGACATCCTTTGCGCCACTTACATCTGCATTGCTTAAATCGATACCCAAACCTGGCTTAAAAACATTCACTAAGACCAATCCAATTAATAAGCTCACTAATGAAGCGGTAATAAACCATAACATAGCCTTCCCACCTACTCGACCCACTGTTTTTAAATCGCCTAACTTAGCAATTCCTACTACCAAAGTGGTGAATACCAATGGTGCTATAATCATTTGAACCAACCTTAAAAAAATGGTGGTTAATAACTTAATGTTTTTTGCAAATTTTTCAATAAATGCTGTATCCGAATTTTCGTGTACGATGTAGCCTAATATCGCCCCCACTATCATGGCAATGACGATATAAAATGTAAGTTTATTTGATTTTTTCATAGGGTGCTTAGATATGCAATATAAGACTTAAGTAGTAAAAAAAATACCCCCTCCAGGGTCGGTTTTTTTAATAAAAAGCAGGGCTATTTTGCGAAAAAAGTACTATTTTCCAAGATAAATTGACACCACACAAACCAATTAATTATGAGTTTATTTAGAAAGAAAGATTTGTCTGCTATGTTAGCCCAAGCGGATGATGGAGGAAAAGGATTAAAACGCACTTTAGGTGCGGGTAATTTAGTCGCCTTAGGCGTAGGTGCCATCATTGGAGCAGGCTTATTTGTAAGAACAGCTGCCGCTGCTGGACAGGCTGCTGGACCAGCCGTAACCCTTTCCTTTATTGTCGCTGCCATTGGCTGCGCCTTTGCTGGATTGTGCTACGCTGAATTTGCTGCAATGATCCCTATTTCAGGTAGTGCATATGCATATTCTTATGTAACGATGGGTGAAACAGTCGCTTGGATTATAGGATGGGCATTAATTATGGAATATGCATTGGGTGCTGCTACCGTTTCTATTGCATGGAGTGAGTATTTAAATAAGCTGCTGGGAGGAAGCATCCCTTATGAATGGAGCCATTCCCCTTTCGAAAGTGTAACGGATGCCGCAGGCGTTTTACACCATGGCATTATGAATGCACCTGCTTTAGTGATTTTGTTATTGTTGACCTTGTTATTAATTAAGGGCACACAAGAATCCGCTATCGTAAATGCAGTGATTGTATTTATCAAAGTTGCAATTGTAATATTATTTATCATTTTAGGTTGGCAATTTATTCGCCCCGAAAATCATACGCCTTATTTAATTCCAGCCAATCAACCTCCATTAATTGACGCATCAGGAAAAGTCATCGCGGATTATTCAGGTGCCTTCAAACATGGATGGGGTGGTGTATTAGGTGGAGCAGCGATTGTGTTTTTTGCTTTTATTGGTTTTGATGCAGTTTCAACTGCAGCACAGGAAGCAAAAAATCCAAAAAGAGATATGCCGATTGGTATCTTAGGTTCATTAGTAGTTTGCACCATCTTGTATATTTTATTTGGTCACGTATTAACAGGAGTAGCAAATTGGAAAGATTTTGTAGATCCATTAAAAGGTCGCGAAGCTTCTGTCGCTTATGCTATTTCAACTTACATGACAGGATATGGCTGGTTAGCAACTGCAGTAACTGTGGCTATTTTAGCAGGTTTCTCATCTGTTATTTTAGTGATGTTAATGGGTCAATCCCGTGTGTTTTATTCAATGGCCAACGATGGATTATTACCTAAAGTATTTTCCGATTTACATCCTAAATTCAGAACGCCATATAAATCCAACTGGATATTATTTGTTTTTGTAGGTGGATTCGCCGCTTTTGTTCCAGGTAATGTAGCGGGAGATCTAACTTCCTTTGGAACTTTATTTGCGTTTGTATTAGTAAGTGCAGGTATATGGATCTTAAGACGCAAATCACCAGATATGGAAAGACCATTCAAAACACCATTGGTGCCATTAGTGCCTATTTTAGGTGCTATTATTTGTTTGGCTATGATTTTTGCATTGGATGGTCAAACCTTAAAAGTAGCCTTTGGATGGATGGCATTAGGCTTAGTGGTTTACTTCCTATACGGTCGCAGACACAGTAAATTGAATTAATAAAACGATACCGTTTTAAAAAAGTAGTCCCGAGCAATCGGGACTATTTTTTTTGCTTACTTTTGCAGTGCTTAATACTTATACTATGGGAAGAATATTTGAAGTTCGAAAAGCCACCATGTTCAAAAGATTTGATCGAATGGCGAAACAATTTACCCGCATTGGTAAGGAAATTGTGATTGCGGTAAAAGCCAGTGGCCCTAACCCAGATGACAACCCGGCTTTAAGAAGGTGTTATCAAAATGCCCGTAGCGTAGGCATGCCCAAGGATCGTGTAGAAGCCGCCATTAAGCGTGCCATGGGAAAAGATACAAGTAATTACGAGGAGATATTATACGAGGGCTATGCACCTCATGGCGTGGCTTTATTAGTAGAAACAGCGACCGATAACCATGTTAGAACAGTGGCCAATGTGAAGAGTCATTTTAATAAAGGAAAAGGTACCCTAGGCAATAGCGGAAGTGTTAGTTTCCAGTTCAAAAAAATGGGGGTATTTAACCTTAACCCTGAGGGATTAAATATGGACGATTTGGAATTAGAATTAATCGACCATGGCTTAGACGAATTAGGCGAAAGTAACGATGACAATGGCAATGCTATTATTGTACTTCGTTGCGCATTCACTGATTTTGGAAATTTACAAAAAGAATTAGAAGCTAAAAATATCACCCCGATCAGTGCTGAATTGGAATGGATCCCAACTACTACAGTTCCTGTCACGGATGAACAAGCAGATGATATTAGTAAATTAATTGAACGCTTGGAAGAAGACGAGGATGTAAATAAAGTGTTTCACAATATGGGGTAATTAGGAATTCAATAAAAAAATAAATGTCTAGTATTAAAAATATCTTACTGTCTACATGCATACTAAGTATTAATGCTTTTAATCCATTCAAGGATACGACTGGATTAAAAAATAATTATTTTAGAATAAGTGCAGATACAAAAGTAGCGCCTAACTTTTACACAACGCAAACTGGTTTTTTTTGTAACCAAGAGCGTGCTTTAGAAAAGAAAACTAAAATGGCTATAAAGTTTAGATTGGGATCCTTGGAATATACACAAAAATTAGAAGGCTATTCTTTAGTCAGAAATACTAATTAGGCTACTCCGCCATCATCTCCTTCACTTTTTCTATGATTTCTTCTGTATTAGGCTTAGAGAAATAATCACCATCACTTGCATAAGCTGGGCGGTGGGCTTTTGCACTAAGGGTTCGAGCTGTTGCATCTAGCCAACGATATCCACCTTGTACTTCAAGCACTTGCTGATACATATAGGCCGACGCACCGCCGGGCACATCTTCATCAACAAAAAGAATTCGGTTTGTTTTTTTCAAAGACTCCAAAACTTGATGATGAACATCAAAAGGCAATAAAGTTTGTACATCTACAATTTCGCAATCAATATCCATTTCCTGTAATCTTAACGCAGCGTCTTCAATAATTCGAAGTGTGGAGCCATAGGAAACAATTGTTATATCACTTCCCTGTTTAATAATTTCAGGCACACCCAATGGGACCCTAAAGGACATTAAATTAGTAGGCATTTGCTCTTTTAAACGATATCCATTTAAACATTCAATTAATAATGCAGGATCGTTCCCTTCTAATAAAGTATTATACATACCCACTGCTTGCACCATATTGCGTGGCACACAAACATACATACCTCTTAATGCATTCAATATAACCCCCATGGGTGAACCACTATGAAAAATTCCTTCTAAACGGTGTCCCCTTGTGCGTATTATAACTGGACTACTTTGCAACCCATTACTTCGATAATGAATAGTGGATACATCATCACTTAAGGTTTGCAAACCATATAATAAATAATCCAAGTATTGAATTTCAGCAATAGGCCTTAATCCTCTCAACGCCATACCATGTGCCTGCCCCATAATCGATTGCTCACGAATACCTGTATCAAAAATACGATCTGCGCCATGCTTTACTTGCAAGCCTGCAAATCCTTGATTCACATCACCAATATTTCCTAAATCCTCTCCAAAAGCATACACAGCGGGATGCGTTGCAAATAATTCATCAAAATAATGATTCAAAATTTCATATCCATTTAAGGTTACTGCATCTGCATTATAAATGGCAGGCACCCCTAATACTTTCAAAGTACTTTTTGGGCCTTCATTGTATAAATTTTTACTATAATAAGGCGCTTGCTCTTGGTGGTAAGCTAATAAAAAATCAAGTACTGCTTTTTTATTGGGATGGTTTGGTAATTTTTCAATCACCAAATGAAAGGATCTAAAAATATCTCTCTTTAAAGGCTCCCTATTGTTGACTAATTCATGTGTTAATTCTTGTACGATTAATAAATCATCTTCCTGTAAGCCATTGCTTACCAAGGCAAGCCCTTCTTGTATTTTAGCTTTTATTGGTGCCATATACTTTTCCCAAGCAGCTAATTTAGAAACTCGAACAGATTGCTTTACGTCCGCTTCAAATTGTTGTAAATCACTTTCATTACTTAATTCATTAAGCAACAACCACTCTCTCATTTTTTTAATACCATCCCACTCTCTTTCCCATTGTAACCTCTCGGTAGTTTTATATCTTTCGTGACTTCCACTTGTAGAATGTCCTTGTGGCTGTGTTAATTCTTGTACATGAAAAACAACAGGAGTATAAGTATCTCTTGTATAGGAAACGCCTTGTTCAAAAATCTCACACATGGCAGCATAATCCCAACCTTTTACTGTGTATATTTTTATGCCATTCGTATTAGGTTCCTTTTGCAATCCTTTTAATGCTTCAGAGATAGACCCTTTTGTAGTTTGTAATTTCGTAGGGACCGAAATGCCATATCCATCATCATAAACCACCACCGCCAAAGGTACTTGTAATACACCGGCCGCATTAATGACTTCCCAAAAATGCCCTTCGGAAGTACTCGCATCCCCAATGGTGCAAAAACACACTTCTCTTCCATCATTTGAAAGATGAGAAAATAAATTTTTATGCTTTGAATTTTTAAAACACTTTGAAGCAAAAGCCAAACCTAAAGCCCTTGCCATTTGTCCAGCAGTAGGTGCAATATCGGCCGTAATATTATATCGATTTACTAAATCATTCCATTCTCCATTATCATTTACAAATGCAGTCGCAAAATGTGCATTCATATTTTTTCCGCCACTATAAGGATCATTTTCTACATCCGAATATAATTGTGCAAAGTAATCTTCCACATTAGAAGTACCCATTGCAAACATTAAGGTTTGATCTCTGTAATACCCACTTCTAAAATCTCCTTTTTGAAATGATTTGGCTAATGCTATTTGGGCAATTTCTTTACCATCACCAAAGATGCCAAATTTCGCTTTCCCCGTTAATACTTCACGGCGACCAAGTAAGCTTACCTCCCTACTCATAATTGCAATACGGTAATCCTCGAGTACGGATTTTTGAAACGCTTCAAACGAAAGCATATCAGGTGTTAAGGCAACATCAAGGGTGGATTCCATAGAGCAAAAATAGGGGTCAAAAAGCATAAAAAACCAAGAATTATATAAAATCATTTAATTCCCTATTTTTTGATATTTTTACACCGAATTAGTACCATTTAATCCACTTATTTTATGAAAAAAATCATTGTCATCCTTGGCCTATTTTTAACGATTTATAGTTCAGCCTCGGCACAAAATACCACTCCTATTGAGCAAGTTTTGAAATTCAAAAATGAAAGCTATGATTTTGGGAAAATAAGCTTCGGTAAACCAGCCAGTTATATCATTGAATTTACCAATATTGGGAAAGACACATTAACCTTACTAAATGCTCGTCCAGGATGTGGCTGCACAACCCCTAATTTCAAACCGAATGAAAAAATTGCTCCTGGAAAAACAGGGCAGGTTCAAATTACATTTAACGGAAGTGCGATGGGTACTTTTACAAGGGCAACTACTTTAGATTTTTCAGGTGGATTGGTTAAGCAAACACAATTTTCAGGGGAAGGGGTTGCCATCAACAATACACCAACAGCGCCCATCCTTACTGCTCCAATTAAACATTAATTCGTAAATAATATTTGAAATTATGAAAATACAGACATTCATCTTAGGGCTACTTATTTCCTTTACAAGTATTGCGCAAACGGGGATTCAATTTGATAAAACAACTTACAATTACGGAAAAATTAAAAAGGGTATTCACAAATCGGTCATTTTTAGTTTTTTAAATAGCAATGCGAAGCCTGCGGTTATAGAATTCGCAAATGCAGAATGTGGTTGTACACAACCGGAATATAATCAAACACCTATTTTAAAAGGTCAAAAAGGGACTATAAAAATTACTTATACTGCACCATTTAACGGCGTCTTCAAAAAAAAGGTGACAGTTAAATTTGCTGGAATAAAAGACCCTACGGAGTTAACCATCGAAGGGGAAGTCATCTGAATAATAACGAACGATCGGAATGATTTAATAAAAAGACATTCATTTGGCTATGGATTGCCTTGAACAAGCCTTATTGATTTACCCCAATAACTAATCAATCGCAATAGATGGCTGGCTTAAAAGCCCTGTCCGTATATATTTAACAATAAGTTATTAAATAGGTATTAAAATGGATACTACCTTTGGTATGTATTGGAGAGGTTTGGTTACCCATACAAGCAAGCAATCGAAAATAGCCCCTTAGTTCTCTTTGGGGCTGTTTTTTTTAATAAAGTGTCGCTAATAATTTAATAATTATGAGTAGGAATATTATAAGTGCCTTTATCCCTGGCTTGACTTATGTACAACATTACTTGGTATACTAATTTGCTTTTTACAGGCTTCCCATTAACGTTAGCTGGAATAAACTCATAAGCATCTTGATGTAAGTCCTTAATGGATTGTTTAAATTCAACATTATAAAATGTAGAAATATAGTTAATACTAAATCCTTCCATTTTCCCTGTAGCAGAAACATCAAAAACATACTCCATTAATATATCCTCTTTTTGATCCTTGGCAGCTTGAGGTAAATTACGTTCATTATATAACAAATAAAATCCATAATTCAGTCCACCAATCTTTACAGGTGTAACTACCTTTGGCTTTACTAAACCAGCTGTATCAACATCAGATCTTTGTTTTACAATGGTGCCTTCGTCGGGAATATTGTATAATAATTTTTTGTTGGTAAAATCGTACACCTGCACTAAGTCGCCATTGGAACTAAAGTAATTCCATATACTATCTTTAAATCCATTGTTATATTTACCCCTAGCCAATTCACGATTACTGCTATTTACGATAAAACATTCTCCAAGCTTTAATTTTTTATTATTCTTATCCGTTTCATAATTTTCAACTAAAGTATGGGCAACTCTCATTTTACGCCAAACTAAGTTTTGCGCATTTAAAAATTGACAAAATAATAAAGTAATAAAAAATACAATAGTCTTTTTCATATTATAAAAATTAGTAATTAAAATATTGTTTCAAAATTAAAGGTACATAAAAAAAGAGTCCCGTAACGATTGCTCGTGACGGGACTCTTTTTTATTGAATAGTTAAACTATTATCTAACTCCATTATAAGTATAAACCTCATCAAATGCAACACGGTGACCCGCAATAACACTTGGTTGGTTCATCCAATATTTCACCTTTAATGTTTTTGAGCTTGGATCCCAAGTATTAACACCTGAAGGATCAAGTTCAGCCGAACGGCCATTTGAAGCTGGTTGACCATATACATTTATAACACTAGTCACTTTATTTGATGCATCAATGTTAAATTCAACACCAAAAGATCCATAATAACTAAGACCACCGCCATTAAGTATAGAATGGTAAATACCTCCTATGGCGTTATCATACAAGCGAACTGTGTTAGCACCACTAGTAACCAATCCAGCTTTAAGCGGATATCTACCAGTAAGTCCAGAGTTAGCTGCGTCAACCATTGTACCCATTCCAGTATACGCGCCATCATAAATATTACGCACACCAAATGAATAAACAGCATCTGCATAGTTACCACTGATGACTTCACCAGCAGAAACAGCAGAAACTTTAACTGGCACGCCATAAGCTGCATTAAAATTAAATTCAGGACTTACGGTAACCTTTCCTTCTACTGTCGTTTGGTTTGTTCCTGCTTTAATTGTTACTGAAGTAGGAAATGAGATAACTGAAGAAGGAGGAATGGTCTTTTTTGTACCATTTTTAGCATTATAAGCATCCAAAGATGCTTGAGATAAAGCAAGCGTTACAACAACATCTTTTGTTGCATTTCCTGGACCAGTACGATGCACATTGATATTGAATGTTTTACTTGCGCCTGCTGCAACGGAACCTAAATCGGAATAATATCCTTGGATTCCAGAACTCGTCACATTGTCACCTGTATTGGCAAGCTCAACTACATTACTCGCATAGGATGGATCAATATTCATTCTTCCCTCCTTCAAACAAGAAGTAAGCGAAAGTATAAATACTCCAAGAAGTATGATTTTTATATTTTTCATGTTTTTAAAAATTTAATTTTTATTTTGCCCAAAATATTAGTGAAGTGAATGGAGAAATCCCTTTAGGTACATTTGATGAATTGTAAGAACCTTCAGCAACTGGATATAATACACGTGTAGGTAATCTATCCGGTCTTGTACTTTCAGAAACTTTTGAAGCAAAAGTTTGAAATGCCGTAGCTCCTGGTGCATTATTTAAAGTAGGATACAAAGTACGACGGTAATCATTCCATGATTGATCGCTATTCACAAAATTTAAAGCTATCCATTTTTGAGTAATGATGGCTTCCAATTTTTGAGCAGCTGTTGTAGCCAAATCATAATTTACTAAGTAACTTGATGAATTTTCAGTTAAATAGCTTGCTACATCTGCAGTTACATTACCTGAAATTGAACCATCAGGTAACATATATAGATAATTAAATGAAGCTGTAATTCCTTTATTAAATGCTGTAGCGGCAGTTGTAGTAGTGATGATTCCGTTTAAAGCAGCTTCAGCTTGTATAAAATAGCTTTCAGCAGCTGTGATCAAAGGCAAACCAGCGTTTGGTCCTTTTAAAACACCTATAGTATTACCAGCAGAACTTCCAGTTCTTGATGTACTAGGGAACCAAAATGTACCATCAGGGCAAGAAACAACATTTACACTCTCATTACCTAATTGGTTAGTCGGAGTAGTTGGGAATTGATAGTAAACTGCTTTACCACGACCATTGTCGGATAATTTACCACCATCATAAAATGTTTTAATAAAGGTAGAAGGCATCCAAGATTTAGTACCTGGAGAACCAGTGTATCCCCAAGCCCAGTTGTTCCATTTTGGATTTTGCTTACCATTATCGCGAACGTAACCAGGGTTAATTAAAGCATCGGTCGTTAAGAAACCGTCACTACTAAATGTATTATTAGTGAAAGTTACCTTACCTGCACCACGAACCAAAAGTCTCAACTTAATAGTATTTGCTAATTGTTTCCACTTAGTAGCACTGCCTCCAAACATAATATCTGAAGTTCCTAAGGGAACCACATCCGTATTGGTAGCACCAGTATTAAAAGTAGCAATCGCTTTATCTAATTCGTCAGCACATGCTTTATAAACAGATGCAGCAGCGTCATATTTCGGTGTTAGCGTAGGTTTAGTTCCTTGCTGAAGCGCTTCTGTATAAGGAACATCATTGTAGGTATCTACTAGCAATTGATAATGCAATGCTTTCATGATTCTAGCAGCTGCATTATGATATGCGTAGTTTTTATCACCATCAGTTTTGTTAAGGATGGTTTGATAGTCTTCTAATAAATCGAAAGAAGAACTAAATAAACCAGCGTATTCAGCAGTGCTGAAGTTATAGGTAATGGAAGTACCAAAACCACCATAACCACCTGCATTAGCTGCATAACCTCCTACTTGTGCTCCGTAGCCATTAAAGGAGTTTATTAAACCAGCGGTGTAGTTTAATGCTTGAGGTAAAATTAAAGATGCTGATGCAGATGTCGCATTATTTGGATCGACATTTATATCCAAATACTTATTACAGGAAGTGGCTACTAGCATCACCCCTGAAAGAATTATTGCGGTTATATTTTTCATATTTTTCATATTTTTTATCATTACACTTTTTTAGTTGAACACTCAGCTAAAGAGTGGGTTTGATTTGTTATAATGATTCCATTTAGAATTTAAATGATACTGTTGCACCATAATATCTTGATGGAGGTGTTTCAAGACCTGACAAACCAACACCATTACTTGTACTTCCTGCACTACTGTACTCAGGATCTGTGTAATAGTTGTCTTTTGGAGTCCAAACAAATAAGTTACGACCTTGAACACTTACTGTAAGACCTTTAATGAATTTGGTTTTTGCCAAGTACTTAGAAGGCACATCATAAGCAAGTGTTAACTCTCTTAATTTCCAGAAATCAGCAGAAGTGACATAGTTTGAAGCTACACCACGGTTGATACCATCTGACCAGAAGCCATTGTTACCATTACCATTTGCAATTTCAATATTTGTATTCTTTATGTAAGAACCAGGATTAGCTGGATCAGCAATAACTGAATTAGGGTATACAAAACGTTTACGATCGTAAATTGCTGTTCTCCAACCTGTACCTGACCAATCGGTACTTCCACCCATTGTGTTGTAGATAAAAGCGCCACCACGGTACTCCAATAGGAAGGAGAAAGTAAGGCTCTTATATTTAATACTTCCGTCTACGCCCATTTTGTATCTAGCTTGAGATTGACCTAATATTGAAATAGTATCAGCTTGAAGTGGTAAACCAGTTGCGGCATCCACAATCACATGTCCTGTTTTATCACGCTTATAATCAAATCCCATGATAACCGGGAACTGTTGACCAGCTACTGCATAAATATTACTAGATATACCTAATTTAGGTAAATCAGCACTAATAGAAATAACTGTATTGTCTAAGTAGGTAAAATTACCACCTACTGTAACATTCCAATCTTTTGATCTGATTGGAGTGACATGTGCAGTAACCTCAAGACCCTTACTATTTGTTTCACCAGTATTGGTTCTTAAAGCTGTAAAACCAGTAGTTCCAGAAACACCCGTACTAACCGTTTGATTGGTAGTATTGGTATTGAATACACTCACACTTGATGTAAAACGATCATTGAATAAATTCATGTCCATACCAAACTCATACCCTTGAGTAATCTCTGGCTTTAAGTCTGGTGATACTAAACTGTTTCCTACCGTATAACCCGCTTGTGCTCCAAATGGAAAACCACTTGCTGGAGAAAAAGTAGGTAATAAAGAGTATGGTCCTAAGTTCACTTGACCTACTTTTGACCAACCACCCCTTAGTTTTAAATAATTAATAACATTGCTATTTTTTAAGAAATCGAATGCGTCAGTTGCTAAAAAAGACAATTCAGCAGCTGGGTAATAGAAAGATCTATTTTTTTCTGATAAAACTGAAACCCAGTCATTACGTGCAGAAACTGTTAAGAATAAATAATTTTTATACCCAAAAGTACCTTTTCCGTATGCACCCATTGAACGTGAAAGAGAATTTGATTCACTTGCACCTGGTGTACCTACTCCATTGCTTACATTATATAATTCTGGAATTACTAAACCAGCACCACTCACATTGATACCTTTACCTTGATCTTGTTTCCATTGACCACCTAAGATAACATTCAAACTGAAGTCTTTAATTGTTTTCTTGTATTGAGTTAAGAAGTCAGTTAACAAATTTGTAGAATATCCCATACCATCCTGAACATTCGCTTTAATATCTGATTTACTACTTTGATCTGTATGCTTAGCCCAATCAGAATAGATATAAGAACCATTCCAGTTCTTATTAGAATAGTTACGAGTGGTTATACCTTGACGAGCAATGAAATCTAATCCCTTAATAGGAGTAAACTTAACTTCCACGTTCGCAGTTAAATAATCATTTCTTGTTGCCGAACGATTATTAGCTGCCGTGAAATAAGGGTTACCATACCAAGGATTGTAAAATCCATTAGGAGTAGAGAACTTATCGTTCTTCCAATCCCAATAACGAGTAATATCAATATTCACAGGCATGTTTAACATTTGGTCATACATGGTTCCTGTTGCTGTAGTGATATCATATCGGTTTTGAGTATAAGATGTACTATAAGTTACATTGATTGTTTTACCAATTCTTCTTGTACCATTTAAACGTACGTTAGCACGATTGTAATTGTCACCAGGTGTAGTACCTTTTTGAGTTACATATTGTGCAGAGAAGTATAAGGTAGAATTTGCATCTCCATTAGATATATTAAAATCTGTTTGTTGAATAGATCCTTTGTTCCAGAAGTCATTATGTCCAGGATAAAATTTATAGTAAGTTGAATCCTGAGAACCATCTACTAAAAAATCTCCTAATGGTCGCTTAGTTCCGTCAAAAGCTGGACCATAAGATTGGTTCTCTAAGTAAGAGAAATTACCGTATCCAAATTGATCAACTCCGTAACCACTTCCACCTGCACCAAATCCTGTTTGGATTTTAGGGAAAAAGGCAACTTCCTCCATTGTACTTGTTTGAGAAAATCCAATTTGAGTTACACCATTTTTTCCTTTTTTAGTAGTTACAATCAAGGCACCGTTAGATGCTTGAGAACCATATAAGGCCGCCGCACCAGAACCGTTCAAGACAACGATGTCTTCAACATCTTCAGGGTTTAAGTTACCTAACATAGAAGAAGGAACGATTACGTTATCCAAAACCAACAATGCTTCGTTGTTTCCAGTTAATGAACGTTGACCTCTTAATACTAAACGGTAATTAGGGTTAATACCACCACCCACATTACTTACTTGTAATCCAGCAACTTTACCTTGTAAACCTCCAGCAATACTGGTTGATTTACCGGCTACTAAAGTTTCTGCTTTTACAATTGTGCTGGCAGTACCAAGTTCCTTTCTTTTTGCTTTAATACCACCCGCAGTAACCACTACCTCGTCCATTACATTAACTTGTTCAGTTAAAGTAACATTAAGTGTAGCGCCCGGAGCAATTTTGATCCTTTCAGATCTAAAGCCAATTGAACTGAATAATACAAAATCACCAGTTTGAGCTTTAATCTCATACTCCCCTTTTTCATTCGTAATCACAGCTTTTTCAGCTTTTCCTTGTAATCTCACAGTCACTCCTTGAAGGGGGGCTGCATTTTGATCACCTACTTTTCCTTTAAGAGTTCTGACCTGCGCAAACGCAACAGAGCTCATGGAAAATAACACAACGAATGTGCACAGTAGTTTTCTCATAATCAGATTTTTAGATTTAATAATAATAATTTCGATTTTCAAATATAGATTTCGAATGATAAATATATATAAAATTCGCTTTCTACTTTAACAAATTGTTATGAATTTCAAAAAATAAACATATATTTTATTTAATAAAGTATATATAATTTGTTTTCAATTGTTTAATATGTTATTTGGTAAAATTAGTTTTAGTCTTAAATCTAACTCTTTGCCTGCCATTTTAGCTTTTTAGGGGCTTTTGAGGGTATTTTTGGGTTTTTTAACGAATCGGGGTTCAGCAAGGATCATTCTTTAAATGAAGGTATTTAGACTCATAAATGGGCAGCCTACTTTTTAAAAGTTAAAAAAATCAACATGTATGGCTTGAGCCTATTTGTGAAACTAGCATCGAAACGATACTCGTTTTTTTAAAAAAATAGTGCTCCTATAGTTAATTAATAAAGATTGTAAATGATTCAAAAATAAATTTATCAAGAATTAGCGTGTAGTTATAAACATATTTAAAGTAGTCGCTCCATACTGACCAGCATCACTCCTCTGCAATGAATTTTATTGGAAATTAATCGTAATTTTCCGCCTACTAATAATTCATATCCTATGGGTGCGATTTCTTTGATTGCTTTACTTATAGCTGCTATTGCATTTTCTGCTGGTGGCATTTTAGTTGGAAAAATATTAGTGAAGGGAAGCGCTAATCCTCAAAAGGGACAAGCCTACGAATGCGGGATCCCTACTAGCACTTCACCTTGGCATCAATTTAATGTTGGCTATTATTTATTCGCTTTACTTTTTTTAATCTTTGATGTAGAGCTTATTTTTCTTTACCCATGGGCGGTTGTTGTAAAACAATTAGGTATGGTCGCTCTAATCGAAATCATCGTATTTATTTTTATATTATTCATGGGCTTTTTATATGCTCATAAAAAAGGCGCATTAAAATGGAGTTAAACGAAATTAAAACCGGAAAGGAAAGTTTTCCTGGTATCATACATGAAACACCAGGTGGTGGAATTGTAGTAAGCACTTTTGATAGTATCATAAATTGGGCGCGCTCCAATTCATTGTGGCCTTTATCCTTTGCTACTAGCTGTTGTGGCATTGAAATGATGTCTACTGCTTCTGCCAAATATGATTTTTCAAGATTTGGATTTGAAGTAGCAAGGGCCTCTCCAAGACAAGCTGATGTTATAATTATTGCAGGTACCATCGTCAATAAAATGGCTCCGGTATTAAAAAGATTATACGATCAAATGGCCGATCCTAAATATGTGATCGCGATGGGCGCTTGCGCTATCAGTGGTGGTCCATTTTTTTATAATACTTATTCTGTAGTCAAAGGTGCGGATCACATCATTCCAGTAGATGTTTACATTCCTGGATGCCCTCCTCGCCCAGAAGCCTTATTGCATTCTTTAATTTCATTACAAGAAAAAATTAAATTAGGCATGACTCGTGAACAAATTAGAGGAGAATATAAAGTTTAAAAACAGAACGATAGCATGATGACCCAAGACGAAATAAAAGAATATATATTCTCCATTGCACCTACAGTTTCATTTGACGAAACGGGCGAGTGGTTAAACATCATAGTGGATGCAACGCAATTAAAACTTTTGATGACCGCCTTGAGAACAGGCAAAATGCAAATGGATTATTTGTTTTGTTTAACCTGCGTTGATGTTAAAACACATTTAACCATGGTGTATCATTTATCAGCAACCACGCATCGTCAAAGCATGGTGATCAAAGCCAATGTATCTCGTGAACAACACTCTATTGAAACCTTATGTGACATTTGGAGGACCGCTGATTTTTTAGAGCGTGAAGTTTTTGAAATGTTTGGTGTTACATTTTTAAATCACCCCGATTTACGAAGATTAATATTAGAAGATGATTTCAAAGGTTTCCCTTTATTAAAAGATTTTGAAGATCCTATCAACATGATAAAATTATAATTGGCGCATGTATAATCAAACAGAAATATTAAAGGATACAAGCGAATTAGGCACAGAAGGCGAACTAGTGATTAACATGGGGCCCCAACATCCAGCCACACATGGTGTACTTCATTTAGTGGTTACTTTAAACGGTGAGACGATCAAAAAAATTGAACCCCATTTAGGATACATTCATCGCTCCATCGAAAAAATGTGCGAGAGTTTAACCTATCGTCAATTTATTTATGTGACTTCTCGAATGGATTATCTTTCCTCTCATATTAATAATTTAGGTTGCGCTTTACTAATTGAAAAAGGAATACAAATTGAAGTGCCCGATCGCGCTAAAGTGATTAGAGTTATTTTAAGTGAACTAACACGTATTGCTTCACATGAACTATGGTTAGGTGCGATGGCAATGGATTTGGGCGCATTCACCCCTTTCTTTTATGCGTTTAGGGAAAGAGAAATGATCACTGAAATTATGGAAGACACTTGCGGTGCAAGATTAACCATGAATTATATTGTTCCTGGTGGATTGATGTACGACTTGCATCCTGATTTTCAAAAAAAGGTAAAGGCATTTGTAAAACAATTCAAAGCCAAAGTAACCGAGTATGAGGACTTAGTCACCAATAATATTATTTTTCAAAGTAGAACAAAAGGCGTAGGTATATTAAGTGCAGAAGATGCCATTTCGTTTGGATGTACTGGTCCTGTAGCACGCGCTAGCGGGGTATCTTGTGATATTCGCAAAATTTATCCTTACGAAGTTTATGATAAGGTATCGTTTAATGAAATTTTAGATACTGCCGGTGATTCTTTTGCAAGATATATGGTAAGAGTAAAAGAAATGAACGAATCCATTCACATCATCGAACAACTCATTGATAATATTCCAGACGGAGACTTTGTTGGTAAAACTAAAAATGTTTTAAAATTACCTAAAGGAGAATTTTATACAAGAGTAGAAACAGCAAGAGGTGAATTTGGTGTATTTATAGTGAGTGAAGGTGGGACCACACCGCATCGAATTAAATTTAGATCACCAGGATTTTCAAATCTGTCTGCATTAAATCATATGGCGGTGGGAAGTAAAATTGGTGATTTGATGGCCACCATGGGCACTTTGGATTTGGTGATTCCTGATATTGATAGATAGGAAGGAAGAATATTAAAATTTGTAGACCTATAAATAAATAGTTTACGCATGTATAGTTTAGAAGGCATTACTAAGAGCATTCAGGATTGGTTATTTTTAAAATTCGACCCCACTTTAGCATTAGCAATAGAGTGTGTGATTGTAATTTTATTAGCAATCAGCTTATTTGCTATTTTAGGATTGGTATTGGTATTAATGGAACGAAAAGTGGCAGCACATATACAAATCAGATTAGGACCTAACAGAGTGGGACCAGGTGGTATGTTTCAAACGGTAGCAGATACCTTGAAGCTCATCATGAAAGAAGGACTTACGCCAGACAAGGCAGATAAATTTTTATTTAATCTAGCTCCCTTTGTCGTGATGATGGTGGGTATGTTATTATTGGCGCCCATTGCCTTTGCAAAAAACTTTCAAATTTGGGATATTAATATTGGTGTCTTATATATCTCTTCCGTTTCTTCCTTATCTGTCATTGGAATATTAATGGCAGGTTGGGCTAGTAATAATAAATATTCCTTATTGGGTGCGATGCGCAGTGGTGCACAAATTGTAAGCTATGAACTCTCTGCGGGTTTTGCTGTGTTGACAATTGTCGTTTTTACGGGTAGTTTACAAATTTCTGAAATTGTCGCTTCGCAACAAACAGGTTGGTGGTTATTTAAAGGACATATTCCTGCAGTAATATCTTTTGTACTATATATTATAGCAGTCACTGCCGAAACAAATCGCGCTCCATTTGATTTAGCCGAAGCCGAATCTGAATTGACAGCAGGTTTTCATACGGAATATTCTGGTATGCGTTTCGCACTTTTCTTTTTAGCAGAATACATTAACATCTTTATTGTTTGTGCTATTGGTGCTACTTTATTTTTAGGCGGATGGATGCCTTTGCATATTGGACAATGGGAAAGTTTCAATCATCTGATGGATTATATTCCTTCCTCCATTTGGTTTATGGGAAAAACTTTTTTATTGATTTTTTTAATCATGTGGTTTAGATGGACTTTCCCTCGTTTACGCGTTGATCAATTATTAAATTTAGAATGGAAATACTTGTTGCCGATTAGTTTGTTTAATTTATTACTTGCAACAGTGATCGCCATTTTTGGTTGGCATTTTTAAATATAAATTAGAGACATGTTTTTGAAAGAATATATAAAAGACGTTTACAACGGAGTAAGTTCCTTATTAAAAGGGATGAGAAAGACCGGTTACTACTTTGTACACCCTAAAGAAATCATTACCGAGCAATATCCTGATAACCGCGCTTACCTTAATTTGGCAGAAAGGTTTAAAGGAGAGGTGATTATGCCGCATGATGAAAATAATGAGCATACTTGCACTGGATGTACTGCTTGCGAATTGGCTTGCCCTAATGGCACTATTAAAGTGGTCACTAAATTCGAGGTATCACCTGAAGGCAAAAAGAAAAAAGCCATTGATACATTAGTTTACCGATTAGAACTTTGCACGATGTGTAATTTATGTATTGTGGCTTGTCCAAGTGATGCAATTAAAATGGCACCCAATTTTGAACACAGTGTGTTTGATCGAACTAAATTAACAAAAGTATTAAATCACCCAGGTTCTAAAATAAAGGAGGGTATTGAATAATGAATATAACCACCATTCTATTTTATCTTATTGCTGCTTGTATATTAGGAGCAGGTATTTTAGCCGTAACGAGTACTAAAATATTTCGCGCTGCCATTTGGCTTCTATTTTCATTAGTTAGTGTTGCTGCTTTATATTTTTGGATGCAAGTTGAATTCATCGCCGCCATTCAAATTGTTGTTTATGTGGGTGGTATTGTTGTACTCATTATATTTTCGATCTTTCTTACGCAACAATCTGGAAAGGAAATGCCAAAGCCTAGGGCAACCAAAACCATATCTTCATTAGCAGCAGCTTTGTTTGGATTTTTATTTACCTGTAACTTAATTAAACACTATTCATTTGAATCGGCAATAGGAAAACCTTTTGATTCTTCTATTCATACCATTGGTATTCAAATGTTGAGTACACAAGAGCATGGCTATATACTACCTTTTGAAGTGATAAGTATGTTATTGCTTGCTGCTATGATTGGCTGTATCGTAATTGCAATGAAAAAAGAAAGTACCCAATAATATGAGCGAATCACCCTTAATACCTATTTTAATCGTCAGCACTGCCTTGTTTTTTATTGGCATGTTTGGATTATTTACGCGACGTAATATGATTACAATGTTGATGGCTATTGAATTAATGCTGAACAGCGTCAATATTAATTTTGTGGCCTTTAATAAATACTTATTCCCTGACAAATTAAACGGACTGTTTTTCACTTTGTTTATCATTGCCATTGCTGCAGCCGAAGCCGCTGTTGCCATTGCCATCATTATTAATTTATACCGTAGTCATACTTCAATTGATGTGGAAGACGCATCTGAAATGAAATTCTAACACTATGTCAAACTATTCTTATATCCTTCTTATTCCCTTACTTCCTTTACTTACTTTTTTAGTATTAGGAATTTTTGGAAGAAAATATTTTAATACCACAGCAGGCTTTATAGGTAGCGCCTCTTTATTGGCTTCCACTATACTATCATTTATTGCTGCTAAACAATATTTTTTTGTTGACGGGAAATTAAATGGGGTATATCAAAAAATAATTGCTTTTAAATATACCTGGCTTTCCTTTTCTCCGAATGTATCTATTGACATGGGGATTATTATTGATCCCATTTCAGTGATGATGCTTATTGTAGTGACTTCTGTTTCATTAATGGTACATGTATTTAGCTTGGGCTATATGAAAGGCGAAGAAAGATTTGCCACTTATTATGCCTTTTTATCTTTATTTACTTTTTCAATGTTGGGATTAATATTATCAGTTAATATTTTTCAAGTGTATATTTTTTGGGAATTAGTGGGCGCTTCTTCCTTTTTATTAATTGGCTATTACTTTAGCAAGCCAAGTGCTGTGGCTGCCGCAAAAAAAGCATTCATTGTGACTCGCTTTGCAGACTTAGGCTTTTTAATTGGCATTTTAATTTTAGGATTTTACGGAGGCACTTTAGATATTGGCTTATTGATTGAAAGATTAACCGCTACGCAATCGGCAGAATTTATCAATATGACTACTGCTAGTTTTTTGGGTGCGTCGATGCTCACTTGGGGATTGAGTTTAATTTTTATTGGTGGTGCAGGTAAATCGGCCATGTTCCCCTTGCATATTTGGTTACCTGATGCGATGGAAGGCCCTACTCCAGTCTCTGCTTTAATTCATGCTGCTACGATGGTAGTAGCAGGTGTTTATTTGGTAGCTCGTTTGTTCCCTATCTTTTCTATGGACCCGAGTTCACTTTCGCTGGTTACTTATATAGGTGCTTTTTCTGCCTTCTTTGCTGCAGTGATTGCTTGCACTCAAACAGATATCAAACGCGTGCTTGCTTATTCTACCATGTCACAAATTGGCTACATGATGTTTGCCTTAGGTATTTCCAAAGTAGGTGGTGAGGAAGGACTAGGTTACATGGCTTCCTTGTTTCATTTGTTTACGCACGCTTTCTTTAAAAGTTTATTATTCCTAGGTGCGGGCGCCGTAATACATATGGTACATAGCAATGAAATGAAAGATATGGGCGGACTCAGAAAATTAATGCCCATCACTCATATTGCTTTTTTAATTGCTTGCCTTGCGATTGCGGGTATTCCTCCCTTTGCAGGATTTTTTAGCAAGGAGGAAATTTTAACCGCCGCCTTTCATTCCAATAAACTTATTTACGGAGTCGCTTTATTTACTGCAGCGCTTACTTCTTTTTATATGTTCAGGTTGTATTTTTCTATTTTCTGGAGTAAGGAATCAACTTTGCAACACCATCATGGTGAAGGTACTTGGTCAATGAAGTTGCCTTTACTTATTTTAGCAGCTTGTGCTGTTTTAGCAGGATTTGTTCCATTCTCTAATTTTATTACTTCCGATGGTAAAGCACTTGAAACACATATTGATTTAATTTTTTCAATAGCACCAGTGGGGCTTACTTTAATTGCGATATCCATTGCTGCCTATTTATACAAAAAGGAAAATGATAAACCTTCAAAGCTGGCTGCACAGTTTGGCATTTTATACCAAGCTGCTTTTAAAAAGTTTTATGTAGATGAATTGTATTTATTCATCACCAAAAAAATCATCTTCCCTTTTATTGGTCACCCCATTGCTTGGGCTGATAAAAATATAGTGGATGGCTTTATGTTATTATTAGGAAAAACAACTGCAAAAATATCTTTTAAAATAAAGGGTATACAATCGGGCAAGGTTCAGAACTATACCCTTTACTTTTTTGGAGGCATTTTAATTTTATCCATCCTATTCATCTATACTTGGAAATAAAATATTAATATGAATTTATCATTACTCATCTTATTACCCATTATCACAGCG
Source organism: Bacteroidota bacterium (assembly GCA_026391435.1). Classification (GTDB taxonomy): domain Bacteria; phylum Bacteroidota; class Bacteroidia; order Chitinophagales; family Chitinophagaceae; genus Sediminibacterium. The sequence continues at coordinate 41,712 of JAPLEJ010000048.1, forward strand.
ATGGCTATTTTATTCAGCAATGGATTAAAGCAGATTCGTGTTATTGGATTATTAGGATCTATTGCCCAACTAGGATTAGCAAGTTGGTTATTGAAACTTTATTTGAATGAACGAGCTATAGGCAATACCGCAACTTATTTATTTGAGTCCAATTACCCTTGGTTTAGCGCACTACATATTAATTATCATATTGGTATAGACGGAATTTCTTTGGCGATGATTTTACTCACTTCCTTGATAGTGGTCGCTGGTATTTTAGTTTCATGGACAATGGACAAGCTAAGTAAAGAATACTTTTTCTTACTTGTACTATTAAGTATGGGTGCTTATGGATTTTTTATCTCATTAGATTTATTTACGCTTTTTTTCTTTTTAGAAGTAGCCGTGATACCAAAGTTTTTACTAATTGGAATTTGGGGAAGTGGCAACAAACAAAACAGTGCAATGAAATTAGCTTTGATGTTAATGGCTGGTTCTGCCTTGGTATTTGTTGGCTTAATGGGTATTTATTATAACACTCATACTTTTGATATTGTACAAATTACACAAATAGGGATTTCAGCTGGTGTGCAACAATTCTTTTTCCCTTTTGCCTTTATCGGATTTGGAATTTTCGCTGCCCTATTTCCTTTTCATACCTGGGTACCCGACGGTCATGCTTCTGCGCCCACTGCAGCTTCAATGTTCTTAGCAGGCATCTCTATGAAACTTGGAGGCTATGGTTGTTTGCGTATTGCGAGCTTGATGCCAGACGCAGCACATCATTATGCTTGGATCATTATTTTACTTGCTACCATTGCTATTATTTATGGCGCGTTTGCAACGATGATGCAAACCGATTTAAAATACATTAATGCCTATTCTTCGATTAGTCACTGTGGATTTGTGATATTAGGTATTGGCATGATGAATAAAACCTCGATCAATGGCGCAGTAATACAAATGGTATCTCATGGGTTAATGACTGCCTTATTTTTTGCCGCTATTGGCATGATCTACTCAAGAACACATACCCGAATGATCGCACAATTAGGGGGCTTATTAAAAGCAATGCCTTTTATTTCCACTGTATTTGTCATTGCTGGTTTATGTTCACTAGGCTTACCTGGATTTAGTGGCTTTGTTGCAGAGATGACCGTATTTATGGGCTCATGGCAAAACCCGAATGGGGTATACCGATTGGCTACTATTATTTCAGGCGCTTCCATTGTGGTTACTGCTGTCTATATATTAAGAGCAACAGGAAAAACCATTATGGGGCCTATTTCAAATGAACATGCTTTATTGGGAGACGCTACTTGGAATGAAAAATTTGCTGCTGCATTATTGATTACTGGAATTGTCATCATTGGTATTGCACCTTTTTTACTAAACGCACTTATTGGACCTGGCACAGATAATATTATGTTACAAGTTGGGAAAGCCATTACACTTAAATGATTTGAATGATGATAAATAATTTTTTTTTACTACTAAGACAGGAATTGGTCATTACTGCCATTATCTTTATTTTGCTTTTTATTAAGCTTGGAAAAGATAAAAGCAACGAAAGCCTTTTACACATTATTAATGTTTTGTTATTCATCAATTTATTGATTGGATTTTTCCCAATGATGGAGGGAGGATTATTCAATAGCATGTTTGCTACCAACAAGTTAGTTGTCCTTGAAAAAAATATATTGAATTTTGCCTTTTGGATTATTTCACTACAATCCTACTCTTGGTTAAAAACACATAAGCATGTCATTGAATTTTATATATTATTATTGAGCTCATTATTAGGAATGTTCTTTTTATTATCTAGTGATCACTTGTTAATGTTTTATGTTGGACTTGAGATGTCTACCATCCCATTGGCTGCCGCCGCTAATTTTGATTTAACCAAAAGGCAATCCTCTGAAGCCGCTTTAAAACTTATTATTTCCTCCGCATTTTCATCCAGCTTATTGTTATTAGGTATTTCCTTTTTATATGGTACTACTGGCACTTTGATTTTATCAGATATAGGTAGTCACTTAAGCTATAATCCACTACAAATTTTTGCGTTTATATTATTTATTTCAGGATTTGCATTTAAAATATCAGCTGTACCCTTTCACTTATGGACAGCCGATGTTTATGAAGGTGCCCCCATTGCGGTGACCGCCTTTTTATCGGTACTTTCTAAATCTGCCGTTTTATTTGCGTTTATATCCATCTTATACAAAGCTTTTGCCTCTTTATCATCGATGTGGTATTTGGTGTTAATCGTATTATCCATGGCCACGATCGTTATTGGTAATTTATTTGCATTGAGACAGGAGAATATGAAACGCTTCCTTGCTTTTTCGTCTATTGCACAAGTTGGATTTATCCTCATTGGTATTTCTGGAAGTTCTCATCAAGGATCTAGTTCGTTAATCTACTTTATTTTGATTTATGTATTTTCAAACCTAGCCGCTTTTGGTGTGTTGTCATTGGTAAGTGCATTAACTGGGAAGGAATCCATTCAGGATTTCAAAGGTTTTTATAAAAATAATCCAACTTTATCTTGGGTATTAACCATTGCTTTGTTTTCTTTAGCTGGTGTCCCTCCTACAGCTGGATTTTTTGGTAAATTATTTTTACTCATGGCAGGAGCTGCCAAAGGCAATTATTGGATCATTGCAATTGCCGCGTTAAATATGGTGATTTCATTTTATTATTATTTAAGAGTAGTGAAAGCCATATTCATGGATGAAAACGATCAACCTATTGAAAAATTAAGCATTCCTATTTATCCTAAAATTGCGATGTTCATTTGTATTGCAGGGATTATATTGACAGGCTTTTTGACTGTCGTATATGATTATATTAATTCATTAAGCATCAGTTTATAAATCATTAAAAATGGCCATTAACAAAAATCACGAGTTTGAAGATTTAGACAATATCAAATGTGCAATTGTTGAAAAAAATGCAAGTGCGGATCGTGTGCAATTTTTAAAAAATTTACTTGAGTTAAATCAATACCAAGTGGTGGTGGTAGATAGCCCTGCACCTAAAGCAGCTCCTGTGGCAGCTGCCCCAATTGTTGAAGGTGTCGAAGCAACACCGACCCCTATGCCTGAGCCTGCTGCTACTCCCACAACTTTCACAGTAGGTGTGACCAACTTAACTTTTAACGCAACCAACGCTATTTTTGGTCGATGCTTGAAAACTAAGGAAGGCTCCATTGTTTCCTTAGCCTATTGGCAACAAAAGGAAACTCTTTCTAATGATGAGTTACCTTATTTTGAGAATGTGCATTAAAATCGATTTTAATAAAATTACTTTTTTGGTTGAAGTTGTTTATGGATATCATCTAGCTTACTGATATAGATGCTTCGACCATGCGTGCCTAATACGATTTCATTTTCTCTAGCTTGTATTACAATATCATGAATAGGAACTGAATTAGGTAGACCCTTATTCCATAACATGGAACTTGCACCTCCATCGATACTTACATATAAGCCAGCATCTGTTCCAACATATAAAACCTGACTTGAACTATTATCCTCAGTGATGACATTCACCGCTTCCAATGGTAAGTCTTTCATGATTTGTTTCCAAGTAGTACCATAGTCCTCACTCACAAATACGTATGCATTAAAGTGATCATTACGATATCCATTTAATGTGGCATAAACCCTTGATTCACTAAAAGCACTTGCAACAACGCGACTCACATATAAACCTTTAGGAAGTTTTTGATTAACTATGGTAAAATTATAGCCGCCATCCTTGGATACTTGAATATTACCATCATCTGTTCCAACATAAATCAAACCAAAGTGCAAAGGACTTTCGCTCATAGTGGTTAAAGTTCCAAAAGGAACATCCCCTTGTGATGGATTGGTGGTTAAGTCGGCAGTCAATGCGACTAAACTATCTCCTTTATTCATAGAACGATGAAATTTATTACTTCCATAATAAAAAACATCTTGGTTATGCCTGCTTAATAAAATGGGCGTTTGCCAATTATATCTTAAAGCCGCTTCACCTAAATCTCTTGAAGGACGAATTGATTTTCTTTCTTTGGTTTGTAAATTTTGTCTGGAATAAACGCCAAATTGAGAGCCACTATACACTGTCTTATTATCTCTCCAATCCACTTGCACTTGCATTCCATCTCCTCCGTTAATCATAGTGTAAGGGTTTTGGCCGCCATCATACCAATCATAATTTTCCTTTGTGGTACTTGCCCCTAACCAAGTGCCATTATCTTGTAATCCACCATACACATTATAAGGTTTAGCCATATCGACTGCGATATTATAAAATTGTCCTACTGCAGGCGTATTGGCTTTAAACCAATGTTCTCCATTATCATAAGAAATATTACAACCTCCGTCATTACCAATAATCATATGACCATCTTTACTTCCATTCATCCAAGCATAATGAAAATCAGAATGTACATTTTCCTTACCTATTTCCTTAAATGTCTTGCCGCCATCTGTACTTAATAAAATGCCTACCCCAGTAATCACCACTTTATTTGAATTGGTTGGACTAATAAATACTTTACCAAAATAATATCCATAAGTACTATATAAATTAATTGGCTTGTCATGTGTTTTTTTCCACGAAGCGCCACCATCCTCACTGCGATATAATTCAGCACCAATGATAGGTGTTTCAAATAAAGCCGTATTGGCATCATATAAATAATCCCAAATACAAGAAGCAGTTAACTTACCTGATTTGACATCTTCTTTAATTCCAGTAGCGGTATATTTTGTAGGTAGTCCATTACGAGGAGATTTAATAAATGCAGATAACTTACGATCATCTAGTGCAAGAAATTGATCTGTATTCAAATTCTTAAAATCCTGTAGGACATACCTTGAAGTATCTGTACTTTTTTTGATAGCAGTATCTGCTTGATGAAAGTTATTATCTACAATGGCATAAACAATAGATGGATTTTCTGGGAATACGGCTAACCCAATACGACCTACTCCTTCCCCATTAGGGAAACCAGAACTTGCTGTTGAAATTAAAGTCCAACTATCTCCCCCATTGGTACTTTTATAAATACCACTGGTTTTACCTGCTTCAACAAAATTGGAAGCAGACCTGGTTTTATACCACATGGCAGCATACAAAGTAGTTGTATTTTTTGCATCTATATCAATGTCTACTCCACCTGTATTGGCATCAATATATAAAGTATGTTTCCAAGTTTTGCCACCATCTATCGTTTTATAGATACCCCTATCTTTATTTTCAGAATAAAGATGACCTAAGGCAGCAACCCAAGCGGTATTAGGATCATTAGGTGATAATAAAATTTTGCCGATATGATGACTTTCGGGCAATCCTAAATAGTCCCATGTTTTTCCATTATTGTCTGATTTGAAAACCCCAATACCTGCATAGGAAGAACGACTACTATTTACTTCGCCTGTACCCACCCAGATGATTCTATTTTTCCAATTCACGGCAATATCACCAACTATTAAAGATGTAGTGGAATCAAAAATGGGTATAAAACTTTGACCATTATTTACGGTATGCCAAACACCTCCAGAAGCATAAGCCACATAAAATTCGGTCGGTTCGGTAGGATTTACTTCGATATCTACTACACGGCCACTCATAATAGATGGACCGATATTGCGAAAGGCCGAAGTATTTATGGTTGAATTGGCCTTAAGTAGTAATTTTTGATCATTACTTTTTAATCTATCGGCACCTAGCGTAGGTTTTATTTGCGAATAGGATACCATCGTAAATAATAAAAAAATAGATAGTGTTATTGATTTCATGTGTTTTGAATTATTAAATAAATATAAGTACTTTTTAAAAGCCTTAAGGCTGTTTTTTGATGGATGTTTTAATATAAAAAATGCTTTGCGAAAATATCACAAAGCATTGATTATCAATTTATTGAAAATAAATCGAATGCTGAAAGGTCTAAAAATCAACTTCCTCTTGAACCACCTGTTTTAATAGGTTTCTTGGTTGTACCTGTTGATTTTGTACTCGCTTTAGCGATAAATTTAGAACTTCCACCTTGTACTGTTGCTTTAGTAGTATTAGTTGAATTCTTAGCTGCGATTTTTTTATTAATAGCAAATCCCATAGTAATTGTTTTAGGGTATAAATATAATTAAAAAAAAATACAATAAACATATCTTTGGGAAAATTATTTAAAGAAGTGGAAAACATTAAATCAAAATTAAACCAATGGGGAAAGGAACATATTCCATTTGTTTTTTTAATTGATTTTGAATGTAAAAAACCTTTATGCTGGACTTGGGAAGAAGCCGCAACTCAATTCACATTTAATTTTGATGGAATCACAAACCAACAAAAACATTCCATTCAAAAAAGTGAGACCCCAATTCATTTTGAAAAAATACCCATCTCTTTTGAACAGTATAAAAATAAATTTGATCAAGTTAAAAAAGAAATTAGTTTAGGAAATAGTTTTTTGATTAACTTAACTACTGCTACTAAAATTGAAACAAATTATACATTGGACCAAATATATAGTAATGCCAATGCTAAATATACCTGTTGTCTTAAAAATGAGTTTGTTTGTTTCTCACCTGAAACCTTTATAAAAATAAAGGAAAATAAAATTTACTCCTACCCTATGAAGGGTACTATTCACGCTGGTATTCCAAATGCAAAAAATATTATATTAAATGACCAAAAGGAATTTGCAGAACACGCAACTATGGTCGATCTTATTCGTAATGATTTAAGTAAAGTATCTAATAATGTGAAGGTGAATCAATTTAGGTATTATGAAGAAATAAAAACAAATAATGGCAACCTAGGTCAGGTAAGTTCTGAGATAGTGGGAGAATTACCTCATTTATTCAATGAAAAAATTGGAGATATCCTATTTGATTTAATACCCGCAGGTTCCATTTCGGGCGCACCAAAACAAAAGACATTGGAAATTATATCCAAAGTGGAGAAGGAAGATCGCGGATATTATACTGGAATCGCTGGCTATTTTGACGGAAAGAATTTAGACAGCACTGTATTAATAAGGTATCTTCAAAATGACAAAACCTATCGAAGTGGTGGTGGTATTACTTTTAATAGTGATGCAAGGAATGAATATAACGAAATGATTGAAAAAGTATATGTACCCTTTTTTTGAAACCATACGATATCAAAATGGGCTACTTCAAAATGTACCCTACCATCAAACTCGAGTCAATCGAACTTTAAAGGCATTTGAAAAAAATATATCCATCTTGATTAATGAAATTCCATTGGAATTTGATTTTAAAATGGATGAAATATATAAAATAAGAATGCTTTATAATATAGAAGGAAATTATAAAGTAGAATATGAATTATATAAATTAAAAAAAGTCAACTCGGTAGCCATCTCTGCAATAAATCAAGAAGAATACTCCTTTAAATATACCAATCGAAATTGGCTTAATCAAGCTTTAGACAAGGCAGGTACGGACGAAATAATCATAGTCAAAGAAGAAATTATTAAGGATGGTAATTATGCTAATTTGGTTTTTTTTAATGGTACGGAATGGCATACCCCAAAAAATCCACTCCTATTAGGCACCCATCGAGCGAGACTCATTGAGGAGCATAAAATAATTGAAAAAGAAATTAAAATAAAGGAGCTAGCCCACTATGAAAAAGTAAAGTTCATAAATGCAATGATGCTTTGGGATGAATCACCCGAGATGGCAATAACCGATATTGTTATAAAAAATTAGAGCAAGGAGTCTGCTACACTAAACCCTAAGTAAGCCTACTTTATGCATGGTAGTGATCGGCTTATTGTCCCAAAAAAGTTCAAAATCAAGTAGTCCTGCATCAAGGTAGGATTTCTTGATTTCTGCAAAACTAAGTCCATTGGTTTTGTCAATACTTAATTGGGGTAATAGTGACATTAACCAATTCCCTTTGGCAGCATTTATATTAATAGTTACGCTATTGGTGTTTGTTTGGAATTCCATTGACATCTCCTCCCATTTAGTTCCTTTTTTTGAACGCTGCAGTAGTGAAGTCAAAGGTAAAACCCCCAACCAAATAGTTTTATAATTTTGAGAATCATTTAATTCTGGTTCATTGATTGCCTTTTGTATATAATGCGGGGTAATGGTTGTGTTAGGCACTTTAAAATCAAACCATTTTTGTAATGGGTAATCAAAACAAGCCCCGTGCATATAATTTAATAATGCTTTTTTTAATCCATACCCAAAAGTAGCATGATCTGCCCCAGTAGGATCGATATGCGCGATATCATTATTGGCAAATGTTCCAATTTCATCTGAAACTTTTTTGACTAAATATTTATCAGGGTCTAAACCCACAGGACTATGCGCTGTCATCGTAAACAAATGCCAGAAGGCTGATTGTAATACTCCCGTCTCAAATAGTTGCCTTACCATTTCTAAGGAATCAATGGTTTCCTGAATGGTTTGAGTAGGAAAACCATACATCAAATAAGCATGAACCATAATGCCTGCGTCAGAAAAATGCTTACTCACTTTAGCCACTTGCGCAACTGTAATGCCTTTTTGCATGAGCTCCAATAGTCGATCAGACGCTACTTCAAGGCCCCCACTTACCGCTATACAACCCGAAGATTTTAATAATAGACAAATATCTTGTGTGAAACTTTTTTCAAAACGCACATTAGCCCACCAGCTTACAATTAACTTTCGCTTTATGATTTCAATAGCCACTGCTTTCATCATGGAAGGAGGTGCTGCTTCATCAACAAAATGAAAACCATTTTGTCCGGTCTTTGTAATTAATTCTTCCATTCTATCTACTAATAAACTTGCAGATATAGGTTCATAATTTTTAATATAATCCAATGAAATATCACAAAAAGTACATTTGCCCCAATAACATCCA
>JAPLEJ010000003.1 GCA_026391435.1 Bacteroidota bacterium
ATTCAATTAGAATTTAAGCCAGGCGCTACTATTATTTTGAATGCACGTTAGCCGTAACTCAATATAAAATCAAAAGATTATAATTTATATTTTTCGATTTGCTGATGCATTACTTTAAACCATAAAGGCGGAAATAAGGAGAGTAAGATCATCCCAGGATATCCAGTGGGCATTTGCGGAGCATCATCAAAACTTCTTAAAATTTGATATTTGCGTGAGGCCAAATAATGATGATCACTGTGGCGACTTAATTCAAACAACATTAATCGTCCAATGATATGGTTGCTATTCCAACTATGATGAGGCTGAACACGCTCGTACTGTTCATCCCCTGTTTGTTGACGCGAAAGCCCATAGTGTTCAATGTAATTAACGGTTTCTAGTAATAGGCCACCTAATAAGGCAGCCAATATAAATAAGCAGGCAATAGTGCCACCAAAAAAATAAAAGATACAACCTACGAAAAGTAGTTGGATGATTTGAAACAATAACATTTCATTTTCCAATGACCACCATGACTTTTCTTTTTTTAACAGCGCTTCATTTGAAATTTCCCAAGCGCTTACATAAGTGCCTATTACCGTTTGCACCCAAAACGCGTAAACAGATTGCTTGTATTTAGCAGTACTTGGATCATTAGGGGTCGCAACATTTTTATGATGACCTTTATTATGTTCAATAAAAAAATGCATGTATAAACTAGTCAATAGCAACAATTTTGCAAATGTCTGCTCCGTTTTATTAACGCGATGTCCTAATTCGTGGGCTACATTAATACCAAAAGTGGCACAAAGCAATCCCATACTAATGACCCTTCCGGTAATATCCCAATTAGATAAGGTGGGTTGCTGTAAGGAATGGAAAAATACCCATAAGGAATAATATTGCATCACGACTGCTGCATATAATATAAAGTCATATGCTTTATTTTTTTTAACCAATGCTTCTTCTACTTCGTCTAAGTTGCTGGGATCTGCCTTAATAAATAGTTCTAAAGAGGGAATTAAAAAAAAGGTATATAATAAAGGCGACCAACAAATAAATCCATGTCCATTAAATGCGGCAAGCGATAATACATATAATACAAAGGGGGTTAGGTACTTAAAGGATTTGATAGTTGATTTCATAACAGTAAATTAGTTGATATACTTATCTATTAGTTCAGATATAAGTCTGCAATTTTTTTAGCTTCCAATATAGGATCTCCCTCATTGCGATTGGTTAATATCAGCACCATTAACTTTTGTTCTGGGAATAAAAGAATATGATTTCTAAAACCAATGGAGCTTCCTCCATGGTGCGGATGTGTACTATTTTTATAATCTTCTATTTCCCAGCCCCATCCGTAATTTATAGGAGCACCTGAATTTAATTTTTGACGACTCCATGCATTGTTTTGTATTTCGGGGCTAAGTAATTTATAACTTGATAAGGCTTTAATCCATTGTGTCATTTCCACTGTATTTGTATAAATACCACCATCACCTAATACAGCACTAGTAAGACTTTGATCGGTTTCTATCCAATTCCCATTATTGAATGAATAACCATAAGCACGATTTTGTACGGTCGATTTTCCTTGTTCAAATGCGACCGTTGTGTTCATTTTCAAAGGCTTAAAAATATTTTCCTTTAAAAACAATGCAAAATCTTGACCTGTTACTTTTTCTACTACCAACGCTAATATCGCATAGCCTGTATTACTGTATTTGTATTGAGTGCCAGGGGTAAAGTATAATCCATTTGCTTTAAACATTAATTGTAAGCAATTGGTATCATGTAATTGTATTGTTTGATTTGCTGGCATTAAATCTTCGTAGTCCATTAACCCCGAGGTATGGGTAAGAAGATGTTTTATTTTTATCTCTTTTCCGTAGGCTGGGAAAGTAGAAAAATATTTGGAAAGCGGATCCTCTAATTTTATTTTACCTCTTTGCACTAATAACAAAATAGACATGGCTGTAAACTGTTTTGTAACAGAAGCCAATCTAAAATTGGTATTAGGTTGAATGTTTTCATTACTAGCAATATTGCTTAATCCATATCCTTTTTTAAATACAATTTTATCATCTTTTAATACCAAAACACTTGCGCCTGGCTTGTCTGTTGATTCATATGCAGAAAGAATATTGTCAATACTTTTTTCTTTCATTAACATCCCGCTTGATTTGCAGGCAGACAAGGACCATAAAATAAAAACATAAACAAAAAGCGGGCAGCTTAATTTATTTTTCATTTTTGCAATAATTTATTTAAAGCTTGTTGTGTTTCTATGACAGCCTTTTCTACTTGTTTGGTAGGAGGCATATCTGTTTGTTCTAAGGTATTAAATAGTCCACTAAATTTATTTGCTAATTGCGGAAAAGTGGTAAGTGTTTTTTTACGGCCATCATAACAGATCATTGATAAATCATGTTGTTTTTGAAGTTGTACTAATGGCGTTTTTACGCGGGGGTCCATTTTCAAAGGCATGGTTTGTTGATATACTTTGTCCTTTACTTTTAGACGAATCGTATATTGACCAGGCATCAACCAAGGCGCCGTTGCTGCCGGAGCAGTATTATGTATTATCGAAGTCATTGGATAAGAGACGGGTACATTAAGGGGTTCATATTTCATATCCCATAAAAAGCGATGCGCCCCTGCACTTGCCGATAATATTTGTTGTGGTCGTATCCAATATAATGGGATATTCAATGGGGGTATGGTATACAAAGTATCTTTATTGCTAAAACTTCGTACAACCATTCCTTTATCATTTAAAATATCTAATTGTACCCTATCCTCATTACTATTTAAATAATAATCAATCACTGCACCATCAGGAGGATTTTCACCAGCAGGTTCTTCTGGAGGAAGTGGTGTATCTGTATTCATATTCCAACGAATGCGGATCGCTTGTTGTGGTTTATATAAAACAGTTTCTTTTGGAGTGCTTAATTTTATTTGACGAAGTGGCGTGATATTATCTAAAATCCAAAAACTTCGGCCATGTGTTCCAAGGACTAAGTCATCGTCTTTAATGACTAAATCTCTTATGGAAGTAGCTGGCATATTTAATCTAAGAGATTGCCAATGTTCACCAGCGTCTAATGAAAAGTAAACTGCATTTTCAGAACCTGCGAATAACAATCCTTTACGAACCGCATCTTCGCGTACAGTATTGATGGGCTCATTTGGTAAGCCATTGATAATTTTTTTCCAAGTAGCACCTCCGTCTGTTGTTTTATAAATATGAGGTGTCATATCATCACATCTTATTCTATTGACTGCGACATATGCTGTATTGGCATCAAACCTACTTGCATCAATCATTGAAATTTTACTCCATGAAGTAATGGCTGTAGGTGTAATATTTTTCCAATGCTTACCACCATCTTTTGTAATGTGAATGAGACCATCATCTGTTCCTGCCCATATGGTATTTATATCTTGATAGGATGGCGCCAATGCATATACCACACCTCTTTGTGCCATTGTTTTTAAATCAGGCGTATTGAATATGCCTACACTTTCAGGAATCTCCCATTTTTCTCTTGTTAAATCAGGACTAATTTGTTCCCAAGAATCACCTCCTGTCGTGGTTTTAAAAATAACATTGCCTGCATAAAATAATGTTTTATTATCAACAGGTGAAAAAAGTACAGGCGCTGTTCTTATAAATCTAAACTTTCCTTTGCGTGAAGTCTCAGGAGAAATATTTTGTACCTGCCCTGTTAATTTATTATACTTTGTAATTTTTCCGCCATAAATAATATTCGGATCTAAAGGATCTGCAGCGATATATCCATATTCTTCAACTCCTACAGAATGCCATTCTCTAAAAGTAATACCTCCATCGTTAGAACGAGAAGCGATACCAATGGAGCCACTTTCTTGTTGTCCACCATACACATTATAAGGGAATGCATTATCAGTACTTACATGATAAAACTGAGCAGTAGCTTGATTATACCAGCTTGAATAAGTTTCTCCACCATTCACTGTAATCGTACCACCCTGGTCTAATCCTATTGCAATAATATTAGTATTGTTGGGATTAATCCAAAAGCGATGGTAATCGTCTCCACCTGGTGCGCCCTTAATACCATTCCAGTTTTTTCCACCATCAATCGATTTCCACATCACTACATTCGCTGAATAAACAATGTTTTCATTTTTTGGATCTGCTTTTACTTCGGCAAAATCGGAACCTCTTCCCCAAAATCTTTCATCTGAAGTTAAAAGGTACCATGATTCACCTCCATCATCGCTTCGATAAACGCCCCCATTTTTTTCTGCGTCTACTGTAGCATACATTCTTTTTGAATTACTTGGCGCAATGGTAAATCCAATTCGACCTAATCCATCTTGAGTAGTTGTAGGTAATCCTTTTGTAATTTTTTCCCAAGTGGTACCACCGTCTATTGATTTGTACAATCCACTCGCAAGACCATTCCATGCGCCATTTTCCCAAGGACCTTGTCGCGCAGACCAAATAGTTGCAAAAACAATATTGGTATTATTAGGATCGATACCCACTTGTACCGCACCGGTATTTTCATCAAAATATAAAACCTGTTCTAAAGTTTTTCCGCCATCCAAACTACGATATACTCCGCGCTCTTTATTAGGCCCATAAGGATGACCTAATGCTGCCACAAAAATTCTATTTTCATTATAAGGATCAATACTGATACCTCCAATTTGTTGTGCATCATGCAGGCCCATGTTGGTCCAAGTGGCACCAGCATCAGTTGATTTATATAAACCATCTCCAATTGATAAATCGGGTCTTTGAATACCTTCTCCACTTCCTACATATACTACATTGGGATTGGAAGGAGCTACTGCAACATCACCTACTGAACCCGTGTTTTGACTATCAAAAATCGGATTCCATGTATGGCCATAATCATTGGTTTTCCAAACGCCTCCGTTATTGACACCAATATAAAAAACATTGGGTTGTGAAGCAACTCCCGTAATTCCTACAGTGCGACCTGCGCGGTGTGGCCCAATATTTCGATACTTTAATCCTTGCAATAAAATTGGATCAATGGTTTGTGCATTTATGTTAGAAAAAATAAATACACAGCCCATTATGAGTCCTATACATTTGGGTTGGTTGAACATGGTAGCAATGAATAGCATTTTATATGATTTTATGATACTTAAATATACAAATAATTCATATGACAAAGGCCATACTCAATACTACTTTGGTGGCTCCCACTATTTTTATTAAATTCAAGGATTGATTTTATCATTAATGAATTTTATATGAAAAAAATACTTCTTCTCTTTGCTTTTGTCGTGATAGGAATGAGCAATTTTGCCCAACAAGGTGTAACTCACCCATTTACAAACATGCCATTTCGGTTTATTGGACCTGATGGTAATCGTACGATTGCAGTGGTAGGAGAGCCAGGTAATCCAATGGTGTCGTATGTGGGAGCGGCTTCGGGAGGTATTTTTAAAACCATCGATGGGGGTGTGAACTGGAGACCCATTTTTGATGATATGGACAATGCATCCATTGGGGCATTGGCTATTGCCGAAGGCGATCATAATCAGGTTTGGGCGGGGACAGGAGAGACATTTGTGATTCGACCTGCTCATGCAAATGGAAATGGTATTTACAAATCATCTGATGGAGGAAAGACATGGAAAAATAGAGGATTAAAAGAAACCGTTTTAATAAGTAAAGTGATAGTTGACCCCACTGATACCAATACAGTTTATGTAGCTGCTATGGGGCATATGCATGGACCTCAAAATGAGCGCGGTGTTTATAAAACGACAGATGGTGGTTTAAGTTGGAATCAAATTTTATTTGTGGATGCACTTACAGGTTGTAGTGATTTATCCATCAATTTAAAAAATCCAAAAAATTTAGTAGCCGCCATGTGGCAGGTGGAAATCAAAACCTGGAATTTAAATAGCGGCGGTCCAGGAAGTGGTTTTTATAAAACAATGGATGGTGGTAAAACATGGCAGGTCATGAAGAATGGATTACCAGGGGGTGTGCAACATCCAATTGGTAAAACGTCTATTGATTTTGCACAAAGTAATCCTAATACTATATATGCATTAGTTGAAGACAAAGCACCAGGACTATATAAATCGGTGGATGCAGGGGAACATTGGAAACTCATGTATGAAAGTAATTCCATGGCCCAGCGTGCACCTTATTATACAAGAGTGCGTGTATCTACCCAAGATGAAAATAAATTATATACCATCTGTGTCACTATCATGGAATCTAAAGATGGCGGGAAAACTTTTAATGGTAATGGTACTTATGTGCCTGGTGGAGATAATCATGACGTATGGTTTGATCCTAAAAATGCAAATCGCATTATGGTGGCTCATGATTTAGGAATGAACATGAGTTTTAATGGAGGGAAGTCCTGGCGTAATTTAAATTTACCTATTGCGCAAATGTATCATGTTGCTGTTGACGAAATGGTTCCTTATCATGTGATGGGAAACAGACAGGATGGCTATTCGTATCGTACTTCAGCAATTAGTATGCAAGGTGCTATTCCATTGGGTTTATGGGAGGGTGTGGGTGGATGTGAAAGTGGATTTGCACAGCCAGATCCTTTTGATCCCAATATTATTTATTCAGGATGTTATGATGGCGGACTTGATGTAACAGATGTTCGAACCGGTTTGTCGCATGATATTCGTGCATGGCCAGAAGCTGGATTTGGCTGGGCTCCAGCAGATATGAAATACAGATGGCATTGGAATTTTCCAATGGTTGTTTCAAAACATCAAAAAGGGGTTGTGTATGTAGGAAGTCAATATGTACATAAAACCAACAATCGAGGGATGTCCTGGAAAGTCATTAGTCCAGATTTAACAACTAACGATAAAAGCCACCAACAAAATTCAGGAGGCATGAATTCTGATAATCTGATGACTTTTGATGGATGTACTTTATATGTGATTGCAGAGTCGCCTTTGCAATCGGGTGTATTATGGACAGGAACCAATGATGGACAAATTAATGTTACGACCAATGATGGAAAAACTTGGAACAATGTTACTTCACATTTAAAAAACATAGCACCTTGGGGAACCATACGAAGTATTGAGCCTTCTCATTTTTCGGTGGGAACTGCATATATCACCATCAGCTACCAACAATTAGGTGATTTTAAACCTTATATTTTTAAAACCACCGACTTTGGTCATACTTGGACTGCTATCGGAAATGGAATTCCAGTAAGCAATAGTTCATTTGTGCATACACTTAAGGAAGATCCTACTCAAAAAGGATTGTTATTTGCGGGCACTGATAATGGTTTATATATAAGTCCAAACGATGGCATGACTTGGGTTCAGTTAAAAAATAATTTACCACCTGTACCCATTTATTATTTAGCAATTCAAAAAAACTTTCGTGATTTAGTTATTGCCACTTATGGTCGTGGATTTTATATCTTAGACGATATTACTCCAATACGAGCTTGGAGTAAGGACATCGCAAAAAATAAAGTAGAACTAATAGCACCTCGTCCTGCTTATCGATTTAATAACAAGCCGGGTATACATAATGAAGGATCATTGGCCACTGGAAGTAACCCACCTTATGGCGCGAGTATTAATTATTTTTTACCTGACACCACTAATGCTCCTATTTTTGTTTTTATATTAAATCAAAAAGGAGATACGATTAACACCATAAATGGTACAAAAAATAAAGGAGTGAATAGGGTATGGTGGGGCTTAGTGCATGATGAAATTATTTTACCCCCCTTAAAAACCAAACCTGATAACAAGGACTTTGTTGTATTGGATAAAGAGGGCAATCGAAAATTAAATATTTACGATTTAGATATTGGCCCAGGTATGGAACCTATTAAAGTGCCAGCAGGCTTATACAGTGTGGTACTTAAAGTTGGAGGGTTCATTCAAAAACAAAATTTGACAGTTTTTAAAGATCCAAATATTCACTCCAATGATATTGATATTCAACACCAATATACTTTTGGGTTGGATTTGAATAAGCATATTAAACTTTGCTTATCCATGATTGCAACAATGGAAACCAAGCGCGCTCAATTATTAAAAGAAGCGACAGTAGCAGCGCTCGCTCAAGAAAAAACCTTGTATCAATTAGAAGCACAGTTATTTGATATTCACTTAACAGGCGCTCGTATGGATGTGTTTAGAAATCCAGCTAAATTGTTGGAGCGTATGTTAACCATTACCAAAGAAAGTCAAACTTATGGTGCGGATTTTCCGCCAACACAACAGCAACAACAAGTATTTAATGCATTAAAAACGCAATTATATAAAGTGGAAGCTGCTTATAAACAGTTAAAATAATTATTTTTTGATCGGGCTTGTATCCATCTCCCAATCATCTGTTCTAAATAAATTCACTGGCAATCCATCCTTGCTAAATAAATTAGGGATGGCTGTATTATTAAATGCATAACGAACTGCGACAGGAGCTTTAATATTTTTATTAAAAACGGTTACTCCGTTATTTTCAATTTTAGCTTGAGCTGGTAAAAATATTTTATCTGCACCTGCTATTTCAAAGCAAGTAATTTCATTTCCTTTGGATATAATTCCATTTTCGGAATGGGCGAATTGAATTTTTATATTATCTTTTTCAATTTGATGAGCAGCGTAAATCGGGCTTTGGCAAATTATTTTTTTATCGCCATAAGTTTCATTTAATGCCATATCCGATAAACGTTTAGCCACTTCTTTTTTAAGTATCGGATGAATATTATTGGTATCAGGTACTAAATCACTAATCACCACCATACCTGTATTAGCATGTAAAGCCGACTTGGTTTGTGTTTCTCTGAGTAGTGCACCTATATTTTTATTACCGTAAGCATAAGGCGCAATTTGTACAAAGTAAAAAGGAAAATTTTTATTCCATTGTTGACGCCAAGCATCAATCATGCCTGTAAATAATTTTTCGTACGCATAATAAGTTTGAGTATTACTTTCGCCTTGATACCAAATAGCACCTGCTATACTAAAATTGGTCAGTGGATAAATCATTGCATTATAAGCTAAAGCTGTTTTATGCGGCCACCAATCTGTTGGTTTTAATTCATCGGCGCCTTTTTTTATAATCGTACTTTCATTAATGACAAATTCAGGTGTCCAAGTTTCTGCCGGTGTTCCTCCCCAGTTGGAATTAATCAAACCAATGGGGCTATTTAATTTCTCATTTAAATTTTTCCCAAAGAAATATCCAATGGCACTAAAATGAATCATTTCTTCTGGTGTACAAACCATCCATTTTCCTTCTGTATTATCTTGAGGGAAAGCAGATGTTGATTTAGGCACATAAAAAAGTCTGATTTTATTATTGTTGGCGTTCGGCGCTTCTTCCTTGCATTGCGCTAAACCCTGATCCCCCGACCACTCCATATTACTTTGTCCACCACAAACCCAAACCTCACCAATTAAAACATCTTCTAATTTAATGGTATTGTTGCCTTTGATGATGATTGAATAAGAGCCACCCGCTTCGGGTGTTTTAATTGTAGTAAGCCATTTCGCATCATTACCTGCACGCACTTTATAAGTTGTAGTATCCCAACTTACATTAATTGTAATACTTTCGGAAGGTGCTGACCAACCCCAAAGACGCACATTTGATTTTTGTTGCAAAACCATATGAGATCCAATAATATTAGGTAGGCGCACATTGGCAATACTGGCGATGCTTGCAAAACAAAGTAAGCTGATGAATACGAATTGTTTTTTCATGGTTTTGATTTTTTTATTTATTCCACCAATAGGTGAACTTTAATACAACTGCTCTATTTTTTACGAATACGGGTCCAATATAGTAATTGTCGGTATATACTATGAATAAATCTGATACCGGCTTATACCTCCATTGAAACCTTGTATTAAAGTTAATATTTTTTGTTTGTTCATTGTATTGAAAAAAGGTAGTAAAAAATAATTTGTTGGTAAAAGTGACATCTACTTTAGGCCCAATTAATAAAAAATTATTGTTACCCCAGGGCGCTGGTAACTCAATATGATTATAGGTACTTGAAAAATCAATATTGATATAGGGTTGTATGCGATATCCCAAATTCCCTGTAATGCTTAATAATTTACCATTAGCGTAATAACCACCGATTCTTGTGGACAAGGCGTAAGTGAATTTGTGCTGTGGTGCAGACACTAAATCGAACCCACCAGTATTCCATTGATGTTTTGTACCTTTTTCTAAGGGCTCTTTTCCAATTCGAGTGGGATCAAAAGGAGACAATAATTCAACATAAAAATTTTGAGCAACAGCCGACAAAGTACTTTTATCTCTGTATGTAATTAAATATGTAAACGTATTACTATTATCGGTTTTTGAAAATTGACTGTTATAGTAATAAGTGCCATTGAACTGTGGCCCATGACTTAGGATACTTCCACTTTTCGGGAAAAATAATCTTGTAATACTAGGATTTAATTTGATATAGTTATTCCTAGGTACATAACCTACTTCGGCATTGTAATTGTCTCCAACTATTTCGTGTTGCCACGCTAAGATCCATTTGCGTTGACTGTATTGTAAATTAGCTGCGTTTAAATAATCATTCCCTGTCATTCTTGGGGTAAATGATTTTATAAAAATTGTTTTTCCTGATAAGGTATTATTAGGTGGAGCCAAGTAATATTCAAACCCAATATTTCTATTGTACTCGTTTCCATCATGTTCATATACGCAGTTGCATGACCCGTTCGAATTAGTTTTACCATTAAAATTCAAAGCAGTTCTGTCAATTACAAAAAGTTCGATACTTGATTTTTTGAATAATTTTCGTTGAAGTGCTAGTACTGTATAATTTTGCCCTGCTAAGTGAATATCATCATTGGGGCTTGTTTTCATATCCATTAATCCGATACGCCAATTTTTATCAAGACGCCCACTTAGTCTTGCACCAAAATCGATGGTACTATTTAAACCAATACGTCTCGAAAAAAAAGGTCTTGTATTGGGGAAGCCTAAGTTGGAAAATAAATCAGCGTTCTCTAAAAAAAATTGTCGATGCTCTGGAAAAAATAATTCAAATCGACTCAGATTGGTTACTTGTCTATCCACTTCTACTTGTGAAAAATCGGGATGTATGGTTAAGTCTAAATTTAAAGCAGAGGTTAAACTTATTTTTGCATCAATTCCGATGTCTTTTCCTATATCGCTTGGCTTTGTTATTTTATCACCAGCTGCATTGGTATAATCTTGTGAAACACTTGTTTTAACATAAGGAATAAGGGTAAAGTCATTTTTTGTTTTTTGGAGTGGCTCATCCCAGATCAAAACACCTGCATAGGAAAGTGATGCAGTAGGGAATTGACGCGGCACAGGAGCCCACGCAGATTTTTCGGTACTCTTTAAATCATTTCTACTAAAATTAATTCCCCACTCATTCATTCCTTCTTTATATCTAATAGAAGTGAATGGGATAGCTGCTTCAATAATATATTTATTTTTATCTGAGGTACTTGCTGTCGTCCATTTATTGTCCCAATTTAAATCAACGCTACCTCCATCATACATGGTTCCATCCCATTGTGCACCAGCTGCATTTACTCCAAAAGCGAATCCGCTATTCATATCACCATAGGTGTCCATGAAAATGATAAAATTATCATTCTTCACAAATGCCCAATCTCGTTTTAGGGATTCAATGACATCAACACCATCTCCTATTTTAAAACAAGTGGCAATGATGTATAAGTTATCATTATCATAGGTCATCCTTACCTCGGTGGGGACCATAGCTTTACTTGTATCCATGGGTAATACCATTTTAAAATTGCTTGCCACTTCTGCCTTGGACCATGCATCTTCTTGCATTATACCATCTAGCTTAATGGGAACCTGGGTTTTATGTATATGGTATCTAAATTGCGCGTTTTTTTTCTGCCCCATGACCTGGCTGACCTGAAAACTTAAAAACAAAAAACATCCAAAAAGTGGTAGTTTCAAAATTGACTTGATTAATTGAGAATTAAATGTAAAGTTTTTCAGTTGAATCAAAATAGTAATATCTTTAAATTATATAAATAAATAAGTATGTCACATAATCGACGCAAATTTTTAAGCCTTACAGCACTTTCTGCGGGTGCAATGACACTAAGTAGTTCTGTATTTGGAAAAAGCACATCACAACAAAATTGGGATGATGATTTACCAAAGTCTATTCGTGATTTAAAACCTTTTAAAGGCGGAATTGAGCCTATAACAGTGGACGAGCGCAAGCAAAGAATTCAAAAGGCACAAGCTATCATGGAGCGTGAAAAAATAGATGCTATATTTTTAGAAGGTACTACTTCCTGTTATTACTTTACAGGAATGCGTTGGGGGCAAAGTGAACGCACTTTTGGAGTAGTGATTCCTGCCAAGGGCGCTATTGCGTATGTGTGTCCAAAATTTGAAGAGGATCGCGCGCGTGAATTATTATTACCTGTATTTGGTGATGAAGTAAGATGTTGGGAAGAGCACGAGAGTCCTTATGCTGTGATTTTTGGAATTGTAAAAGATAGAGGCGTAAAGTATCATAAAATAGGAATGGAGGAAAGGGTTCGATTTTTTATTGCCGATGGTGTAAAAAAAGTGGCTACTGGATTTGAAGTAGTAGATGCAACGCCCATCACAGCAGGTTGTCGAATGATCAAAACAAAAGCAGAATTAGCTTTGATGCAAAGAGCAAGTGATGTCACCATTGAAGCATATCAAGCAGCATTTCCTACGATACGTGATGGTATGTCTCAAACAGAATTTAGTAGTAATATTTCTGCTGCTTTTAGAAAATTAGGATTTAGTGGTGGCGCTTCTGTACAAATTGGAAAATACTCAGCACTTCCTCATGGCAGTATTACACCACAAACAATTCATGAAGGAGATGTTGTCATGGTAGATGGCGGAACCAGTTGCGAAGGGTATGCTTCAGATATTACAAGAACTTTTGTTTTAGGTAAAGCAAGCCAACGTCAAACGGATGTTTGGAACTTAGAAAAGAAAGCACAGGATGCCGCATTTGCAGCAGTAAAAATAGGAGCCCCTTGTGAACAAGTGGATGCTGCAGCGCGAGCTGTCATTGAAAATGGTGGATTTAGTCGTCAATATAAATTACCAGGATTGCCTCATCGAACCGGCCATGGCATTGGTTTAGAAGGGCATGAGTGGACTAATTTTGTAAAAGGAAATAAAACACCTATCGCGGTAGGAATGTGTTTTAGTGACGAACCTACTATTTCAATACCTGGTGAATTTGGAATTAGATTGGAAGATTGTTTGTATATATCAGAAGAGGGTCCTCGCTTTTTTTCCAAGCAAAGTATATCTATTGACAAACCATTTGGATAAATTAAAGTAATCTAATTTTTAATTTACTCTCTGTATTGTAACCATTGCCGAAGGCGTTGCAGGCCTAGACGGTGATAATTGCGTACCCGTACCTGTAATACTTGTATTTATATTTTTAATAGTAAAATATATTTCAACATAGTCGTCAGTACCAAGGTCTACAAAAAAAGAATTGATAATGGTGTTTTTTATTCCCGATCCCTGGATAGTATAAGTGTTATTGGTATTGGCAAAAGCGGCGCTGTTGCGACGAATCCATACACTAACCTCATCGTTGCCTACATCTGTTTTAATAAATTGTAATGCATATTTTACTATATAGATGCCTGCATTGGCCACTGTAATTCGGGCAGGAAGTCCACTGGTATTATTGACGATAATGATATTATTAGCAAAGCTGGTAAATCCAAATTTGACCGAAATGGCACTTAATACAGTTGTGATTTGTTTAGCAGTATCGTAAAAACTGCCATAGTCGTTTCGCAGTGGTGTATAATTTAAAGCAGTGATGATATCCTTGCTTGATAAGCTTCCTATGTTTATTTTATTATCGATTCTGTTGCTAAGACTAGTGGTGTCAATTGGTAAGATTTGACTTATTTTATTATAAATTTTAATCGTATCACTTGCATTTAGTTTTTGATTGATACGGTTACTTATAAAATTAGTATCAACTTTATTTAATTTTAAGTCAAGACGATTACTTAAAGTATTCGTATCTGTCTTATTGAGTTTATAATTTATGCGATTACTAAGGCTAGTGGTATCTAATACTGGAATTTGACTTATTTTATTATATATTTTAAAGGTATCGATCGCATTTAGTTTTTGATTGATACGGTTGCTTAAATATAGTGTGTCTATTTTTTTTAATTTCTCATTTAATAAAATGAGCGTCGCTTGTGAGGCAGGCTTAACGCTATCTGGTGTATTGTTTACTTTATCTAATGCGGCACTCATTTTAAAATCTTTTAGGTTATCAAAGCCAGTACCACCTTGATTTATACTAATTAATCCATTGATATTTTTAGCATCCACCTTATCGGCGTAAAAGGCAAATGGGACATAATTTATTTTTTGTGTACCAAGATTTATAAAATAAAAATCACCTGTGATATCTACTTCAACTTGTAAATATTTTTCTGAGCTAGCCCAATTTATATTATCAAAAGTTCCTATCGTTGCCATTTTTCTTTCTTCAGTACTCCCCACCACTATCGAAAAAAGTCCAATCACATTTGTAGTAACAGATTTAATTTCTTGGTATTCGATATTCCCATTTAAGGAATCCGTTTTAATAGATAATCGAAGACTTATTATTTTATTAGCAATAACAAGCCCATTATTATTACGAGCAATTCCTTGAAAATTAATTCCTTTATTATTTTGCGCATTTAAATACGTCAATAAAAAAGAGGCGAGCAATACTAAAAAAAATCTTTGTTTCATTGCAAATTATTTTGGTTACATTTTTATTACCTTAAAAACTTTTGTTTTGGATAATGAATTTGCAACAACATAATGTAACACCACTATATATATACCAGTATTTGCCGAAGCAAATGGAATTTCTTGATAAAAATGCAATCCAGAGAATGGGCCTTTAATAATTTGATACGGCTTTCCTTGTTGAGTAAAAATTTCAATTTTTGAAATGACTAATCCAAGTTGAGCTACAGTTATTATTAATTTATCTTTTAGAGGATTAGGGCCAATGGAGAAACGAATTCCAATACTATCTACAATATTGACATTGTTTTCCATTAAAAAATTATTTTGTAGTAAACCTGCGGTAATCAAAAACTGATTCTTTGTATTCAGGGTATTCACTAATATGCCTTCTCCAAAACTCCAATCCCAGCTGTAGGGCTCCCCATATTTTGTATGGCCATTGACGTTGAAAGCATAAGGGTCCTTATTTTGACCATGCGCATTTTGTGCTAAGCTTAAGCACAGTAACAAGTACCCTATTATTGTATTTTTGATGTTCTTCATATCCTAAAATAATATTTTATATTATTGAAATATAAGTATTTATACATTTAATAAATTCTATATTTATTAGAATTGTACCTATAGTTTTTAGTATTAAGTTGCTTTGATTGGTCTATATCCTATCATCTGTAGTGCTAATTTTAATCAACCAGACCTTTTATGATAAAATATTTCAATATTTGTAAATCAACGGATAATGTTTAATTTTAATCTTTAAAGCCCCCCGGTTTAAAACATTGCACTTAATTCCGTGAACACGGTGTAGTACAAAAAATATAGTTATGAAAAAATGGAGTTTATTTTTAATCTGTCTATCTCTTGCTTTTATTTCATGTAGTAAAGGAGGCGATAGTAGTACACCAGTGACGCCACCACCGCCGCCAGTAGTTGTAGCAGAGGCCGACATTGCTTTTAAGTTAGAAATTGATACGAAGGAAGTGGATTACAATGCTATTTATGCCGCTTTAACTGCGACTCAACCAATTAACATTAATGTGACTTCAACACCCTTCCCAAAAGATGGTGTGAATATTGATATAACAGTAAAAAAAGATGTAGATAATTCAACTGTATATAATGAAAGTAAACTTGGTCCCTCAGCACCCACAAATCCTCTTATAGTTAATAGTTTAGTACCAGGTGTACTTTGTACTGGGACAGTTACAGTGACTTCAAAAACACAAGATCCTGTGAGTAAGACTTATAAGACACTTACAAAAACATTTAAAATAGCGCGTAAGTAATTAACGCTTTCTCCTAAAATAGATACTTCCCCTGTCAGTTATTTACTTGCAGGGGATTTTTTTGCGATGGCTTCTATGGCCATTACTAATTTATCTAAATCTTGAATACGGGTATAAACATGTGGTGTGATGCGTACACAACTAACATTATCCCACACAATACCTACTGTGTGTATTTTATAGTTATTAAATAATGCATTGTCTAATTCGCCAGGCGTCATACCATCAACGCTCACACCACAAATAGCACAGGAGAATTCATCTTTTAATGAAGTATTAATTTTTACTTTAGGAATTTCTTTCACTCTAGTCGCCCAATAATTTTTTAAATAGCGAATGCGCTCTTCTTTTCTTTTACTACCAATTGCAGTATGAAAATTGATGGCTTCTCCAATACCTTGTTCGATAGGGAAGCTTCTGGTACCAAGGGTTTCAAACTTTCTAATATCCGTTCCTTTGGGGTTATCATTACATACCAATGGCCAAATTTTTTCGATATTTTCTTTTTTAATCCAAAGCATTCCGCTTCCAATGGGCGCAGATAAAAATTTATGTAAGGAAGTACCAAAATAGTCGCAACCTAAATCCGGTATTTTAAAATCCATTAAACCAAAACTATGTGCACCATCCACAATGGTTTCGATATTATGCTTTTTAGCAAGCGCACATAATTTTTTTACTGGCATAATTTGACCTACCCAATTCACCATATGCGTAATATGAAACACTTTTGTTTTAGGAGTAATGGCATTTTCATAAATACGTACCATATCTTCTTCATTTTCCATTGGGAATTTAAAGTCGAGTTGTTTATAAACAATACCTTCTCTCGAAGCTCTTTGCTTCCATGCATTCACCATATTGGGGTAATCAAATTTGCTACCCACTACTTCATCGCCTGCTTTCAAATTCAATCCAAAGATGACTGTGTTTAATGCCTCGGTCGCATTTCTATTGATGGCAATTTCTTCAGGATCGCAGCCGGCTAATTGTGCTAATTTATATCTTAATGGTTCTCTTCCTTGATCTAAAATACGCCACATAAAATAGGAGGGGCCTTCGTTGGACATTTTATTAAAGGTCTCTACCGCTTCTTGCACAACTCTTGGACTTGGGCTAACGCCACCATTATTCAAATTGATGATAGAAGGGCTTACTGTATAGCCTTGCTGAATGACACTCCAATAATCTTCATCCATGGCTAACTCCTTAGGACTTAGCATTTTCTTTTGCAAGTTGATATGCTCAAAATCGGCAGCATGGGCTTGATTAAACAAGCTATTTGCCGAAAAAGCACCTGCCATCAGGCCTAGGTGTTGGATAAAATTGCGACGGTTGGCCATAGTTGTAATTTGAATAACTAAGTTAACTAATTATAATATCTTTGAATTATAAATTTTTAAGTTGAAGCGCATCTCTTGTTCTATATTATTATTTTTAGCATTAAGTAGCCAGCTGGGTACCTATTTGGTATATGTTGTACAGCAAGAAATAAATAAGGAAAATATTGCACAGCAAATGGCACGCCAACTTCCAGAAGCAAATTTGGTTAAAATAAAAAATAGCCAAGAAATTAAGTGGGAAGAGAAAGGACGAGAGTTTTATTTACAAGGTACTTTTTATGATGTTGTTAAAACGGAAAAAATAAATGGGGTGACTTGGTATTTTTGTATCAATGATAAAATGCAAACAAAATTGTATAATCAATATGCAAAGTCAATTCATTCAGAAACGACGAATTTACCTAATCAAAAAGAAACCAAACAGCATCTCAAATTTTCACTTTCTTATTTTTTAGTAGAGCCTTATTTGATTTTTACTTTTAAAGATAATAAGTCTAATACACCTGAATTCGTGTATCAAGATAAGCTAACAAGTACTTTTGGAACTTTACTAGTACCTCCTCCGCAACAGATATAATTTTTCAAAATTATTAATTACCTGAATCAAAATGAATTCGGGCATGTATTTATTTAAATTAATTTATATCTTATGCAAATTAAATTTCTATTTATTGCTTTTATAGCTACATTTTTTATATCAACGTCTAATGTTTTTGCACAATCAGACAGTACAAAAACGCTTTTACCCGAAGTGGTAATTTATGCTAATAAATTTCCAAAGCTTTCAAAAAATATTGTTCAAAAAGTAGATTTTATTAGTGATAAAAATACAATAAATCAACAAGGCAACACTGCTG
Organism: Bacteroidota bacterium; assembly: GCA_026391435.1. Lineage (GTDB taxonomy): Bacteria > Bacteroidota > Bacteroidia > Chitinophagales > Chitinophagaceae > Sediminibacterium. The sequence goes on from JAPLEJ010000003.1 coordinate 18,287, forward strand.
ATATCTTAAGTCAATCAGGGCAGGTTTTTGTTCAAAAAAGCCAGTCAGGCGGCGGTAGTCCTGTGGTTAGAGGATTTGAGGCAAGTCGTGTATTATTAATGGTGGATGGTGTTAGATTAAATAATGCCATTTTTAGAGCAGGTCATTTACAAAATATCATTACGGTGGACAATATGATATTAGATAGAGTGGAAGTTATTTATGGACCTTCCTCTACATTATATGGAAGCGATGCATTAGGAGGTGTTGTTCAACTTTTCACAAAAAAACCTTTACTTGCAAATAATCAAAATTGGAAAATTAATTCCAATTTATTGCAACGCTATGCTTCGGGTCAAAATGAAAATAGAACTCATTTTGATATTAATATAGCTAATAATAAATGGGCCTATTTAACATCATATACTTATGGAAGTTTTGGTGATATGCGTCAAGGTGCAAATAGATCGTCTACTTATCCTGATTTTGGTAAACGCTCATTTTTTGTTGTGAGAGAATCTGGCGCAGATGTGATAAAAATGAATGACGATGTAGATGTTCAAAAATTAAGCGGGTACAATCAATATGATCTTTTACAAAAAGTGCTATATAAACCGAATGAAAATTCAGAACATTTATTAAATATTCAACTTTCTAATTCTTCTAATATTAATAGGTATGATCGATTAACAGAAAAAAGTAATGGTTTGCCAGTTTATGCCGAATGGTATTATGGCCCTCAATTAAGAAATTTAATTTCTTATAAATATACTGCCACAAAATTGCCTGGATATTTTAGTGATTTAATGTTAACGACTAGCTTTCAAGATATTGAGGAAAGTAGAATTTCTAGAAAATATAATTCTACGTCTAAGGATTTTCGTGTTGAAAGAGTAAATGTATTTGGAGTTAATGCGGATTTCTTACATAAACAATCTAATGGTGATATTCATTTAGGGGTAGAGTCATATACCCATTTTGTAAGGTCAACAGCAGAGCGTCTTAATATTCAAACAAATGCGTTGAGTAGAATCACCACAAGATACAGTGACGGCCCAACTAAAATGAGTTATAATGCATTGTATTTGCAACAAACTAAATTGTTAGATAATCATTGGGTATTAAATGATGGGATTAGATTTAATTTGGTTCAATTAGAGGCCCGTTTTGCTGATACTACATTAATGCATTTTCCTTTCAACAAAGCAATACAAAATAATGCAGCCATTACAGCTAATCTTGGCGTAGCATATAATGGAGAAAATGGCTATCGCGCTACTTTAGGCATCAATAGTGGATTTAGATCACCTAATGTGGATGATTTAACGAAAGTGTTTGATACAAAAACGGGATACGTGGTGGTGCCTAATAAGGACTTAAAACCAGAATACACGTATAACGCTGAATTGAATTTGTCTCATTCTGGAAGTATAGCAAGCTGGGGAGCTTCTATTTTTTATACCTGGTTCAATAATGCGATAGTTGTTAGTAAGTATAATTGGAATGGACAAGATAATATAATGTACCAAAATGTTTTAAGTGCAGTGTATGCGCCACAAAACCAAGCCAATGCTCAATTATATGGCTTCAATGTCAATGGTAAAATAAAATTGCCTTATAATACTGTATTACAAGGAACATATACTTATACGAAGGGTACTTATAAAAATGCCAATGTATCGATGCCTTTAGATCATATCCCCCCTGCATATGGACGTGTTGGTTTAAAAAAGGGAGATGATAAATTTAATGTAGAAGGTTTTGTACTATTTAATGGCTGGAAACATATTTCCGATTATAATTTAAATGGGGAAGACAATGAAATATATGCAACACCAGACGGAATGCCTAGTTGGATGACTATTAATATTTCTAGCTTTTATCAACCCTCTAAAAAATTAAGTTTAGGCTTGCAAATTGAAAATATAACTGATAAAAATTACAGATACTTTGCAAGCGGAATTTCAGCAGTAGGACGAAACTTTATTTTAAGTGCTAGATTTTCGTTTTAATTGAGAAACCTATATCATTGAATAACAATAAAAAAGGGGCGCTGAATAAGCGCCCCTTTTTTGAATTGGTATTGTATTATATTTTAGGTAAGCTATATCCGTTGTTATAGGCTTTCGTAAAGTATTCTTTATTGATAGCGTCGTTGGTAAATATTTTTTTATTGTCATCCCAATTCACTTTTTTACCAGAACGATAAGCAATATTACCCATCTGTGCAATAGTAGCAATATGTGCGCCTTCTTCAATAGAGCAATGTAAACTTTGAGGTGTATTGTTTCTGATGGCATCTGCAAAATTGAGCCAATGTAAATTCAAGCCATTGTCTTCGCTTTTATGAAGTGGGATGGCTACTTTATTTTTAGCTTGTCTTTCTTCAATTACTTCCCAACCACCTCTATCTAAAACCAAAGTACCATTATTGCCTATAAAAGCAATACCATGATCACGACCATAAGAGCCATTATCAATACCCATTGCAGAATCCCAAACCAAATTAAATTTATCAAACTCATATAAGGTCGTCAAAGTATCTGGCGCTTCTTCTGCTAGTTCAGGGTAGGCAAATTTTCCACCTAATGCGCTAACGCTTTTAGGATTGCCTGCTTTCATACCTTGAATAGCGTAGTCTAATAAATGCACTCCCCAATCGGTCATTAAACCACCAGCATAATCCCAAAACCATCTAAAATGAAAATGGAATCTGCTTGAATTAAACTCGCGCGTAGGAGCAGGACCTAACCATGTTTTGTAATCTACTCCCGCTGGAGGTGCGCTATTAGGCACAACAGGTTGAGGGCGCATCCATCCTTGATAACACCACACTTTTGTTGTACGTATATTACCTAATTGTCCAGAATGAACAATATCTAATGCATCTTTAAAATGTTTTTGACTTCTTTGCCATTGGCCTACTTGCACAATTCTGTTATATCTATTTTTAGCAGCGATCATGGTATTACATTCTCCAATAGAATTTCCAGCTGGCTTTTCTACATATACATGTTTGCCTGCACTACAAGCATTGATCATTTGTAAAGCATGCCAATGATCGGGTGTTCCCACAATGACAATATCAATGTCTTTTCGATCTAGTATTTTTCTGTAATCCCCATAGGTGTCAATTTTTTGCACAAGGGGTTGCTTTAATAACAACTCTGCTTTTCGTTTATTTAAAACAGATTCATCAATATCGCATAAGGCGACTACTTCTAAGTTAGGTACTTTAAGAGCGGCCATGGTATTGGCCCATCCCATACCATTCACACCAATGGTAGCAACCCTTAATGTATCGGTAGTAAATATTTTACTATTCGCGAATAAATTAGAAGTCATTAAGGCCCCTGTAGTGAGCGCAGTATTTTTTAAAAAAATTCGACGACTGTTCATGATCATATCATTTAATGATTAAAATAAAAAGGCTATGTTAAATATAATTAAAAACTTTTGCTTTTAATTATATTTAATTTAAAAATTTCCTAATGAATTTAAGAAATCGAAGTTGATAATGAGATAGTTATCACTACCATTTAAGGTGCATGGATAAATTTATGACCCTGCCATCCAAGGGCGCCCAAATTTCAGGGAAACTTGGGTTGGTCAATGGCGGGATCACTAAGGATCCATTTTTATTTTGGCGCTTATCAAATAAATTTTCGCAGTTGAGAACAAAGCTGGCTTTGCCTATATTATACCTTAACATGATGGCAGTGAATAGATAAGCCTCTGTTTGAGTGCCGTTGTCAAGGTATTGAGTACCTGTATAAGAAGATTCAATGCCTGCCCTAAAATCCTCATTAAATTCATAAGCAAAAACGGTTGCAAATTTATTTTTAGCAATCAACGGTAGTTGGGGGTGGGTTGCATTGTATTCTCTTCGCGCATCTGTATACACATAGCCAAAGTAGATTTCATAAGGTCCTTTGATGGCCTGTAAATAGGATTCCATGCCCTTTGAAACGAGCGGGTTAGCGGCATTGTTGTAATAGAATACAGGAGGAATACAACAAGCAAAGCTTTCACTTATAACTGTTTCTAATAAAATGGGCTTATCTACTTTATTGTAAAACAAGGTTTGATTTAAAGTTAAATTCCAACCATTAATTTTTGTTTTATAATTCACATCGTAATTAAATCCTATTGATTTTTCCGAAGTGATATTATTTCTGTATCCAATTAAATAATGGTAATCTCTTTCGTCCATTTCCGAATTAAATAAACTAGGCGTTTTATAACCTTGTCCACCACCTATGCGCATTGTGACTTTGTTATTTAATTTATACATTAATGAAAGTCGAGGTAAAACGAAAGTCCCATACTGATTATTTTGATCCACCCTTATACCAGATTGTAAAGTAAATTGATCGGCAAATTTCCAATCGTCCTGAATAAATACCCCCATGGTATGAAAAGCATCATTGGACAAATAACTACTATCAGGTAATTGCTTATTAAACTGCTCACCATTAAAGTTAATACCCATGACTAAATTGTGATAGTCATATTTTTTTGAAAAAGCTAGTTCCGAATACCAGCTTGATTGTTTTCCCTTCATTCCAAAAACATTAGTAGTCATGTCTCTATCAAAAAAGGAAGCGTTGGTTTTGGCTGTCATTTGTCCGCCATTCGCTAAAGGCTTCTCCCAGACCAAGTCAACTGTATTTCTTAAACTTTTATTTTGTATAAAAAATTGATGTTTACTATCTGCATTACTCGATAACACTTGCATATCTCCTCCATTTCTATCTTCATAATTTAAAGTATACCCAATCGTTAGGTTGGATTGATCTTTACCATAAATAAAGAATCGAGGGTGCACAAAAATGCTTTTAACAGCGGGCACATCAGAGAATCCATCATTGTCTACATCAACTTGTTTTTGTTGCGTTGTACCTGCATATAAAGAATAACCTACCTCCTTATTTCGAGCAGAGAAAAAAGTATTAAAATTGGTTTCTTTTAAACTAGAGTAATTAAGCGTTATACTTTTTTCTGGTTTACCCAATTTTGGTTTCTTTGAAATTAAATTTAACATACCTGCAATGGCACCACCACCGTACAAAGTTGAGCTAGCACCTTTGACCAACTCTATTTGTTGTAAATCGAGAGGGGGTATTTGTAAGATGCTAAAGCTTCCCGCATAGCCACCAAACAAAGGCATACCATCTCTTAGAATTTGTGTATACTTTCCTTGTAATCCTTGAATGCGCATATCGGCATTGCCAGTAGCCGCATTGGTTTGCTGTATTTGAATCCCAGCAATATCGCCTAATAAGCTGGCTATATTACCTGGCTTGATACCATTTTCTTCATGTACTTCTTCTGAACCAAGTACTTCTACTTTAGTAGGTAAATCTTCGATTCTTGAATTAGTTCTTGAAGATGATACAATAATGACTTCTTCTAAATCTGCCTCCTCGCGTGCGAGTGAAATTTGAATTGGCGAAGTTTTAGTTGTAAAGTCAATGAGCGTATCTAATGTGGTATAACCTGTATGAGCAAATACTAAATGTAATTTTCCTATAGGTATATTATTTAACACAAACGCTCCCAATTCATTACTCACTACACCTTTATTAGTAGCCAATACTTTAACTGAAGCGCCTATGAGTGGCGCATTGGTTTCTTTATCTAAAATTTTCCCAGAAATTGTTTGCGCTGCTAATGGAACCAATCCGAAGAATGATATTAGTGAGGATAAAAAAAGACATTTTATTTTTAACATGAAATATTTAAATAAATGAGAATAAATTGGGCATCTTAATATCAAATATACTATACTAATTTAAGTAAACCCCAGATACTCAATAGGTATACTATGATCACTATAAAAGAATCGATTCCCATCCTCCCAATTTGTTTTTACTTACTTTTTGTCTTATAATTCCATCTATACACAAAAGCCGCAATTAAAATTAAGGCACAGAACTGTACCAATAGCTTTTCGGGATCTAAAAAGTCAATGGGTCTATCTTTTAATAAGGGGTCCATCACCAATCCGTGTATAATAAATAATAGACCTGTTGCGTATGAGATCACATGAATATTACGCCAGGTTGTAGTGCCCAGCTTCTTTTTTATTATTTTTTGCGTCGTAATAACCACTAGTAACAATGCAATGAATGAAATGACACCTAGTAAAACAAAATAGGGTTGATGTGGTGCATTTAATGGAAACAACAACTGAATAAAACTAAATTTCGAACTAGGATCTAAGGGTATTATTATAAAATGTAAAAACACAATGACCAAAGCCACATAAGCAGTATAATTATGTATGTCAATTATTTTATATGCCTTCCATTTTGTAGGCATCTTTTGCCAATACTCCGTTTGTTTATAAGCAGTACTCAGCATAATACCCAAAACGATATTGAGTGTTAGCACTACCATCGCAATTAATCCCAATGCCCCTGATATATCAATTGTTTCCATAATTAGATTTTACAATATTAATGATTATTCGTTTAAAATCACATACAGTCAACTCGGAGCTACCCTATAAAGCCAATTCATTTTTCTCTTCCTCCCATTTTATAGACATTACACACAAACGACCGATTTAAACTCCAATGTGATCTCATTACATTTCACTTGGAAGTAAGAGGCAACTATTTTATTATAAGATTTAAATAAAAAAGAGGAACTTGTCATGGATAGGTTCCTCTTTTTTGGTAAATTGAAACCTTATTATCATTATAATTTATAGTTGAATATGAGTATCATTAGATGGGGTATGATCGGATGTGGCAGTGTTACGGAAGTTAAAAGCGGTCCCGCATTTAATAAAGTAGCTGATTCAAACTTAAGGGTGGTGATGCGCAGAGATGCTGCAAAGGTGAAAGACTATGCTACTCGACATCAAGTACCACATTATTGTACAGATGTAAATGAATTAATAAATCATCCAGAAGTAGATGCCATTTACATTGCAACGCCACCTCAATTTCATGAAGCATATGCTATTGCAGCTATGGAAGCAAAAAAACCCGTTTACATAGAAAAGCCGATGGCATTGGATGTGGATGCTTGTTTGCGAATAGCTGATTTTTCAAAAAAGTCGGGCATTAAAGTGGTGATTGCACATTATCGACGCGCCTTGCCCTTATTTATGCAAGTGAAAAAATTACTTGATCAAAATATTGTAGGAAAAATACATTCAGTGTATATCAATATGCAAAAGTCAGCTGGGGGTAATTTAAATCTAAAAGAAAATTGGAGACTCGATCCTAAAATAGCTGGAGGTGGTTATTTTTATGATTTAGCACCGCATCAACTGGACTTGGTTTTTTATTTTTTTGGGAAGGCGATTTCTTATGAAGGGAAAGCGAGTAATCAAGCGGGTTTATATGAAGCAGAAGATACTGTTACAGGCAAGATGCTAATGGAGAATGGGATTCATTTTAAAGGGGATTGGTGCTTTTGTGCAGCAGAGGGAAATGAAATAGATTTATTTGAAATCATAGGGGAGCAGGGTAAAATATCATTCCCCGTTTTTGGTAATGATATCACAATAGAAAAAGAAGGGACGATAGAAGTAATTCATTTTGATCCACCCATGCACAATCAACAAAATTTAATTCATCATGTGGTTCAGTATTTTTTGGGAAAGGGCGAAAACCCTTGCACTGCCGAGGATGCAATACAATCAATGCGTGTGATGGAAGCCTTTGTTTATGGTAATGATTAATTAAATTTTATAACTTCGTTTAACTAGCTAAAAATATCGTTATGAGTAAATACTGTTTTGCTGTGGATTTAAAAGATGATCCTATTGCCATTGCCGCTTATGAGGAATACCATAAATCGGTATGGCCCGAAATTATTAAATCAATTAAAGATGCTGATATTCATGTCATGGATATATATCGTGTTGCTAATCGATTGTTCATGATTATGGAAACAGGCGATAGTTTTAGTTTTGAAAAAAAAGCAGCTATGGACGCTGGAAATGACATTGTGGTTCAGTGGGAAAAATTATTATGGGACTATCAACAAGCCTTGCCTTGTGCTAAACCTGGAGAAAAATGGGTATTAATGAATAAAATATTTTCACTTTAAATAGCGAAAAAGAATTGTTCAATAAAAATAACACAAGCCATCCCCAGTACAAACCACCCAAATCCCTTTTTAAGTTTAGCGCCATCCATCTTTTTATTAAGATAATTTCCAATAATAATGCCAAGGGTCGCTAAGATGACAATAGTGATTAAAAATTTCCAATCAATGATGGTATGAGAGAGATCTCCAACAAATCCCACGATCGATTTAATGCTGATTATAAAAATGGAACTTGCTATTGCTTTTTTCATTGGGAGTCTTCCAAGTAGGACCAAAGCAGGTATGATTAAAAAGCCTCCTCCCGCACCCACAATACCTGTTAACATGCCTTCGCCGAGTCCTACCATCATTAAAGCCAATCCATATACAGGCAAAACACCCTCCACTTCTTTTTTATTTTTCCCTAAAATCATGGATAAGGCCGAAATCAACATAAGAGAAGCAAAAAACAGCATGATAAAATTACTTTTACTTACTATGTTGTTCCCAAGATGAATACTTTCTGGAATATTGGGCAGAAAGAATTTCCTTGCTATAAAAACGCCTATCACTGAGGGTATTCCAAAAACGATGATGGTTTTAATGTCTACCAATTTTTGCTTTACCCTCGAAATGACCCCTGCAATACTGCTTGCACCGACAACGCAAAGGGAGTAAGTCGTGGCCATTAGAGGGTTAATATGGAATAGATACACTAACACAGGTACCGTTAATATGGAGCCGCCACTGCCAATCAATCCTAATGAAATTCCAATTAAAATAGATGCAAAATATCCGAGTACCTCCATGTTTGTTTATTTTTTGGCAAAAATCTTAAAAAAGCAATACAAGATATGTACTATTAGTCACTTAGTAAATAATTTTGGGTAAAACTGAGGATTAAATTTTTTTAGCTAAAAGTGATTTTTGTCACCTTATGGTTTACTTTTATATTGGAACTTTGGCGTTGATTCAAAATGCTATACTATGAAAATTGAGCAAATTTATACTGGATGTTTAGCACAAGGTGCTTATTATATTATGAGCGATGGAGAAGTGGCTATTATTGATCCATTAAGGGAGGTGGATCCATATATTCAAAAAGCTGCTTTAGATAAAGCAAAAATTAAATTTGTTTTAGAAACACATTTTCATGCCGATTTTGTTTCAGGCCATTTAGATTTAGCAAAAAAAACGGGTGCTAAAATAGTCTTTGGTCCGAATGCTGCTCCTTCATTTGATTTTTATGCTGCAAAGGACAATGAAGAAATTGCAATAGGTAAAATTAAAATAAGGGTATTACATACACCTGGACATACAATGGAGAGTACTTCTTATTTACTGATTAATGAGCAAGGTAAAGAAGTTGCCTTATTCAGTGGAGATACTTTGTTTATAGGAGATGTGGGTCGTCCCGATTTAGCACAAAAATTAAAGTCGGACTTAACACAGGAAATATTAGCTGGTTATTTATATGATTCGCTTAGAAATAAAATAATGACTTTGTCGGATGATATTATTATTTATCCTGCACATGGCGCAGGCAGTGCTTGTGGTAAAAAAATGAGCAAGGAAACACAAGATACCTTGGGTAATCAAAAGTTAACCAACTATGCATTAGACGCAAACATGACCAAGTCTGAATTTATCGAAGCGGTGTTAGACGGATTGGTAGCGCCTCCCGGGTATTTCCCTTTAAATGTCATGATGAATATACAAGGCTATGATAGTATTGATCAAGTTTTGGAGAGAGGACAACATGCAATGACTCCTTCTGTTTTTGAAACGGTGGCCAACGAAACAGGCGCTTTAATTTTAGATACACGCGATGCGCAAACATTTGCAAAAGGGTTTATACCTAATTCCATAAATATTGGTATTGATGGCAGTTTTGCACCCTGGGTAGGCGCGATGATTCCCGATATAAAACAAGAAATTTTATTAGTAGCAGAGGAAGGTAGAGCGTCCGAAATTATTACACGACTAGCTAGAGTAGGCTACGATTTTACCATTGGTTATTTAGAAGGTGGATTTAATGCTTGGAAGGAATCTGGAAAGGAAATAGATTTTATTAAGTCCATTGATGCAAATGAATTAGCCTTACTTCAAAAGCAAGACGCGCAACTGTCTATTTTAGATGTTCGAAAATCCTCCGAATTCAAAAGCGAACATATTAAAGGTGTTCAAAATGCACCACTTGATTTTATCAATGATAGTATGGCCTCTATTGACAAAGAGAAAACTTATTATGTGCATTGTGCAGGAGGATATCGATCTATGATATTTGTATCCATTTTAAAAGCCAGGGGATTTGATCATTTAATTGATGTAAAAGGAGGGTTTAAGGAAATCAAAGAATCAGGCCAATTCAAACTAACCGATTACAGCATCCCTTCTACTTTACTTTTGTAAATGTATTCCTTAGGTAGGTAATACATAACTAATAATTTCTTACATTCATGTAAATTATTAGTTATGAAAAACAGGTTGCGTCAGATTATCCCAATTTTTACGATACTCTTTTTAAGCCATTTTTGTCAAGCACAACAAGCTGCAGTTCAACATAAAATAGTCATTCAATTAACGACAGCGGACACGAGCGCTTGGTCATCAACCATTGGTGGTATAAAAAATATTCAAAAAGTATTTAAAACAGATCTTCAAATTGAAGTGGTGGTGCACGGAAAAGCACTTGATTTTTTAGTGAAGGACAAAACCTTTTTTGCAAATGAAATTGCAGGATTGACTAAAGAAGGAATAGTATTTTCAGCCTGCGAAAATTCAATGCGCAGACACAATATAAAAAAAGCAGATTTGCTAACTGATGCCTTTACTGTGCCTTCGGGTGTGGTGGAAGTGATTTTAAAACAAGAACAAGGCTGGAGTTATTTAAAAGCCAGTAATAATTAGCGGTCACTTATTCCTAAGTACTTATGAAAAAGTGGTTCAGATATTTTGTGATCATCTCATCCTTTGTATATTTTTTTTGGAAATTAAGTATCGATGATACTATAATGCGTTCGCATGAAAAAAAAATGAAGACGATACAGGACAGCTCTGCTTGGGTCGGAGCTTCGCATTATCAAATTCCAATTGATTCAAATCAACATGATCCTTTAATAAGATATGGTTATGAACTCATAGCACATACTGCAAAGTATTTAGGTCCCAAGGGATCTGTCATGCAAATAACCAATGGAATGAATTGTCAAAATTGTCATTTGGAAGCTGGCACTAAACCATGGGGTTTAAATTTTGGTTCGGTCTATTCTACTTATCCAAAATTTAGAGAACGTTCAGGTGCTATTGAAACAATTTATAAAAGAATCAATGATTGTATGGAGCGTAGCTTAAATGGAAAAGCGCTTGATACCAATTCTAAAGAGATGCAGGCCATCTATGCTTATATTCAGTGGCTAGGGAAGGAAGTTCCTCGTAGCAAACAAGTGAAAGGTGCTGGTATTGAAATGCTACCCATATTATCGGTTGCTGCAAATCCTCAAAAAGGCGCTTTGGTATTTTCTATCCATTGTCAAAAATGTCATGGTCTAGAAGGACAAGGTGTAATAAATAAGGAAGGGGATATGTATGAATATCCACCATTATGGGGTATGCATAGTTATAATGATGCTGCTGGAATAAATCAACTTTCTAAATTAGCAGGCTTTATTAAAAACAATATGCCTCATGGCATTAATTATCATCAGCCAACTTTAAGCAATGAAGAGGCATGGGAAGTAGCAGCATTTATTAATTCCCACAATCGACCAACGCAGGATAAATCCAAGGATTGGCCCGTTCTTGCAACTAAACCTTTTGACTATCCTTTTGGTCCCTATGCTGATACATTTTCAGTAACACAGCATAGGTATGGTCCTTTTGCTCCTATTCAACAAGATCAATGGAGTAGGGACTCAAAAAAATAGCCTTACATAAAAAATGCAAGGCTATTTGAATAAGTGAGAATAATTTTATTTCTTACGTTCTATCTCTTTATTTAGTTCCTCCATATCCACCGATCTTTCAGTATTGTCGCCTAATAAATATTTTGAAAAATAATCGGCGGTTCTCCAAAACCAATATTCACTCATGTCACCAAAGCCATGTCTTTGCGTGGGTAGTATCAACATATCAAAACGCTTATTAGCCTTAATTAATGCATTCACTACCCTAAGGGTATTAGATGGGTGCACATTGTTATCTATTTCACCATGAATTAATAATAATTTACCTTTTAAATTTTTAGCGATATCTGGATTTTTATCAATCATATAAGTAAAAGTAGTATCTCCCTTATCTGAAATATTTTCTTTTACACCATTGTGCTTTTCACTCCACCATCTATTATAAACACTATTATCGCGATTCCCTGCATTGCTAACTGCAACTTTAAATATGTCCGGATAGACCAACATGGCGGCAGTGCTCATGAACCCACCACCACTATGTCCATGAATACCCACTTTATCACGATCTATAAATTTAAATCTGTCTGCTAATTGTTCGATGGTTGCTTTTTTATCAGCTAATCCATAATCCCTTAAGTTCCCATATCCATAATTATGATACCATTTGCTGCGAGCAGGGTGACCTCCTCGATTACCAATGGTCACTACAACAAAACCCAATTGAGCTAAACGATCAATGCGATCCATTCCTTTACTAAAACTTTTATTTACCGATTCGGTTTGTGGTCCAGGATAAACATATTCTATAATGGGATATTTTTTGGTGCTATCAAAATCAAAAGGTTTGTACATCACCCCGAAAATATCAGTAATACCGTCGTCTGCTTTCACTTTAAAGGTTTCAGGATATTTATAACCTGCCGCAAATAAGGAACTTAAATCCGCTGTTTCTAGGTCCATTAATTTTCTACCTTCAGTCGAATATAAGGTGGAAGTAGGCGTTGAATTGATGCGCGATGAATTATTGACAAAATAATTTTTTTTGTCATTCATACTAAAGTTATGATCAAAATTACCTGGGTTCAGTAATTGTAAACCAGAACCATCAAAATTAACTTTGTATAAGTGTAAGTAGTATGGATCCTCCTTTACATTACTATTTACATTTTCTTTTCCATTGGCCGAAAAGTAAACCACTCTTTTTTCTTCATCAATTGAAACAATATCTTCAATATGCCATGGCCCCTGTGTAATTTGATTTTTTACTTTACCCTCCTTGTCATGTAAATACAAATGCGCCCAACCATCTCGCTCACTCCATTCTATTATTTCTTCTCCATTTTTGATCAACCCTGGTTTTTTAATTTCAACATAAGTATTAAGACTTTCCTCAATTAAAGTTTTAACAACACCTGTATTAATGTCTACCACACATTGGTCAATTTTTTTAAGATCCCGACTCGTACGAGATAGGTATAGTTTATCATTTGTTCCCAACCAAATCATTGGTTTGTGCTCGTCGTCACGTGTATTGACATTCGTAGTTTTATTCCATAACGAAATATCCTGGTCTTTAAATAAGGAAACATCAATTTCTTTATAAGTGAATGCAGTCATATCAACCATCATTAAATGGTCCATAGGTGCTTCCTTTTCGCCCGGCATCCAATATTTATATGTTTCTAATGTAGGGCGCGGATCGGCGATACTATTAATCACCCATAAATCTTTCACTTTTCGATTATCTACTTTAGATACGGCAAGATGTTTGCTGTCCTCGCTCCACATGGCAGATACAGACTTTCGTTTATTTTTATTTTTTTCTGCGTCTACATTTGTCTCTCCGCCACCTCCATAGGCACTTTCACTATGCCAACTATAATTTTGTATACCATCTTTAGTAATGGCATGTTCCACAATGGCACTGTCGTCTTCATTTTTTATAGCTTTATCATAATTTTCTTTATCCATATAAAATAAATTATAATTTCTTCCAAAGACAATTATTTTTTCATCTGGCGATACATTTGCCCAACTTGGTTTTCGTTTTGGCTTTTTAAATCCTACTAATTCATTAAGTTGTTCAGTCATTAAATTATATTCGAAATAAAATGTCTTCTTAATTTTTTCGGGCTTCTCGTCTTTTTTTAATATACCTTCTTTATTTATTTCAATAGAACTTTTCACTTCAAATTGTATCCAGTTTTCATCCTTAATAAATTTTAAGGAATCAATAGGGAGGTGCTGACCATCAAATGGGTCTTTAATTATTTTAGTAAGCTCTGCTGCTAGTTTATCACGATTAAACATTGATTTTTTTTCGTATTTAGTAGGGTCTACTATATTCCACTGTTTTCCTTCGCTGGTTTCATAAGTGTACCAAAATTTATTGGACAGTTTTAACCAATGCGGGTCCACTGATAATGAAAAAATCATTTTGTCTAATTTTTTAGGAGCAAAACGAGCTGCCAAATTATAATTTGCTTTTTGTTGACTTATTGCAAAAAAAGGCAATAGCATGACAATGAAGAGTAAGTATTTACGCATAGGATTGATTTGTATTTTGAAAATTACCAAATATGTTCTAATCTACCTACTTGATTGCTCCTTTTTTGATGAAAGGGGCTATTGTAGACAGCGCTTAATTAATTGGCAGACATTTTTTTTAGATGTAATGAAATATTAATTAAATTAGATAAAATCAATCTTATGAAATCCTTCTTTATTAGCTTCTTTTTGATCATACAGTTAATGCAACTTGATGCACAAGTGCCTTCGGCATTTACAGCTCCAGCCTATCAGGACGCCACTCGTAATGAACGAATTGCTAAAACATTTCCCCTTGTGGAGCAGCTCTATAAAAAATTTGCAACTGAAAATCATTTTCCAGGTTACGCTTTTGGCATTGTTGTAGACGGAAAATTAGTTTATAAGGGAAATGAAGGGTATGCGAATTTGGAGGAAAAAATTCCTGCATCTAGTACTTCCATGTTTCGTATTGCATCCATGTCAAAAAGTTTTACCTGCATGGCCATTTTAAAGTTAAGAGACGAAGGAAAATTACAATTGGACGATGCTGTTGAAAAATACATCCCGGCTTTAAAAGGGCAAGGACTTACAACAGATGCCCCCTTCATTACGATACGTCATTTAATGAGTCATAGCGCAGGTTTCCCTGAGGACAATCCTTGGGGAGATAGACAATTAGATGATACAGAAGCTGACTTGAATACACTTATCAAAAAGCAATTATCTTTTTCTAATACGGCTGGAGTCGCCTATGAGTATAGTAATTTAGGTTTTGCCATGTTGGGCTATATTATTCATAAAGTATCAGGCATGACTTATGACGTATATATTCAAAAAAATATTCTGACACCCTTAGGAATGAATAATACAACATATGAGTATACTACTATTCCTAAAGATAAATTTGCGTTTGGATATCGATACATTAATAATCAATGGCGTAAAGAGCAACCATTAAAGAATGGCATTTATGGTGCAATGGGAGGGATGATTACTTCAATTGATATGTTTAGTAAGTATGTTGCCATGCATGAAGCAGCATGGCCTGAGCGAAATGGTAATGAAACCTTTCCATTAAAACGAAGTAGTATTAGAGAAATGCATCAACCTGCTCGCTTCATTGGATTGAATCCATATACTCGATTCCCAAGTGGCAAAATAATGGCAACCATTGACAGCTATTCCTATGGGCTTCATTGGATGATTGATGCAGAAAATAAAAAAAGTATTGGACATAGCGGCGGTTTGCCTGGGTTTGGATCCAACTGGCGATTTTTACCCGAATATGGGATTGGTGTTATTTTATTTGCTAATGTAACCTATGCGCCAACTTCGACCATCAACTTAATTGTATTAGATACGATGATTCAATTGGCCCAACTAAAGCCACGCCAAATAAGTGTTTCGCCCATATTAGCAAAAAGGCAAAAGGAATTAGCCGGCATCATCACTCATTGGAACAACAAGGAAACTATTTTTGCTGAGAATTTTTTTGATGATTATCCTATTGATGCCTTAAAGAAATCCGCTGATGAAATTTTTATCAAAGTCGGGAAAATTAAAAAAGTAAATGAAATGGTTGCCGAGAATCAATTAAGAGGGTATTGTATTATTGAATGTGATAGGGGTAAATTAAAGTTGGCATTTACTTTAACACCCGAAAATCCAGCGCTCGTTCAAGAATACCATTTAACGATCGAAAATCCTTAATCAGATTTATATCAGAATACAAGCCATTTTTATGTTATATGTGGTGATTTGTTGACGATGAAAAGCAAATCGGTTAAACATGCCAAGCCCAATAAATAAAATGAGCATGAGTGGCTATGCGTAAATGCCTCAAATTTTTGAATGCATTCACCTTAATTACATTAATTTGCATCCTTATTTAGCACATTAATTTATATTCTATTATGGAGGAGCAAAAAAAGAAAAAACAAGCTAGTATTCGTAAAGTGGTGATTAGCATCTTATTGATGGTAGCCTTGTATTTTGGCGGAAGAAAAGTTATTTTTTCAATGACGCACGAAACCACAGATAACGCACAAATTGAAACCTCTATTGTACCTGTCTTAACTCGAATTTCAGGCTATGTAAAAACCTTAGAAGTGAAGGATTATGATTCTGTGCATCAAACTCAAATTTTAGCACAATTAGATGATGCTGAATTAAAAATGCAATTAGAAGAGCAGCAAGCCGATTTGCTTCAAACTTCTGCTGAGGTTTCTAATGCAAAAGCACAATTAGAAAATGCCATACTTGCTCTAAAAATCAATAAGGGTAATATTGATTTAAAAAATATTAAATTAAAAAAGGTAGGGAATGATTTAAATAGAGATCAAAATTTATTTAAGGAACAGGCTATTACTAAAAAACAGTTAGAGGAATCTGAATTTCAAGTTTCTACTGCGAATCAGGAATCGAGTAATGCACAAACTGAATATGCAACAGCCAATAATAAAATTGCGGCATTAAAGGAAAATGTAAATAGGGTTTTAGCTATGATTGATATGAAAAAAGCTAAAATTAAAGAAACACAATTAAAATTAACTTATACCACCATAATTGCTCCCAATACAGGAAAGCTGGGTAAAAAAAATATCAGTATTGGTCAATTTGTGCAAGCGGGCACTCCTTTATTTAGTATTGTAAATGACAGTAATTTTTGGGTAATTGCTAATTTTAAGGAAAGTCAATTAGCTTCTTTAATTGAAACAAAAAAAGTAAAAATTCGTCTAGATGCTTTTCCGGATTTAGACATCGATGGTACCATCCAAAGTTTAAGTGATGCAACAGGTGCAAAATTTTCATTACTTCCTCCAGATAATTCAAGTGGAAATTTTATTAAAGTAACCCAACGAATTCCTGTAAAAATAGCCATCAACAATCAAGCTGCTTTTAAAAATAAATTAAGAGCAGGAATGAGTGTATTTATCACCGTTGACAAATAGTATGCATGGCAGCGCTTAAGGGCTTCGCAAGAACCATAATTGTAATTACGACTGTATCAGCTGCTATTATGGAGCTGATTGATACTTCTATTGTCAATGTTGCATTAAACGACATTTCGGGCAGTTTGGGGGTAAGTATCGAAGATGTAAGTTGGGTGATTACTTCCTATGCTATTGCCAATGTTATTATTATTCCCCTTACTGGTTTTTTAGCAGAATATTTTGGGCGTAAAAATTATTACATTGTTTCAATGATCATCTTTACGGCGGCCTCTTACTTATGTGGGCAGTCGGATAGTTTATTTGAATTAATTCTTTGGCGATTTGTACAAGGCATTGGCGGTGGGGCATTACTTTCCACTTCACAAGCGATATTGTTTGACGCCTTCGAGCCCAAAGATCGGCCTATGGCGGCAGGTTTATTTGGTATGGGTATTGTATTGGGTCCAACATTAGGTCCAACCTTAGGCGGTTGGATTATTGAACACAATAGCTGGCCATTAATTTTCATGATCAATATTCCTATTGGGATCATTGCCACTTTTTTATCTTTCACTTTTATAGATAAGAAAGTAGGTGAGGGAAAAGGGAAGGATGCTATTAAGATTGATTATACAGGCATTATGCTTTTAATGGCAGGTATTGGATGCCTGCAGTATGTATTGGAAAGAGGAGAATCAGAGGAGTGGTTTAATAGTGAAACCATTCGCTATTGTTCTGGAATTGCAGTGATTGGCCTTGTTTCATTTATTTTATATGAATTAAATATAAAACAGCCCGCCGTTAATTTAAGGGTACTTAAAAATCGAAACCTAGCCTTCACTACTATATTTACATTTGTTGCAGGCTTTGGTTTGTTTACTTCGGTATTTATATACCCAGTGCTTGCACAGAGAATCATGGGTTATACCGCTTTTGAAACAGGTATTTCATTATTGCCTCCTACTTTAGCGGGTGTCATTATGATGCCCATTATTGGCAAATTGATGAGCAAGGGTGTATCACCTATACCTTTTGTTATTGTTGGATTTAGTTTGTTTGCAGTATATGCATTTTATAGTGCCAATATGCCATTAGATGCTGGGAAATGGGATTTTTTCTGGCCTTTGTTGATTAGAGCTTTTGGGATTTCGATGAGTCAATTACCACTGATCAACCAAGCGGTAGTAGGGTTGGCTCCTAAAGATTATGCAGCCGGTATATCCTTAAATAATATGATTCGTCAATTGGGTGGTGCCTTTGGTATTGCGATGGCTAATAATTATGTAGCAAAACAATATTTTCAACATCGTACTAATTTAATTGCCAATATGCCATCGGATGGTGCGCAGTGGCATGAAAGAGTGACTGCTGTCACGCAAGGCATTGCCTCTAAAACGGGCGATTTGCATGGTGCCACACAAAGGGCTTATAAAATGATTGATATGTCTGTGGATCGACAAGCCTATTATCTATCTTATCTAGATACATTTAGATTAGTAGGTATTTTCTTTATTGTAGTCATCCCTTTGGTTTTTTTCTTAAGGACCAGTAAAAAAATGGATAAAGCTGCTGCTGACGCCGCGGCAGAAGCGCATTAAAAAATGTATTTATACTTTTAAAGTAAACGAGATATGAAAAAAATAATGGTAGGTATGTTAGTAGTGATGAGTAGTTATTCTACTTGTATTGCACAAAGCTTAATAAATAGTGAACTTAAAAATTTATTAAATCAGTCCTTACTTTATTTTCCAAAAGTGAAGGAGGTACAACAGTCGGTACAATTAGCCGAAGATAAAGTAGCATTAGCAGAATTAAATAAATATCCAGACATTACCCTTGATGCGAGCTATGCTTATGTGCAACCTAAAATAGAAGTCCCATTTGGTGATAAAACTTTTCAATTTGCACCCGTGCACAATATCTCAGGATCCCTAAATGGCACGTATACTTTATTTGATTTTGGTCGATTACAATCTAGTATTCAAAAAGCAAAATTAGAATTACAAACATCAAAACATATTGCTGAAGAATTGAAGCATACTTTATTTTTTCAAATAAGTCAATTGTACTACCAAATCATTTATACCAAAAAGGCAATTGAAATTCAAAATCAAGTTTTACAACTACTCACCGAAAATAAATTAGTGGTAGAGACGCAATTAAAAAATGGGAATGCGATTCAATTGGATTTATTAACTATTCAAAGTAAGATAGATAATGAATTGAATAGAAAGATTGACTTAGAAAACAATCATCAAAAGCTACTGAACTTATTAAAATATGCTACAGGTGTTACTAATATTACAGAAGGGCAGCTTAGTATTGCTTTAAAAAAATACACTTTAGACGAAGCCTTACAAATGGCATTGATACACAATCCTAGCTTAGCAATCACAAAGGATAAAGTAAATGTATCAAAGGCGGAAGTAGCTATTATAAAATTAATTGAGCGTCCTTCTGTAGGGCTAAAAGCCAGCGTAGGCTCTAGAAACGGGTATTTACCTGAAATACAAGATCCTCGTTTTAATTACAATGCCGGCATTGGATTTTCAGTTCCTTTATTTAATGGAGGTAAGACAAAACAACAAATCAAAATTCAGGAGCGCTCTTTAGCATTGAATGAAACAGGTGTAATTGCGCAACAACATGATGTTGAAAAAGACATTCAAGCTGCATTAATAGATATCAATAGCAATGAAAGCAGAATAAAAAATGCGGCTACTCAAATTGACCAAGCTGCATTAGCACAAAAATTAAGTGTGAGCAAATTAAAAAATGGAACTGTAACGCCTATTGAAATCACTTCAACGAATGCGGATTATCAAAGGGCTTTGCTTAATCAGCTCCAGTATCAATATCAACTTTGTAATGCGCAGTTAGAATTAATTAAATTAATGGGCATCGAATTACTTGATTAAAAATCAGCATAATTTTTTGCAGTCATTAATACGGTCTCGCCCTTGTTTACAATTTTTTGATATTTTTTATCGGGTGCAATTTTTTTCCAAATAGCATCATCAAAAAATGCCTTCCAATGTGCATCGCGTTCCGCCATATTATTAAAGCTGGTCATGTATACCAAGTTCGGAGTTCTACCCCCTGCAATCACTTTAGAATAAAAAATAGCATTAAAATTTAATTTTTTAAATAGCGTAATTTCTTGCCCTTCATTAAACATATGAATTTTTCGTAAATGCATTTCCTCGGTTGGGCTTTCATAGCTTCGATATTCATAAATACGAGTATTGGTTTTTATTAAATTTGAATTGGCATTAAATTGAGGTTGCAGTTTAAATGCTTTAGTTAATAAAACTTCAATACGATTATAGGGTAAACTACTGTCTTTATTATCTAAACGAAGTAATGGGTCATTTCCGAAAGGGTCTATATTTTCAATAGGTTGGTCTATTTGCTCTAATTGATTCAAGGTTTTTAATGGTATCCAAACATAAATACGCTTATCGACACTAGTGTCATTATCTAATGGGGAAAAGACGCCTATTTTTTTAAAACCGCTTTTATGCAAAAAGGGTAAATACGCAGATTGTAAGTATTGGTCAATATGATCCAACTGTTTTTGTGAACTACAGTGGTATATTTTGATTAAATAAAATTCTCGAGGTACTGCGTTGTTATTAGCTTGAGTTTGAAATACACCTAGCAGCATTAAACATAAAAAATACCATTTTTTCATAAAAAACATATTTGATTAATATTCAGATTAAAATCGAATGATTAAGATACTGCTTTTAAGTGTTTTTGGAAGCTTTTTTTGTTTTTTTGTTTTGCATGAATTATATTTAATCATAATTCGTTAAACAAAATACAGCTTGCTTAAACACTAGGTGTCATCAAATAGATCATCCTTAAAGCAATCAAAAAACTTAATTAAAATCAAACTCAATGGAAAAATCGAAAAAAGACTTTATCCCTTTTATATTAATTACTTGTTTATTTTTTTTATGGGGCTTTGCCAATAATTTGGTACCTATCTTAATCCCCCATTTAAAAAAATCTTTTACTTTAACTACTACTCAATCTACTTTAGTTGACTCAGCTGTATATATTGCATATTTTTTTATGGCATTACCAGCAGGGCTTATCATGAAAAGATTTGGATATAAAACTGGCATTATCATAGGATTATTATTATTTGCAATGGGTGCCTTTTTATTTGTACCAGCAGCCAACAACCAATCTTATATTTACTTTTTGTTTGCTTCCTTTGTTATTGCTTGTGGGCTTACCATTCTCGAAACCGCTGCCAACCCCTATGCTTCAGCATTGGGAGATCCCGCATCTTCAACACAGCGATTAAATTTAGCGCAATCTTTTAATGGGCTTGCTGCTTTTTTAGCGCCTTTAATTGGCGCTAAAGTTATATTTACACAAGGCAATTCACCTGAAACCTTAAACGCCATGTCTGCTTCGGTTCGTCAAGCAGCATTGGCATCTGAAGCTTATACAGTTAAAACACCCTATACTATATTAGGGTTGGTATTGATTGTTATTGCTGTTTTATTTTATTTAGTTAAACTACCAGATATTAGAGCAAAAAATTCCACCACTGATAAAGCAACGGTGTTAGGAACATTCCAGCATACCCATTTAAGATGGGCGGTCATTGCTCAATTCTTTTATGTAGGAGCGCAGGTTTGTGTTTTAAGTTTATTCATTTTATTTGCAACCGAATCTGCTGGAATCAATCAATTCCAAGCTGCTCAATATTTAAGTTTTGGCACTTTGGCTTTTTTAATTGGCCGATTTACCGGTACTTTTTTAATGAATTATATTGCACCAAGAAAACTATTAACTCTTTATGGATTATTAGCAGCGGTACTTTGTGTTATAGCAATTACTACGCATGGCATGATTACTATTTATGCCTTAATTACAATGTGCTTTTTCATGTCTATCATGTTCCCCACCATTTTTTCATTAGGCATTAAACAATTAGGCACAGACACGGAAATGGGCAGTAGTTTAATTATTATGGCCATTGTGGGTGGCGCCATTTTACCTCGCCTATTTGGCCTTATATCCGATGCGACAGGCAATATTCAAATGGGGTATCTCGTACCCATGGTTTCTTTTTTAGTAGTTGCCTACTATGGATGGAAAGGGAGCGAAGTAAAGGAGTAATACTATTTGATGATATTTTGATGGATCATCCATTGCTGCATTAATGTAGGCCAGAATACTTCACTGGCATCATTTTTCATTCCAAATCCATGCCCCCCTTTATCAAATAGATAAATTTCGGCGGGGACTTGGTGTTGCATGAGTTGATTATAATATTGGATGGAGTTGGCTACTGGAACAGCACCATCATCTTTTGCATGTACTAAAAAAGCAGGTGGTGTATTTTTTGTAACTCGTTCTTCGTTACTAAAATAATGAACCTGATCTTCTGATATAGTGGGTCCAATTAAATTATCTCTTGATCCACTGTGACCAAAACTTCCAAAACTAATAACGGGATAAATCAGTATTTGAAAATCAGGACGACATGAGATGTTTTCGGGGTATGTAATTTTTAGATCATCAAAATGCGTTGCAGCCGTTGACGCTAAATGTCCTCCTGCAGAAAAGCCCATGATCCCAATTTTGTGATCATCAATTCCCCAATCCGCTGCATTTTTTCGGGCCAAATACATCGCTTGTTGTGCATCCTGAAGGGGCGCAATGGTTTTATCTAATTGATTTTTACTGCTTGGAATTCGATATTTTAAAACTATGGCATTCACCCCAATAGTGTTAAAAAAAGCTGCGACATCAGTTCCTTCATGTGAGGCAGCTAAAATACCATAACTACCACCGGGGCAAATAATCACACAGGGCCTTTTTAAATTATCCTTAGCTACTCTAAAATATTGATATGCGGGAATGGATACTTTTGCGATTCGTATAATGCCATCATTCGTTACATTTTCCTCATTGGCTGCATCTATATAATTAGGTATATGATCATATAGGGGCAGATATTGTGCTGTTGATTTTGACATATGAATGGTTGAAAAAATTAAAATAAATAATAGAATTTTATTTTTCATAGTATAAAATTATTAGTTTTAAATATCCCTATTCATTTATTAATGTAATATACTAAACACATGAATAAGTAGGAATAGAAGGGAGGGTTAATTTTTAAACATTTAAATATATCAAATGGCCATTCAAATTTGTCCAGTATGTTCTCAGCAGATGGAGCCAGTGATGGTACATGGCCATTATCAATGCAGTATTTGTGGCACCAATATCGCACCCTGTTGTGATGGTGAAAATTGCGAAAACTAAAAGTCCCAACCCCTCTCAATATCAAGAAGTTGGGACTTTAATAGGTCAATATTAAGTTTATGAACCTTGAGGTGGGGGCGGTGGTCCACCACGACGACGCATCATTTCGGTCTTAGCTTTTTTGTAAAATTCTCTATCTACTTTTAAAGCATCATTTACACGAGCATCTGTTTTTAAAATAGGCTTTAGTGCTAATGCCATTTTTTTACGGGCATTCAATAAAGCTTCTTGTAAATCTATTTCATTCTCATTTTTATCTTTTAATATAGAACGGACTAAATCTAGATGTTCGTTATATATTGGCCAAAATGCTTGCGCTTCTTGTGGTGTAAGCGATAGTTGTTCGGTTACAAATTTAATCTTGAACATTTCCATATTCATTCTGTTGGAATGATGGTCTCTTTTCATTTCTTGATCATTAGGACGGTTTCTTCGGCCTTCAGGAGGTTGTGCACTTACAGAAGTCAATAACAAAGAAAATATTAAAGTGTATATTAAATTTTTCATAAGATGTATTTTTAAAGTAATAGATTTTGAAGTGTTTATGACAAACATCACTTAATTATATAATTTATTAATCAATCGTGTCTTTTAAAAGTGAGCTGTAGTCTGATTCTAATTTAACACTCTCAGTTTGCCAATCCATTTCAGCGATCCATTCATTTGCATCTACATAAGATTCAATTTCCTCGTTGGAGATATCTTGTATCGTTATGATTGCTAAATCGCTTTTAATTTTTGAATAGTTGTTTAAAAATATAAAAGTACTTGCCATGACAAAAATAAAGACAGCTGCAATAGCCATTTTCCCATAAGTTGTAAGATAAAACACAGCAGGCTTATTTTTTGAAATTCGATCAAGAACCTTGTCTGAAAAAGTTTCAAAATAGTCTCTTGGCACTTCCATTTTTTTTAAATTAAAATGGGCTAAATCTTGCTTGGAAAAAAGCTGTTCAGCAGCTAATTTGTCCTTGTTTAATTCAATATTTATGTTATTGGTTTCCATTTATACAATTTTGACAATTGATTAATAATTTGGTTTAAGTTTTTTTCAAAAATTCTTCTAATTTCTTTACCGCTTGATGGTAATTGGCCTTTGCGCCTCCTACAGTGGTCCCAGTTATGCTTGCAATTTTTTCATAATTCAATTCCTCAAAATACCGCAGCATGAATACAAACTGCTGTTTTTCAGGTAGTTGCTTAACTCCTTGGTCTAATTTAATCTGAATTTCACTGCTTTTTGGAGCATCTGTTTGACTAGATAGGCTTTCGTAGTCTAAAAGATCTGAATTTGAGTGGGAAGTACCCTGTCTTTTTTGCTTTGCCAAAAAATTGAGGGTTTCGTTATAGGCAATACGGAATAGCCAGGTGCTGAATTCACTCTCCATTTTAAAACCATCCAATTTGTTCCAAATTTTAATCCAAACCATTTGTGCTATATCATCAGCGTCATCATGATCTAACACCATTCTTTTTATTTGGTGGTACACTTTCACCTGATGTTTTTTTAACAACTGGGTGAACGATTGTTCCCGTTGAATGGATTGTTGGAACTGTATGATTAATTCTTGGTCTGAATGCATGGTAGCTCTAAAATTACCATAAACATTTTAATTACCCCGTTAAATACTATCTCTTTATCCTTATTTTGAGATTATATTTGCCAAATTTTAAAATTATACTCATGCAAAAAAGAATTTTAATAGCCCTCCTTTCATTTGTATTCATTGCTTTAACTGCACATAGCCAAAAAGCCGATAAATTTATTAATAGTAAGGAAACGGAGCGTATCGAAAAATTTTTATCATCTGATGATTTACAAGGTCGTCAAATATATAGTGAAGGGCTTGAAAAAGCATCATTGTTTATTGCAAATGAATTTAAGCAAAACGGATTAACTACTTTTAAAAATAGCGATGGTTTTTTACAATCCTTTTCGCGATTAAATACAAAATTCATTTCTGCAAGTGGAAATTTGGATGGCACTAGCCTTGAGGCCAAAAATATTATTGCTATTACAGCTGAGGCTAATTTAAAAGTAACTGAAAATAGTGGATATGAAATTATAAAAATAGCCAAGGAGGATAATTTGTTTTTAGCAGTCAGAAAATATATGACGAATAATAAAAATTATTTGATTTTAGTAGATGAATCATTAGCAGCTAATTTTGGAAGATTGGTCCAATTTAAATCGGGCATGACCGAACAACAAAAGTCTATATTAATTATTTTAACCAATCAAACACCTAAGCAATTTATAATTGAAGCCACCCATAAAATTGATAAACTAAATTTAGCAAATGTAGTAGGTATACTACCTGGAAAATCTTTGCCTAATGAGTATGTTATTTTTTCGGGTCATTATGATCATCTTGGAGTGAATGGAAAAAGAGCAGTGAATGGAGATTCTATTTTTAATGGTGCTAATGATGATGCCGCTGGCACAACTGCAATGATCATGTTATCAAAATATTTTTCTGTTTTGGCTAACAATGAGCGAACATTGGTATTTGCGGCCTTCACTGCCGAAGAGTCTGGCGGTTTTGGTGCACAATACTTTTCAAAACAATTTGATCCTTTACAAGTAAAGGCCATGTTTAATATTGAAATGATTGGTACTGAAAGTAATTGGGGAAGAAATAGTGCTTATATCACTGGGTATGAAAAAACAGATATGGGTGTTATACTTCAAAAAAACTTAGAAGGAAGTGACTTCCATTTTTATCCAGATCCTTACACCACTCAAAATTTATTTTACAGATCTGATAATGCTACGCTAGCAAGATTAGGTGTTCCAGCACATACTATTTCTAGTTCAAAAATGGACAATGAGCCTAATTACCATAAACCAAGTGATGAATTTAGTACCCTTGATATAGATAATATGACACAAATTATAAAAGCAATCGCTAAAAGTGCAAAATCGATCATTGCTGGCAAGGATACCCCCACAAGAGTGGACGTAACTCAATTAAAATAAACGCAATATAGAATATGAAACAAATCAAATTAGTATTCTTTTTTATTATTATATCTTTTACGATATCGGCACAAGAAAATTTTTATTTTCCTTTACCCAATCATTGGGAAAAAAAAGATCCCTTCTTTTTTAAGATTGACACGAATCAACTTAAGGAGGCCATTCAATTTAGTATCCAACATGAATCAAAATTTCCAAAAGATGCAAGGTTAACACAAGCAATGCAATTTGGAAAGGAACCTTTTTCGGATCCTATTGGCCCTATGATGAATCGTGGTAATGTGACGGGGTTAATTATTTATAAGGGGTATATTGTTGCAGAGTGGGGAGACCCTTCAAGAGTGGAAACGCTTAATAGCGTTACAAAAAGTTGGATATCAACCCTGGCCGGACTTGCTGTTGATAAGGGTCTAATTGCCTCTATAGATGATAAAGTAGAAAAATATGTCCCACCCATACAAGTATATTCGGCTCAGCCTGACATTATTAATAAGCCTATTGGCAATTCCGATTTCATTTATCTTTTTGAGACGACGCATAATAAAAAAATTAGTTGGGATCATATGCTAAGACAAACAAGTGATTGGGAAGGAACACTGTGGGGTAAGCCAGATTGGGCAGATAGGCCATCCGATAATTCAGCTGAATGGCTTACGCGTAAACGCAATGAGCCTGTAACAAGTTATAAATATAATGATACAAGGGTCAATGCATTGGCTTTAGCATTGACAACCGTTTTTCATAAATCATTACCCGAAGTGATTAGAGAAAATATAATGCAACCTATTGGGTCTTCTAATTCATGGGTATGGGCAGGGTATCAAAATGCTTGGATTGTGTTAGATGGCAAGTTGATTCAGTCGGTGAGTGGTGGTGGACATTTTGGAGGAGGTATGTTTATGAATGCATATGATATGGCTCGTTTTGGTTTATTCACTTATCATAATGGAAATTGGGATGGTAAGCAACTTCTTTCAGCCGCTTGGTTTAAGAAAGCAAAGACCCCTACCTCAGTCCATCCTGACTATGGATTTATGAATTACTTTTTAAATACAGATAAAAAATTATTTCCATCAGCACCTGCTTCAGCATATGCGCATATGGGGAATGGCACCAATATGATCTATGTTGATTCCGAACATCAACTAGTAGTAGTGCTTAGGTGGATCGAAAACGATTCGATTGATGGATTTTTAAAGAGAATGCTTTCAGCAATGCCGGTCAACAAATAATTATTTATGACGGGATTCGTATCTAACTGAATCAGGATAGCCAACGGCGTTTACGTAAATGACTTTTTTATTTTTATCAAAATAAAATTCAAGTGTTTTTTGATTCTTATATTCCTTTAGATTATCTGCAGAGGCGGGTCTGGCCGAAGCGGTTACATAGGTAGTGGGCTGGATACGTAACATGCCGTTTTTATCTATTTGATTCGTGCCAGTAGATGAAGCACTTGTTGGGTAATTGGGAGTATAGAATGACTTTTTAGGTATAAAATAAGTGCTATAGTCAAATAATAGCATGTAACCCATTTCATTATTCTCTCTATGCTTAAAGGCACCTAATTTTACAATCACTAGCTCCTCGGGCTGATTCATCCATTTTTCTGTTTGTATTTCACTCATTGAAACAATTATCTTTTTCATAGGTGAACAACTTGCAATAACAAAGCAAATTCCAATTAGCATTTGTTTTTTCATATCTTTATGATATTAATATATTCATTATGAGCTTACCTATTTTGTTTGGAATCGTAGCCTTGATCATTATCATCATCCGACGAAATCGTAAAGGAAGGTAGTCTTATTAATTGGGTAAGGCCTATTTTACTTAATAGCCTCAAATTCACCACTATCTTTATTCTTCTTCACCTTATTTGCTTCAAAAATTTTGCCATTCATTGCAATATAGACCCCCTTGGGTAATACTTGCACAAAGGCCAATGCGCTGCCTAAGTTGAATAATCCATCGGAGCTTCCAAATTTATATGGAACCATGGCACCAGTCAATACAATGGTTTTGTCGCCACAACAATCTGCTAGGTAACTTGCTGAAATAGTCATGGTATCTGTGCCGTGTGTGATTATAATTTTTTGTGCTGGAGATTGCAAACAGGCATCTGCGATTTGCTTTCGATCTGCATCTATAAAATCCAAACTATCCTTCATCATTAAAGTAGTGATGGATAAATCAAGTTGACTTCGTCCAAGTTGCAACATTTCATTTAAATGTGTTTCCTTAAAGTACAAACTTCCATTAAGTTCATTGTATTCTTTATCAAAAGTGCCACCTGTTACAAATACTTGAATGCTCATGGGATACTAATTATTTATTGATGAAAATTATTGCCAATAAACGAAAGGGCATTGATGATACCAGAGCGCCAATAGCTCCAGTTATGTACACCATCTCGAATTCTAAATTCATGGGGTACTTTTTTATTGGTCAATGCGATATGTAAATTTGAATTACCTATTGATAAATTATCATCATCTCCACAATCAATCCAATACTTCACTGAAGATAATTCTTCAACTGATTTTTTTTCAATGATGGCCAAAGGACTATTGCGAAGCCATGCATCAGTGATGCGGTCAGCTCCTTTTGCATTTTTAGTAGCATTCGTTTCAAAAAGGCCACTATTGTAAATATTATCGGAGTCGTTCATGATGTCCTTGTCGGACCATACCACGGCACTTAAAGGTGCGACTGCTGCAAATAACTGAGGGTATTTTAAACCATAAATTAATGCGCCATAACCTCCCATCGAAAGGCCTGCAACACCTCTGTATCTTTTTTCAGATTTCACCTTGTATGTTTTTTCAATAAAGGGTATTAATTCCTTAATAAAAAAATCTTCATAATCTAATGAACCATCTGCTGCATTAATATAAAAACTTTTAAAACCATCTGGAGTTACTATAATCATTGGAGGTATTGTGCCATCCGAAATGGCCTTATCGGCTAAGCGATTAATTTCACCAAATTGAACCCATCCATCATCTTCATCTCCATATCCATGTAATAAATAGGTGACAGGGTAGGAGCGTTCACTTGTATTATAATCAGCAGGTAAGTAAATAGTGTAATGAACTTCTCTATTTAAAATTTTACTTGTTATTGTTTGTTTTTCTTTTACAATACCTTGCCCCATTACAAAAAGCACCACGAAGCATTGCATAAGAAGCAGTATGTATTTTTTCATTTAAGCAATTGTTAAAATAATAAAAATAAAATTAAGCTATTACTTTGGTTTAATCCACATATCTAAGCGATCCATTTTTATATTATCTGAAATGGCCTTAGTTTGAAACAAAGTGGCCTTACTTTCGTTAGTGGAAAAATTCATCCCAGATGGTTTATAAGCAATTGGGCTAATAAATAATAATGCTTTATTTAAAACAGTTTCTAATGGGTCGCCTAATTCTTTAAAAGGCAGCACATTGTCGGTAATAGTAATGTTAGGTAGAAATCCATCTTTGGTCCCATAATTAGATTCATCTTTTGAATTTGCAATTTTAAAAGTAATGGGTTGTAAACCATAATTCCATCTATTTTTACTATCTGTTAAAGTAAAGGACCCTACATTTTTCCCATAAGTGTGCTCGCCTACTAAAATCACATCCATAAATGGTTTTAAGTTATTAATGACCAATTCGCTGGCAGAGGCAGTGCCATTAGATATTAAAAAAAACACCCTTGATAATGTACCCAAATTATTGCTTTCCATTTTAAAATTAGTATTAAAAGCACTACTACCGCTGGATTTATTTAGTTCCTGTGTGTAGGTGGCGTTGTATACTTTTTTGTTCATGATCATATTGCTTTTTGCAGCCAAGTCCTTGACGATAAGATCGGTCATTAAATCAGATGATGTAACATAGCCTCCTCCATTGTATCTTAAATCAATCACCAGCTCATTTACGCCTCCTGCTTTAAATCGTCCAAAGACAGCTCTTAAACTATCGTCATAACTAGATAAAAATTGTATGTATGAAAGATATCCTACTTTTTTCCCACCCCATTTAATAATGGTGTCTTTTAAAATAGGATTGGTTTGCAATTCAACTTTAGTGACTGTCATTGAAATTCCATTGATGTTAAAGATGCCACTTGCGTAGGAGCCAAGTCCTAATTTCAATGTTTGATTTTGTAAGATACTTGAATAATTATTTTTCGTAATTGTAACGTCATCCACTTTTAAAATAATATCCCCTCTTTTTAGCCCTGCTTTTTCGGCAGGACTACCCTTTAACACATAGGATATCACAAAAGCCACATTCAATTGTGCATTATCTGTATAAAAAACGGAGTATTTAATTCCTAGTACGGTGTTGATGCCATTTAATTGATTGGTTAAATTGCTGGCGCTACTATCAATCCATGAAAAACGATCCGTATTCCCATAATCATATAAAACACTATAAAAATAATTCATGGGGTTATCATTCAAATTGGTACTTGTTATTTTGGGCATATTGGTATTCCATAAATAATAATAGCTCATTGTATTATGGATCCAGGTATTAATATCGTTATTGGTGATTATACCATTATTCGTATCCACTGGGACATCCTTTTTACACCCCAACATTATAAAAAATAGGCTAAAAGCGACAAGTACTTTTTTCATATTAAAATCAATTTTATCTAACGTAAAATTATATAAATTAAGGACATAATGTTAATGATTTATTATTGACTTAATTAATCCACCACATTTTAACTTATTTTTGGTACTAATATCATTCACTTATGAACTATCTAGGGATTTCGACAAAAAGTCTAATGGGGACGATGGTGATTTTTTCGCTTTTATTCCATTCGTTAATACATGCACAGGGCAACAACAAAATGGGCTACACCAAGGGTATAAATCAATGGTACAATACTCGAGAACAAGATTTAAAAATGCCTAATGGATGGTTGAATTTAGAAGGTTTGTTTTGGCTACATAAGGGGGTCAATTCATTGGGCGCCTCCAATGGCAATGATTGCAAATATGAAAACTCAAATGCACTAGATACTTCCTTTCCTAGCCATATTGGAAATTTTATTTTAGATGGTGACAGTGTTTCATGGGAAAACCTAAATCAATATCAGGTTAAAATAAATAATGTTGAGTCACCACTAGAAAAAAAGATTTGTGTTTATGATGGCAAATCGCTCAACCTAGAAATGACCTGGTCACATTATAGTTGGACGATTATTAAAAGAGCTGATAAAATTGGGGTTCGGTTTAGAAATTTAGAATCACTAAATCTGATTTCATTTAAAGGCATTGATCGTTTTCCTGTAAATGAACAATGGAAAATAAAAGCGGTCTTACATGCACCCTTGCAATCGGAATTAATGATATTAAATGTATTAGGTCAAAATTTAGCTACTAAAAATGCGGGTAAATTATCATTTACTTATCAAAATAAGCAGTACAATTTAGATGTTATTGACGAGGGGGCGCAGACATTGTTTATCACTTTTGCTGATGCTACTTCAGATATTACTACATATGGCGCAGGTCGCTTTATAGATATTGCCAAGCCCGATGCCAATGGCAATACTGAAATTGATTTTAATAAGGCCTATAATCCCCCCTGTGCTTTTACAAAATTTGCTACATGTCCTTTGCCCCCTCCGCAAAATAGATTACCCATTGCGATAAACGCTGGTGAAAAAACATATGGCAGACACTGATTTGACCATTAACTTTGAATGAGCATGCAACCATCAACTAATCAACTAAACGATACCATCGCTGTCATAGGCTTAGGTTATGTGGGACTGCCATTGGCTGTTGCATTTGGAGATCGCTATCAAGTAGTTGGATTTGATATAAATACAGATAGAGTTACAGCATTAAACAAAGGAATAGATACCACCTTGCAATGCACCAAGGATGAAATACAAAAGACCACACAGCTTCGTTTTAGTGATCAAATTTCATTCATCAAAAATTGTAATATATATATTATTACAGTACCTACGCCAGTAACAAAAGATAAACAACCTGATTTAAGTTTATTATTGAAGGCATCGGAAATGATCGGGTCTATTTTAAAAAAGGGAGATCTTGTTATTTATGAAAGTACCGTTTACCCGGGATGTACCGAAGAAGATTGCGTTCCTGTTTTAGAAAAAAATAGTGCATTAAAATATAACCAAGATTTTTTTTGTGGCTATTCGCCCGAACGTATTAATCCAGGTGATAAAATTAATACACTAACAAAAATAAAAAAAGTGACTTCGGGTTCCACTCTTGAAATCGCCAATAAAGTGGATGCTTTATATGCAAGTATCATAAGTGCTGGGACGCATATGGCGTCAAGTATGAAAGTAGCCGAAGCCTCCAAGTCAATTGAAAATGCGCAGAGAGATATTAATATATCTTTTGTTAATGAGCTTGCATTGATGTTTGATAAAATGGGTATTGACACCCATGAGGTATTAGAAGCGGCCGCTACAAAATGGAATTTTTTACCGTTTAAGCCTGGGTTAGTGGGCGGACATTGTATCGGAGTGGATCCTTATTACCTAGCGCATAAAGCCACTAGCTTAGGGTATCATCCACAAGTTATTTTATCAGGTCGAAATGTGAACGATCAAATGAGTTCCTTTATATCACAAAAAGTAACAAAGCTTTTAATACAGTATGGCTTTAAAGTGCAAGGTGCTAAAGTGTTATTATTGGGAGTCACTTTTAAGGAAAATTGTCCTGATATTCGAAACTCTAAAACCTTTGATATTTATTCCGAATTAAAAGCAATGGGAGCGGATGTAGTTGCATTTGATCCTTTTGCTAATGCACAAGAAGTATGGAATACCCATCAAATTAGTTTAGTGACCACACTTGATACTTATGATGCTATTGTATTGACAGTAGCGCATGATTTTTTTAAATCATTGGATTATATTCATTTAAAATCTAATCCCAATTCCATTTTATACGATACGAAGGCATTATTGGATAAAAGTATCGTTACGGCAAGATTATAAATTTTAAATTGAACATTTATTGAGGATGATAAATGCTTTCTGCATTTTTTAATATTTCGTTTTTATCCAAAGTCATCTTTTTTAATTGTTGCGCTTGATATAAAGCACGTTGATCGGCGAAGTGTTTATTTCCTTTCACACTACTTGCGCCAAAAGTATTTACAGTTTCAATCAAAGGTAAGTCGCCATTTTTAGGAAAACGAACCAACGAAATATAAGCATCTCCACTATTCATTTTTCTTTGTCCTGCTCCAAAAGGTTCAGATTGAACCGCTGCTAAAACATCTGGCATTCCACCTTGTGGCCAATTCTCATCACCTCTCACCAATCTTTGCATTTCACCTAATGTTACATTGAGTCGATTAAAAT
Organism: Bacteroidota bacterium; assembly: GCA_026391435.1. GTDB lineage: Bacteria > Bacteroidota > Bacteroidia > Chitinophagales > Chitinophagaceae > Sediminibacterium. The sequence continues at coordinate 52,327 of JAPLEJ010000003.1, forward strand.
GTTTCATTAAATAATCGTACACATATTGATAAGTAGCCACTGCTTCGCTCATGCTTAACTTTTCATTTTTATGATCACCCATTAGAGGAGGGATGGAATAGTAAGCTAAATTATAAATCAAGGCACCATTGCTTTCGGCTATCGCATTGTGGTCCCAATTTTTTAAACTAATGATAAGTGGAGATAATAAAGGGTATTTTGTTTCATCCACCATGAATAAGGAATCTGCGGTATAACCATAAGGGTATAAAATTTTAGCAGGAAGTTGACGATCAAATTTGATTCGTTTTAAATCTTCGTAACTAATTTTATCAAGGCCATCAATTAAATCCTTTGCACGACGGCTTCGATTATTATGAGTTAATTCATAACCATCATAAGCATCAAATAATTTAGGCGATAAATTTTCATTTTCGGCAGTAGCTAAAAAAGGGGAATGATTGGTATTATATAAGTATCCACTTTTTGGATTTAGATATTGAGGAAGTGCGTTTAATGGTTTAAAAGTAGTCCATAACGTGGCACGCGTATTACCAGGAACAGTGCTGTTCCAATGATAAGCAGAGTCGTTGTTTCGGTAAGGCATCTTTCCATTGGAAATATAAAATATGGTATCTTTTTGATCGGCATACACAATATTAAACATGGCTAAATGATTTTGCGTAAGCGCTGCTTTGAATTCAGTAAAATTTTGCGACTTATTCATGGCATACCATTGTTGTACTGCACCTGCATCCATTAAGGAAGGAAGACGCATCGAAAAGTATTGTCCAGAAGGCGTTTTAGCAGTAGGGCCATATATTGAAGTGTATGCTGTTTTATAAATTGGAATCGGAATACCTTTAATACTTAATTTAATTTTTCGAACTTCTAGTGGCAACCATTCTCCATCTACTTTATATTGATTTGGATGTTGCTGATCTGTTTCAAGTTGATACACATCTATTTTGTCTTGCAAGTTCACTGTATGCGCCCAAGCCAAATGGGGTGTGACACCATGAAAAATTAATGGGGCTCCGGGAAATAATCCTCCTAAAATATTCCAACCTTCTTCACTTTGTAAATGCGCCTCATAAAAAGCAGTAGCGCCTTCGATAGGTTGATGGGCGTTAATCACTAACATATTTTCACCCGAAGCAGATTTGCTAGAATGGATGGCAAAGGAATTACTACCTTCTCCAGTAAAACCAGGTAATGCCGGGATGGTGCCATTTAAAATTTTAGGCAACGCTTTATCTACTCCACAAAATACAGCTACCGAAAAAACAGTTGCAGATAAATATTCTTCTATACTAATTGGGAAAACATGTTTATTGAGTACTTGATCAGGATGTGCTTTTGCATAAGCTTCCAATCCTAATAAATATCCTTTTACTAATTGAATAAATTTTGGATCTAAACTATTTATTTGTGCTATCACAGTAGCTTTGGTGTTCAGCAATCCCGAGACATAATCTATAGTAGCTCCTTTTTTTCCTAAATAGGTGGCTAATTTTCCTTTACCTGTCAACATTAAAGTTTGAATGGTCGTAAAATCATCTTCTGAGTGTGCCCAAGCTAAACCATAAGCTACTTCGGGATCGGTAGGAGCAAATATATGTGGAACGCCAAACTGATCTCTTGCAATGGTGATTTTATCCGTTCTAATAATAGGGCTGCTTGTATTTTGCGCTATAACGGAATTTGTCCATATGAGTAATAAGGAAATAAACAATGATCTCATTTAATATTAATTTATTGGTAGGAGTGAATTTATATATAAAAGACTGTAATTTATAAAAACTATCTAAATTTGTGTGAGTTAGATGTATTCTTTAAATTAATAACAATGATAGAGTCTAAAAGGTTCGGATCTAAAAAGGCATTGGTAGATATTGATGAAACGATTTGCTTTTATAGTGAAAAGAGAGTGTACGAATTAGCAGAACCTAATTTTGAAAACATTGCAAAAATCAACCAATTGTTTGAGCAAGGTTGGCATATTACCTACTGGACAGGAAGAGGAGAAAGTTCGAAGCGGGATTTGCGCGCACTCACCCTGGAGCAATTAAATAAATGGGGTTGTAAATTTAATGATTTAATTACAGGTTACTGCCCCAACGGAAGTCCTACCAAACCTAATTTTGATTTAGTGATAGATGATAAAGCCAAAAGAATTGAGGAGCTTTAATGCACCAAAGCTTGTTTATTTTTTTTAGCAAAAGGCAGGTAAAATAACCAAAAATGAAGCAAGCCTACTAATTCTAATACAATTAGATAATAAGGCCATTCGCCAATGACAAGTGGATTATTCACTTCGGGTTTAGCAGATAAAAACATATAATTAGCGCCCACCGCATAATTAACCAATCCAACTCCAACTGCTACAATTTGAGTGTAACCAAATATCCAAATCCAAGATTTAGGGCGTGGTCTAAAATCTAAATGCAAGATCATGTAAGCAATTACTAATAACATACCAGCATGATCAATAAAGTAAGCGTAAAAATTATAGCCATCCATGCCAAGGGTAAATTCTGGTGTAAGTAAGGAATGAATACCTCCTGCTAAGCCCCAATAGTATACGCATTCAGCCAACCATTGTTTGTAGTTCAGCAATAAAGCAATACACATAAAATAACTGATACTACATAAATGAGCAGGAAGATTTTGTTTTACATTCCAATACCCTTCTTGGTAGTTATAAAAATTCTCAAATAAGAAATTGATTGAAAAAAACAATGCTATAAAAGTAGCGTAGGTTTTAACATTTACTTTTTTGAAATGAAGGGGAACTCGAACCACAATAGTGATGATTAAAATAATCATAACGATACATTCCCACCAAAACGGAGAGAAGGGTTCGATAAAAGCAGCTGGATGAATTTTTCCCATAAGCAAGTAATCCTTACCCTTAAAGTACTATATATTTCACATATTAACATCAAAAAACCCTTGAATGTATTGAACATCCAAGGGTTTGATATAAATTCTTTAAAGGAATTATTTTAAAGCACTTTATAATTCTCTAATCCAAATGTTTCTATAACTAATAGGGTTGCCATCATCGCCATGATCTTGAAAATAGAAGGGTAGTTTGCTATCATGTTTTTTATACACAGGTATTGCCGAATAATCGGTAGGGCCTAATATAGAAACATTGTTTTGTACCAATACACCATTATGTAAAACAGTTACTCGGCCTGGAGAACCAAGTTCACCATTGTCTTTAAATACAGGTGCTGTAAAAATGATATCATAAGATTGCCACTCGCCTGGTTTACGACTTGCATTTACTAAAGGAGGATATTGTTTATAAACAGCAGCGGCTTGACCATTGGAGTAAGTGACATTATCATAGGAGTCTAAAACTTGAATCTCATATTTGCCCATTAAGTATACGCCACTATTTCCTCTTGCTTGACCGCTATTTTTTACGATGGAAGGTGTTCTAAATTCAACATGCAATTGACAATTGCCAAAAGCTTTTTTAGTGTATAAGTCACCGGCGCCTTTCACATCTGTCAAAGAACCATCTGCATCCAACTTCCATTTAACTGGAGTACCATCTAATTTTTGAAAAGCAGATAAATCTTTACCATTAAATAATATAATCGCATCCGAAGGTGCATCTGTATTAGTAGACCCTGCCGAAATAATAGGTACGGGTACCCAAGATTCTAAACTTTCAGGGGTTACCTTCCCAGTTTCTTGTTTTGTTTTTTGAGCGTTTGCATGAATACTAAAAATACAAATCGCCATAAAAGCCCATATACTTTTTTTCATATAATAATTTGATTGTTTATTAAAGCAATTTAAGGAAAAGCAAGCTGCGAAACAATTTAATGTAGGTAATTTATGCTCAAAACTGAACATTCCCTTTTATCAAACCCCTACACTTAGGGTCGCCACAACTACATTGGAATGGTTCCATGGTATGGTCTAAAAAATCAGCATAATCCAAAGTAAGTTCTTCTCCCTTTTTAATGTCTTTTTTGGCGATGACATTTAAACCCTTATAACCGCAGTTGGCATCACAGTGGTGATTTTGCGGGGCCCATTCTTCGGGTTGCAAATCCCATAATATATATACTTCCTTACCTATTGGATAAGCGTAGCGTCTAAAGTTTAATTTCTCACGCTCATCCCAATTTTCATCCATATATTTTTTGGTGATGATGCGTTGTGCTTTTTCCTCCCCTTTAAATAGTAGCGTGTTTTTAGGAAGATCATATTTTGCATAAATCCCATATCCCGAAATAGCATTCCCTTTAATTAAAAATAATTTTTCCTTTTTTTGATAACGCGCTATGCCTTCAATAATAATACGCTCCAAAAATCCTCTTTGCCCTGCAGCATCATGCATTAAAATATAATCTGCCGAACCCTCTAATCCTTTTTCGTAAAAAACAGAACAAGTAAAATTAATTTCTAAAAAATAGATATCGCCTTTTGCGTCCATTCTAAAATCCATACGAGCATAACCAACACCACTAAAAGACATAAATATTTGTTCGCCGATGGATTGAAGCTGCTTTGCTAAATTTATATCTTCAACAGGAATATTTGCATTAGGATGTAATTCGGATGTTTTTAATGCATAGGTTTTAAAAGCAAAACCTTCGGGAAAAATATATTCAACAGGTTTAAAACTTGTACAAGTTTTACCATCTGCATTGCCACATACTAATACTGTAAACTCACGGCCTTCGATATACTCCTCCACTAAAGCCGATCCAAATTCGGCTACTATTTTATTTACTTTTGTTATTAATTCTTTTTGATTGGTCACTTTGGAAGCATCATCCACACCTAAGCTATCACCTGCTTTAGCAGGTTTTACAAATAAAGGGAAATTTAAATTTCCAGGTAGTAAGGATAGGTCGTCCACTGATTCAATTAATACATGTGCTGGTGTTTTTACATCTTCACAAAAAGCCAAATACTTCATGATGGTTTTTTGTGGATCGTACAAATTCACAGTTGGACCAGTATAAGGAAGCCCTAATAAATCTAAACTCATAATGACATCAATGGAGGGGACTTTCCATTCTAAATAACCTTCACATAAATTAATATAGATGTCGTAATTTTTTTCCTTTAACTGTTTAAGTTGTTGGTAGGTGGTTAATTTATTTAAAAAGACATGATCTATATGCGCTTCAGGCATAATAGCTGATAGGTTTCTTTTAGGATCATAATATTGGTAATCAACACCAGAGGTTGAATAATCAGGCTGTAAAACGCAAATTTTTAAATTGGTAAAACTAGCTGTATCATTTAATAGGGGGAGGTGGCGCATAATTTTATTTTTTTCGTCTAGCGAATGCGTCATTGATAATATGAATCACTAATTCGGTAAAGCTCTGATTGGCAAATCTTAGAATGGCACCAATAGAAGTGTAGTTCTCATCTTCACTGATACCACATTGTGCATTTACTTCGAGTACATAAGGCTTACCGGTTTTGGCGTCAACTCGAACATCTACTCTAGTGTATCCAGTACCATTGACAGCAGCATACGCGTCCCATGAAATTTGTTGAATAGCTAATTTAGTATCACTTGGGCTAGCTTGATATTGATAAAAATTTTCGTCAGCAGGCATGGGTGTTTCATCTTCATAAATTTCCCAAAGTCGATCAAAGGATAATATTTTTTCATTTTCAGGAAGAGAGGAATGAAAAACTCTTTCTACAGGCGGATAAATTTTAGCATACTCCGGCTGATGATAAGTTCCTACAATCATGACGGTGTATTCGGGCCCTTGTACAAAAGATTCTGCTAAAATACCATCTGTTGCAAGATCCCATCCTCTATAGCCTTCAAACATTTTATCTAATTGTAATTGCAAGTCAGTAGGGTTATCAACTACATTTTTAATTCCCAAACCTAAGCTGCCCCCAGATACGGCTGGCTTTACGATTAAAGGACTCCCTAAATTTTTGATGAGGTCCTTTGGTTTAACCTCTCCATTTATTTTAATGGCTTCCCATTTTGGAGTAGGGACACCCGCTTCATCAAAAGCCTTCTTCATTGGAATTTTTGAAGTGGTGATGTCATAAAAATAATCATCCGCTCCTGTGTAGACCAATTGTTTTTCCTCTAATGCTTTGATTACCGATAATCCTGGTGCGCCATTTATTTCATCGCCATCACATAAATTTAATACAACAGGGAAAAATAATCCCTTTTGTCTTTCATTTGCAATCTCTTGAATGACAGTTTTATAAGTTTCTAATGAAACAGGTTGCCATTGCCAAGGCAATTCAAGTTCAGCAAATACGCGTGTATATTCCTCGATACTTTGACTAAAATCATAGTAGTAAGATAAATTGGGGTCAGGATTATCCAAGGCGGGAGCAAGCACCCAAACCTTCAAATGACCAATTGGCACAAAGGGATAAAATAGGTTACGCAATGATGATTAGATAGTGGAATGGTTAGTAATTATCAATGAAGTTATAAAATTTATATTACTGACAAATAATTAGGGGGTTTAATTTGATCACTACTTTATACGAAGTCTTTAGAGGGAATGTTAGGATAATAGAAAATACATGATTAGGGCCCTTTGTCATCATTTTTATTGCCATTGATACTTTAACATAGGTTTGTTTATCAATGTATTATAAGCTTATCGTTGTTTTACTTTATTATAAACCAATAAGCCTTATTTATGCAAAGCCAAGTAATCATATGTGATCAACAAACAGTGTATGCGATAGGATGTGGGTCACTTCTTCATGATCATCCTAAGTTTAATGGGTATTGTATCATCCATACCCTACAGGAATTGAATGAAATGATGTCTATAGATGATCCCAAAACTGAATTCCCGCAAGTTTTAGTACTGGATAGTGGCATGTTGAACTTTGCTCAATCACAAACTATTATAACAATTCAATCCATTAAAAAGCGTATACCTATTATGATATTATTTAATGAAGAAGATGATTTTCACTTGTATAACTTAATCGATATTGGTTTTTCGGTCATTGTTTCAAGGCAGATTTCTGAGCAGGATTGGGTAAAAGCGTTGTTAATGGCAGAACAAGACAAGGTATATTTTTGCGCTAACATTGCTGATAAGGTTTTTGCCTTAGTGAATCAAATGGATAAAATCAAGCAAATGGAAAGGATGCGCCAACTGACTATTTATGATAAATATATTTTAGTAAGAATATGCGAGGAAGCATCTAGTAAACAAATAGCATATGAAGTAGGGCATAGTAAACGCACCATCGAAGGACATCGGACTAAGTTAATGCAACAGTTTGATGTTAAAAATGTAGCAGGCTTAGTTAAAATTACTTTTTTAACTAAGTTGTACGATCATTATTTAATGAACCCCGGCTTATATGATGTTACTTTATGTGCTAAAACATCGGCCTTGTAAAAATGAATGGTTTTAAATTCTCCATTAATATACATTTGGGCTTGATCAGTGAAATGACTTGAGCTTGCAAATCTACTTTGCCCGCCAGTAATGATGGTTTTAGCTACTAATTTTTTACCAAATGAAACTGCGGCTATAAAGCTATTGCCAGTATAACCATATCGTTTTTTAGTATGATCATAGCGCTTACTTTCAAACGAAGGAAGGGATCCCCATCTGGAAGAAGCTTGCGCTACAGGCCAGCTGAAAGCATCATCATTCATCAAAGCACCTTCTTCTACGCGTTGATACCTATTGATGTCCCCCCAAGGGATTTCCCATGTTCCATAAAGCTTTTCAAGTTGTTCTAAAGTCGAGTTTAATAGGCTTAATTTTTTTTCAATGGGTACTTCATTTACCATTCGCTCATACTTTTTTATTATTTGAGTACCTTCTTCCTCGGTGATAGCTGGGGGTATTTCTAAACTCCACTTTGTTGCCCACTCAATGGCTAGGGAAGTAGCCACTGAATTTATTGCAGCATCATGATCCCAATCCGATAAATATTGAATGGCTTTTTTAAGTGAGGGGCTTAGGTTCATTTTTTTTGCGTCCTCTAAAAAACTAGGAAGTAAAATATCAAAGGCAGATAAGTGTCGATTGTATCCAAGCTGAATCAACTCGTCTAAATCAATTTTTCCTATACGCTCTAATAATTTTACTGCAGTAATTCCTCGGCCATTTTCACCATCAGGTGCCATATAGTAAGGGTACTTACTGGCTTTTGGACTTTGATTGCCCGCCATGGTAAAGGGAGTAGAATTACAATTTTGTAACCATCCATTAGCTGGATTAATACTTTGTACAATTTCATTTAATGGATGTACGCCTTGCCAATCCGTATTACTGGTACTTCCTTCGACTGGCTTACTATAATCATATTGAGTATTGCGCTTGGGCATAAAATTTCCATGCCAATAAGCAATATTACCGTCTGCATCTGCATATACTGTGTTGTTACTATTATTGGCTAATAATGATAATGCAGTTTGGTACGCTCTTAAATTTTTTGATTTAGTTCTAGTCCAACATTCTATTAATGCATTTAGTGAACGATTGTTTTCTTTCAAGCTCAACCACTTTCCTTGGCGACTACCCATGATTGGGCCATGCCCAGTTTTGTAAGTTGTGAAATATTTAATGGGTTGTTGTCCATTATCATTGTAACGAATAGGAATATTTCTTTGTTTCATTGGCAATATATTATTATCCAACTCATAAAACCATTCACTATTTTTTTCTGTTACTTTTTCTAAAAACACATCTGCGACATCTGCATAACTACTAGTATGCATCCATCCGCAATTTTCATTGAAGCCCTGATAGATAAACATTTGCCCCCATGTTACAGCACCATACACATTTAAACCCTGCTCACTCACCATGTGCATTTCGGATCTAAAATAAAATGGAACATGAGGATTAATATATAATAAGGAAGCACCATTTTTACTATGTATAGGAGCAATAGCAAATCCATTTGAGCCTTTTAGCGTTTTCTCCTCCATATCAAAAGGCGCAGTTTTTTCCACTATCAATGAATTTGTATTTATGAGAGATGCCCTATTTTTAGAGGTCCCGTAAAATTGTTTTACATCCATCATTTTAATACCACCAGCTCTGGTAGGAGAAACACTGCCATCTGTCCACATTAAATGATACCATGGTTTAAAATAGTGGATTGCTTTAGGCTTTACTTCTGGATGTTTGTATAAATAAAAATTGATACCATCGGCGTGCGCAATAAGTAATTCTTTAAACCAAATAGGACTATTATTAAAATCTTTTATAGCATCACTGCTGTCTTGAATTAATCGCATCATTAAGTCATCATAAATAGCAATTTCTCCTTTTACTTCGGCAGTCCTACCCAGCATTTCTAAAAAATTCATTTCAATTTGTTCAAAATTTTCCTCGCATTGTGCATACATTAATCCAAAAACAGCATCTGCATCTGTTTTCCCATATATATGAGGAATATCCCATTCGTCTTTTATAATTGTAGTTTGATGCGCGTGTTTTTCACATCTTGCTTTATCAAGCGAAGTCCATTGTTGCGCATTTAATTCACGATAACTAAAAATATTACTAATAAAAATAATTAATACAGCTATATTCAATATACTGGTTTTCATAGTAAAGCTTTGAAATTTTTAATTGAATGTATTTCGAATACCATTTAAAGTTAGGCAAAAAAAAAGCACAAACAAAGGTTGCTTGTGCTTTTTAAAAGGTGATTTTTACTATATCCCCCAAGACTTTATTTTGTTTAAATCAATTTTTGCACATTCTAATGGTGTTCGATTTTGGTAGGATTCTTGCTCGACTATAAAATGGTGCGCCCCTCCTATTTTTTTTGCTAATAAACTAACTGCTTTTGGGTCTACCACACCATCTCCTAAGATAGTGCTCTCGTAGCCATCTCCCATTTCGCCCTTTTCTACTTTGATTTCATCTTTCACATGCAATGAAGGGAATCTGCCAGGATATTTATTAATCCAATCTTTTCCTCTTGCGCCCGCGCCGTACATATTTCCAAAGTCAAGTTGTTGAACAACTAGGCTAGGGTCTGTGTTTTTTAATATTAAATCATAAATAATTTCTCCATTGACTTTTTCAGTAAATTCAAAATTGTGATTATGATAACCGAATGTCATTCCATATTTTTTACATAACACTCCACATTTGTTGAATACTTCCATTTGAAATTTAAATGCATCATAAGAATTTCTAATTTTTTCATCTATCGATGGACTTATTACATAGGTTTGACCCAAGGTAGCAGCGTCATCAACAGTATACTTCCATTCGTCAGTGAAATCATTCGTTGATTTATTAAAGTGTTCAACATCCATAACGGTATGCCCACTTGGCATATGAAGTCCTAAAGAGTCCAATATTTTTTTAAAATCTTTTGCATTGTATCCATAAAATTTACGATCAATATAATTAGCGTGTTCAACATGCTGATAACCCATTTTAGCTAATGCAGTTAAAGTGCTCAATGGATCTTTTTTCATATCAGCACGAACAGAATACAATTGAATACCAATTAAATTTTTTACTTTTTCAATGCTGTCATTTTTAGACCAAAGTACACTAGGTTTTAAACTTGCACCTGCAAGTACCAAGGAGGCATTTTGAATAAATTTTCGTCTTGAATTTTGCATCTTATCCTATTTTAGGATTTAAATTTACATAAAAAATAGGGATAATCTTACCCCCCTTTTTTGATGAAAATCAACTTTTCAAGTCTTCGCCATCTCGATTTAGACTCCTATATTGTAAGTCAATAAATGAGAGCGTCGGTGTTCATGGCAAATAGGACCGAAATAGGCACCATGTCTGTTAAACTAAACCATTCAAATAGGGTCAAATATTGACTCTATTTATCAGGTTTTGTATTTAAATCTTATAAATCAAAAAAATGGTCGCCCGATTGAACAAGCGAGATTACCGCTTATCCAAAAAGAGGCCTATTTTACACAAAAGGAGGCGTCAAAAACAGCCTTACAAAAAAATGGTACGAATTTTATCGTAATTTTACAAAATGAAAAAAATAAAAATTCTAAAAGGACTTTTATTAACCACACTATTAGTAGTTGGTTATTTTGCTTCTGCTCAAACTTTTACAATAGAGGGTACAATCAGAGATAGTATTGCCAAAAGGAATTTGCCATCTGCTACTATTTCTATAGTGAAAGCAAAGGATTCCTCATTAGTGAGCTTTGCAAGGTCAAATGAGCAAGGTCATTTTACAATTAAAAATATTGCAGCAGGGTCTTATTTATTATCACTTTCCTATGTAGGCTATCAACAACAATGGTTGGCTTTTAAAACAGGGAAAAATGCGAATATTAATTTAAATAATATATACTTACAGGATGCTAGTACTATGTCAACCGTAACGGTAACATCGCGCAGGGCACCCGTTGTCATCAATGGCGATTCCATTGAATTTAATGCTGAAAATTTTAAAACAGCACCCAATGCAGTTGTTGAAGATTTATTAAAAAAGATGCCAGGCATCGAAGTAGATAAATCGGGCGCTATTACTGTAAATGGTAAATCGGTTACAAAAGTATTTGTGAATGGCAAGGAATTTTTTACAGGAGATCCTAAAATGGCCACTCGAAATTTACCTGCTGATGCGATCGATAAAATTCAGGTATACGATCGTAAATCGGATCAAGCCATGTTTACAGGTATCGATGATGGTTCCGAGGAAACAGCCATCAATTTGAAAATCAAGAAAGATAGAAATCAATCCAATTTTGGTAAATTGACAGGCGGCGCGGGTATACCAGGCAGATATGATTTTCAAGGAAACCTGAATCGTTTAAATAATGATGAACAACTATCCTTAATAGGAGGTGCCAATAATACCAATCGTCAAAATTTCTCTCAAAGAGATTTCTCAAGCTTTAATGGCGGTGGTGGTGGAGGCCGACCAGGTGGTGGTGGAGGTATGACCCTTTCTTTTGGCGGCGGTGGTGGTGGTGGAAGTGATGCTAGTTCAGCAGGGGTTGCAACTACTTTATCAGGAGGTGGAAATTATTCCAATGTGTTTAATCAAAAGAAAACGGATTTTAATGCAAACACTTCCATCAGCGATATTGAACGCTTTAATAAAAGTAATTCGTTCACTCAGAATTTAACTCCTGGAAATTTATTTAATAGAAGAGATAGCTCCGAAAGCACTTCTAGAAATAAGCAAAAAAGTTTTGGGATGACCCTAGATCAAAAAGTAACTGAAACTTTTTCATTTAAATTAACCCCAAGTATTAGCCAATCGAATAGTACTTCAGAAAGTGATTCCTGGTCAAACACTTTTTTACCAGACGGTACTAAAACGAATTCAAGTTATACTAAATCTACAAGTGCAACAGACGCAACCAATTTTTCAAATACTTTATTACTTAGAAAAAAGTTTGCTAAAAAAGGCCGAACCATTTCTTCGACCATTACCAATGGATATAATCAATCCAATTCTAATGGTAGTCAGAATACAGAACAATTATTTTATACACAAGGAATTATAACTAAAGATTCTCTTTTAGATCAACGAAATATTCGTAAAGGAAGTACTACTACTTATTCAGCTAATGTGGTCTATACTGAACCTCTAGGTAAAAAATCTTTAATAGAAATGAATGCCTACTTTAGCAAAAGCATTGGAAGTAGTAGTAAGAAAGTATATGATTCAACAGGTAATTCTGAAACCTTAAATACAAGATTAACCAATGAGTTTAATAGTGAGTATACCTATTCGGGTGGTGGGATGAACTACCGAACCAATCAACGCAAATTTAATTTTTCAACAGGGTTCTCTATCCAAAATGCTAAATTAAATGGTGAGAATGTAAGTGCTAAAGCCTTACTAAATCAGGATTTCAAGGATATCTTACCGTCGGCTATGTTTCAATATAATTTTTCTCAAACTAAAAATTTGAATATCAATTATCGCACTTCAACCAATCAACCTTCTATTACTCAATTACAACCTGTATTAGATCAATCTAATATTAACCGTCAAACGATTGGTAATCCAGATTTAAAAAGAAGCTATGTTAATAATTTAAATATCCGATTCTTTTCATCTAAAATTATTTCACAACGCAACTTTTTTGCTGTGTTGAATGCATCTTCAACAGATAATTCTATCGTGAATTATGACAGTATTTTACCAAGTAGGGTAACCCTTTCTAGACCTGTCAATGTAAATGGTTCATATCGTGTTAATGGAAGTGTGAATTATGGTTTTGGATTAAAGAAAATACATTCTCGTTTTAACTTTGGTTTAAGCTCCGGTATTAGTAATAATATTTCTTATACCAATGCAATGTTAAATACTATAGTGACCAGATCATATGGTCCTTCATTCACCTATAATTTTCAGCTAGAAGATGTTGTTGATATTGATTTATCAGCTCGTTATTCATTCAGCAATACCGATAATAAAATAACACCCACACTTAATACTAATTATTTAACAAGAGTATACGGTGCAGATGTGACTAATTATTTGCCCTTTAATTTTGTGATCAACCAATCCTTTAATTATACTATTAATTCAGGAAGGGCAGCGGGGTTTAATACCGCTATCCCTATTTGGAACGCTTCTTTTTCTAAATTTTTCATGAAAAATAAACGTGCCGAAATAAAAGCGAGTGCCTTTGATATTTTAAATAAGAACGCGGGCGTTAGCCGAAATGTTTCTCAAAACCAAATTGTTGACCAGAATTACAATGTGATTAATCAGTACTTTTTGTTAAGTTTTGTATATAGTTTACAAAAATCTGGCTTAGGGGGAAATACTAAGGGCGTTATGATTCGAATGAATTAATTATATTTATCAAGTAAAAAAAACAATTTATATGCGTAAAGTGATTTTATTAGGTTTAATGGCCTTATTAACTATGACCTCGGTCTCTGCTCAGGTAAA
>JAPLEJ010000011.1 GCA_026391435.1 Bacteroidota bacterium
AGGAGTCTGTTCGGCTAATTTATGAACATCTAAATTTTCAGAAATTTTAATAGGGCCTAAATGCACTTTAAATATTTCCTCACGACCTTTCACATCCGGACGATCAATAGAAATTTGACGATCAAAACGACCTGGTCTCAATAAAGCACTATCCAATACATCGGGACGATTGGTGGCTGCTAAAATAATGATTCCTGTGTCGCCGCCAAATCCATCCATTTCCACTAATAATTGGTTCAAAGTATTTTCACGCTCGTCGTTACTCATCATGGCATTTTTACCACGCGCACGACCAATTGCATCAATCTCATCAATGAATATAATACAAGGCGCTTTTTCACGAGCTTGTTTAAATAAATCACGCACACGACTCGCTCCCACACCCACAAACATTTCAACAAAATCGGATCCACTTAAACTAAAGAAAGGAACCTGCGCTTCGCCGGCCATCGCTTTCGCTAATAAAGTTTTACCGGTACCTGGAGGGCCAATTAAAAGAGCACCCTTTGGAATTTTTCCACCCAACGCAGTATACTTTTTTGGTTGTTTTAAAAAGTCAACAATCTCCATTACTTCCTCCTTAGCTTCTTCAAGCCCAGCCACATCTGCAAAAGTGATATTGACTTTAGTACCACCCTTTTCAAATAAAGTGGCTTTAGATTTTCCAACATTAAAAATACCGCCAGGGCTTCCGCCAGCTCCACCACCCATCTTACGCATTAATAAAACCCAAACAACAACAATTAATACCAAAGAGAAAATGGTATTCGCGATAGGACCAAACCACTCTCCTTCCTTCACTGTATTTTGTGGAACTTCGACAATTGCCTTTTGTTCGTAAAATTTTTGCAAGCGCTCATTAAAACTGTTCCAATCAGTAACACTAAATTCAAATAAAGGAACCCCTTTTACTTTCGCTTTTTCAAATTTGCGTCCTAGCTTTTGAACATAAAAATCTTTTTCAATACTATCAGGTTTGATATATACCCTTACTAATTCTTTATTTTGAATTAAATCAATGCGCTCCACATCACCATGTGTAAGCATGACTTGTTTAAATTCCTGCTCAGTAGTGGTCCTAATTTCTGGTGCCATTTGGAAAAATTTGGCAGACAATAGTGAAATTGCAATTAAGCCATAAATCCAATACAAATTAAACTTAGGCAACTTAGGGCCATCGCCTAAAGGCGAGCCTTTCTTTTTTGAATTATTATCAGGAATCATAATCAACTTTTATTAAATCGAACCCCTTCATTGATTGTTTTATCTATTTCAAAAAGGAGACAAATTTGTTTATAATAGGAACTCGTATTATTTTATAACAACGCTTTCTTAAATTAGTTTATAAATCATGTATTTTTGTATCGGCATCGCTCCACATTTCCTCCAACTGGTAAAACTTCCTAGACTCAGGATGCATAATATGAACTACAATATTAATGTAGTCAATCAGCAACCACTGGGCAGCAGATTTACCTTCACTTTTATACGCCCATTCTGCGCACTTGGTTTTAACTTCAAATTCAACATAATCAGCAATGGCTTTTAATTGGGTCGTATTATTAGCTTCGCAAATGATAAAGAAGTCAGTAGCTGCTTCGTGAATTTTTCTTAAGTCTAAGCTAATAATATTTTCGCCTTTTTTATCCTGAATGGCCTGAATAATGGTTTTGAAAATCTTAGCGTTACGGGTAATTTGAGGGGTCGACGATTTAGGTCGATTTTTTAATGCGGAAAGAGGTTCCAATGATGCTTTAAATTTATTTGTTATTGCCTTATTACTCTAAAGATTAATAAATAAAATATTATTCTATGCTAACTTTACAAAAATAACAATTCTTTGTCACCTGCCACACCAATTATCACATTAGGCGAGCCGCTCATCGAACTGTCTGTGATAGATAGTACCAATATGTATGCCATGGAGCAGATTCATGCCCAAAAGGCCTTATCTGGCAGTGTGTATCAAACTGATTTTCAGACGAGTGGGAAGGGACAACATGGGAGGGTTTGGGAGAGCCAAAAGGGGGAAAACCTACTTTGTACCTATATTTTGGAGCTAAAAACTATAAAACCAGGGGTCAAATGGGGTCCAAACGACCAAATAGGGTTCTCTGCAGCGGTGGCTTTGGGCGCCCAATCCTTTTTTGGACAGTTGGCTGGGGAGGATACAAAAATCAAAAAGCCCAATGATATTTATTGGCGTGACAGAAAGGCAGGGGGTATTTTGATCGAAAATATCCTTCGAGGGACCGAGTGGAATTGGACCGTGATTGGAATTGGATTCAATATCAACCAAACTCAATTTTCAATTGACGCGGGGAATCCGGTTTCATTAAAACAGATTACAGGGAAAGAATGGGAAATAAAAACCATGCAAAAAAAATTAGCTACTGCATTAAGTGAGGCCTTAAATTTATGGTTAGAGCAAGGCGCCGATGTCACGATAAAAAAAATGGAAACACAACTAATCAATATAAAAAGTTCATAAAGTAAAAATGGAATACAAATTAACACAATATTCAAAAGGCGGCGGATGTGGTTGTAAAATTTCGCCAGCGATACTTTCAGAAATATTAGCATCACATAATGTTGGTAAAAATGTGCCTCAACTATTAGTGGGTAATGATAGCAGAGATGATGCAGCTGTTTATCAAATTGATGAAAAAACGGCCATGATTAGTACAACAGATTTTTTTATGCCCATTGTAGATGATCCTTTTTCATTTGGACAAATTGCAGCAGCCAATGCTATTAGTGATGTGTATGCGATGGGAGGTAAACCCATATTTGCATTAGCAGTATTGGGTTGGCCTTTAGCAAGTTTACCTGCAAGTGTTGCAGCTGAAGTAATGAATGGAGCGCGCAAAACCTGTGCCGAAGCGGGTATTGTCATTGCAGGTGGACATAGCATTGACAGTCAGGATCCCATTTTTGGATTAGTAGTGAACGGAATCGTTGCTATTGAAAATTTAAAAAGAAACGATACTGCACAAGAAGGAGATGTATTAATTCTGACCAAACCATTAGGAGTGGGCATAATGGCTACTTCGCAAAAAAGAGGATTATTAAGTGATGCTGATTTAACATTACTAGTAAAACAATTAACCACCATTAATAAAGCAGGAGCGGAATTAGGAAAAATAAAAGGAGTGCATGCCATGACCGATGTAACAGGTTTTGGATTACTCGGCCACTTAACCGAAATGATGCAAGGAAGTAATTTAACTGCAACTATTAGATATAATCAAATACCTATTATCAAAGAAGTGCGTACTTATATCGCGCAAAAAGCCATCCCTGGTGCAACAGCACGCAACTGGGCTTCTTGCAAGGAAGGCGTGTATTTTGGTGAAGGCGTAGACGAAGTAGAAGCAGTTCAATTACTACCAGATCCACAAACCAATGGAGGACTATTGATAGCAGTAGCGCCTAGCGCTTTAAGTGAAGTACAAAATGTTTTAACAACCATGGGCATCGCTTACCAACAGCCAATTGGCGAATGTAGTGCCGCATCAGAAAAAAGAATTATTGTCAATAAAGATTAAAAGCGAAAAAGGAAACTTATTCAAAAATTAAGTGTCCTTTATTTTTAATTTGCTCCGGGGTAAGTTCGGCTACTAATTGAACGCCTTTAATACCGCGCACCATTTGTATAATGTCGTTTACTTTTTCGTCATCAATCCACTCCCCTCTTATCCACCATATAAAGTCCATGTGCTTTAATTCGGGTAATAAATATTCGCCATCAAATTGATTATGATATACAAAATGTTGAATGGAAGTAGTAGGCTCATTGCCTTCATACATTGAAAAATAGTAAGTTCTATTTTTTCGTTTTAAGGCAATTTCATGATCAGGATTAAAACGAAATTCAAAGCCCATGTATTGATTTAATAAAATACA
The DNA here is from genome assembly GCA_026391435.1 of Bacteroidota bacterium. Lineage (GTDB taxonomy): Bacteria > Bacteroidota > Bacteroidia > Chitinophagales > Chitinophagaceae > Sediminibacterium. The sequence continues at coordinate 3,907 of JAPLEJ010000011.1, forward strand.
AAACTGATAATTTTTGATAGGCGCTGAAATACCTAGGATACGAGAACCCTCGAAATCATTTTCGTTAATGGCGTCCTGATCTAAAATTAATTTACTACTCATCTTTTCAATAAATCGTTATCAAAAATGAAAAATTAAAATTGTATATCTAATTTCGTTTCCACCGTACCTCTTTTATAAATCAAAGTAGTTTTATCTCCTTTCTTAAACTTAGACAAGGCTGTCATATAGCCCATCACATCTACTAATTTATAATCACCTAATTGAATAAGCACATCGCCGCCTTTTAAGCCTAACTTTTCTGCTAACTTTCCTTCGGTCGCTCCTTCGATACGAACTCCTGTTCCGGTAAAAGCGTAATCCGGCATCACACCTAAGCTTACTGTAAATTTATTGCTTTTACCCATTGAATTTTCACGCGTTTTTAAAAAATCAAGTTGCCCTTCCGCATCTGTATTTTTAATAATAGCATGCACATATTGAATAATAGCTGCTTCGCCGATATAATTAATTTTATCCCAATCATCCGTCGCTTTATGATAATCACTATGACTTCCTGTGAACATAAATAACACAGGCATATCTTTACGATAAAAACTAGCATGATCGCTAGGACCCGCGCCAGCACTATCATAATGTGTCATTAAAGTGGTGGGTGTATTTGCTAAAATATTTGCCCATTTGCTTGAAGTACCAAAACCACCCACCGTTAATTTACGAGCGGTGTCATACCTTCCTACCATATCCAAATTGATCATGTAATTCAATTTACCTTTATAAGTGGGATGCTCTAACCAATATTTACTACCAAACAATCCTAATTCCTCTCCAGAAAAATGCAGGATTAAATAGTTATTGTTTTTAGGAGATTTTTTCTTGAGTAATTTAGCCAATTCAATTACAGCACTTGTGCCACTTGCATTGTCATCAGCACCATTACGAATATTATTATTTATATCTAATGCATTGTGATCCTCATTGTAACCTAAGTGATCAAGGTGGGCTCCAATCACTACTGTATTTTCGGCGTGGTTATCTATAAATGCAACTACATTATGCGCAGTTCGTGTTGCATGTTCAAAAACAATATGGGCATTGATATTATAAGTATCAATATCATCATTAAAATGTTTTAACCAACCATTTTTAGTAATGTAAATAACAGGAATAGGTAAAGCAGCAGCAGTATCAAATTTATTGAATTGAATATTATCAACAAAAGTGCCTTTGTTGTATAAAAATAAAGCGCTTCCTCCTTTTTGTTTTACTTGATTTGTAAATTCAATAATCCATTGATTTAAATCAAAATGCGGATTGGTCACAGCAGCATCTAGCACTTCATTTAAATCCTTAAACCAAACTTGCTTAGATTCATTTAGGGCAATGGCTGCTGCAGAACTAAATTGACCCACACCACTATTAGATAAGGGAATAAATTCTTTATCTAACGCGACAGCTTCCTTATTAATATTTAAAAAAGAACCTGCTGTTAATCTTTTGCCTTCATCAATGGGGAAAGGCTGAATAAAACCATCTATACCCATCGGTTTTAAAGCAAGGGCTTGGTATTGAGCAACAATATAGTCCACTGCTTTTTGCTCACCTAGCGATCCTGCGCGACGACCTTCTAATTCATCGCTAGCCAAATACTTTATATGGGTTTGAACATTTTGAATAATTACTTTGTCTGCCTTTTTAAGTGATTGCCCGATTGTGAAAAAGGGTAAAACCAATAAAACCATCCCAAGAATTTTACGCATCATACTATTTTTAATGGTACAAAAATAAGCAAAGCAATGAGGAAATAGTTGCCTTTAATCAAATACATGACCATAAAATGACTTTAGGTGAAATGAAAGGGTGTAACAGTGCAGAAATTATATGATTCTAGTCATTTCGTTCAATGCCCTCAATTTCTAATTTCGTAAGCTTTACCCAATCATAAAAGTTAGCTTTGCGACTCATGAAAGCCGGATTACATATTGCATTAGTGGGGAATCCCAATAGCGGAAAAAGTTCCCTTTTTAACGCGCTCACTGGCTTGCACCAAAAAGTAGGCAATTTTCCAGGCGTCACGGTAGATAAAAAAACGGGGGAATTAGTTTTAGGAAAACAAGCGACTACCTTAATTGACTTACCTGGCACCTATAGTTTTTACCCCAAAAGAGAGGATGAATGGGTTGCTTATAAAGTACTCATGGGAGTAGATGCAGATGTAAAAACCGATCTTATATTATTGATTGCAGATGCAAGTAACTTAAAAAGAAACCTTCTTTTTTGTAGTCAAATAATTGATTTAAAAATTCCAGTGGTGTTGGCGCTGACCATGAATGATTTGGCAGCAAAAAAAGGAATCAAAATAGATATTGCAGGGCTGCAATCTGATTTAGGCATACCCGTTGTTGCGGTAGATGCCCGAAAAAATAAAGGCTTACAAGAATTAAGATCTGCCTTAAGTACTATTATAGAAACACCAAGATCAAGAAACCAAGAAAGTTTTATAGATAATAAAAAATTAGCTCCGGCAGCCATTGATGAGTTTAAAAAATTATACCCTACCCATAGCGACTATGCAGCATTACATTATTTAATGCATCATGAAGCATTCCCACTAGAAATTGAAATGCAAAAAAACATAGATCAAATTGAAATAGATAATGATTTTAACCATACTAAAACACAGGCGCAGGAAATTTTAGAGCGCTATGGTCGTATACAAGAGATCATGAAAAAAAGAGTAGTGGAGCCCGACCCTACTGCTAAGAAAAAAAGATCTGAAAAGTTGGATAATATTTTTTTACACCGTGTTGGGGGATATGCTATTTTATTTTCGGTATTGTTTATCTTATTTCAATCTGTATTTTGGATGGCAAAATTTCCCATGGATGGCATTGAATGGATATTTACAAATGCAACTACCTATTTAAATTCAGTACTACCCAATGTTTGGTGGGAGGATCTATTAGTAAATGGATTGGTTGCAGGTATTGGGGGCATTGTCATATTTGTACCGCAAATCATGATCTTATTTGGCCTCATTACCTTATTAGAAGATACAGGGTATATGGCGCGTATTAGTTTTTTAAGTGATAAGTTAATGCGTAAAGTAGGACTCAATGGGAAAAGCGTCATGCCCATGATTAGTGGCTTTGCATGTGCAGTACCTGCCATCATGAGTGCACGAAATATTGAAAATAAAAAAGAAAGATTATTGACCATCATGGTAACTCCTTTTATGAGTTGCAGTGCGCGACTACCCGTGTATACCATTTTAATATCCTTGGTGATCAATGATAAAATATATTTTGGATTTTTAAGTTTACAAGGACTAGTCATGATGGGATTATATGTGACAGGAATAGTTATGGCTTTACTAGCCAGTATGGTTTTAAAATGGTTTATTAAAATAAAGGAGAAAAGTTATTTTATTTTAGAACTTCCCGTTTACCGTGCACCAAGATGGAAAAATGTAGGAACGACCATGATCCAAAAAGCAACCATTTTTGTAAGAGATGCAGGGAAAGTGATTATTATAATTAGTTTACTGTTGTGGTTTTTGAGTAGTTACGGACCAAGTGAGCGCATGAAGCAAGTGGAAGCCATCTACACAGAACAAACATCAAATAATGTCAACCAAAATAAGGATCAACAAAAACAAATTGATAGAATTTACCATACTCAAAAATTAGAAAATTCCTACGCGGGTATCATGGGCAAAAAAATTGAGCCCCTCATTGCGCCTTTAGGATTTGATTGGAAAATTGGAATCGCACTCATTACTTCCTTTGCAGCGCGTGAAGTATTTGTAGGTACCATGGCTACCTTATATAGTGTGGAGGAATCAGATAATGGTTCCTTACGCGATAAACTAAAAGCAGCGGTACGACCTGATGGCACTAAGGTTTACAGCTTTGCAGCTGCCTTATCCTTAATGTTATTTTATGTATTGGCGATGCAGTGTATGAGTACCTTAGCCGTAGTAAAGCGTGAAACACAATCTTGGAAGTGGCCTACCATTCAGTTTTTCATGATGACCGGACTAGCCTACATGATTAGTTGGGGTGTATATTTTATAGCAAAGTAGCGTAACGAACGACGCAATTATTAATTATCTATTTTTCACTTCCTCAAAAGCTTCATCATAATCGGCACGAATGGTGCCCATGACGCGATCCCAAAACAAAAAGTATAAACCATAATTCCCTTTAAAAAATTTATGGTGTTGATTATGGTTCACCGAAGTATTGATCCATTTTCCAACCAAACTTTTATTAAATCCTTTTGGATATAATTCCCAACCCAAGTGACCGTATATATTGTAAATAATAGATAGTAAAAAAAATAGGACGACATGTGACTTATGAACAGGAATGGTAAATAAGAAAACAACAAAGATGCCTACTTCAACTACCGATTCTAAAGGATGAAATGCATAAGCAGCCCAAGGCGAAGGGTTGGTAGATTTATGATGTACCAGGTGCATAACATTGAATAATCTTTTATGATGCATCAAGCGATGTGTCCAATAAAAGTAGGTATCGTGCATGACAAACATAATAGGGAAAGCAGCAATGTAATACACCCACCCATAATCACTTATGTTTTGATATAATGTAGTGTAAGGACGAATATCAGGATTAAAAATAAATAGACCCGGAATCAAAGCGAATATTAAAATAGTGATAGTGGAATATAAAATTTCTCGAACATAATCAGCAGACTTAGGAAAATGTAATTGTATTTTATAATCTATAATTTTACTTTTAAAAATTACATAAAAAAATAAAAAAGCAACGCCTGCTAAAAAATAATAGCGGCTACCCACTCTTAATAGAGTTTCAAAATATTTATCTGGAGGTATTGGCATATTATAAAAATGAAACTCGAAATTAATCTTTTATTGCTTATTAATATTATCTCTAATCTTCTTTTTTTAATAAATTAATATCTTCTTTAATACGATTGATTTCTACGGGCAGCGTACCATTATAAACTCCCCTAATACGACGATATTTATCAACTAAAATAAAATTTTCAGTATGTAAAAACTCATTGCCTGATTGATAATAACCCACTGTATCTCCCGCAAAATATTGTTGTTTTGCTAAATGATATATTTCTTTTTTGTCGCCAGTAAGTAAATGCCACTTGGCTGCATCCACTTTATTATCTAATGCATATTTCTGAAGTACCGATACGGAGTCTGTTTCGGGAGTGACGGAATGAGAAAGCAATATAATAGATGTATCCGTTTTAAAAGCCTCTTGCAATAAAAACATATTACTTGTCATTTTTGGACAAATACTTCTACACTTAGCAAAAAAGAAGTTAGCGACATAAATTTTACCCTGCACGGTATGTTCTGTAATTAAATTTCCATTTTGATCCATGAATGAAAATGCAGGAATGGTATGAATTTTTTTATACCCAGTATCCGACACCCCTATCCACTCAGGTGTCCAATCAGGTTGATTGAAAAATGGTAAGGATGCAGCAGTATCATTATTATTTATTGTTGAATGCTGTGTATTATTGGTACAAGCCATCATTGAAAATAGCAACGTAACGTATAAATATATATTTCTCATAAACAGTTGCTATTTAATTTTAAAATCAATGGAATCCTTTGGTGTCATGCATAGTTTTAAACCTATTAAGCCATAGCGTCTACCCTGTTTGACTACATAGTTAGCGCGTATCACGCCATTTTCCCACCACATTTTTTGACTCCCTTCCTCATATCCTTTTTTATGATGCACCACTTTATAAGGTTGTCCGTTTTGATACCATTCATTACTCATTCCTTGTAATTCTCCGTCCAAAAAATGATATTCAAACTTTGGATTTTCGTTTTCCCAAAAACCTATATGCCTTCCTTCTTTCTTTCCTAAATTATAATTTCTGAATTCTGCCAATTTGTAATGAGGATACCATTTTTGATGAACGCCTTCTTCCAAACCATTCCAATAAGAACCTAAAAATGCAGTATCCTTATTGGAAAATAATTTAAATACAAAGCCACTAAATTTATTTGCTTTAAAATATAATGTGTCTTGATGAAATAGGATGCCCGTATCCAATATGTTAATATATAAATTCGGAATAGTTATGCTGGACTCCAAGCTGTCCATGTTAATCGGTTTTTCAAATGATTCAATCACATTTAAATTTTGACATGAAGACAAAATACATCCTATAAAGAATGACCCTATCGCATATATAAAAATGCGCTTTTTCATTTTAATTAGAAACTGTACCGGGTGAACCATAAAAGCCGGAGCCATTAATATAAGGATCGGTGTTGGTAATATGATAATGATATATGCCATTAGGATAATCTGCAGTAATAGCAGTATGTCCATGATAGATATCTAATTTTGTTTTGTCTACTAAAGTACCACTTTCTTCAGGTCCATACACAGGAAATCCGTCTAATAAAAATCCCAACAAGGAGGATTTTGTTACTTTAACAGTGGTTAAATAAAGTGGCTCCACATGATAATGATATTGCCCAGTGGGTGCAGGATGACCCCAGTAGCGATCAAAGGAAACCACTTCGCCAGTTAATGGTTGCATGGGTCCAGCATATTGATTAAAAAAAGGTACCCCATTTAAAGAAACACCAATAGGACCCATGGGAGTAGCCATATGATTCGTAGACACCTTAGGATCAACTGGAATTTTAAAAACGTAGGATTTTTCAGCAATCGAATTTGGATTTTTTACAAAATTGTAGCCGCCAAAAGTAGCGCCTGAAAAATTATCATACAAAGCATTCGAAGTCGCATAGTAGGAACTTTTATGATCGGGAGCCCCTGTTGATTTAATCGTAATATAAGTGCCATCGGAAGTAATGCTGGTCGCACCATATATTTTTTTATATATATCAGGTACTGTGGCGCTCACTATTGGCGTAGTTGTTGTCGTACTTGTTGTTGAACTTTTTGAACAAGCGCCTAGAAATACAAGGCATAAAAGGGGTAATACATTTTTTAGCATTGGAGAGGGGGTTTAAAAAAATATTGGACTTAAAAATATTAAAAAGGTTTAATATCCTAAAGTTAAAAGGGCACAATTAATGTGGTGATTTTGTTAATCTTGCTAGGTCTTGACGCCTACCAGCCGCTGATGGCTAAAATTTCCTTAGTATGATCCTTGGTATCGGGTTTCTCAATGATAAATCGAACCATCCCCGCTTCGTCAATCAAAAATGTAGTTCGGGTAGTGCCCATATAAGTGCGGCCCATGAACTTCTTTTGGCCCCATAAATTGTATTTATCTACGATCTTTTTGTCCTCATCTGCTATTAAGGAAAAAGGTAATTCGTATTTTTCGATGAATTTCTCGTGGGATTTGACCGAATCCACGCTTACCCCTAAAACCTGTAAGCCTTTCTTAAGCAATGCTTTATAATTATCGCGTAGGTTACAAGCTTGTGCAGTACAACCTGGCGTGTCATCTTTTGGGTAAAAGTATAAAACTAGCTTTTTGCCTTTGAAATCAGCGATTGAAACTGAATTGCCGTGCTGGTCAACGCCTTTAAACTGAGGCGCTTTAGACCCTTCTTTGATGACTGCCATAAACTTGAGTTGGTGGTGAAGATAGCATTTAAAAAGGACAAAAATGTTTAGGGTTAAAAAGGGGGCAAATTCACATAAAATTTTGTAGGTTTGCGCAATTTATATTTTTGTAGCAATGCCCAAAGACACATCCATCAAATCCGTATTAATTGTAGGTTCTGGACCCATTATTATTGGTCAAGCCTGCGAATTTGACTATTCTGGTTCTCAAGCCGCAAGGTCATTAAGAGAGGAAGGAATTAAAGTCATTTTAATTAATAGTAACCCGGCAACCATCATGACCGATCCAATGATGGCCGATAAGGTTTATTTATTGCCGTTGAATGTGGAAAGCATTGAACAAATTTTAAAAGAGAATCAAATTGATGCTGTTCTTCCTACGATGGGTGGACAAACCGCATTGAATTTATGTAAGGAAGCAGATGAAATTGGTTTATGGAAACAATATAATTGTCGCATGATTGGTGTGGATGTGGCAGCGATTGATTTAGCAGAAGATAGAGAACAGTTTAGACAATTGATGGTTAGAATTGGAATTGCAGTAGCACCAAGTAGGGTTGCCAATAGTTTTTTAGAAGGAAAAGAATTTGCACAAGTGATTGGATTTCCATTAGTGATACGCCCTTCCTTTACTTTGGGTGGAACAGGGGGTGGTTTTGTACACGACGCAAGTGAATTAGATGCAGCATTGGAAAAAGGATTAAAGGCCTCTCCTATGCATGAAGTTTTAGTTGAAAAAGCGGTATTGGGTTGGAAGGAATATGAATTAGAATTATTAAGAGATCAGGCAGATAATGTTGTTATTATATGTACCGTTGAAAATTTAGATCCAATGGGAGTGCATACAGGAGATTCTATCACCGTTGCACCTGCCATGACATTGAGCGATACAGCGTTTCAAGACATGCGTAACAAAGCCATGTTGATGATGCGAAGTTTAGGAAATTTTTCTGGAGGTTGTAATGTACAGTTTGCACAAAATCCAGTAACCGAAGAATTAATTGCAGTAGAAATAAATCCAAGGGTATCAAGATCCTCTGCATTGGCTTCAAAAGCAACAGGATACCCAATTGCGAAAATTGCGGCTAAGTTGGCGATTGGATATAGATTAGATGAATTAAAAAATCAAATTACACAAACCACTTCGGCTTATTTTGAACCGGCATTGGATTATGTGATTGTGAAAATGCCAAGATGGAATTTTGATAAATTCAAAGGAGCCAATGATACACTAGGGTTACAAATGAAAAGTGTAGGAGAAGTGATGGCCATTGGAAGAAGCTTTACTGAAGCCATTCAAAAAGCTTGTCAAAGTTTAGAAAATGAAGCCATTGGTTTGGGCTATTATGGAAAAAGCTTAATGAAGAATGAGGAATTGATGGAATATATAAAAATTCCAAAATGGGATCGCATCTTTAGAATTAAAGATGCCTTAATGCAAGGATCCACTGTAAGGTCGATAGTTGCTGCAACAGGGATTGATTCTTGGTTCTTGTATCAAATACGCATCATCTGTAATATTGAAAAAGAATTAATGACGCATGATCTTGAATCCATTCCAACAGCATTAATGAAGGAAGCAAAAAAACATGGATTTAGTGATATGCAAATTTCTAAATTATTAAAAGGAAATACGAACGACGACGCAGTATATGAAAAAAGAAAAGCACTTGGTATAACTCGAGTATATAAAATGGTAGATACTTGTAGTGCCGAGTTTGAAGCAAAGACGCCGTATTTTTATTCCACATTTGAAAATTAAAATATCATCGCTTAATTTAAAGCATTAATCATACCTATATGAATGTAAAAGACATCGTGATGCTCAATGAAAAAGAAACCCGCGCTGGATTTGGCGAAGGGATTCATGAATTGGCAAAACAAAATAGTGAGGTAATTGTATTAACTGCCGACTTAGCAGGCTCCTTTAAATTAGGCCCCTTCATCAAAGAATTTCCTGATCGTTTTATTGAAGTAGGTATTGCCGAAGCCAATATGATTGGAATTGCAGCTGGATTAACTATTGGAGGTAAAATTCCATACACCACTACTTTTGCTAATTTTAGTACCGGAAGAGTGTACGATCAAATTAGACAAAGTGTGGCTTATTCCGACAAGAATGTAAAAATTTGCGCATCACATGCAGGGTTAACTTTAGGAGAAGATGGCGCAACACATCAAATATTAGAAGACATCGGATTAATGAAAATGTTACCAGGTATGACCGTGGTAGTGCCTTGTGATTTTAATCAAACTAAGGCGGCAACTAAAGCCATCGCTGATCATAAAGGCCCTGTTTATTTAAGATTTGGAAGACCAAAATGGCCCAACTTCACAAAAGAAGATGGATCAGATTTTGTAATAGGGAAAGCACAAAAATTAAGTGAAGGAAAAGACATCTCCATTTTTGCTTGCGGACATTTAGTATGGAAAGCTATTGAAGCAGGTAAATTATTAGAAGCTGAAGGTATTAGTGTGGAAGTCATTAATCTACATACTATTAAACCATTAGATGTCGAAGCTATTGTAGCAAGTATTTCAAAAACTGGATGTGCTGTTACTGCCGAAGAGCATAATGTGATTGGTGGTATGGGAGATGCGGTAGCACAAGTGGCTGCGAAACATTGTCCAGTGCCAATTGAATATATTGGAACACAGGATACTTTTGGAGAAAGCGGAACACCTAATCAATTATTAGCAAAATATGGTTTAGATACACCTAATGTGGTGGAAGCAGCTAAAAAAGTATTAGCAAGAAAGAAATAAAAGTAAAATGATGAATAAAAAAAGGCTACTCAAAAAGTAGCCTTTTTTTATATCCTTACGGCGCCAATCTTGCTCGACCCCATTGACCATCCGATGATAAATGATATTGTATACGATCATGCAAGCGCGAACTACGGCCTTGCCAAAATTCAATCTGAGTAGGATGTACGATATACCCGCCCCAATGTGGAGGCAGAGGAATATTCCCCTCCTTGTACTTTTCAATATTGTCTGCCACTATTTTTTCAAGATAGTCGCGATCAGGAATTACCTGACTTTGCGGTGAAGACCAAGCGCCTATCTGACTTCCTATTGGACGAGAATGAAAGTATTCCGCACTATCATCAGCACTAATTTTTTTTATGGTTCCTGAAATACGAACCTGTCTTTCTAATTCCTTCCAAAAGAAATTCATGGCGACTAAAGGATGAGAAGCGATGTCCTTCCCTTTGGCACTATCATAATTGGTAAAAAAGATAAAACCTTCGGGAGTATAGCCTTTTAATAAAAGTACGCGCGACGAAGGAGCGCTATGGGCATCTACCGTTGAAAGCACAAAGGCATTTACTTCGTCAATATTACTTGTAATGGCTTCCTCCCACCAATGCGTAAATTGATCCATCGGATGCAAGGCAGTATTGGTTTCATCTAAGGAAGCTAATTGATAATCTCGGCGTATAGAAGCAATATCCTTTTGCATAAAATTTTAATTAATTATTTGGTCGCGTACAAAATATTAATAACAGATAACAACAGCAGCATGCCTGTGAGTTGATGCAATTGCGCCAACCATTCAAAGCCACCCCACACACCAGGAATAATATGTACACTTGATAACACTGTAAAAATACCTAAAAGAATTTGAATGAACACCAAAATGGGAGGCGCCAATCTTGCACGCACCCAAAAATTATTACCCTGTAATTTGAATAATTGCGTCGACCAAATAATAATGAGTACTAATAATACATAGGCAAGTCCACGATGTACAAAGTGAATCCAAATGGTATTGTTCACTGCATTCAATAAAAATTGATCCTTACTTAACAAGCCAGTTGGAATCCATTGTCCATTGATAGTAGGCCAGGTACTTGCTACATTGGCTGCTTTGTGTCCTGCCATCAATGCGCCATAGATGAGTTGAAAAAAGATAAATAATAAAATAACCCAAGCCCATTTGCGAATACTACTAATTTTATCAGTTGCCTCTTGGTTACCACTATTACGACGAATGGGTTGTACACTAAGTTTTAATGCAAACCAATAGGTATAAGCCAATAATCCTAAAGCAAAAATAAAATGAAGTGCTAATCGAGTGGGCTTCACATACACGGCATCACCTTGTAATCCACTGGCTACCATGATCCAACCAATAGCGCCTTGCAAAGCACCTAATAAAAACAAAACCAACAAGGGTTTTATCATATTGGACTGAAAATATTTTTTTGCAAAAAAATAAATAAAACCAAAAGCAAAAACCAAACCAATACTGCGTGCCCACAAACGATGAAACCATTCCCAAAAAAAGATGAATTTGAAATTGGCTAATGTAAAATCAAAATTGAGTAAGTGAAATTGTGGTGTTGTTTTATATTTCTCAAATAATTGAATCCAGCTTGCGTCATTTAATGGAGGTAAGGTGCCTGTTACTACATCCCATTCTGTAATTGAAAGACCACTACCCGTTAAACGCGTAATACCACCCAAAGCTATTTGGATCATGGTCATGACCACACCCAACATTAACCATTGGGCTACTTTTTTTGATTTATGATCGCTTCCTATCATGTATTAATTATGAAGCACAAAGGTAATAAGTAATCCTAAGTAAGGCGTAATTTGATTTTGCTTTGTCATCAATATCCTTCAATTTTACAAGTATAAATTAAACATTGCCCAAGTTACTTACTCAATATCAGGATCAACTATTAGAAGCAGGCTGTGACGAAGCCGGCAGAGGCTGTTATGCAGGACCCGTATTTGCGGCGGCGGTGATGCTTCCTAAAAACTTTTATCACCCGCTTTTAAATGACAGTAAACAACTCACCGAAGCACAAAGGGAATTATTAGTCCCCATTATAAAAGCATCCGCCATTGCATGGGCGATTGCAAAGCAATCCGCCGCCGAAATTGATGCTTCCAATATTTTAAAAGCTTCCATAAAATGTATGCACTTAGCATTAGATCAATTAAAACCGAGTGCAAAATTTATTGCAGTAGATGGGAATCGTTTTTACGCTTATAAAAAAATTCCGCATCAAACCATTATAAAAGGTGATGGATTGTATGCAAATATTGCAGCGGCAAGTATCTTAGCTAAAACTGCCAGGGACACATGGATGAAAAAATTACATAAAAAATATCCGGGGTATGGTTGGGATAAAAATAAGGGGTATGGAACAGCGGTGCACAGAGCGGCTATTTTGGAATATGGCTTATGTCATGAGCACCGAAAAAGTTTCAAGATACTCCCACCTCAATTGTCCTTATTGTAAAAAATGAATCGTTGAAAGTAGCATTAAAAGTCCCATACGCCTGCTCCCTGTCTTAGCATCACATATTCATCTGTAGTACAATCAATAACCGTAGAAGGTATGATCCCGCCAATTCCCCCATCAATGACAATATCCACTTGTTTGTTCCAATGTTCATGGATGATTTCAGGGTCGGTATAATCTTCAATATTTTCACCCGGAAAGGAAGCCGATAAAATTGGATGCCCTAAGGTTTCGATAATAGCCAATGCAATTTTATTATCAGGAATACGTAAGCCAATTGTTTTTTTCTTGGATTGTAAAAGTTTAGGTACTTCTTTACTTGCAGGCAAAACAAAAGTAAAGGGGCCTGGCAAAGTACTTTTTAAAATTCTAAACAAAGAATTATTAATACTTTTTGCATAATTACTCAAATGACTTAGATCCGAGCAGATAAAACTTAATTGTGCTTTTTCTGGATCTACTTTTTTTATAGCGCAAATTTTCGATACCGCTTCTGGATGAAAAATGTCACATCCAAGACCATAAATGGTATCAGTGGGATATGCAATAATACCGCCACTTTCCAAGCAGTCTTTAATAATAGCAAGCTGTCTAGCTTGTGGATGAGTAGGATGAATACTAATTAGCATAATGTCTGTTGTGTAAAATTACTCCTTTTTATTCCAATCGGAATTTATTAGTTTCAATAAAACAGAATACCATGTTTAGTATTATATACCTAGAACAAAAATTAGTGACGCGTGATTCCTTTCAACTCATCATTGAAAAACAAGCTGAATGTAAAGTGGTATATAATACTGGTGTCATAGAGGAGTTTTGCGATTTTATAAAAACAAAAAGCTCATACCAGACTTATGTATCATAGCCGATTGCTACAGTTATATTGAAATTTTAAAAATTATAAAATGTATGAAAGCGAAAAGCAACCATACTTTTATCATGTTAAAATCGGATTGCAAATTTATGCGCTCCATTTGTTATCTAATGAAAAATGGATTACACGGTATCTTTTTTACGGACGAAGCATTGATTGATTTAAAATACACAGTGCGCAATCGCACTCGATTTAATTTATCGACCGATAAAACTAAATTGATCACAAGTAATATACTAGGCGAAATTAATATCAAGGAGCTACATTATAATAAGGCGCCACTCACTAAAAACGAAATCCTCTTTATCCAAGCATGTACCAAGGATATGAATTATGATGAGATTGCAAAGGCTTTACACAAAAGTGTGAATACCATTTACGGTTACCGCGACAGGGTGTTTAAAAAATTGCATGTAAGACAGCGAACCGCTATGGTGATAACGGCGCTAAAGCAAAATTACATCGACCTTTAAGGTTATTTAATCTCCCAGGTTTCTTTACCACGAATTAATTTATCCAAATTACCTGGACCCTTGCTGGTCATTGCTTCTTCAATTTGCAATGCCATCATATCCTCATAACATGGACGATCTAAGGTATAAAATACACCAAAAGGTCTTGGGAAAACAGCGCCTTCCTCAGAAGGATTATCAAACAAGCGCGTTAATATTTGTGCTTTATAAAAATCTTTTTCATCATGAATCCACATATCATCTGCAGAATACTTAGTACCAATTTCAACTACTTCGGGACGCATGCCATCAAAACGAATTCCTTTTTCACCGTTAGCGCCAAAAGTCAATGGCTTGCCTTGTTCAACAAATAAGCCATGTACTAATTTGGTTGACTTTTCAGTGAACACCTCAAATGCACCATCATTAAAGATGTTACAGTTTTGATATATTTCTAAAAACGAAGTGCCTTTATGTTGCTCAGCACGCGTAATCATTGTTTGCATATGCTTAGGATCACGATCCATGGTACGACCCACAAAACTTGCATCAGCACCTAAAGCCAAAGCCGCAGGATTAAATGGATGATCAATACTTCCTACAGGTGAACTCTTGGTAATTTTATTTACTTCAGAAGTAGGAGAATATTGTCCTTTGGTTAAACCGTAAATTTGATTATTGAAAACTAAAAAGTTAACATTAAAGTTTCTTCTTAATAAATGAATCGTATGGTTACCACCAATACTCATAGAATCACCATCGCCCGCAACGATCCAAACACTTAATTCGGGACGAGATGCTTTTAAACCACTTGCAATGGCAGTTGCTCTTCCATGAATGGAATGCATTCCGTAAGTGTTCATATAATAAGGGAAACGGCTACTACAACCAATTCCACTAATAATCACAATATTTTCTTTAGGAACGCCAATAGTAGGCATCACTTTTTGAACGGAGGCTAAGATGGAATAATCACCACAGCCTGGGCACCAACGCACTTCTTGGTCGGTTGCGAAATCTTTTGCTGTTAACGCAGGTAAAATGGACTCTAATGTTTCGGTAGACATATCTATCACTTGTTTTATAGTACGCGAAATTACATAAACAAGGTCAATTTGGGCCTTCAGAAACCCAAAAAATCATATTTTATTTAATATTATTCCTCATTTCATGGGTAAACCCCTCAACAGACTACTATTTTACCCGTCGGCCCTTCCAAGTATAGGTTTTTACTTGTCCAAATAAACCGGCTATAATGGTATAAAAAATATGTAGGGGCTGAAAAAAAACAAAGGACTTTAGGGTGGGCGTTAATTGATAAAAACGCGCTACGGCATCTAAAAAATAGAGCTCAAAAAAAGTTTTAAAAGCAAGGGAAATAAATAGGGTTTCAAAATGGCCTGTTAATAATAAAAGGAGAAAACTAAAATTATAGAGATACACTAAAAGAAGTACCCAAAAAATTGAATTGTCATCATAAAAACGTGCTTTGCTGGACCACCTAATTCTTTGCATAATTAAATCCTTCCAATTGGGCATGGCCTTCGTAAGCACAATGGCATCGGGATGAAATAAATACCCAATACGATTGGATAAAGTTTTTTTCATTTTGTGCATTAAAAACATATCATCTCCACTCGCAATTTCATCTACCCCTTGATACCCACCCACTGCAATAAAAGCAGATTTTTCAAAAGCCAAGTTGGCACCATTACTCATAGAATGTTTACCCGCGCCCACTGCAGCAGCTGTAATTCCTTGGAGGGCTAAAAAATCAAGTAACTGAAAAGTATTTAATACGCCCGACTCTTTTATAAACATAACAGGTGCGGCTACAAAAACAGGTTGTTGCTGAAAAATAAATTGATGATACAAACTAAGCCATTGCGAAGGAACAACACAATCCGCATCCGTTGTAATAATCCAATCTCCTTTTGCATGCAATACGGCTTGCTCAATCGCTTTTTTCTTAAATGCCAAAATTTCATCTTGTTTAAAAAAACTAGACAAACTTAATAAATGAATGCTTTCATTTTTAGTTTGCATCGCTTTCACAATATCCGCAGTCTCATCTTCAGAAAAATCATCTATCACAATAATTTCAAAAAAAGCGGAAGGATAATTTTGTGCTAAAATAGAATCTAAGCAGGCCTTGATATTAGCGGCTTCATTGCGCGCAGGAATAATGATACTAAAACGGGTGAATTGATTTTCTAAAGAGGTACTTGCCACTCCCCCATCAAAATATTTTAATTTATGGTACCAATAACGATAGGCTAATAACAAACCTGCGTATAAAATGGTCAAAATGGCTACGATCCAATCTAATACATATGGCATATTGTAAAGTTACGCGCTTTTATATGTCATAAATAGGAATTTTTAATTGTTTGAATTAAATTGTAGTCTTAACTAAAACAGTAAATCATGAATTTACATTTACAAGATAAAATAATTATTGTAACAGGAGGCGCTAAAGGAATTGGTGAAGGCATCACTACATTATTAGCACAGGAAGCTGCGATCCCAGTTATTATTGGTAGAGATGAAAATGATAATAATAAATTAGTCAAAAGCTTGCAAGGACAAGGATTGCAAGCAGATCAAGTGGTAGCAGAATTAAGTGATCCAATACAATGTGAAAATGCAATTAAAAATATTGTTTCAAAATACAAACGTATTGATGGCTTAGTCAATAATGCAGGAGTGAATGATAGTATCAATTTAGAAAACGGGAACTACGCCAATTTTATATCAAGCTTACATAAAAATGTAGTGCACTATTATTTATTAGCACATCATGCATTGCCTTTTTTAATAAGAGCAAAAGGAAGTATCGTGAATATCAGTTCAAAAGTCGCCGACACGGGACAAGGCGGTACCTCGGGTTATGCTGCTGCTAATGGAGCGCGTAATGCGCTTACAAGAGAATGGTCCGTTGAATTATTAAAGTATGGTATTAGAGTCAATGCCGTCATCGTTGCAGAATGCTACACACCTTTGTACGAAAAATGGATAAAGACATTACCTAACCCCGATGAAAAATTGGCACAAATACAATCCAAAATTCCATTAGGAAATAGGTTTACCACCAAGGAAGAAATTGCAAATACCGTGGCCTTTTTACTATCTGATGCCTCCAGTCATACCACCGGACAACTCCTTTATGTAGATGGGGGTTACACCCATTTAGACCGGTCTTTGGAGTAAAATCAAAAACCTCGATTTTGCCTAATTTTGGCCATTTTTTGATCAAAATGGGGCAAAAATGCCTAAAAAAGGCTAAAATAATTAAAAAATAACCAAAAATTGGTTGTACTTTTATATTAGTTGCATAACTAACTATATGTCAAACAACCAATTCAAACGAGGCGAACTTTACAGTGTCATTAATGGCATGGCAACAACCGCTGTTGCCCGAAGACTACAAAAAAATTATCGACAAGCAGGACTTGAAATAACCATTGAACAATGGTCCGTTTTATACCATTTATGGAAGGAGGATGGATTAAGTCAACAGGAATTAGGCATCCGAACATTTAGAGACAAAGCAAGCATCACTCGCTTGATTGATAATTTGGAAAGATTATCCTTAGTAACA
>JAPLEJ010000032.1 GCA_026391435.1 Bacteroidota bacterium
TCTGTTGTAATGTTAGTTACAGGTTATTGGGGAGAGGCTGTTGCCCCAGCTCAAGCTACATTATGGGGAACTATAAGTGCTATCGCTTACTTCTACATTGTGTATGAAGTATGGTTAGGTGATGTTAAGAAATTAGCAACTGGCGCTGGTACTGCAGTAGCATCTGCGAATGCAGCATTGGGTTGGTTTGTTTTAGTTGGTTGGGCTATTTATCCTTTAGGATATTTAATCGGAACAGCTGATGGACAATGGTATGCTAGCTTCAAAAATATTGGAATTGACATGAATATCATCTACAACATTGGTGATGCTGTCAACAAAATTGGTTTTGGTTTGGTTATTTATAGCTTAAGTAGAAAAGCTGCTTAATATATTAAAATAACTTTTAAGGGGCAAGTTGTTTACTTGCCCCTTTTTTTATTTAATTTACAGTCATGCAAATTAAACTACGCCTTTACTTAATATTATTTGCATTTCTTTTATTCCTCATTGATACTGTTTTTGTCTTAAATAACAGCACTCAAATTTCCTTTTTAATTGTTGTATTAATTCTTTTTGGAGTTCCCCATGGCGCCTTAGATTTATATATTGATCAGCATTTGAATAAATCGGACAGTAATCAAAAATTATTTCTTTTAAAATATATTGCTAATATTATTGGCTATGCCTTGGTTTGGTATTTTTTCCCCATTGCAGCTTTAATTATATTTATTCTTATTACGGCTTATCATTTTGGAGAAATGGATTGGTTGGGTAAAACAGAAAAATTGATTCATAAATTAGCCTATTCTATTATTGGACTATTATGGATACTATTATTACTTTCTAAGAATATTCATTTTGCCTTGCAAATTTTTATTCGAATGGAGCGGTCCGCCTTTAATGAAAGTCAATGGGTGGGACTTGCTAGTAAAATTTATCCCTTAACGCTTATTGGTCTTGCTGCTATTTATTTTATTTTATTCTTTTTCAAAGCGCAGTTCTTTTCAAAAAATAAATACTACTACTATTTAATTTTACAACAAGGCATACTTATTAGTTTTGCCCTTTTTATGCCTTTATGGCTTTGTTTTGCCTTTTATTTTGGTTTCTGGCACTCTTTATTGTCATTTGATAAAATAAGAATCACATTTAGTATGCCCAATGATTTCAATGGATGGAAGCGTTTACTTGTCAAAGCGGCTCCCTTTTCCATTATGGCCTGGTTTGGGTTTATATATATTACATTTCTTACGCTAAATAGTAAAGATGCTTCTGGTATTTTTACACTTCTATTTATAAGCTTATCTGTTTTAGCACTCCCGCATTTACAGATATTTACAAAAATTAAGTTGAAACCAGATTAATACGGCTGTATTAATCACGAATGGCATTAAAGACTAAGTCTTCTAAATATTTAATGATCTCAGATTCACTTTTTGATTTAGAAAAATCGGTTAAGGAGGGTAGGTGATTCATGAAAAAATTTTGCAGATGCGCCATTTCGATGATGGTAGAAGCAAGCGAATGAGGGTATTTATATTTTGGGTTACATTCTAAAATGATATCACCCACTGCATTACATAAATCTTTATAAGGTTTGAAAAATTGTTGTTGATTATCTTTCTCAACATGATTTGTTAAATAAGCTTTGGATCCTTCTGAAATTAATATCTGATGTAATTGTGATTCGTCTACATGTCCTGTAGTAATATCATCTTCAACATTTGTAGATAAAAGCGTAATAACCTTTTTTAATTTAATGATAGGGTCTTTAATATTGTTTGTTTGATAGTTCAATTGAAATTGAATCCAGCCCCAATACCATGATATAATATATATTAAAAGTTTATGCTTATTTTCAAAATACCTATATACACCTGCTTCGGTGGTTCCAATAGATTCTGCTAGTTTTTTAAAAGTAAAAGCTTCAAATCCATTATCATGTATTAGTTGAATACTATGTTTAATTATATTCTTACCTAATTCCGATTGCTCAGGGTCCCTTAAATACAAGGAAGGGTTCATTTTAATTTGTAATTCTAGCTTCATTTCATTGGGGATACCCCCATTTTTCACAAAAATAGTTAAAATATTTACAATTATTTATGATAGTAATACTATTATTTGAAATAATATTACTATTTTTGGTCTGTAAATCTAAAATTATGATTAATATGAATCTTTTCAAGCATTGGAAAAATGACTTACCAGCTAGTATCGTAGTGTTTTTTGTAGCTGTCCCTCTATGTTTAGGAATTGCCTTAGCATCAGGTGCGCCTTTATTTGCCGGTATTATAGCAGGCATTATAGGAGGTATAGTGGTTGGATTCGCAAGTGGGTCTCCATTAGGGGTGAGTGGACCAGCTGCAGGTTTAGCAGTTATTGTATTAACCTCAATTGAAACTTTGGGTGGTTCCTACCAAGCTTTTTTAACAGCAGTGGTTTTAGCAGGTATTATACAGTTGGCATTAGGATTTGCTAAGGCTGGCTTTATTGCTTACTTCTATCCAAGTTCGGTCATTAAAGGGATGCTTACCGGTATTGGTCTATTAATTATATTGAAACAGATACCACATGCATTAGGTTGGGACAAGAACGCTGTAGGCGATGATGCTTTTTTGCAAGCAGATGGTCAAAATACTTTTTCTGCAATAGCTAGAGCATATGAATTTATAACACCTGGTGCATTATTAATTGCAGCGGTATCACTTGCCATATTAATTTTATGGGATACCGTACTTACTAAAAAACATAAAATATTTCAACTTATTCAAGGCCCAATAGTGGTGGTAGTTTTAGGTATAGTTTTTAACCTTGCTTATACAAATGGAATTTTACCTTTTAGTTTGAATGAAAAACAAATCGTATCTGTTCCAGTGCCTAATTCAATGTCTGATTTCTTGGGCCAATTTACGCTGCCCGATTTTTCAGTACTTAATAATTTTGAAGTTTGGAAAATTGCGATTGTAATTGCCATTGTGGCTAGTTTAGAAACTTTATTATGCGTGGAGGCTACAGATAAATTGGATCCAGATAAAAGAGTAACACCCACCAATAGAGAATTAAAGGCTCAAGGACTGGGTAATATAGTGACTGGTATGATAGGAGGACTGCCCATTACACAAGTAATTGTAAGAAGTTCGGCGAATATCAATTTTGGAGCTAAAACAAAATTATCTGCCATTTTGCATGGTATATTCTTATTAATCAGTGCCATATTTATAGCAAGCTTATTAAATTTAATCCCATTAGCTTCTTTGGCTGCCATATTATTAATGGTGGGATATAAATTAGCAAAGCCTTCTTTATTCAAAGAAATGTATAAGCTGGGTTGGGAGCAATTTATTCCATTTATGGCAACTATTGTGGCCATTATTGCAACAGATTTGTTAAAAGGAATTACAGTAGGTATATTATTTGGAATTTTTTATACATTAAGACATAGTTACCGTAATTCTCACTATGTAAAGGATAATGTAAGCGATCAAAATGGTAAAACAGTTCATCATTTAGTACTTGCTCAAGAAGTTTCATTTTTCAATAAAGCAAGTTTGTTAAATACTTTTGAATCTATTCCCTCTAATAGTAAAGTAATTATTGATTGTACGAATTCTAAATCAATTGCGTATGATGTAATTGAAATTATTAAAGATTTTGAATTAAATGCAAAAACAAAATCAATAGAAGTGGAAAAAATAAATTTTAAGCCCTAACATGCTTTGTTTTAAAAAGTATATTCTTTGTTTATTACTTATAATAAGTATGCTTGATACAGTCTTGGCTCAAGAGGAGGATTTTGGAAAGTGGTTGGTGTACTTTGGTAATCAAAAAATAAATAATAAATGGTTATTGCAGTCTGACGTTCAATATAGACTCAATCAAACTTCTGAGCAAAAAAATCAACTCTTATTAAGGGCAGGATTAGGTTATAATTTAACTGAAGCTAACAATAACATATTATTAGGTATTGCTTATATAGAATCTAATTTATTAGAAGGGGATGTGACTATGCCCAGTACTAATGAAAAAAGGATATATCAGCAATATTTATACAAGCAAAAAAGAAATAATCTGTTTATTACCCACAGATTAAGAATGGAAGAAAGATTTGTAGCTGATGATTTCGGATTAAGGTCAAGATATTTTATATCCTTACAAAAGCCTTTAAATGGGAAGCTTTTAAATAGAAGGTCGATCTATGCTTCTTGTTTTAATGAATTATTTCTTGATATTAAAAATCAAAAATTTGATCGTAATAGGCTTTATGCTGGTATCGGTTATGGTGTAAGTGATGACATTAGGGTAGAAACAGGCTACCTGATACAGGCTCAAAAAAATAGTACTAGAGGTCAATTTCAAATAATTATATATAACAATTTATCATTCTAATTTACTAAGTATTAAAAATCATAAAAAAAATAGTATATGAAAACATTAACGAAAGAAATGCAGAGCGCTATTACACCTAATATGGCTTTAGATTTATTAAAAGAGGGAAATAGGCGTTTTGTAAATAATTTAAAAATTAATCGAAACTTACTGCAGCAAGCCAATGATACATCGGATGGTCAGCATCCTTTTGCTGTTATCTTGAGTTGTATTGATAGCAGAACTTCGGCAGAATTAATTTTTGACCAAGGATTAGGTGATGTATTTAGTGTCAGAATTGCTGGCAATATTGTAAATGATGATATTTTAGGAAGCATGGAGTTTGGATGTAAGGTTGCAGGAGCAAAAATTATTGTGGTTTTAGGACATACAAAATGTGGCGCAATTAAAGGAGCATGTGATAATGTTAGTTTAGGTAATTTAACTGGACTTATAGCTAAAATAAAACCTGCTGTAGATCAAGAAGTGGAAACTAAAGAAAAGAGAAATTCAAGTAATCCCATTTTTGTTGAAAATGTTGCTGAATTAAATGTGAGTTTATCGGTAAAAAATATTTTACTTAAAAGTACTATTATATCTGAAATGGTTAAAAATGAAGAAATTACCATAGTAGGAGGCGTGCATGATATAAGCACAGGGGAGGTTAAATTTTTTGAGTAGAATTTAATTTGTAAATTAAATTCTTGGTGAAAAAGTAAAGGACTTACGTTAAATCGTGGGTCCTTTGTTTTTATGACATACGATGGAGTCAGAATTTATAATTAAAAAAAGGCCCCTATTGCTAGAGGCCTTAGTCGTATTTTCCAAACCTAATATCTAATTATTTTTTTGGTGCCGTCGCAGCTTTAATAACGCCAGTAATGTCCATATATTCGTCTACATCAACCACTTTATGGTCTTTATTGAATTGATATACTCCATAAAATTTATGTTCAATTTTTACTCCATTTGCAATTGCATCATCTGTCCATCTTACATAAGCTCTCACGCCGCCATCTGGTTTAAAAGTAACTTCATCAGCACTAGGTAAAAGTTTAATGTCATTCGCTTTTATATTAGTAAGTAATTTATGTAAACCCTGAAGTCTTTGTAATAGTACTTTTTTACTTACTATTCCTTCTTCCCCATATGCAGGCCCATGTATTTTACCTGTATCAGAAAAATTATTATTGAAAGTAACTGAATCGTTATTGACAAATGCTTCAAAACCATCTAATACTAATTTTGAATTCACTTTAAAATCAGCCATAGCAGCCTCATCTGTATTAGATGCAGTTTCGTTTTGTTTTGGATTGCAAGCAAATAATATAATAGATGCGAATGCAATTGAAATTGTTTTTTTCATACATGTAGATTTAGAAATAGGGTATTGCCTATCTCAATGATTAAATAAGATACTCAGGAATGATAGTGATTACAAGAATTGTAAATAGAACTATTGCGTTAGAATTGCAAAAGATTGGGTGATTTACTTCCTTAAAGTAAGTAATTTATTTGATAAATATTATAATCTACTTCTTAGTTCTGTCAATAATTCTAAATAAATGCTCATTGTAAGGAAACAAATCCCTAAAATCGAGTCAAATGGGTTGATTTTCGTTTTTATATTCTTTTCTTCTTCTGAAGTGTCAAATAATCGATGTAATAAATAAGTCGCATATTAAACTCATTTCCATGAGGCTGCTGGAATACCTGTGCTAAATTTTTAGTGTAATTGTTATACCGCAAGCCATCAATCGGGAATTCAGATCCTAAGGCATTCTTCCATCCTATAATCAATTTACTACCGTATTTGAAATCCCAAGTATAAAACATATCTAAATTAAAGGCATTAAAATTTTGGTCCATGCCATTCACAAAAGTATGCGGTAGAAAATCGCCGTTTATATCTGTATAATAGAAGTTGCTATACGAAACCTGGCTCCAATAATGTCGAGCGCGCATGGTTAAATTCATCTTTGATGTGAAATTGTAAATACCACTTAAGACGCTTGTAAAGCTTGTATTTTTACGTCGTCCTGCAATGGGTTCTCCATTGGCTTCTCTAAAAGCATAGCCATATTGTCCATTATCAACTATGCGATTTAAATCAAGGTCTAAACTAAAATGTTCATTAAAACGATAACGAGGACCAATTTCAATAGTGTTATAGGAGTCTAATGGATAGTTAGGCTCTTCTGCAATCCCTAAAGTGTAACGAATAAAAAAACTCTTTCTACTATCGCTACTTCCATTTATCCCAGTATACCAGTAGGGCATTCTTTTCATGGATTTACCTGGTGTTCGCATTTCGAAAAAATCTTGCTGCCAAACAGGCTGATAATTAGCAGTTATAGTTAAATCCCAAAAATTTCTAAAAACCATAAACCCAGTTCCTTTCAGGGTTACATTTGAAAATTTAAATGGCACATATAAATAAACGGGTAAAATACTGAATGTATAATTTTGACTAATAAATTTTTTGGTTGGCTTATACACATAATATCCAAATTTACCAATTACAGAAAATTCATTCGGAGATTTAAGATAACCTAAATCGTTTGGATCGTATTTTTCCGACTCTATTGTATTAGATACACTGTATTGCCAATTTCCGCTTACTTTCCCAAATTGTAAATAACTGGCATACCCATCATATTTATTGGCACCTGTTATGGAACTATACCTTGTACCCCAAGAAAAATTAAATTTATTATTTTGGTCAAATAAGTTTATGTCAAGACCGCTAACATTTGAATTTCTAGATCCGCCATTGCGAATTACATTTGTATTTGTAAAAGTTAAGGAAGACCTTCCTTTCAGCGCTTGATCTAATACTAAAATATTATAATTAGTGAGTGGTTCCGTTTCAATGGATGTTCTTGCACCTGTCGTTTTATTTTCAAATATTGCATTCATAGGTGCTGCAATTGCATTGAATACTCCAATTCCTAATTTAGATTTATTTCGTCCAGAAAATTTTGAGGCATTGTATAACTGGGTTATACCTGGATTTGAAATCATCCTCAAGTTAGCATCACTATTTACCTGATTATTGACTGCTTGGTAATTATTAGGGGTACTTCCAACCCTTCTTGAATAAAATAATCCAGCCTTATTAAATAGCTCTAATCCTTCTGTAAAAAAGGGCCTATTTTCTTGAAACTGTACTTCATAGGGTGTAAGATTTAGCACCACATTATCAGAAATGACTTGACCAAAATCTGGAATTAAGGTAGCGTCTAAAGTAAAACTTTCATTTACGCCATATTTTACATCCATTCCACCATTTCTTAGTATAGTAGTATTGTTTGTACCATTAGCTAGTGGAGTTGTCCTAACGCCAGTAGTAATATAAGGCAATACAGATAGTCTTAGAGGAGGTACGATATTAATTACTTCCGTTAAGTTCCCAAATTGATTTACAAAACCATTTTGCTGCGGATCAACTTTATTCCAAAAAGAACCTTCATTATTTCGTCGAATATACCGTTGAAAATTAATGCCCCAATCTTGAATTACTTTTTTAGAAAAACGCAAAGCAGAATAAGGGATTTTCATTTCAACAATCCAACCATCTTTTTGCATAGTTACTTTACTTTCCCAAACTGCATCCCAAGTATAATCAGTTGGTAATCCAAACTGCGAAACTTTATTAGCCACTAAACGGCCATCCGACTGAACGTTTCTAGCAGTTACTAAAAATTGATAGCCATTTTGATTGTCGTTATAAGTATCAAAAAAAACGCTGAAATAATCAATATCCTGCCTAGACTCACCATCTCGAGAAGTTAATTGCTTTCGGATCAATTTTGGATCATCATAAAGATAGGCACCTATATATACTGCTTGATCACTGTATAAAACGCGCACTTGGGTATTTTGCTTTGCAGGAACACCAAAAGTTGGGAAATTCACAATAAAGCTATCTGCCATTGCAGCTTGTTGCCAAACTGCCTCATCCAAAATTCCATCTATTTTAATAGGGCTATTAATTTTTAATGCAGGCAGATTTCGTTCCTGCGCAAAAGCATTAGTAACTAAGACAACCCCAAAAATCAATCCAAAAATTTTATTCATATTAAGTTGGCAAAACTAAAGAAATAACGCTAGCCAAAGACTGAAATAAGCTAAATATCACCAATCTTACAAAAATAGGGGTCGTAATTGGTGTTATCTCTGACTTTTGTGAGAGATTCACTTAGGTGAAATATACATAAATAAAGAGGCCACTTTTACTTTTGGCCTCTTTATTAGGGTTATAAATAGCTTAGCCACCACTTGTCTTTATGTGCTTGTTTATACTTGTCGTATCTTAAACATAAGGGGTAAACTAATAAAATAATACTAATCCACACTGCATAAACAACCCAAAGACTATAACCATACCCTTTTATATAAGAGGAGGTATAGGCTGGACCCCCGGCAGGAAAAATATTTTTCCATTCAAGAACAGTTAATCTGTAAATAATGATTGCTGCACAATGGATAAGATAAACATGAAGTATGTAATAAAAAAATGGCACTCTTCCGAAAGTGCTAAAGAAATTTATAATTTTTCCTTTCAGATTTTCAATATTGGCTAATAATAAAAATGCAACTCCTAGCGTCATTAATAAATAAAGTAGAGAGGGCGGATATTTACTTGGGTTAAAAAAAGAGATAATATTTTTAGATATAGAACCATAATCTTTAAATAAAATTAAGTCGCCATATAGATTGCAATATCTTAAAATCAGAAATAAGCTAAAAGCAAACAAGCCAATAAAGTTGAATGTTCTTTTTCGTTTTTGAACATCGTAGGATTTGTCGTAAAAAGCTCCGAAATAATATCCAAGAGACATTACAGATATCCATGGTATAATTTGGTATCCTAAATCTAATTTTAAATGATCGGTAATTATAAACATGTTTGGATCATGTATCAACCCCCAAATTATATTACCAGGGAAATGGACATTATCTAATAAATTGTGCCCCCCAATTATTAATAAACTTATTACTAGAATATAGGACCTTGGCAAATGAATCAATCCTGCTAAAAACAGCATACTTATACCTAATGACCAAATAACCCAGGTATTGATTGCTCCAAAATGAATATCAAAATACCACCCAAAACTCATAATAATAATTTCAATAAATACCAACCAGATTCCACGTTTTAGTAAATAAACCGATAACTCATTTTTTGATTTTCTTTTCCCCACCATAAAAGCCGAAATTCCAGCCAAAAAGCTAAAGGTGGGTGCGCAGAAGTGGGTGATAAATCTTGTAAAAAAAATGGGTAATGTACTTTGTGTTGGATCAGTAGGATCAAATAGGTATGAGGAATAATGAAAGTAGTCTCTTACATGATCTAATGCCATTATTACCATTGCTAAGCCTTTTAATAAGTCAATAGATTCTATTCTATTTTTTGTTATCGATGTCATTTAATTAAGATATTTTTTACCAAATGTTGAAAATGAAATAGGTCATAGCCAATCTCAGTGATGAAATAATTAGTCGTTGGAATGATAGTGATTACAAGAATTGTAAATAGAACTGTTGCGTTAGAATTGCAAAAGATTGGATTATTTACTTTTAAAAGGTAAGTAATATATTCCAATAATTAATTTATATCGATTCAATTTATATTTAGGAATATATAGCATATCGATGTCCTAGGATAAGAATATGCTAAACTGGATATATTAGATCAACCCGATAGATTTGATCATAACTGATTCTAAATCAAAGTTTTATTTTTTCAAATAAAGTATAATTAATATACCATATATATATTTTATACAGTATATTTATACTTTAATTAGATGACCAGAAAATTCATTTTATTTATCATTTTTGTTGTTAGTATTTCAAGTGCTAATTCACAAATTACTAGTCTAATTACTGGTAAGGTCATGAATGGTTTCACAAAAGACCCCATCCCATTTTCAACTGTCAGGTGGCAAATTCAAAAATCTGGAACAACATGCGATAGCCTTGGTATTTTTCAGATAGCTAAGTCTAGTTTTCCAAAGGATTCTCTTATTGTAGATTATGTAGGATTTGATTCAAGAAAATATGGATTAAAGGAACTGAATACTTTAAATTTAGTCCTAACACTTGAAACATTAAGTCTTAAACAAGAGGTTATTGTAAAAACAAAGTTTAATAAGGGCTTAAGATGGTGGAAAGCGGTGGTTGCTAATAAGCCATTAAACAATCCTTATGTTTATACGAAATATGGTTGTGAGATTTATAATAAGTTAGAGCTAGATTTAAATAATGTGAGCCGAAATAGCTTTGCTAATATTGGTTTTCTAAAACCATTCTCCTTTATACTAGATAATATTGATAGTGTATCTGAAGCAAAATCCTTTTTGCCAGTTTTTTTATCAGAGTCATTATCTGATTTTTATTTTTCAAATAATCCAAATGACACTCGAGAAATAATTAAAGCGTCGCAAACACATGGCATAAAAAATGAAACAGTTATGCAGTTTGTTAATGGAGTTAACCAAAAATTAAACATATATGATAATTATATGAAAGTTTTTGGGAAAGAGTTTATTAGTCCAATAAGTGAATTTGGAGATAAGTTTTATAATTTCAAAGGTGCAGACACGCAATATATCAAGGGCGTGAAAGTATTACATTTGTTATTTTCTCCTTTAAGAGATGGTGAGAATACTTTTAATGGGGATGCTTGGATAGATGCAAGTACATGGGCAATTCATAAAATAAATTTAAATATATCGGCTACTGCAGATATCAATTTTGTGAATAGGTTAAGTATTAATCAGGAGTTTGTAAAAATGAATAATGGGAGACTCATTTTTTCTAAAGATAGAATAACTGCCGATTTATCTCCTTTGCCAAAAAATAAGCTAACTTTTATTGTTCGAAAATCCATCTCATATCAGAACTTCACATTTGATTCAGATTCTGTGACAAAAGCCTTGATATTAAATAAGAAAAAGAATGAAGTCATTCTTAATGAAGACGTCTATAAAACAGATCTGGGATATTGGGTTGACAAAAGACATGAAACCTTAAATAAAAACGAGCAAATTGTTTTTAAAATGATTGATACACTTAAATCAATCCCACTATTTCAACAATACTCTAGAAATTTAGAGTTTTTGATTGATGGACGCCGAAAGTTTGGGAATATTGAAATTGGCCCTTGGTATAAATGGGTTAGTGGAAATCAATTAGAGAATATTAGGCTTCGTTTTGACTTAGGTACAACTCCAGCGTTTAGCAAAAATTTACGGCTCTCTGCCTATTTAGCTTACGGAACAAGAGATAGAGAATTCAAAGAAAGATTAGGCATTCAGTATCGTTTTCCTAATTTAAAGGGGGTGAGTACAGATGTATCTTATTTAAAAGATTTAGAAAATGGACGTGTGAGATTTGATGAGGAGGATATGTCCATTGACAACATTTTTTCGCAATTGTTTAGAAGACCTAACATCCCTCAGAAATTCTTAGGATTACAAGAATTCAAAGCATCTGTATTAAAAGAGTGGGAGTCTGGAATTAGTAATAGTATAACTTTTACAAGAAGTGAATATGATCCCTATACTCCATTGCCTGATAAATATTCTTTTATAAACGGAGAGCAATTAAAGCTTAATAATGCCGATATTATGTATCGAATTAGATATGCACCAGGAGAAAAGAAAATTTTAACTAATCGAAGAACAATAAGATTTAAAGGGGATAAGCCAATTTATGAATTAAGACTGAGTCAAGGATTAGACGGGCTTGCTGGAGGCAGGTATAATTATACTAAGTTGCATACTGCAATAAGTCAAAAAGTTAGAATTCCAGATTTTGGTGTTATTACTTATAATGCCTATGCTGGAAAAATTTATGGTGATAGTTTACCATTTATGTTACTTGAATTACATCCTGGTAATGAAGTTTATATGTATAATAAAAATGGATTTAACTTAATGAATCGATTTGAGTACTATAGTGATACGTATGCAGGATTTCAGATTGAACATAATATTGAAAAAAAATTAATCAATCTAATTCCAATATTACGCAAAACAAAAATTAGACAATTTTGGACATTAAAAGGCGTATGGGGTATGATGAATTCCTCAAATAGAATATTTAATCGAATTGAATTAGGGCCCTATCAATTAAGAACATTAAGAGAGCAGTTCTATTTAGAATATGGTACTGGCTTTGATAATATTTTTAGATTTTTTAGAATTGATTTTGTTTGGAGACAAGCCCCTCCTTATCCAGCTGGATATTCACCATCAAGAATGCAACCTGTTCAGAATTTTGGAGTATTTGGTAGCTTAAGATTGCAGTTTTAAATGCAAATTGAAAAAATAAAAATGGAAAGAAGAAAATTTATTCGAAATATAACAATAGGCAGTTCAGTAGTAGTTTTACCTCTTAATTTACCTGCAAAATCTGTTGCTGGTAAACCTAAGAAAAAGGTAAGTTTTGGCATAATAACTGATGTTCATGCTGATGTGATGCATGATGGCGATTACAGGCTTCGTAATTTTTTGAACGCTACTAAAAATAAAGAGCTTGATTTTATTATCCAACTTGGTGATTTTTGTCAACCAAAAGAAGCAAATAAGAGTTTTTTCAGTTTATTTAATAATCACCCTGGCAATAAATATCATGTGATTGGCAACCACGATTTTGATTCTGACAATGGACCTGCCACCTTAGATGTAGTAAAGAATTTTTATGGTCTTAATAATACTTACTATTCATTTGATTCTTCAAATTTTCATTTTATTATCCTAGATGGAAATGAAAAAGGTCCAGATGATAAGCAGGGATATCCACGGTATATCGGTGAAAAACAAAGACAATGGTTAAAGGATGACTTACAAAAAACAAAGCTTCAAGTAGTCGTATTTGTTCATCAACCATTGGGTGATGATGAAGCTGGATTAATTAATCGCTCACAAATAAGAGAAATTTTTGAAGATGCAAATAAGCAGGCGGGATCTAAAAAAGTAGTAGCATGTATCAATGGTCATACTCATATCGATCAAAATCAAGAAATTAATGGTATTCATTATATTCAAATCAATAGTTCTTCCTATAGGTGGCTCGGATCAAATTATGTCATGACTGGTCGTTATAGCGAAAAGCTTGATAATTGTTATCCAGTCATGCGTTATACGGCACCCTATAAAGATGCTCTTTATGCTTTTGTAGAGATAACAGATAATAAGATAATAATAAAAGGGAAGCTTTCGGAGTTTGTAGGGCCACATCCTAAAGATATGGGATACAAGGGATCAGATTTAGAATATACAAAACCAGACATTTCTGATAAAAAACTTGAATTTTAAAATTGAAGTTTCTTTACTTATTTAAACTATACTTTTCCCACCTCCTACTTTTTTCATTAAAAAGACGAAAAAAACTCTTTTAAATGAAAAAATCTTACTTTTAAACATCGGAACTGTCTAATTACATTGAAGACATACAAATAGATTCCATAAGAAGCGTATTCTAATAACTACCATGCCTAATCTTAAAGCTGCTTTTTTTTATTTTTTTGGATTGCTTGTTGTAATGCTTGTCGCCACAATTTTTTTATTAATAGAAGGTCATGCCAACTCCTTTTTATTGTTAAACACCTATCACAATAAGTTTGCAGACTTTATATTTTTTTATATTACTTATATTGGGGATGGTTGGTTTGCCGTATTTGTTTCGGTCTTATTGTCGATATACCCCAAAACACGAAAATTAGCTATAATCGTTTTTGCCTCTTATGCAGTATCAGGATTGCTTGCACAATTGGTAAAACACCTTGCAGAAACCCCTAGGCCAAGTACTTATTTTTCACTTTTACAATACCATAAGTTTGTGGAAGGGGTTGATTTGGCAGGCTCGAATAGTTTTCCATCTGGTCACACCACAACCGCATTTTCACTTGCATCGGTGTTGGCTTGTTATACTCAAAATAAAAAAATACAATTTTTATACTTAATCCTTGCTGTTGCTACGGGTTATTCTAGAATATACCTAGGACAACACTTTTTAACAGATGTATTAATGGGTGCATTTTTTGGCACTATGACATCAATCATTGCCGTAATGGTTGTCGAAAAAATAAAACCACAAGCGGTTTAGTTACATTGTATTTTTATAAAGCGGCTATTGATAGTTGCGCCAAAAACGCTCTCAAAACTAATACCAAAAAGATATTCCCCTTTTTCAAGTTGCGGTATAATAAAACGGATCTTGTTCTTCTGAATTCCATTAGCAGCAAGAGTGTCAATATGAAAGTCGGTACTAATATTTTGCAACATTGTTTTTTTATCTTTTATAAAAACAACTTTCATAGTAGCAGGGAATTCGGAATGTTGCATGTTGAAACCATACCCTGCGTTATTTAATATGGAAATAGGTATCGAAATGCTATCTCCTGAACTTATTTTTATTTCGGAAAGCGAATAAAGTACTTCAAGTGAGTTGGTGGTTTGCAGGTCATTAGTGAAAAAGCCATCAAATTCCTGATTATTAATTTTATATTTTTTTGATATTCCCTTAGCTTCTACTGCAACAAAAACGCGACCTCCTTTCATTTTTAAATCCTTTCTCCATAAATCAAACTGAGTTTGTCTTGATTGCAAAGAACTTATTACAGTGGATTGTTTTCCTGTGATGAAGCTGTATTTAGATGGGTTTTGAAAGGAGCCAGTAAAAACAACAGGAGATGCTCCTGCAACTGATTCAATGGCTTTGATTTTATCCGTTCCACTAAAATCGGTATTGTCTGGCAGAAGTGGGCTTAATAATAAAATTCTGGCTGCCAATAATAGCAATAGTGAATAAGCCACCCATTTTTTTATATATTTTGAAATTATTTCGTTACTGAAAGAAAACTCAGTAATTAAAATAATCATTGGAATGGAGGCCGCTACGGTCCAATGTGCTTCTGCGTGTCCACGAAATGTGGTAATTGCAAAAAATGAAATAAATCCAATGATTATAAAATAGAGTGTTCGCTCAAAGCTTGTTATTTGATTCTTTTTTATAAAAACATAGACCAATGCTCCAAAAGTAAATGGATTAAAAATGGCAATTTGAGTTGGAATAAACTCGAAAAAATTAGTCCACGCAAATCCGCTTGATCTACCTATTAAATGATATCGAAAACTTGGAAATTGATTACTGTACTGCCACCAAAAATGTGGAGTAACCAATACGAGCGCAAGTAATCCCGCAAGCCAAAACCAACCGCTTTTTAATAATTTAAAATTTGATAATACAACAAGTACAATTAAAATCCCACCTTGGTATTTACTATATACCAACCCCGCCATACAAATGGAAATATATAAGCTGTTGCTTAAGTTTTGTTTTCCAATAAAGTTTTTATAAGCGTATAAAAAAAGTGCCGTAAAAAATAAAAGTGGCACATCGGGTGTGGTGATAAACCCATAAGCCGAAAACATAACGAAGGAGGCGGATACTATAAAAAAGAGAAGTACCTTGCTTTTGTCTGCTTCTTTTAAAGCAATGATCTTCCAAACAATCCAAAGGGTGATGGGTTGTAATAATACAGTAAAGAAACGGGCAGCTAAATTTCCAGTGAATAATTTTGAACCCATAAACGTGATTAGGCCCACTAATGGGGGGTGGTCAAAATACCCCCATGCTAAATTTTGCCCATACAGCACATAGTAAGCTTCGTCCGCATTAATTTCGGTAAATAAGGCCTGTATTAAATTTATAACAAACCAAATACAAAGCAGTAACCAAAATAAGGTTTGGTCCTTTTTTTCATCTGCTGTTGAATGGGCACTTGATTTCAATATTTTAATCTTAAGGTTCTATAATATTAATACTTACACAAATATATTATTTACTTAGTCCAAAGTGTAATAAAAAAAGGCCATCAATAATGATGGCCTTTGAAGAATAAATTCTTTTATAAGACTATTTGCCTCCAAAGTGAATTTGGAAACCAACTTTCAAATCAAATTGTCCATCGTTAATATCGGCAAACTTTGCATAGTTTGCACTTACTTCTAAAGCAACACTTTTATTTAAGAAGGTTGCATTACCAAAGCCAACTTGATAAGCAAATTTACTTTCATTGCCCCATGCCAAGCTTCCAAGCATACCTTTTGCGAACCATTTGTTAGTTTCACTACCGCCAAAATATGGTTTAACCCAAGCGCCAATTGAAGTTTGAGTAGTACTAGAATAGCCTTGTATATCTAGCTCTGCTCCTATTGCAAGATTGTCTTTAACAAAACCTCCAACACTTGGGCTGAGAGACCAAGAACTTGAATTACCATAACTAGAGTAACCAGCAGAACCACCTAATAACCATGTTCCTTTGCTTGTTTGAGCGTTAGCAATAGTAGAAAGACCTACTAAAATAACCACCGCTAATAATACTTTTTTCATAAAATTTGTTTTTGTTTTAAAATGATAGATTAATCTTAATAATAACGCTAATTTAAATATATTATTTTAAAAAATGTTAATTTATATTAATATAAAATTAAATTATTATGCAAATAATTGTAAAAGAATAGATTATATAAAATAAATATAATATATATGTTATATAATTGAAAGCCACATTTTAGCTAGCTAATGCTTGTATAAGATGCTGTTCTTTATCTTAATCAAAATTTTATGGTAAATTGTATCTAGTCATGATGCATTTCTAAAATTAAAACCTAGATCCAATGAAGTCCTTTTTCAAAAACAAACTGATTCGTATTGTTTCCTTTATCGTTGTCATTATCATGTCATTTGCATTTGTATTGCCTAGCTTAGTGGATTGGGCAATGGTGGCGCGCATTCGTGAGGAAGGGTTACAACATTCAAAAGTGATGGAGTATGAGTCATATATAGTTGATGTACTTGGTGCAAGACTCACTTTGTCTAAGGATATGCAGCATGCGCAAGTTTGGGCGTTAGATGAAATGAAAAAGTTGGGATTAAGTCAAGTGAATAGTGAACCCTATATGGATTATGGTGTCACCTGGGATAATGAATATGTTTCGGTTCATATGATGGCGCCCGACTATATGCCCCTTAATGCTTATCCCGTTGCATATACTTCTAGCACACCAGGAAAGATTAATGCAGAGGCAATGATTGTGGATATACAAACTAAAGATGAGATGACTGCCCTTAGAGGTAAGCTAAGTGGTAAGGCGGTACTCATTTCTAATCCTGCGGTGATAGACCTACAAACACTTACCAATGGAGTACATCGCTATAATAGTGAGGAACTAACTGCACTTGAGCAAACTGCTATTGTCCCCATTAAGCCTAAGCCAGCCAGGGTCATAGCAAATCCAACTAGCATTACAGCAGCAGAACGTATTGCATTTTTTAAATCAGAAAATGTAGCGGTAGTTTTACAAACGGATGGCAATCGACTTGGCATTGTTCCTGCTTATTCTCGTCCAGGTGTTAGAGAAGATGGATGGAGTGCAGCAGGAATGCAAAATTCTGTGCCCATTCTTGCAGTAACACCTGAGCATTATAATAGAATGTATCGAATTCTTAAAAGAGGCATTTCAGTAAAAATAGAAGCAGAGATTAGAAATAAAATTGGAGATAAAGTAGAACAAGCAATGAATTTGGTTGGTGAAATACCTGGTACAGATCCAAAGGCAGGTGTGGTCATGGTAGGAGCACATTTTGATACTTGGCATGGTAGTTCAAATGCAAGTGATAATTCATCTGGTTCAGCAGTTGCACTTGAGGCAATGCGTATTCTCAAAACATTAGGGGTGCAACCAAAGCGTACTATTCGAATTGCATTATGGTCGGGTGAAGAACAAGGACTTTATGGCTCTCGCGCTTATGTGCAAAAGCATTTTGGAGATCCGCGTAATGCATCTATTGGCATTAAACCAGAGTATGAACTTTTGTCTGCTTATTTTAATCAGGATTATGGGGCTGGTCAATATCGTGGGATATACTTGCAAGGAAACGAAGCTGCACGTACCATGCTTACTGCATGGATGGAGCCTTTCCGTGATTTAGGCATGACCATGGTATCCAATCAAAGTTTAGGCAGTACAGATCATGTTGCTTTTGATGATGTGGGCCTTCCTGGATTTCAGTTTTTACAGGATCGTACACCAGGCACTGCAGGACATACCAATCTTGATTATCTTGAAGGTATTCAGCCAGAAGACCTCATGAAGAACGCAACCATAATGGCTTCTTATATTTATCATGCTGCAATGGCAACTGAAAGAGTTCCTAGAAAGGCAATTCAAAATTCGAAATAATTTAACTCAATTTGAATAAACAAAAAGGCCTCTAAGAATAGAGGCCTTTTTCGTATTAAATTTATATTAAAACCTATTTTGTTGCTGCAGGAAGGTCTGTATTAGAAATGTCTCTGTGTATCTTCCATTTGCCTTCTTCTTTTTTCCAAAGCACGATATATTTTCCTTTATCTGCTAATTTACCATCCTTTAATTTAACTTCAAATAAACCTTCTTCTGAAATTAAATTTTCATCACCCCAAATTTCTAAAGTAGTAAGTGAAACGTCACCACCCATTCTTGTAAAACCACCCCAAAATGAGGCTATATTTTCTTTTCCTGTTATTGAAGGCATATTATTAACCATCAATTTACCATCACTGCTATACATATTGGCAGCGCCAACAGAATCTCCCTTTGATAGTAAGCTACAAATTTCTTTATCTGCTGCTTCAATTTCTTTTTTTGCATTGTTTAAATCAAATGAGGGTTTTGTTCCTTGGTTTGTACAAGCGATTAATGATGCTGATACAACTAAACTTAATAATAGTTTTTTCATATTTTATTTGTTTTATGAGATATAAATATATATAAATAACTTTTAAAATAAAAGTATTTTAATCTAATTTTTTTTGAGGAATATTTACCTGAATCTATTTGGAGTGACTATATATCAACTGTATGCCTTTTTAATTATTTTATAAATAGGAGACCCTTGAGATGGGGTTTTCAGGTAAAATTTACTTAATTTCAGTCATCTAAAATTACCCTATGAAAAAGCTTATACTAGGTCTGCTTTTGCTGTATTCAATGAATGGAACAGCACAAAGAACAGATCATCGACTTCAACGACAAATTGAAGATTTAGTAAAGGATTTTAATGGTGATATAGGAGTTTATGTACATGATCTTTCAAAAAATAAAATAGTGGAAGTAAATGCAGATACTCTTTTTCCAACTGCCAGTATTGTTAAAATCCCAATTCTTTTAGGGATCATGCATAAAATAGAAACGGGCCAACTTCAATACCATCAACGCCTTACTTATACCGATTCTTTATATTATAGTGAAGGTGATGATATTCTCTCTTCTTTTAAAAATGGCACTAGCATTGAACTTAGTAAAGTGCTGATGCTGATGCTCACCATTAGTGATAATTGTGCAAGTTTATGGTTACAAGGATTGGCTGGTGGCGGAATAGCCATTAATCAGATTTTGGATAGTACTGGTTTCAAAGATACCCGTGTGAATAGTCGCACTCCTGGAAGAGAATTAAATAGGACCAAATATGGTTGGGGACAAACCACACCAAGGGAGATAAGCAATATTATGGAAAGGATTGTAAAAGGGGAGATGCTTAGTAAGGAATCGGATGCAAAAATGTTACGTTTGTTAGGAAGGCAATATTGGGATGAAGAAGCCCTTTCTCAAATTCCACCTGGTGTTTTCACTGCAGATAAAAATGGAGCCGTAGATGCTAGCCGCGATGAAGTGGTTTATGTTAATGGGAAGCATCCTTATATTTTTAGCATATTTACAAAAAACAATAAGGACAGAACTTGGGAAACAAAAAATGAAGCATGGGTACTTACCCGAAAATTATCAGCTTTATTGTGGAACTATTATAACCCTAATTCCCAATAGCCATTGGCATTGAATTACGATAGATATTAAACTTTAAAAATTTAATAGGTTCTTTCTGAATTTGATATAATTCTTTTTAGCATTCTTGATAAAATCTTCTTCAGATTTTGCGTGCATATAGATATAAGAAAGTTTAGTTTTATCTAAAGGCTTAGTCTGCATTTGACTACGATAATGGGTTACGGAGAAATTAATGATTTTAGCCATAATTTCAATAGTATCAATTCCTTTATCTGTTAATGTATATAAAAACACTTTTTTATTAGTAGGATGATTTCTTTTTTCAATTAAACCATCAGCAGCTAATGCTTCTAATCTTTGCGCCAAAACCTTAGTCGCAATTTTTTCTTTCATATCTATAAGTTCGCCGTAAGTATGCTTGTGACGAAAAAGCATATGCCTTATAATAAGTAAAGTCCACTTATCTCCTATAACATCAATTCCAGTAGTGATTGGACAATGTGATCTTAATGTTGATTTGTTCATTATTTTTTAACTTTTATTGAAACGAAGGCTCAATCTACGCTACATTATCTATTTAAATATTAAATAATATTTAAACGGGCATCTTGTTTTACAAAATTGCATTTTACTCGCACCTTGTTTATTTATTTAATCTTAACTCAAAGTTAAAATTAAATAAAAAAGTGAGATGGTTATTTAATTACTTTCAATAAGGAATTAAAAAGTATTAAAAGAGGGCATTTCATACGCTCTTTTATTTCAACCTTACTTTGGTAATAAGATACCATTGAGTTGGTGCCATTTCATATTAATAGTCTCATAAGATATTGTAAATCAAGTATTTATTAAATATCATTTTATTTGTATCCATTGCTACTTTTAGTTCATGCGGTATGAGATAAGGAATATCTTATATTTATGATAACTTGAAATACTATCCATTATAAATCATATTTATGAAATATTTAGTTCTTATATTTTTTAGTGCATTATTTAATCATTTGAGTATTGCACAAAATGTGTCCACTTTGGTGCCGTACAAAACCGAAAAAAAAGTATTAGATGGATTTATGGATAAGCGTTTTGGAATGTTTATCCATTGGGGGCCAGTTAGTTTAAGAGGTACTGAAATTGGGTGGTCTAGAACCAGTGTTATTCCAAAAGCAGAATATGATGAACTATACCATGATTTTAATCCCACTTTATTTGATGCAGATGCTTGGGTTAAAACAGCAAAGCAAGCGGGTATGAAATATATTACCATTACTGCTAAGCATCATGATGGATTTTGTTTGTGGCCTACTAAGTTTTCTTCCTATAATATTATGAATACACCTTTTAAAAAAGATGTAGTTGGTGCATTGGCAAAAGCATGTAATAAATATGGGATTAAACTTTGTATTTATTATACAGTACTTGATTGGTATGATACAAGGTATCCTATTAGAGTAAGTGATAGCCAACCTGAAACAACAGGTAATATGGTCGAATTTGTGCAATACATGAAAAATCAATTAAATGAACTTGTGACTAACTATCATCCTTATATGTTATGGTTTGATGGTAATTGGGAAAGTCCTTGGACAAAAGATATGGGTGCTGATATTTATAATTACTTAAAAAAATTAGATAAAAATATCATTATTAATAATCGGCTGGGAAAAGGAACTCATAAAGTGATGACAAATGAAACCATTGGTGATTATGCGACACCCGAACAAGAGGTAGGAGAAATCAATATGAATTACCCTTGGGAATCCTGCATCACTATTTGCAATCAGTGGGCTTGGAAACCTAATGATCAAATGAAACCCTTAAAGGAGTGTATTCAAAAATTAGTGAGCACGGCAGCGGGTAATGGAAATTTGTTATTTAATGTGGGCCCAATGATGGATGGAAGAATCGAGCTTCGTCAAGTAAATCGTTTAAAACAAATGGGGGCCTGGTTAAATAACTATGGCGAAGCCATTTACGGAACAAAAGGCGGTCCTTATCGTCCTAATTCAGCATATGCAGCTACTCGAAAAGGAGATAAAATATACATTCATATTTTTAATGCCGACCATCATCAAATTTCCCTGCCAAATATTCCAAATTTAAAAGTACTGAGTGCTTACTTTGTAAAAGGAGCTAATTTAGCCTTTGATCAAAACAGCACTAATATCAATATTCAATTACCTAATCAATTGCCAGATGAAAATTGTTCTGTCATTGAATTAAAAATGAATGGAAATGCTGAAATGATTCCTTTAATTGAATTTCAAAAAAAGTAATTTTTAATTTCATCTAAACAACCAATAAATCTATTTAATAAAATTCATACTATGCAGCTATCTTATAATCATGACTACCCCTCTATTGACGACCTTATTAAAAAGGCAAAGTCAAAAATTCCAAAATTCGCATTTGAATATTTAGATGGCGGCTGTAATGAAGATGTTAACTTAACTAAAAACACCAAAGAATTAAGAGAGGTTGAATTAAAACCTTATTATTTAAGACATCATACCGATGCGAATTTAGATACTTCAATATTTGGACATACTTATGATGCGCCATTTGGCATTTCACCCATTGGCTTACAAGGATTAATTTGGCCTAATGCCCCTGAGATATTAGCTAAGGCCGCTTTCAAGCATAATATTCCATTTATATTGAGTACTGTTTCAACGAGTAGTATTGAACGAATAGGAGCATTGACCGAAGGAAAAGCATGGTTTCAATTATATCATCCTGCCGAAAACGAAATTCGAGATAAAGTCATTGACAGGGTTCAAGAAGCAGGATATCCTGTATTGGTGATATTAAGTGATGTGCCCACTTTTGGTTATAGGCCAAGAGATATTCGCAATGGTTTGGCCATGCCTCCACGAATGACCTTTAAAAATATGCTTCAAATTATGGGAAGACCCGAATGGGCATTAAAAACTTTATACCATGGACAGCCTTCCTTTGCAACTATGAAGCCTTATATGCCTAAAGGTTTAAATATGCAACAACTGGGTCAGTTTATGAATCAAACTTTTTCGGGCAGATTAAATGAACAAAAAATTGCAGCCATTAGAGATAAGTGGAAAGGAAAATTAGTCATTAAAGGAATTGCTTCGGAGGAAGATACCGAGATGGCCATCAAACTTGGTTTAGATGGAATTATTTTATCTAATCATGGTGGCAGACAATTGGATCCTGGGCAATCTACTATTAAAACATTAGCTCCCATTGTTGAAAAATATAAAGGTCAAATTAAAATAATGATGGACAGTGGCTTGAGATCTGGTCCAGATATTGCCCGAACCATTGCATCGGGTGCAGAGTTTGCTTTTATGGGACGTAGTTTTATGTACGCAGTTGCTGCATTAGGGGAGGAAGGAGGAGATCATCTTATTTCAAGTTTAAAAATACAATTAAAGCAAGTGATGGATCAAGTGTGTTGTGCCAAAGTGGACGACTTGTCCTCTTTTTTAATTAAAAATAAATAAATGACAAAATCATCAAACAAAGGGAATTTTAAATTAGGGGTTTTGATATTTATTTTAATTGTAGCTGCTTTCTATTGGGCTATTAACAACTACACTAATAATCAATATAGTGACTGGAAAGTAACAGGTGGAAGCAAAGGAAATTTAAAGTACTCAAGTTTGAATGAAATTGACACTAATAATGTGAGTAGTTTAAAAGTGATATGGGTGTATCATTCAGAGCATGATGATTCTACAAAGAAAGGATCTATGGAATGCAATCCCATCATTGTAAATGGAATTTTATATGGCGTATCACCCAAGATGAAATTATTCGCTATTGATGCAGCTACCGGAATTGAAAAATGGCAATTTGATCCAGCCGATTCAATAAATAATAAAATGTGGCATCGCAGCAGCATCAATATGAACAGAGGTGTGGCTTATTGGGAGGAAGGGGATGATAAAAGAATTATTTATACAGTGGGGCCCATTGCATTTGCAGTGAACGCTAAAACAGGAAAACTAATTCTAAGTTTTGGAAAAGAAGGGGGTGTTAATCTTGCAAAGGGACTTGACCGCGATGAATTTAAAGTTTCTATTGCTCCTACATCGCCTGTCATGATTTATAAAAATTTATTTTTCTTAAGTGGATTAGTGAGTGAGGAAACACCTGGGCATATCAGGGCCTTTGATGTAAAAACAGGCGCACAAAAATGGATTTTTCATA
Source organism: Bacteroidota bacterium (assembly GCA_026391435.1). Taxonomy (GTDB): domain Bacteria; phylum Bacteroidota; class Bacteroidia; order Chitinophagales; family Chitinophagaceae; genus Sediminibacterium. The sequence goes on from JAPLEJ010000032.1 coordinate 24,390, forward strand.
CCATTCCTTATCCTAATGAACTAGGCTATACTACTTGGGCCGATACGAGTGCTTATAAAAGAATGGGTTCAACCAATAGTTGGTCTGGTTTTAGTTTGGATGAAAAAAGAGGCATACTTTATGCAGGCGTGGGTAGCCCTACCAATGATTTTTATGGTGGTGATCGATTGGGCAATGGCCTTTTTGGTAATTGTATTTTAGCCATTGATGCTTTAACTGGGAAATTGATTTGGCATTTTCAAACTGTGCATCATGATGTTTGGGATATGGATATTTCAAGTCCTCCAGTATTAGTGACAGTGGTTAGAGAAGGAAAAAAAGTAGATGCCATTGCGCAAACCACTAAAACTGGATTTGTGTTTTTATTCGATAGAGAAAACGGTAAACCCCTTTTCCCTATTCAAGAAAAACCGGTTTCAACTGAAACGACCATTTTAGGTGAAAAACTTTCTCCTACACAACCCTTTCCTGTTTTACCTAAACCTTTTGTAAGGCAGTTGCTAACCGAAAATGGTTTAAATACTTTGGTGAGTGATTCTTCCTATCAGGATATAAAAAAGCGATTTAAAACTTTTCGATCTCAAGGCGTATTTACACCTCCCACCAAAGAGGGTACCATTATTTTACCTGGATATGATGGGGGCGGTGAGTGGGGAGGTCCTTCGATTGATCCAGAAAAAGGAATTTTATATGTGAATGCAAATGAAATGGCCTGGGTATTAAACTTGGTCGAAAACAAACAAATTTTAAAAACACATTTCACCAATTTGGAAGCAGGTCAATTGCTTTATAAGTTGAATTGTATGGGTTGTCATGGACCTGAACAAAAAGGATCTGGTGATTACCCCACTATTATAGGTGCAGAAAAAAAATACAATGAAGCAAGTTTCAATAATTTGCTTTCAACAGGCCGTAAAATGATGCCTGGTTTTAATCAGTTATCTAGTTTTGAAAAATCGGCCTTGGCTTCTTATATTTTAAAATTGAAAACACAACAGTCAAAAAAATATATGGGTTCGCTTGAAAAAATTCAGGGATCTTTAAAACCTTCTTATGGATTTACAGGGTATAATAAATTTTTGACAAAAGAAGGTTATCCTGCGATTAGCCCACCTTGGGGGACATTAAATGCAATTGATTTAAATACTGGAAAATATGTATGGACCATTCCTTTAGGAGAATTTAAAGAATTAAAAGCAAAAGGAATTCCAACAACGGGAAGAGAAAATTATGGAGGCTCTGTCATAACAGCAGGGGGGCTTTTATTTATTGGTGCTACGGCAGATGGAAAATTCAGGGCCATTAATAAATCGAATGGTAAAATTTTATGGGAAACAGATTTGCCAGCATCAGGGGTGGCTACTCCGTCTGTTTATAATGTGAATGGAAAACAATATGTCGTCATTGCATGTGGTGGATCAAAATGGGGAGGCAATATGAGTGACAGCTATGTTGCGTTTGCTTTACCTAGCCATTGATTTATTTTGTTTTAAATTCCCAGGTGATTTTACCAATATTATCTGGCTTGCCTTTTGTTGGTAATGATATACTGCCATTTAATTGACCTTGTTGATCACGTTTTACCGAAAGTGTTCTCCATGAAAAATCTCCTTTTTCATAGTTAAACGTTTTTCCATCATCATCATACAATTGATAGCTGGCGTCTTTTTCACCATAGTATTTAACCACTAAATCGTATTTGCCTTCTGCTACTGTGTTGCTCAATGCCATCGGAATAATGCCGCCCTCTTTTACAAAAACGGGGATATGTGCAAGTCCTGGCGTAACATTGATTGTTTCTGATTCACCCACTAACTTACCTGTATAAAAATCATACCATTTTCCTTTTGGTAAAATTACTTTTCTGTTGGTTTCGCCTGTGAATAGTGGGGCAATCAATAAATTATCTCCTACCATGTACTGATCTTTTATTTCATTTGGAAATGCATCTACTAAATTCATTGCTCTAAAAGGAGGTCGGCCATAAAATGCATATTCAGCAAAACAAGTATATAAATAAGGAATTAATTGCATTCTTAAATTGGCAACATCAGCAACTTCTTTTTCTACTTCAGGAAATGTCCAAGGCTTAGTACCATCTGACCATGCATTCAACATAGCAATAGGTGAAAAGCAAACCGTTTGCATTCTGCGAAGCCAATCTTCGGCCGATCCCGAACTGCGTACTTCGGGAGTCCAGAGTGTACCAATAAATGAACTATTAATTAATGCAGTAATAAAATCCCTATGACTATAATAATCATTATAAATAACAAATGGGAAGCTCGTAGCGCCTGCATTGGTTCCCCTAACCAATCCGTAGGTTCTTTTATTTTCTGTTCTATATAATTGGGTATTTAATTTTTGCATCATCATCCCATAAGTTTGCCTCATCATTTCTGCTGGCATTTTCGAAGGGAATTTGGCGACATCTGGCCACAACCAAAAATCAAAACCATCATTCTCATCCATTTTAAATCCACTAACACCAATGTCTAGTAAATTTTTCTTTAAATGATTCCCGATAATAGTATTCGTCTGCTTCATTGCATAATCAGGAATATAACCTGACCATACCGTATGCGATGCAGTGAAAGGTTTTAAAGTGCTCATTAACTTTGCATCTGGAGAAATATAAGGGTTGATCCAAAGATTGGTATAAATACCTTTGTCTTTTAATGTTTTGATTAAACCTTTAGGATCAGGGAATCTTTTATTATCCCACTCATAAGTACAAGGGTAGGATTTACTTTGCCAGCCTGGCTCTAAGCCAATTACTGTTAAAGGAAATTGGTGTTTGGTAAATCCTTCCACTTCCTCGAGCAGTTGAGCGTCATTAAATAAAGTAGGCGTACGATGCCAAAATCCAAGTCCCCATTTAGGAGGTAAGCAACCGCCTCCTTGGTATAAATTAAATCTACTTACAGCATCTAATGTGCTAGGTCCACCAAACACAAAAAGTTCAACACCTTCTGCTGGTACTAATACTTCCACATTATCTGAATAGGGAGATGCCGACCATTTTGGATCCGTATTACGATCTCTTACATCTGCTGGCGTTTTACTATTTACCCTCACACCTGTTCCCACCCATATATCTATATACCTAGCTGAATTTATAAAAACACCATATCCTTTCGAGGAAATATAAAAGGGGATGGGAGCATGAGATCGTCCATTATCAATACCATCATAATGATCCTCATGTAATTTAAGGATACGTCCTCTTTGTTCTACTGTTTTGAAATTCAAACCCAGTCCAAATATTTGTTCAGTTTTGTCGAGTGGAAATTTTAAATAAGTTTTTCCGTCATATACTTCTACTTCTATTTCATTTTCCGCGATAGGAAAATTGGACAAAGGCATTTGGTTAATTGCACTCATTTTAGGGGATACTCCTGAAATAGTCAATAAATTTTTCGCTTCGGGTTTTCCTACTTCTGCTTTCCAAACACCATTGGCCATTTTTCGCCAATGTAAGCTTGCTTTTTGTGATGCCGCTTCCATTGATAAAAACTGCGTAAGAGTCGTGAAGCAAAAACTGAATAATAAGCTGTAAGAATATTTCATATAAAAGTATTAATAATAAGGGATCTATATTTTTGAGAGATACTGTACCTTTTAAACACTAATATACGATTAATATGATATACCTTTGTAGTCTTGATTAAAGGTTAAACTTGTATTATAATTAACAATTTCATCTTGTACCTTTATTTTTTTCCCAGTCCATTCTTTAATTTTTACAAAAATGAATTTAAAAATAGTAGGATTTTTGTTAATCATGCTTTTTTCAAAACAGTTAACCGCACAAGATAGTACGCAATGGTCGCGACCCATTCATAAAAAAAATATTTTTACGCTAGGCTTATATAAACAGCCGGGACTTGACTCTATGGTCGATTTTGTGGATGGAATTTATAGAGTGTTTAAAATTAATAAAATTAGAGAACAAGGTGAAAAACCCAATAAAGCCATTATTACTTTTGTACCGGCTATAGAGTATAGCTTAGCTACCAATTTTGCCGCTTCGGTTAGAGCAAGTATTATTTTGCCTAAAAAAAGTAGTCTTGATAATGAATCAAGTGTTTTTTCAGAATTAAAATATACCCAAAATAAACAAGTCATTTTTCAATTTACAACGAACCGTTGGTTTAATCATAATAATATTAACATTAATTCAGATTGGTCCTATTTAAAATATCCGCAACTTGATTTTGGTTTAGGAGGGAATAGTGATTTAATGTTATTTGATGATTTGAATTATTCTTATTTAAAAATGCATCAATCAATTTTAAAAAAAATAGGGCACAATTTTTATTTTGGCCCAGGTTTGAATATTGATTATCATTCAATGATCACGGATACGACCACTGTCAATAAGCCATTGATTGGTTTTAGAGAATATGGTTTAAATACGCATTCAAGTTCAGTCGGGCTTTTGTTAAACTTGTTATACGATACAAGAAAAAGCACAGCAAATCCAGTAGCCAATGGAAATTATTTCAAAATGACGTATCGAAATAATTTAACTTTTTTAGGTAGTGATGTATCATGGCAAAGTGTCTCTATTGATTACAGAAAATATTTACCTTTCCCAATAGGCAGTAAAAATATTTTAGCATTTTGGACCTATGATATTTTTACATTCAATGGGAAGCCTCCATATTTAGATTTACCTACGACCGCTTCTGATACTTATGGCAATTTTGGTAGGGGGTATATTCAAGGAAGGTTTAGGGGGGATAAATTGGTTTATTTTGAATCTGAATATCGCTTCGGTATTACTGAAAATGGATTTTTGGGTGGGGTGGTTTTCGGTAATATGCAAAGCTTATCTGAAGGACAAGGAACCCCCATAAAAACAATTTTACCTGGTTATGGAATAGGAATGAGGATAAAATTAAACAAACATTCCAATACCAATATATCCATTGATTATGGTTTTGGTCAAGGGGGTTCAAGAGGTGTATTTTTGAATTTAGGTGAAGTGTTTTAGGAGCAAGTATATAGCTGATTCCCATGATTCATATTTATTAGGAGTAAATATTTTAAAGTTTGTGCATACAATGATCATAACTGCCAATACGATTCTTTAAATTTGCTATATAAATAGAATGTATTGGAATCGCTCATTTTTTTAATAACACCCCCTTTTACACAATTAAATACACCGTATCCAGCTACTGCGTATCTAAAAGGGTTTTTTAATACCAAGAAAATACCGACTGTTCAATCCGATCTAGGGATTGAAGTAATATTAGCCCTCTTTAATAAACAAGGACTTGAAAAACTGTTCACCACCATTGAGGCCAAACTGCTTTCAAATGAAATAGCACTTTCATCTAATAGCCAAAGGATGCTTGCTTTAAAAGATACCTACATCAACACCATTGATCATGTTGTACTTTTTTTACAAGGCCAATCAAATACATTAGCGCATTTAATTTGTACACGACAATTTTTACCTGAAGCAAGTCGCTTTGAACCTATTGATGACACGAATTGGGCTTTTGGCAGTATGGGTAAACAGGATAAAGCTAAATATATTGCAACGATGTATTTAGAGGATTTGGGAGACTTCATTAAGGAAACAGTGGATGAACATTTTGGCTTTAGTCGTTATGCCGAAAGTTTAGGAAGATCTGCGAATTCCTTTGACGAGCTATATGACCTACTTCAAATGCCCTTCACCTATTTAGATGAAATTTTAATTAAAATTTTTGATGCGCATATTCTTCAAATACAACCTAAATTAGTTTGTATTTCGGTACCTTTCCCAGGTAACTTATATACTTCACTTCGATGTGGTCAATGGATTAAAAATAAATACCCTCATATTAAAGTGGCTATGGGTGGGGGCTTTGCGAATACTGAACTAAGGTCATTAAGTGATCCTCGTGTATTCGAGTTTTATGATTTTATTACTTTAGATGATGGGGAAGCCCCTTTAGAAATATTAATTGAACATATTGATGGAAAAAAGCAACAACATGAATTAAAGCGATGCTTTATTTTATTGAATGGGGTGGTCACTTATATAAACAATACA
>JAPLEJ010000008.1 GCA_026391435.1 Bacteroidota bacterium
GATGGGAAATTAATGGAGATTATCCATTTGCCTGGTGCAGGTGTTTGTAGACCAGTGATTAAAGGAGATTATTTATATGCTGCTGTTTTACGCTCTCCTATGTCAGTTGAAAAAAGTGGATTTGTAACCATTCTTAATAAGGAAAATAAAGTGGTGTCCAACATTGGCGGTACAGAACCTGTTTATGAAAACAATGTGTTAAAGCCAATGGCTCAAGCCGAGAAAATATTTGAACACCCACACGATGTTTGCGTGGATGATGAAGGAAATATTTATGTTGCACAATGGGCTTCAGGAAAAGTATATCCTTATAAATTAACCCGTGCTTAAATATTAACTTGGAAATAAATTATTGAATTAATTTTTGATTGTTGTCTATGAAAAAATACATGAGTTTTGGGGCTATTGTTTTAGTTGTTATTGGACTAATATATGGCATCACTTATCTTGCCAATGGGAAAAAAGGCAATCGTTCCAAAGCAGTTTCTTATAACAGAGACATTCGTCCCATATTATCAGATAAATGTTTTGCTTGTCATGGTCCTGATGTAAACAAAGTAAAAGCAGGTTTAAGATTGGATATTCCTTCAAGGGCTTTTGCTGAACTAGAAAAAAACAAAGGACATTACGCTATTGTACCTGGTTTTCCTGAAAAGAGTGAACTCATCACCAGAATTGAATCTATAGATCCTAAAATAATGATGCCGCTTCCAGAAAGCCACCTTACTAGATTATCAAAGGATGAAATTGCATTATTTAAAAGATGGATTCAGGAAGGAGCAAAATATGAAAAGCATTGGGCTTTTGTAGCGCCTAAAAAAGCACCTTTACCAGAAGTGGATCATACCAAATGGGTACGCAATGAAATAGATCATTTCATTTTGGAAAAAATGGAAGACAAAGGATTTAGTCCAAATGATGAGGCTTCACGTGATGCATTAATAAAAAGAGCTTACGCCGATGTGACTGGATTACCTCCTAGTTATGAAGCATTAAATGAATGGAGAAAATCGACCGATGAAAATTGGTATACAAAATTGCTTGATCAATTATTACAAAAGCCAGCTTACGGTGAAAAGATGGGAATTTTGTGGTTAGACTTAGCAAGGTATTCCGATTCTTATGGTTTTCAGGATGATAATATTCGCTCCCAATGGCCTTGGAGAGATTGGGTGATTAATTCATTTAATAAGAATATGCCTTACAATGAATTTTTAACCAATCAAATTGCAGGCGACTTAATGCCTAATGCAACAAAAGCAAATATTTTAGCAACTGCCTTTTTTAGAAATCATAAATACACCGAAGAAGGTGGTATCATTGAAGAAGAATATCGCGTATCCTACAATATCGACAAAACGAGAACTTATGGTAAAGCGATTCTTGGTGTAACCATTGAGTGCGCTCAATGCCATGATCATAAATACGATCCATTTTCAAATAAAGATTATTATCAACTTTACGCGTTTTTTAATGAGAGTAAGGAAAAAGGGTTTGAAGGAGATGTAGGTCAATCTACGATGGCAAAAAATCCTAAATTATTTATTAGTAAAGAAGAGCGAAATAATTTATTGACTTTTGTGAATGGAGTAGATACAGGTATGATTGAAGTATCGGTGATGGGAGATTGGAAACAAGGAGATACGGTGAAACCAAGACCTACTTATATTTTAAGCCGTGGAAGTTATGATGCACCTACCAATATTCTAGTAAAGCCTACCGGGTTGGAATCCATCATGCCTTATGATACTTTACAATATCCAGCAAATCGTTTGGGCTTAGCACAATGGACCACCAATAAAAAAAATCCATTAACTGCACGTGTGTTTGTCAACTTTATTTGGCAGGATATTTTTGGTAGAGGTCTTGTTAAAACATCAGGCGACTTTGGATTACAAGGTGAGCTTCCTTCACACCCAGAATTATTAGATTGGTTGGCTGTTGATTTTATGGAGCACCAATGGGATATAAAATATTTAGTCAAAAAAATATTAAGTAGTAATACCTACAAACAATCTAATATTATTAGCACAAAGCAACACGAACAAGATCCTGATAATTTATATTACTCAAGATCGCCTCGCATTCGTTTTAAAGCAGAAATAGTACGTGATTTAATTTTAAGTACAAGTGGTTTATTAAATACCACCATTGGTGGACCAAGTGTAAAACCCTATCAACCTAAGGGTGTATGGGAAACTTCAACATCAGGTCGTGGTGTGTTAGCAACCTATAAACAAGATCATGGTAAAGATATTTATCGTCGAGGCTTATATACATTTATTAAATTGACTGCCCCGCCACCAAGTATGATGATTTTTGATGCAAGTAACAGAGATCAATGCGAAGCAAAACGATCAAGCACTAATACTCCATTACAAGCATTGACCATGCTTAATGATCCAACTATTTTAGAAGCTTCAAGGGTGTTGGCCGAAAATATTTCATTAAATAAAAAATCATTGGAGGAAAAAGTAGAGCAAGCGTTTGAATCGATTGTAATACGAAAACCTTCCAAATTTGAGCGTCAAAAATTAATAGACTACTGTGAAAAGCAAGTTGCTTTTTTTAATACAAACCCATCTGTTGTAAAAGCAACTTTAGCTGTAGGCGAATTTGAACATCCGAAGCAAAACTATAATTCATCTGAAGCCGCGGCTTTAATGAAGACTATATTAATCATGTATAATTTAGAAGAAACCATAACAAAATCATAAATATTTATGAACGAATTTTTAGAACATGGCTTGAACCAAAACAGGCGTAAATTTTTATCTAAACTAAGTTTAGGTATCGGTGGCCTTGCCTTGGGTTCCTTAGTGGCCCCTGGATTATTTAATGCAGCAAACGAGGACGATCTTTTTGCAAATGTGTTACCTCATTTTGCCCCTAAGGCAAAACGTATTATATACTTGTTTCAAAACGGAGCCCCTTCGCAATTGGACTTGTTTGATTACAAGCCATTGTTACAAAAAATGCACGGGTCCGAGTTGCCAGCAAGTATTCGTATGGGTCAACGCTTAACAGGCATGACAGCCAATCAAGCAAAATTTCCATTAGCAGGGACTAAGTTTAATTTTTCTCAACATGGAAGCAGTGGTGCTTGGTTTAGTGAAACACTTCCGCACTTGGCGACCATGGCCGATGATATGTGTATTGTAAAAACAATTTATACCGAAGCCATTAACCACGATCCGGCACTTACCTTTTTTCAAACAGGTTCGCAAGTAGGTAATCGACCAAGTATGGGTTCTTGGATAAGTTATGGTCTAGGAAGTGAAAATAAAAACCTGCCTGCTTTTTGTGTTTTGTTAAGTAAAGGAAAAGGAAATGGACAAGGGGTATATTCAAAATTATGGAACAATGGCTTTTTAGATTCTATTCACCAAGGGGTACAATTTAGTAGTGGAGAAGAGCCTGTAAAATATTTAACAGATCCAGAATTTATTAAGCGTGGCGATAAGCGAGCGATATTAGATGAAATCGCCGCTTTAAACCAAGAGTCATATAAAGAAATTGGTGATCCGGAAATTGTGACCAAAATTCAGCAATATGAATTATCCTATCGCATGCAAATGGCCGTTCCAGAAATTACTTCTTTACAAAATGAGCCAGAGTCTATTGTTAAAATGTACGGACCAGAGTGTTTAGTGCCTGGCACTTATGCGGCCAATTGCTTATTGGCAAGGAAGTTGTCCGAAAACGGAGTACGATTTGTACAATTATACCATCAAGGTTGGGATACACACGGAAATTTACCTTCAGAATTAGAAGGACAATGTAAAGATGTAGATCAATCCTCTGCGGCATTAATTAAAGATTTAAAACAAAGAGGTTTGTTAGATGAAACTTTAGTGATATGGGGCGGTGAATTTGGAAGAACCAATTATTGTCAAGGTGCATTAACAAAAGATAACTACGGAAGAGATCATCATCCAAAATGCTTTACCATTTGGATGGCGGGTGGTGGTGTAAAACCAGGTGTACATGGCGAAACAGATGATTTCGGTTATAATATTAATTCATTACCTGTGCATGTGCATGACTTTCATGCAACCGTCATGCACTTGATGGGTATTCGTCATGAGGAATTTACTTATAAACATTTAGGAAGGAGATATCGATTAACCGATGTATCTGGAAATGTGATAAATGATTTAATTAGTTAATAATGAGGTTAAATAAATTGAGTGCTTATACACTTAACGCACTGTGGCTATTAAATCCATTTTTATTATTGATTGCCCTATTTAATGAAAAATTAAAATTAGGCATCTACCTTGAGTGGTTGGGTAAAATGCATCCGTTGTTTTTACATTTTCCTATCGTCTTAGGGACCCTCATTGGTATATATTTTATAGTAGATAAAAAAAATAGTATCGATGAGAAAAACGTACATGCCATTTTGGTAGGTAACGCTTTTTTATCAAGTATGGTAGCCATTCTCGGTATTTTTTTATCTAAACAAGATAGTTATGATGAGCAATTGATTTTTTTACACCAATGGGGCGGTGTTGCCATTGCATTCATTAGTTGGGGATTGATTTATTTACAAAAAAGTCAAATCTTTAAAAATAAATACAACTATAGAGTCCAATTCTCAATGGTGTATCTATTGGTGATTATCATTTTTACACATAAGGGGGCGCAACTTACCCATGGGGCTAATGTCATCAACTTCCCTCAAAAAGAAGTGGCTAATGAATTACAAGCAGTCAAAGTAGTCACCGATTCAAATGCTACTTTATATGTGAAAGCAGTAGAGCCTATTTTACAACAAAAATGTGTGGGCTGTCATGGCGCTGATAAAGTGAAAGGGGAATTATTATTAAACACACCTGCTAATATTCTTAAGGGTGGAAAGGATGGTAATATACTTTCCTTTGATAAGGATAAGGAATCAATGCTATTTGAGCGTATTCATTTAGACATCACGCATAAAAAACACATGCCTCCAGAAGGTAAAACTCAATTGACTACAGAAGAGGTAGCTATATTAAGTAGATGGATTAAGGCAGGTGGTGATTTTAAAGTTAAAATGAGAGAACTAGCTAAAACGGACAGCTTATTTTTATTCGCAAATAAGTATACACCGGTTGATAATACTAAGGTAATTGGCAAAACTGGATTACCAGATTTAAAAGAATATAATTCAAGTTATTGTACAGTCAATTATTTATTCAATGGTAGTGATGCCATTGATGTTAATTTTTTTCAACGTAATTTTTATAGTCAAGCGGTATTGAAAAAATTAGAAAATGTAAAAGATCAAATTATTAGACTGAATATGCAAAGTATGCCTTTGACATCGGAAGATATCAATATCATAAGTCAATTTAATAATGTAGAAAATATAAACTTAAATTATACATCACTTGATCTAAAAGCAATTGAACCATTAAAACAACTAAAAAAATTAAAATATTTATCCATTTGTGGTATCAAATTTAGCGAAGCTGAATTAAATTCCTTTTTAAAAGGCGCTACCTTCTCTAAAATAAATGTATGGTCCAATGTGAATAATCAAGCACAATTAGAAAAATTAGCTGCCCAGTATCCTAAGATTAAATTTACAATTGGAGATAATTTAGAAAATGAATTATTTAAAATTAATGTACCTACTATTGATCAAGACTCTTCGATCATCACTCGTTTTTTAGATGTTAAAATAAAACATTTATTAAACGGAGTCACTATACGCTATACAACGGATGGCGCCGATCCAGATAGCGCCACTAGTCCTGTTTATAAAAACACATTACGCTTAACTAGAAACACTAATTTAAAAGTAAAAGTATTTAAGCCAGGTTGGCTCAGTAGCGATATTGTTCAGCGTAATTTTTATAAGTCCGAGATTCATCCTGATTCTATTTACCTAGTATCTTCTCCGGATAAAAAATACCTTGGAGATGGTGCTAAAACATTGGTAGATCTTGAATTAGGCGGCTCTAATTTCACTAATAAAAAATGGTTGGGTTATAAGGACACTACTATGAAATTTATAGTTGATTTTAAACAACCTCAACTATTACATCAAGCATTTTTAAATAGTTTAATAGATGTAGGCGGTTATGTATTCCCGATTGTTTCTATCGCAGTGGAAGGAAGTGATGATGGTGTAAAATATAAAAAAATAAGTGAAACTAAATTCCCTACCATTACTCAAAAAGATGTGATGAGGGATATCAAAACATTTACTTATATATTTCCTAATAATACCACATATAAGCATTATCGATTTACAGTTCTGAATTTAAAAAAATTACCTGTATGGCATCCTGGAAAGGGAACGCCTGCTTGGATTTTTATTGATGAACTATTTTTAAATTAAAGATCATCTATTTATAAAAAAAAGCGTCCCAATTTTCGGGACGCTTTTTTTTATTCAATGACAAACCAGTTATAAGTATCAGGCGGAATGGTAAAAGTAAAATTGACAGTATAGTCTCTATTTAAAGAGTATTGAGTAACAACACCTTTAGAATCGGTAATTTTTGCTTTATTAGAAAGCCCTGTATAATATAATGGAAGTTGAATGGTTTTAGTCATGACCTCATGCGTAGGATTAAACAACATCATGAATCCTTTTTGTGAGGTTGCAGGATTCACATGCATCCAACCATCCCAATCGCGACCATCAGCACGACGCAATTGAATCATATCTGCATTTAATATAGATCTGTATTTTTTATACCATTGTATGGTTTTTGATACTAATGCTTTGGTGGTTTCAGTATCATACAATCGAGGGCCTCTATAACAAGCTTGTACTCCAGCACCATAGTACTGCATCATCAGTTGTTCATAATCATTTAAATGTTCGCTGAGTGGCTCAAGCACTGCATCTTCGGTGCCTCCTTGGTATTTTGTCAATGGAACAAAACCCCAGGCCATTGAAGGAATTTTTTCCAAAGTACCATCATGGATATTTTGGCGATTCAATAATTTTTGTTGTTCTCTAGACAAAGAAAAATTGACCTCGCGATATCCTAATGCAATTTTATTAGTGCCGTCTAAAAAATACCAATCCGGTGCGTTAATGTAAACACCACTTTCATTGAGCCAATGGTATAATTCTTTTTGAATTTCCATTTGTCTCCATTGAGAATCATCATAGCCTTTATGGCCTGGGTGTGTAGTAGAAGCACAAACATCGCCTGGATAGGGTCCATCATTCTCCCAAATATCAAAGCCAGTGGATTTAAAAAAGTATTTTATTTTATCTCGATATGCTAATCCCCATTTACTTCCAAAACAAGGAGCGTTACCAAAAAATGCACCACCTGGCTTACCTGTTTTAATATCTACTACATCATCCTCATCGCTAATGCGTCGACTACTAAATAAAGAGTATCCACCTAACAAAATATGATGTTGGTGTGCGTAATCGGTTAACGCTTTCCATTTTTTAATATTAGAAGCCGAGCTGTCTTCCATTTCTAAATGACTACCAAAACTTAAAATCACTGCTTCATATCCAGTGGCAACACATTGGTCAATCGCGTTTTTAACTTCCTGGTCATTCCTGCTCACTAAATGCATAAAAATGGGATTTTGCGTGGTCCAAGGAGCAATAGTACGGTACATCTTTTTTAACATGAGTCCTCGTCTTTGCCTATCATAACTATCCATTAATAATTCATTCGTGCGAACGGATTTGAAATTTTCATTTGGCGCTAAATCAATACCAGGAGCCTTTTCCGGGTATATCTCTAATAAACAAGGTGTTTCATAATTATAATTTACCTGAGAAGTATAAGCAAGATCGGTTTTCCAATGAGTGGTTTGATCACTAATATCATAGCGCATGGCGTTGTTAAAAGCATAATTTGTTTCAACATAGATTCCATGTTGTTTTTTCATTTCCTCTGGCTTTCCTACTACGGCACTTTCCTCTTCTACCAGCCCAAGTACTTCATTCACCACTCTATTTATTTTGATGGATTTATTGGATGCATTATCAATAGATATCCATTTCGTAATTAAAGGAATGCCATCATATAATTCATAATGCACTTTAATAATAATATTTTTAAGTGCGGCTAAAGGAGATACGAATTCAAATACAATACTTGCACCAGTAGGTTGTTGACCATTAGTGAGCCAGGTAGTGGGCTTCCAATGTATAAAGGGTTCGATAGTAGAAATACTATGGCGAACATATACAAAATCAGAATCGTTTTTTTGAAGCCCTTTGATGCTCGCTAATTTTAAGTACGCTTTTTCTCTTTGTCCAGATAAGCCACCCACTTTGTAACTCACTTGATCCAAAATTACTTTGGCTTCTGGTTCAATACTACGAATAAGCTGTTGCCCATTACTTAAATTAGTATAATCAAAGCAAGCCACATTAGGTGAAATGATAAAAACCCTTTTTACAAGTCCATTATTCATTACAATATTTTGACCCTCGACGGTAATTTTTGCTTTCTGAGCAATGGGGCTTATCAACCAATCTGCAATGGGTGACTTGCTGACTACTCCCTTAGTTGATTGTGCATGAGCATAAGTAGATAAAAGAACTAAAAAATATACAATTGTTTTTTTCATACGAGGTAATTGAAAATAAAGAAGCTTTGATTTAATAATGTTAAATATAGGAACGATTTAATGGAGTCAAATAATAAATGAATAGTGTTAATGTATAAAATGTAAATAACCCCAGCGATTAGGAACGTGCATGTCTACCATACCTATTGGTGACCAAACCCAATTGAATTCAGGAATAGGATTGCCATTAGCCTGCTTTTTTTTAGTATAACTGATACCCTGTTTTTCCATGGTCCACTCCACTCTCGAAAAATTAATACGCCAAGGTGAAGTAGTTTGGGGTAAATAATTTCTACCTGGCTTTTTTAAACATGCATAAGGTATGGCCATTTCTACGTACCAACCTTTATCCTTGTCTCGATTATCATTCAGGGTACCTATATAAGTGACTGCTTTTTTCATCCCAACAGTATTCCAACTCATATCCATGGGCCCGCCATGACGATAGGACTTAAACATAAATAAATCCATCACGGTTCCAAGTGTATTGATTTCAATTTCGAAATACTGATTCTCGTCATTATTTGGATCAATGAACACTTCAAAATCATGGTCTCTAAAAATAATATCATCCGGATTTGTAAGGGTAGCCCATAAATCCGGTTCTTTTAAATAGGCACCGATATATAAATATTGGCTATCCCACAACATTTTAACCCTGGTGTCAAATAAAGGTTTAGGCTTTTTATCTCCTTCAATATCTACAAATAAATCGGTCCATTGGGCGAGCTTCCAAGCAGGATCAGAAAGCTTCCCATCAATTTGAATGGTCTTTGATGTATATTTTACTTCGTATGATTTGATTAATGAGGTATCCTGTTCTATCTTATTATTTAATATTGAACTTGCCTTGAGATTGGAGGTCATCAGAAAAAAAAAGATAAAAAATTGGTAAGAATAAATAAAAACTTGCTTACGCATAGTAGATTTTTGTAGGTATATAAATATACAAAAAAATAAATACATACTTTACCAACCAATGCCATAGTCTTCGCCATTATTAGAACTGCCTCCCCATAAACTTCCATGTTTCCAATCAAAATAAATAGCGTTGATAGGACCACTGGTGCGATCTCCAACTGATATGCTATACCCCATTGCTCGTAAATCCTTTTTGATGGATTCGGATAGCGTGTTGCCAACTAATATATTACCTGGTTTTGGTCGACGATCAGCCAATGCACTTCCTCCTAAGGATAACCATAATTGATTGGAATTAATATTAGCTGCTTCGCTAGATTGTTGTACTGTCATTCCAAACTCTACTATATTTAAAAAAAACTGTAATAAATTTTGATCCTGTGTATCTCCACCTTGTACACCAAAAGCTAAAAAAGGTTTTCCTTCTTTCATTGCTATACTTGGCGTTAAAGTTACTCTTGGTCTTTTCCCTGGAGCAACAACATTAAATGGATTAATAGCAGAATCCAATACAAAGCTTTGCATGCGTTGACTCATGCCCACACCTGTATTACCTGCAATAACCGCTGGCAACCAACCACCACTTGGTGTAATTGATACAACCCAACCTTCTTTATCTGCTGATTCCACAGAAGTGGTGCCACGCCATAATCTATCCATATATTCAGGATCAATGATTGGATTTAAATTTTGTTGTGCCATTCTTGCATCATGTACTGGAATAGCATTGCTTTTTGATTTAATCGAATCACCACTTATTAATTGGGCGCGCGTATTTAAAATATTTAAAAAAGGATTTTGTTTTCCTTCATATGGATAAGGATCACCTGGTGCTGTATTTGGATTGTTCATTAAGCTATTCATTTCACTTGCTCTTTGCTTAGCATAAGCCTTACTCAATAAACCCTCCATAGGTTGATTCTTTGAAAATCTCGGATCTCCATAATAAAAATCACGATCTGCAAAACTTAAATTCATCGCTTGATATACAGTATGAATATATTTTGTTGAATTATAGCCCATACTCTTTAAATCAAAATTCTCTAAAATATTTAAAGCTTGTAATAATGCAGGACCTTGCGTCCATTGTTGCAACTTATAAACATCAATACCTTTATAATTAATATGTGTAGTGGCTTCTTCAACGGGCTGCCAATTAGCTAAATCCTGTTTTGTAATTAAGCCTCCTTGTTCTTTCACTCCACGCACAAATTCATCTGCAATATCTCCTTTATAAAAACGATCATAAGCAGCAGCAATCGCTTGTTGACGTGATTTCCCTTTTTTTAATGCACTCTGTTCGGCATCTACCATTTTTTGTAGTGTCGCTAATAAATCTTTTTGAATAAAAATTTCACCTGCCTCAGGTGCTTCTCTTTTTTGTCCCAAATGCGTTAATAAAACTTTAGTGCTATAAGGCCAATCTTTAATTTTTGCTTTACCCCTTTCAATACTATTGGCTGTTTGTGCATCTATTGGATAGCCTGCAGCTAATTCCATAGCAGGTGCTAATACTTGTTTTAAACTCATGGTGCCATAATGTGAAAGCATATAACAAATTCCTCCAGGCGTACCTGGTGTGGTCGCAGCCAATGCGCCATATTCTGGCGGAAATTGATACCCTTTACTTTTAAAAAATTCAGGCGTCGCTCCTGTTGGTGCTACACCCATTGCATTGATAGCAATGACTTGTTTTGTTTTAGGATTATAAATAAGTGCTTGTGTTTCACCACCCCAACTTAATACATCCCACATGGTACAAGTAGCAGCCAACATAGCACAAGCGGCATCTACTGCATTTCCTCCTTTTTCAAATATGATCGAACCTGCTGTGGCAGCGAGGGGTTTGCCTGTTATAGCCATCCAGTTTTTTCCATGCAATGGTGGCTTTTGCGTTTGTTGTGCAACTAATGAAGTAGATACCAATAAAAGAATCAAAACCTTTTTCATTCAATACTAATTTTAAAATGGAGTGCTGTATAGCGAATATGAAAATACTCATTTATTCGCAACTTTAAAATCAAAAAGCCCCGCCTCGATTGCTCGAGACAGGGCTTTTTTAAAAATAGTATTATTTATTAATACGCTCCCTACTATTTGCTTTTCATTGAAATAGGAATAGAAGGACTTTGGATCCACTTAATAAAGTTAGAAACAATCGTATATAAAAAATGATAGATGGCAAGGTTAACATACAATACAGCTAAACCAACCGCTACATTAATAAAGGCGCCCGCTACAATTATTAAATCATTTGCATTCCATAACATATCTCCTGTAAAGCTTTGTGTGCCTGTCATTGAGAAGCTACCGAATGAATGTAAAACCGCTGTTAGGTAGTCTAATTTTAAAGCACCAAATAAATTAGTCAATCCTTCCATTGGTAAAGTAGTTAAACCACTAATAGCACCCAATGAAGTCGTTGTTGTTACATTGTATAAATTAGTATCAAATACAAAAGATAAAGTAAGGCAAGCGGCACCTATAAATGCACCTACTGCTACTACCTCTCCAAGTATTTTGATATTGGTCGTAACAAAATCTTTAAAGATAAAAGTTACAATACCATGGTGAGAACCACCCAAGCTTTCGCCTCTTGATCTGATAATGTGTGCAATTGGGAAAGCTGAATAAATCAACAATAATGTGGTTAAAACACTACCTGCTTTACCTAAGCCGGTGCTTGTTGCATCTGTAAAATAAGCCATAGCACCTCTGACAATGGCTACTTCCATAGTAATAAGAACGACTAAAGATAAAATTTGATAAATGGTCGCAGTGTAGCTTCTTACTCCGTTTTGAGTGTCAAAGTTGTCTACTGCAGAATTTAACTGCGCATTTAGCACCTTTTGATTCACCATTTGGGGGAAATCAAGAATTTGCTGATAGATTTTTTTCATTTTGGTTTGGTTTGGTTAGAAAAAAGCAATTTTCATTATTAAAATTTACAAATATTATTTAGGTTTATATGGTAATGGTTTGTTAAGCTATTTGGCGAAAAAGTTTAAAAAAAGTTAAACAGCTTGTAATCAAATCCTTAGCACTCCAATTAAAACGAGGCTCCTTTAATTTTATGTTTTTATTAACACATCATAAGGCCAAAAGCATTGATTAGTAAGGATTTCGTACATTAGAGCTCTTGCATATAAATAAAAATCACTTATCTTAAATACTGAAAATAGTGAACCCATGCTTTTAAACAGATTTCCTAAAAGGTACCTTGTATTATCCCTCTTTGTAATGAGTGCTTTTTGCGTTTCTGTCTATTTTATAAAAGACAAAAAGGTTGATTTTAACACCGAGGTTAAACCATTATTAAACAAAAAATGTATTACCTGCCATGGAGGTGTAAAAAGGCAAAGTGGTTTTAGTTTATTATTTAGACAGGATGCGCTCGCTATTAATAAATCGGGAAAGGCAGCCATCTTACCTGGCGATGCAGAACATAGTGAAATGATTAGGCGCCTCACACTAAAGGACCCCGAGGAACGCATGCCTTATAAACATCCTCCTTTAAATAAAGATGAAATTGCATTATTAAAAAATTGGATTAATCAAGGAGCGCAATGGGGAAATCACTGGGCCTATGTTTCAGTAGAAGAAACCCCCATCCCCAAAGTGGGCGCTGGTCCCTTTGGATGGTTTGGTCAACCTAGCTGGATAAAAAATAATATAGATCCTTTTATTTATCAAAAAATAAAACAAGAAGGATTAACACCTTCCGCTATTGCAGACAAACCTACTTTATTAAGAAGAGTAAGCTTTGATATTATTGGAATGCCTGCAAGTGATGCGATTGCAAAAAAATATTTATCTAATAACAATGAAGATGCTTATGAAATTTTAATAAACGATTTATTAGCCAGTAAAGAGTATGGAGAAAAATGGACAAGCATGTGGATGGATATTGCGCGATATGCTGATACCAAAGGCTTTGAGAAAGATGATTCACGAACCATCTGGAGATATCGAGATTGGTTAATTGACGCATTTAATAAGGACAAGCCTTACAATGAATTTTTAACCGAACAGCTAGCGGGTGATTTATTACCTAATCCATCGGATGCACAATATATCGCTACTGCCTTTCATAGAAATACTTTAACCAATGATGAAGGTGGAACGGATAATGAAGAATTTAGAACGGCTGCTGTTATAGATCGCGTTAATACAACATGGGTGACCTTGATGGGAACCACTTTTGCTTGTGTGCAATGTCATAGTCATCCATATGATCCTTTTAAGCATGAGGAGTATTATAAATTCATGGCCTTATTTAATAATACAAGTGATGAAGATACTTATGCAGAATATCCATTTTTAAAAGAATTCCATCAAAAGGATAGTGTAAGATTAAATCAATTGCAAACCTGGCTTCATCAAAACGCACCTAGTAGAGAAAAAGAAATCATTCGATTTATCAAAACGGGTCAGCCTGCCTTTAATTCATTAGCAGCTGATCAAATTGTCAATGGCACATTAGAAGGCACTATTTGGTTGTTGTTAAGAAACAATGGTACTGCGCGCTTAAAAAATATTGACTTTACAGGAAGTAGCTTATTATATTATAAATACAGGAGTTGGAAAGCAGGTGGCAAATTGCAAATTCATTTAGATTCTGCCACTGGGCCCCTTTTAAAAAATATAAATGTAGAAAATACAAAAGGCAATTGGAAAATTACAACCATTGACCTACCTGCCTCCAATGGCAAGCATCATTGGTATTTTACTTATAATAATCGTCAAATAAGTAATCCTGAAGAAAGTGGTATTGTATTTGATTGGTTACATTTTGACAATCCATTTCCTAAAAACGGTTCAGCTGACAATGCATTGGCTGCTCAAAATTTTGATTCACTTATAATTGCGACTAATTATACGGGTACGCCCATTATGATTGACAATCCCGCCACCATGTCTCGTACGACGAATGTATTTGAAAGAGGCAACTGGATGGTAAAAGGAAAAGCAGTCGTACCAGATGTTCCAGCCTCATTAGGAGGCCTGCCTGCTAATGCGCCAAAAAATAGATTAGGCATGGCCATGTGGTTAACAGATAAAAAAAATCCGCTCACCGCTAGAACAATGGTGAATCGTATTTGGGAACAACTATTTGGACAAGGCATTACAGAAACTTTAGAAGATTTTGGAACACAAGGTATTGCTCCCACACATGAAGCTTTATTAAATTACTTAGCATGGCAATTAATGAATACGCATCATTGGAGTATTAAAAAAATGATCAAAGAAATAGTGATGAGTGCCACCTATCAACAAGATTCTAAATTTAATAATGAAGCAGCAAGTAAGGACCCTTATAATAAATTATATGCAAGAGGACCAAGGGTAAGATTATCAGCCGAGCAAGTAAGAGATCAGGCATTAAGGGTGAGTGGATTATTAAGTGATAAAATGTTTGGTCCAAGTGTGATGCCTTATCAGCCGGAAGGAATATGGAAGTCGCCTTATAATGGGGCTACTTGGAATATTAGTACAGAAGGCAATCAATATAGACGCGCATTATATACTTTTTGGAAAAGATCTGCGCCCTATCCTTCGATGATCAGTTTTGATGGCACAAGTAGGGAAGTATGTTCGGCACGACGCATTCGAACCAACACCCCATTGCAAGCATTGAATGCATTAAATGATTCGGTATACATTGAAGCAGCGCAACACTTTGCTAAACGCGTTCAATCCTTAGTGCCTCAAAATGCAAGTAAACAAATAAGCAAAGCCTATGAATTGGCTTTTAATAAAAACATCACAGAGGCGCAACAAAAGGTATTTGAAAAATTGTATCGTATCTCCTTTGTAAAATACAGTCAAGATTCATTAAAATCGCAACAAATCACAGGTAATAAAAATGCAGACCCTGGTTCAGCAGCATTGATAATGGTAGCAACAGCATTATTAAATACCGATGAATTTTTGACAAAAAATTAAATGTAATGAGTAAACAGAACAATAAAAAAATAATACAGGAAGCCAACCTAGAAACATCACATCAAATTACTAGAAAATATTTTTTTAAAGAATGTTTTTCTGGAATAGGTGCTATGGCATTAGGTTCGATGGTAGGTGGTTGTGATTGGTTAGGTAATAAGGATAGTTTTGGAAATTTTACCAACACCAATCCATTAATGGCACATGCCCCTCATTTTATTGGCAAAGCCAAGTCGGTTATTTATTTACACATGGCAGGCGCCCCTTCTCAACTTGAATTATTTGACTATAAACCTGAATTATTAAAATTAGATGGGCAGGATTGTCCTCAAAGTTTATTGGATGGAAAAAAATTCGCTTTCATAAGAGGGGTTCCTAAAATGTTAGGGCCGCAAGCCGTCTTTAAACAAAGAGGGCAAAGTGGTGCATGGATTTCTGATAACCTTCCTCATCTAGCAACAGTAGCAGATGAAATAAGTTTTTTAAAAGCAGTACAAACCGATCAATTCAACCATGGTCCTGCGCAATTATTAATGCATACGGGTTCCCCAAGATTAGGCAGACCTAGTATTGGGGCTTGGGTTACTTATGGACTTGGAAGTGAGAACAGCAACCTTCCCGGTTTTGTGGTACTTACTTCGGGAGGAAATAATCCTGACGCTGGAAAAAGTGTTTGGGGAAATGGTTTTTTACCATCAGTATACCAAGGTGTTCAATGTCGTAGTGAAGGAGATCCCGTTTTATTTTTAAAAGATCCTGCGGGTATTGATCGTGATTTACGAAAAGCATCTATTGATGCCATCAATGAAGCGAATCAATTAACTTATAATGAATTCAAGGATCCTGAAATTGTTGCAAGAATGGCGCAATATGAAATGGCATTTAAAATGCAAATTTCGGTTCCTGATGTCATGAACATTAATGACGAGCCTGCTTATATTCATGAAATGTATGGTACCCATCCAGGAAAAGCAAGTTTCGCAAATAATGTTTTGTTGGCTCGAAAATTAGTTGAAAAAGGAGTTCGATTTGTACAATTATTTGATTGGGGTTGGGATAGTCACGGAACAGATGTAAGCAACGCTGTTGATATAGGACTTGTAAATAAATGCCGCACCATTGACAAACCAATTACTGCTTTATTACTTGATTTAAAACAAAGAGGTTTGTTGGATGAAACCTTAGTCGTATGGGGCGGTGAATTTGGTCGAACACCAATGCAAGAAAATAGAGATGGAAAAACATTGCCATTCAAAGGACGCGATCATCATACTGAAGCATTTACCACATGGATGGCAGGGGGTGGCATAAAACAAGGAAGTAGCTTTGGCGAAACGGATGAGATTGGTTACAGTGCCATTAGTGGTAAAGTAACCGCCTACGATATGCAAGCCACTATTTTAAATCAGTTGGGATTTGATCATGAAAAATTAATTTACCCTTTTCAAGGAAGATCTTTTAGATTAACTGATGTGCATGGAAGAGTCATTAATGAAATTGTAGCATAATAAAATAAAAGAACTTGGAAAGTATTATCAAATTAATAGGTCACTTTCATCCTTTATGGGTTCACTTTCCCATTGGTATATTATTATTTGCAATTTTGATACACGGATTATCAAGTTGGGAAAAATATAAAAAAATAGAATCCGCCTTACCCTTCACTTATTTAATGGGTGCCCTAAGTGCTGTATTTTCGTGCATAACAGGTTACGCATTATCTAATAACGGCGACTATGATGCCAATTTAATTTTTAAACATCAATGGTTAGGTATTAGTGTTGCTTCCATTTCTCTTTTAGGATATGTATTTATTAAAACACATAAAACTATTTATTTAAAATGGACCGCCTTTGTCTTACTTATATTAATTTTTTTAACGGGACATTATGGAGGCACTTTAACCCACGGTGAAGGTTATTTAACCAAGGGCGTTTTTGTTGAGGACAAACAAGTCATAAAAAATAAACCCATCATTCCTAATGTACAAGAAGCTGTTTTATTTAATGATATCATTCAACCCATATTAGAAGAAAAATGTTATGGCTGTCATTCCAGTATCAAAAAAAAGGGGAAATTAAGATTAGATGCGCAAGAATGGATTTTGAAAGGGGGTGAAGATGGATTGGTGTTACACGCAGGCGATCCACTCAAAAGTCCATTGTATAAAAATATTTTATTAGACCCTGTGGATGAAAAGCACATGCCTCCAAAAGGCAAGCCACAAGTGACTGAGCAAGAAAGAAGGTTGTTAGAATGGTGGATTAGTAGTGGGGCTTCCTTTAATAAAAAAGTGAAAGAGTTGTTACCTCCAAGCAATATGGAAAGTGTGTTATTAGCTGTACAAAATAACAATGGTCCTAAAGTTCAAATACAAGCCATCCCTTCAATTGAGATTGGACCTGCTGATCAAAAAATTATTAATGGATTAAAAAAAATGGGTGTGACCATTGTGAATGTGGCATTAAACAGTAATTATATAAGTGCCAACTTTATTACGGTACCCCATGCCAATGACACGATTAATGATTTAATAAAACAAATCAATGATAATGTAGTTTGGATAAAAATGCCAGGCATGATTTTTAATGACCCCTTAGTAAATATATTAGCAGATTGCAAGTCATTAACAAAATTAAGTATCGAAAACACAAACATAAGTGACAAGCAATTAGCTATTTTGAATGATTTACATGAATTACAATATTTAAATATTGTCAATACAAAAATTTCACTTAACGGTTTAATGCAGCTCAATAATTTGAAAAAAATAAACCAGTTATATGTAGGTCAAACTAATATTAAGGAAACAGATTTAGCACGTATTAAAACAGTATTCCCTAATGCAACTGTGAATTTTGGAAATTACAATGTCGAAAAGCTCATCACTGACACGCAAATTTTAAAAGTGCCGCAAAAAAAGTAATATGAAAAAATCAACACGCATCCTCCTTTATACGAGTTCAATTATCTTACTCTTATTTGTTGTATTGTTTTCCTTATTTGCGCAAAGAGACATTCCTGTTGAAAAATTGAAAGTAAAGTATGCGACAGGTAATTCAAAATTCATACCCTTCATGGGCATGCAAGTGCACTATCGTGACGAAGGCAATCCAAAAGATCCTTCACCCTTAGTTTTAATACATGGCACATCGGCATCTTTAAACACTTGGGATAGTGTCGTGAATATCATATTAGCTGGACCCAATAATCATAAACGAATTATAAGATTCGACTTACCTGCCTTTGGATTAACCGGACCCAATCCCGAAAATAATTATGTAGCGCCCTACTATGTACATTTTGTTGATTCCTTTTTAACACAACTCAAGGTAAATAAATGTATCATAGCAGGAAATTCATTAGGTGGTGGAATTGCTTGGGAATACACAGTGGCTTATCCAAAAAAAGTCACAAAACTTATTTTAATTGATGCAGTCGGATATCCTAAAAAAAATGAAAAAGGAAATCTTGGCTTTACCATTGCGAGTATGCCTGTTATTAATAAATTGCTTTTATTTATTACACCAAAATCTTTAGTGAAAAAAAGCTTGGAATCGGTTTTTTATGACCCTTCCTTTGTAACAGAAGCGACCATCACCAGATATCATGACTTATTATTAAGTGCTGGCAATCGAAGTGCCGCTTTATCCTTATTTAAATATAGAGCCCCGCTCCATTCAGCCGATATTAAGACCATCAATCAACCTAGTCTTATTATATGGGGCGAACAAGATCAATTGATTTCGGTAGATAATGCCTATCTATTCAAACAAGACATAAAAAATAGTCAATTGTTTATTTTACCTAATGTCGGGCATATCCCTATGGAGGAATCCTACCTAAAAGTGGCGAATGCCATTCAGGCTTTTATTAATCACTAAAAGAGTTTGATTTTGACCAAAGACTTGTTAAATTTACTTGAATTTAAATAAGTAAGCATGCAAGTATTATTGGGCGTTATTTTTCATTTTATTGGAGGATTTGCTTCTGGTAGTTTTTATATGCCCTATAAAAAAGTAAAACAATGGAATTGGGAAAGTTACTGGATTATTGGAGGTTTATTTTCATGGCTTATCGTTCCCCCTCTTGCTGCCTATTTAACCATACCTGGATTTGTTGAAATTATCAAAGCCACTCCTATTGATACCATAAAATACACATTATTCTTTGGCGTATTATGGGGATTTGGCGGATTAACTTATGGGCTTGGTGTAAGGTATTTAGGAATGTCATTGGGTAATTCCGTGGTCTTGGGTTTTTGTTCTGCTTTTGGCGCGCTTGTCCCTTCTATCTATTATAATTTTAACCCCACGCAAGGAAAAACAACTTTCAACGATTTAATAGGGACCACTTGGGGTCGTATTGTTTTAGTAGGTGTTTTGATATGCTTGTTGGGAATTTATCTTTCTGGAAAGGCAGGGATGATGAAAGAAAAAGAAATGACGGAAGTAGAAAAACAAAAATCCGTTGCAGAATTTAATTTAGTAAAAGGTTTGGTCGTTGCTATTTTTTCAGGGATCATGAGTGCTTGTTTTAATTTTGGCATTGAAGCAGGAAAACCAATGGCAGAAGCCGCTGTAGCGCATGGCATGAATCCCCTTTTTCAGAATAATGTAATCTATGTTATTTTATTATGGGGCGGCCTAGCTACTAATTTTATTTGGTGCTTTATATTAAATACAAAAAATAAATCCTTTGGCGATTATACCAATAAAGAAACGCCTTTGTTAAAAAATTATTTATTATCGGCACTAGCAGGTACTACTTGGTTTTTACAATTCTTTTTTTATGGCATGGGCGAAAGTAAATTAGGCAACGGAGCAAGTAGTTGGATTTTGCATATGGCTTTTATTATATTAGTAGCTAATATGTGGGGTATTGTATTAAAAGAATGGAAGGGCGTAAGTAAAAAAACAAAGACAACCATCACATTGGGTATTGCCACCATTATATTATCTGTGTTGGTAGTGGGTTATGGCAATTCATTAAAATAAAAAATAAATCAAACAATAGAAAAATCATTCATCATGTCAGGAAACAAAACATTTAAGTTCGTAAGTTATTTATGGGAAGATGCAAAAGCAAAAGCCTTAGCAGGTGACGAAGTTGCTTTATTAGTATACCGATCCAATTTATTAGGAGCCGATTTAAGATTAACCAATTATGGTGGTGGAAATACTTCTTGTAAAGTGGCTAGTATGGATCCGCTTACTCAAAAACAAGTAGATGTGATGTGGGTAAAAGGAAGTGGTGGCGACTTAGGTACTATGAAAAAAGAAGGCCTTGCTGCACTTTATTTGGACCGCTTGCATGACTTGCAAAATATATACAAGGGGCTTGCCTTTGAAGATGAAATTGTTGCCTTATACAACCATTGCATATTTGACTTTGATTCAAAAGCACCTTCTATTGATACCGCATTACATGGATTACTTCCTTTCAAACATATTGACCATTTACATCCTGATGCCGCTATTGCAATTGCTGCAGCAAAGGATGGTGAAAAAATTACAAAAGAATTATTTAAAGGAACCATTGGATGGGTTCCTTGGCAAAGACCCGGTTTTGATTTAGGGCTTCAATTAAAAAAATGCCTCGAAGACAATCCTGGTATTAGAGGCATCATGTTAGGCTCGCATGGTTTATTTACTTGGGGCGACAATGCCTATGAAAGTTATATGAATACGTTGGAGGTCATCGAAATTTGTGCGCAGTACCTTGAAGATAGTTACATCAAAAAAGGAGCTGCGTTCAAAGGTCAAAAAATAAATGCCTTACCAAAGGAACAAAGAATGACACAAGCGGCTGCCTTAGCTCCCATTTTAAGAGGCTTTTGCTCGTCTGAAACAAAGATGATTGGACACTTCACCGACGATGATCGTGTTTTAGAATTTATTAATTCAACTGATTTAGATCGATTAGCGCCCATGGGTACAAGTTGTCCTGATCATTTTTTAAGAACTAAAATTGCACCACTTGTTTTAAATATCCCTGCGGATATTGACATGAAAAACAGTGCCGACATAAAGCAAAAAATAGAACCTCTATTTATTGCTTACCGAAAAATGTATTCGGATTATTATCAACAATGTAAAAGAGACAATAGCCCTGCGCTACGAGATGCAAACCCAGTGGTCATATTGTTTCCAGGAGTGGGCATGTTTACTTTTGCAAAAGACAAACAAACAGCAAGGGTTTCCTCTGAATTTTATACCAATGCAATTAATGTAATGAAAGGAGCTGAAGCCATTTCTAGTTACACTTCACTTCCTTTACAAGAGGCTTTCAATATTGAATATTGGTTATTAGAGGAAGCAAAATTACAAAGAATGCCAAAAGCAAAATCCTTAAAAGGAAAAATTGCATTGGTGACTGGAAGTGGCGGTGGTATTGGAAAAGCAATCGCTCATAAATTTGCAAGCGAAGGTGCTTGTGTTATTTTATCTGATAATAATTTAGAAAGATTGCAATTAGCAAAGGACGAATTTATTGCTGCTTATGGAAAAGATGTGGTTGCTGCTGATATTCTAGATGTCACAGATGCAGCTAGTATTAAAAAAACAATGCAAACAGCCTCTTTACAATTTGGTGGATTAGATATCATTGTAAATAATGCAGGTTTATCTATTTCAAAAACAATGGAAGATCATACTGAACAAGATTGGGATTTATTATATGATGTATTGGTGAAAGGTCAATTTTTAGTGACGCAAAGTGCTATTGATATGATGCGCAAGCAGTCCGTAGGGGGAGATATATTAAATATAGTAAGTAAAAATGCATTGGTGAGTGGACCTAATAATGCAGGATATGGCTCGGCCAAAGCAGCACAACTTCATTTAAGTAGATTGAATGCAGCCGAACTAGGTAAGGATAAAATTAGAGTGAATGTGGTGAATCCAGATGCGGTCATTGCCGGAAGTAATATATGGAGTAGTGGATGGGCCGAGGGTCGTGCAAAAGCATATGGTATTAGTATTGAAGCCTTACCTGAATATTATGCAAGTAGGACTTTATTAAATGAAATCATTTTACCAACAGATATTGCAAATGCTTGTTTTGCTTATGTGGGTGGCTTGTTAAATAAAACAACAGGAAATGTAATCAATGTAGATGGTGGTATCGCCAATTCATTTGTTAGATAAATAATGCTTTATGCAACAGTTGGCATTTGAAATGAAATTAATGAAAGGCTATGAAGCGGAGTACCAAAAAAGGCATACTGCTATTTGGCCCGAATTAACTGCATTACTAAAGTCCCATGGCGTGAGTGAATATTATATTTACTTAAATGAGCAAAGTTTAAGTTTATTTGGAATCATGAAAGTGGAGGACCCTATTCAATTGGATGCATTACCTCATCACCCCATTATGAAAAAGTGGTGGGCGTATATGAAAGACATTATGGAAACCAATTCAGATTATTCTCCCTTATCTATTTCCTTAAAGAATGTTTTTTACATGCCTTAATCAATTAATTTATGAGAATTAACAAAGCAACTATTGACCAACATAATGAGGCACATTTAAAAACGCATCAGCAAAAGTTGGCTTATATAAGTGGGCAGTTAAGTGAGGTGGAAACGGTGATTCAAAAATTAATGGACTTTAATGTAGCCATTCCTAGTTGGGCATTAGGTACAGGAGGTACTAGGTTTGCAAGATTTTCAGGAGCAGGCGAACCCGCCACCTTAAAAGATAAAATGGAAGATGTGGGTTTATTACACGCACTTAATAAATCAAGTGGTGCTATATCACTTCATATTCCTTGGGACATACCAGATGATTACAAGGCAATACAAAATTTAGCAGCAGATTTAGATTTAAAATTTGACGCTGTGAATTCAAATACTTTTCAAGATCAAAAAGGCCAATTACAAAGTTATAAATTTGGATCCCTTCAGCATACTAATAAAGCAGTAAGACAACAAGCGATTCAACATAATATTGAAGTCATACAACACGGAGCTGCATTAGGGTCAAAAGCACTAACAGTTTGGTTAAGTGATGGCAGTTGCTTTCCAGGCCAACTTAATTTTAGAAAAGCTTTTCAGAATACACTCGAAGGTTTACAGGAGATTTATGCTGCCTTGCCGTCGGATTGGAAAATATTTATTGAATACAAAGCCTTTGAGCCTAATTTTTATTCTACCACGGTAGGTGATTGGGGTCAATCTTTATTATATGCAAATAAGTTGGGGCCCCAAGCTTTCACTTTAGTGGATCTTGGCCATCATTTACCTAATGCCAATATTGAACAAATAGTAGCCTTATTATTAATGGAAAAAAAATTAGCTGGATTCCATTTTAATGATAGTAAATATGGCGATGACGATTTAACAGTAGGAAGTATAAAACC
Source organism: Bacteroidota bacterium (assembly GCA_026391435.1). Lineage (GTDB taxonomy): Bacteria > Bacteroidota > Bacteroidia > Chitinophagales > Chitinophagaceae > Sediminibacterium. Next base: position 23,780 of record JAPLEJ010000008.1, read on the forward strand.
ATATCAGTTATTTTTAATTTTTAATGAATTAGTAGAGGGTATGGATGCAAGGGGAATGAATCATACAAAGGATTTAGGATGGATGATTGATGCAAGTCATAATGTAAAAGACCCCTTGGAGGATTTAATACAATCGGTAGAAGCCATTATGATTTCCTATGCACAAGCATTATTAGTGGATCGTAAAAAATTAAACGAGGCCCAAGAAAATAATGATGTGGTTGCCGCACAGGAAATTTTACAAAATAGTTTTAGAACCGATATCAGAGCCTTAGTAGCAGAAGCCAGGCTAAGAAGTAATGGCGCTTTAGCCCCGCATTCATTTTACAGAACACAACAAATCAGAAATCAATTAATCAAACAAAGAGGTAATACCATCGCAACAGGATTATAATGAATGCAACTCCCGTCATACTTATTTTTGATATTGGAAAAACCAATAAAAAATTATTGCTCTTTAATGAATCCTATGATTTAGTATATGAATCTATTGAACAGTTTGCCGAAATAAAGGATGAAGATGGATTTGAGGGTGAAGACATCATCATGTTAAAGCAGTGGATGTATCAGTCTTTTCAGGAAATCATGGACAATGCCTCCTTTGAAATAAAAGCCATTAATTTTTCTGGCTATGGTGCCAGTTTTGTTTTTTTAGATCATGAAGACAATGAAATCACGCCATTGTATAATTACCTTAAACCTTTAGATAAGGAAATTAGTGATTCTTTTTATGCTCAATATGGTGGTGAAATGCATATGGCAAAGGAGACTGCCTCTCCTATTTTAGGAAATTTAAATTCAGGAATGCAGTTGTACCGAATAAAAAAGCAAGTTCCTGCTAAATTTGATTCCATTAAAACAGCTTTACACTTACCTCAATACTTAAGTTTTTTATTTACCAAACAATGCTATTCGGATATTACAAGTATTGGTTGTCATACCCATTTATGGAATTTTAATAAAATGGAATACCATGAGTGGGTTGCAAAGGAAGGGGTATTGAATAAATTAGCACCCATTAAAAAAAGTGATGATGTAGTAGAAGTTTCTTTTCCATTATATCATACCCAGCTTAAAGTGGGCATCGGATTACACGATAGTTCGGCCGCATTGGTGCCCTATATTCATTCTTTTCAGGAGCCCTATATTTTAATTTCAACAGGTACATGGAGTATTAGCTTAAACCCCTTTAATCAAAGTACTCTTACCGAACAAGAATTGCAACAAGATTGTTTATGTTATATTTCCTACACTGGCCAACCCATTAAGGCTTCCCGCTTATTTGCTGGCAATCAACATGAACAAGAAATAAAAAAATTAGCGCAGCAATTTAATACGGCATTAGATTATTATAAAACCGTTGACTTTAATATTGCTATTTATAAAAACATTATAGAGTCTGGTGACCTTACTATTATCGAAACTTATGAAGAAGCGTATCATCTTATGATACATCATATTATTCAACAACAAGTGATTAGCTCCAACTTGGTATTGCAAAATGCAGATGTCCGTCAAATATTTGTAGATGGCGGGTTTAGTAATAACCCCGTTTTTATGCATTATTTAGCTGCCGCTTATCCTGATAAAAAAGTTTTTGCAGCAACCCTTTCACAAGCTTCAAGTTTAGGAGCGGCCATGGCTATTCATGCCCATTGGAATTCAAAAAGCATTCCACAGCAACTGATTCAATTAAAACAATATTTGTTTTAAATTATAGAAATTAAAAAAGCCCCGTTCCAATAAATTGGAACGGGGCTTTTTTAATAAATTCAATAACACTTTATGCGTGTTGTTTCTTTTTTCCAAAGAAATACAAAGCAGTAAATGCAACAATAAGTATCGCTGGGAAAAGCAACATATTAGATAAAGTAGATTGGCCTGCAGCTAAATCTGCAGCATCGCCTATTAATCCCTTTCCTTCTGCAATCACCTTATTATCTTTAATCCATCCACCAATGATGGGTTGGAACATAGAAGAGGAGAACATTCCAATACCACCCAAGATTGAAAGACCAAGGGCTCCAGTTTGAGGTAAATTTTCTGCAATATAACCAAGCATATTAGGCCAGAAATAACAAATACCTAATGCATAAAATACAGCTGCAACATATAACATAGAGCCTTGCATGGTACTCATCATATAAAGTCCTATTACACCAAAAACAGCAGAACCTAACAATACGCCTACTGTATTTAATTGCTTAATCAATGGACCAGCAAAGTAGCGACCTACCGCCATCAATCCTGTTACCAATGCTAAAATCAACATAGGACTTGCACCCGCTTTTGCTAAAATAGGTCCTACCCATTGTTGTGGACCAAATTCTGAAATAGCAGTAAGTGCCATACAAGCGGCCATGAATAAATATAATGGATTCAACATAGCTTTAAAATTAGCCACGACCGAGTTGTCTGCAATTCTTGGCTTAGGAAAACTTTGGCCATAAAATAAAACTGCATAAATAATAGTTGGTATTAAGATGATCCAAATTTGTGCTTGCCAATGTAAGTTTGCATCTGTCATGAACTTAGAAACTAATGCGCCTATTACAATTCCACCTGGGAACCACATATGAAAACGATTAATTTTTTTGTTAAAGTCTAATCCTGAATAAGAATCAGCAATCATAGGATTACATGCTGCTTCGGTACATCCATTGCCTAACCCAATTAATAAAGTAGAAATTAATAAGGTGCTGTAGCCAGTTGCATAAATAGTTAATAAAATACCCACTGTATGTGCGACTAATGCAATTTGCATAATGAATTTAGGTCCCATAGAAGTATAAAAAATACCCCCTAAAATCATTGAAATAGGAAATCCAAGAAACCACATTGAGTTGATGGTTCCTAATTGGACTGTGTCTAAATGCATTTCAGTTCCCAACTGTGTAAGTATCCCAGCTCGGATGCTGAACGAAAAAGCCGTCGTGATAAGTGCAAAGCAACTAGCCAAGAATAGGCGATTTGCATTAATTGGTTGACTCATAAGTAATTGGTTTTAGTGATTTGGTTTTAAGTACTTTGAAGCTAAATAATCTTAGCCTTTTTTCCAAAATAACCAAGCAATATTTTTACCATCTTAATCGAAATATTCTAATTATGCATAGATTTATAGAACCATTTTAACAATGTTAATTGTAAAAACACCTCATTTATACGAATCAGTAGGATTTTGATCACGATCGCATCAAATAAAATATGAATTATGAAAAAATATTTGCTTTCAATTTTAAGTTTTGTTTTTTATTTCAATAGCAATGCACAAACCGCTGATTTTATCATCCGTCATGGAAAAGTAATGGATGGCATGGGGAATCAATGGCAATACAAAGATGTCGCAATCACCCAAGATAAAATTGTAGCAGTAGGAAATTTACAAAAATGGAAAGGGGTTAGAGAGATTGATGCTAAAGGTTTAATTATATCTCCAGGATTTATAGATGTACATGGACATTTAGAAGGTGGAGAAAAAAGAAATCCATTGGCTTCTAATTTTATTTATGATGGTGTTACTACTGTCATTACTGGAAATTGCGGAGGATCGGCGGAAAATTTAAATAAATATTTTAATGTACTTGATTCTATCGGCGTTTCCATTAATATCGCTTCTTTAATTGGACATAATACAATACGCAAGCAAGTGATGGGAACTGCTAATCGTAACGCGACCGAAGAAGAATTAAGTAAAATGGAACAATTAACTCAACAAGCGATGAAGGAGGGTGCAGTTGGTATGTCCACTGGATTGATTTATATACCGGGCACTTACGCTCCTACTTCAGAAATTGTTCGACTTGCAAAAGTGGTGGCAATGAATGGTGGCGTTTATTCATCTCATATTAGATATGAGGAAGATAAAGTAGTAGATGCCGTTAACGAGGCCATCAATATTGGTAGGGAAGCCAATATCCCCGTAGAGATTTCACACTTTAAAGTAAGTGGACAAAATAATTGGGGAAGAAGTAAGGAAACCATTCCAATAGTTGTGAATGCAAGGAAGGAAGGAATTGATGTCACCATTGACCAATACCCTTATACAGCAAGCAGTACACAGCTTAGTGTATTACTACCTGATTGGGTTTTAGCGGATGGACAAGATTCCATCATGGCCAGATTAAGTAATCCCATCATTCGAAAAAAAGTAGCGGAGCACAGTATCGATATCATTAAAAAAAGAAGATTAAAACATTTTAGTTATGCAGTCGTTGCTAGTTATGGTGCAGACAGTTCTTATAATGGAAAAAGTATAGAAGAAATTAATATTTTAAGAGGAAATAAAAATAATGCAAAAGCCGAAGCTGAAACCATTATTCAAATGATTGAAAAAGGAGGTGCACAAATGGTGTATCATGGCATGAGTGAAGAAGATGTGAAAGTGATTATGCAATATCCATTTAATATGTTTGCGAGCGATGCAGGTATTGCTAGTTTTGGTGCAGGCATGCCGCATCCTAGAGCCTATGGTACCAATGCAAGGGTATTAGGTAAGTATGTAAAAACATTAGGCGTTATTACCTTAGAAGAAGCAATTCGAAGAATGACAAGTTTACCGGCTAATAAATTTAATTTAAAAAACAGAGGCCTCATTAAAGAAGGATATTTTGCGGATGTTATTATTTTTGATGAAGATGAAATTTCAGACATGTCTGAATACAATGCACCGCATCAATATAGCAAGGGTGTAAAATATGTATGGGTAAATGGCGCCTTAAGTTTGGAACAAGGGAAACAAAATACAACAAGAAAAGGTAGGGCCATTCGTAACTAAGCGGCTTGGATAAGTTTAGCAATTGTAAAAGCAGCACCTGCAGCAACTGCTCCAATCATCATTACCTTTAATCCTCCCAACCAAGGATTAATGCCAGTGATTTTGCTTTTAAAGAAACCAAATATATATAAGCAAATCAAGGTGATGATCGCTGATACCTTTAATCCATCAATCGCATTTTCTACAAAAAAATACGGCACTAATGGCACCATTCCACCCACGATATAGCTGGCTCCTATATTAAAGGCGCTTTTTTTAGCCCTTTTGGGGTCTGGTTTTTGTAAACCCAACTCATGTTTCATCATAAATTCAACCCAACGATCATCCTCTTTGATAATTTCCATGGTCGCCTCCTCGGCGGTAGCTGCACTTAAGCCCCATTCTATAAAAACGCGTCGAACTTCATCTATTTCAACCTCCCTCTTATGTTCTAACTCCCAATATTCTTTTTTTAACTCGCTATTATAATGATCTTGCTCGGTTTTGCCTGCCAAATAGCCTCCAAGACCCATTGCAATACTCCCAGCTGCAATTTCAGCAATACCCGCTATCCAAATTAAACTCACATTCCCTTGTACAGCACCACTTAAGCCCGCCGCTAATGCAAAGGGGACAGTAAGACCATCACTCATTCCTATGACAATATCTGTTAATAAATCGCTGCTTTGTAAATGTTCTTCCAGGTGCAAATGAGTGGGTTCCATGATAATTATTTTAATACGATAGGGATCTACCAAATTTAAGCAAAAAATGATAAATTTAGAGAGGCAAATATTTGCCGTTATTAACCAATATAGGCAATTGATGAGCGAATAATTCGCTCTCATTGTTTTTAAAATTTCTCAAAACTATTTCATGAAAAAATTACAAGTGATTTTAATGTTCTTATTCATCTTAGGAGCCAATGCTATTATGGCACAAACTAATTCCGTATCAGTTCCAAACACAACAGGAAAAGGATGGAAAAACTTATTTGGAAATAATTTATCTAATGCTATTTATGATAAAGCTATTTGGAAAGATTCAAGCGGTGTGATCACTGCAAGTAAAGATGACGCTATTTGGAGCTTTGAAGAATATGACGATTTTGTTTTGGATTTAGATTTTCAAAATGCCGACGGAACCAATAGTGGTGTGATTGTTCATGCTACAGATATTGTAGAATGGATTCCTCATTCAGTTGAAATTCAAATTGCAGATGATTATTCAAAGCAATGGAGTAAGGCAGATCCTAGCTGGCAGTGTGCGGCTATTTTTGGACATAAGCCTGCTACCAATAAATCATTAAAACCAGCAGGCGAGTGGAATCACTATACTATTACTTGTAAAGGAAAAATGATTTCAATTGTCTTAAATGGCACATTGGTTAATGAGTGTAATATGAACGATTACACTTCTGCTAAAAAAAATCCAGACGGAACCAATATTCCTTCTTGGTTAAGCAATCCCATGGCAACGCTTGAACTACATGGCCACATTGGTTTACAAGGAAAACATGCAGGCGCTCCTATTTATTTTAAAAATGTAAAAGTTTTAAAACTACGTTAATCTAATAGGAATAAAATATTTGTCGTACCCAATATCAAAATAAATTTAAAATGAAAATTGAAAAAAATTCAAGGCGAAAATTTATCCAGAATACCGCAACCATCATTGCAGGGATTTCGATTATTCCTAGACATGTTTTAGGAAGAGGCTTTATTGCTCCTAGTGACCAGCTCACCAAGGGTATCATTGGATTAGGTGGAATGGGTCGTGGACATATTGGGTATGCAGGTACGCGTGTCGTAGCTATTTGTGATGTTGATAAAAATCATTTATTGAGTGCTGAAAAATTAGTGGGTGGAGGCGTAAAAACTTTTCACAATCACCATGATTTAATTGCACTTCCCGAAGTTGATATTGTACATATTGCTACGCCACCTCACTGGCATGGAATTATTGCCGTTGATGCGGCTAAGGCAGGAAAAGATATTTGGTGTGAAAAACCAATGACCCGAACCATTGGTGAAGGAAAAAGAGTAGTGGAAGCAGTTAAAGAATATAAGCGCATGTTCCGATTAAATACTTGGTTCCGCTTTGAAGAAAATTTTTACGGAATGAATACCACCGTTAAGCCAATAAAAAAATTAGTAGAATCTGGTTTATTAGGATGGCCTTTAACCGTAACAGTAAGTAAAACCACAGGCTTTGATTGGAAATTTTATTGGATAGGAAAAACAAAACTAGAAGAACAGCCTATACCTGAGGAATTAGACTACGACAGATGGTTAGGACCAGCGCCTTACAAGCCATACAATGCACATCGCGTTCATGGCACTTTTAGAGGCTATTGGGATTATGACGGAGGAGGATTGGGAGATATGGGACAACACTATCTTGATCCCATTCAATATTTTTTAGGCAAGGATGAAACAAGTCCTATTAAAGTAGAAGTAGATGCTGAGCAACAACATCCTGATGCTTGTGGAACCTTCCGAAAAATCACTTACACTTATGCGGATGGTTGTAAAATAATTTTAGATGGTGAAGCCACCGATCCAAATGCAGCTTATATAGAAGGTCCTAAAGGAAAATTGTTTGCTGGGTTTAAATCAGATATTCCGAATTTAAAGGAAAAAATTGCAATGATGCCTGATCCAGCTCCACAGGTAACTAATTTTTTAGATTCTGTAAAATACCGAACGCCTTTTGCTTTGAATGAATCCAATGGATTTAGATCATGTACTTTGATCAATTTAGGTAAAGCGGCTTTACAGCTTGGTAGAACTTTGCATTTTGATCCAGACACGCAGGAGTTCATCAATGATAGGGAAGCTAATTTTTTAATCAACCCTCCTATGCGTGGGCCTTGGACTTTTTAATGATCTCTTATTTCAAAATATAGTAACTATAATTATGAAAAAATATTTTTACCTAATTGCTTTAAGTCTTTGTATTAGTTTTAGTACACAAGCACAAAATGGAGATAATAAAGTAAATGAAACCTTACAAGTATTTCCGTATAAACATGCAAATGAAATTACAGATGCATTAACCAATATGGGCACTTGGACATCATCAGAATGGAAGGTTTTATTTAAAATGCTAGAGGATGATTCACTAAAATTAAAAGCCACCTACGCATTAAATGCTTATGTAAATAGCGTTTCATTAGTAGAAGCTCAAAAAGTTAAAACCATTAAACTCCTTCAGAAGCAGTTAAAAAAAGCAACTACAAATTATGCTACTACTTTTATACATACCGAAATTGGTTTATTAAGTTCGGCAAGTCAAGTAAAAAGCAGTTTGGAAAATTTACCTTCAATTACAAAAGCGGATACCAAAATAGGAGCTGTTGAAAAAAATTCAACCCAACAACTTTTACAACTCCAAGATCAAATGCAGATGGTGTTGGTAAGTGGAAATGAAATACAAAAAAAGAATATTTTATTTCAAGCTTCTAAAATACCTAGTCTAGGCGCTTTCATTTTTGTAGGACAATTTTTAGAGGATGCGGCTGTACAAAAGGACGCTGCTATCATTGTAAGTAGATTGGCTATGGCGAACCCTTCCATTAAAGGTCCTATTGTAAGACAGGCACTTGAAAAAGCCTTACCCTTCATTAAAGGGGAAGACAGTGCTGTATTGGTTCCAATGCTAACTGCACACTTAAAAAAGATGCCTTATGATTATGGATTTATTTCTCTTTTCAATGGCAAGGATTTAACAGGATGGAAGGGATTGGTTGCTAATCCAATTGCGCGTTCAAAAATGAGTGCTGCAGAATTACAAACAGCACAAGCAAAAGCAAATGAAACTATAAAAAATGATTGGGTCATTAAAGATGGCTTATTGATATTTACTGGACATGGCGATAATTTATGTACTGAAAAAATGTATGGTGATATAGAAATGTTTGTAGACTGGAAAATTACGGAGAAAGGAGATGCAGGTATTTATTTAAAAGGAACACCACAGGTACAAATTTGGGATACCAGCCGTCGTGAAGTGGGCGCCCAAGTAGGTTCAGGTGGTTTGTATAACAATCAAAAAAATGTAAGTAAGCCTTTGGTAGTGGCAGATAATAAGATTGGAGAGTGGAATACTTTTCATATCATCATGAACGGAGATAAAGTGACTGTTTATTTAAATGGAATTTTAGTAACAGATAATATTGGACTGGAAAATTATTGGGACCGTAAACTTCCGCTATTTACTAAGGATCAAATTGAATTACAAGCCCATGGCACTTATGTTGCCTATCGTAATATTTATGTAAGAGAGTTGCCCAATGATTCAAGCACGAAAACTGTTTTAACTTATGCTGAAAATATAGAAGGCTTTACAAGCTTATTTGATGGAACACAAATGAACGATTGGGTTGGAAATAAATCGGGCTACTTATTAAAAGATGGCGTGATTGAAGTAAACCCTGAAGCTAAGGGAGGCGGTAATTTATATACAAAGGAAGAATACAGTGATTTTATTTACCGATTTGAATTTCAATTAACACCCGGTGCGAATAACGGTATTGGTATTCATGCACCTTTAGAAGGAGATGCAGCATATGTGGGTATGGAAATTCAAGTGTTAGATAATGAGGCAGACATGTATAAAAATCTAAAGCCTTATCAATACCATGGTTCAGTATATGGTATTGTGCCAGCTAAAAGAGGTTTTTTAAAACCCTTAGGCGAATGGAATGAGGAGGAGATAATGATGCAAGGATCTAAAATTAAAGTTACACTGAATGGAACTGTGATTACTGAAGCAGATTTAAAAGAAGCTACTAAAAATGGTACCATGGACCACAATGAACACCCAGGTTTAAAAAATACCACCGGTCATATTGGATTTTTAGGTCATGGCGATGTCGTTCGATTTAAAAATATGCGCATCAAAAAACTGAGTAAATAAAACAATACATTTTATTTCACATAAAACACAGCAGGAACAGGCCTTTGGCCAGTCGCGTCTGAGGGTTTAATGGTTTCTTTACCATTCACCAATAAGCAGGAGCTTCCTCCGCCATCTAAATTAATGGCTTCATAACATCCTAGCTGTTCAAATAAATTCGCCAACTCAGGAAGTGTGATTCCTGCTGCAACTCCTTTCATTCTACCCTGTATGGCCATAATGATTAATTTACCCTCTTGAGTGTAACCCATTGCTGTGCGAGGATGGAAATCTAAGATGGCTTTACCAGCAAATTTTCGTTCTTCATTATTGGATATATTAATACTACCCTCTCTCATTAAAACAGGTCCGCCACCGATAGCCCAATTCAATTTCCAATGATTCAAGTTAGATAAATGCAAATCCGTACTTGTAAATTTTATATTAGAATCCACGAATGGCGTCATAGGTGTTTCTTGAAATTGAATGCGCTTACTACTTGAATCCGTATAAGTGTATGCAATATCCATCCTACCTTTTTTATCCATTCCTAAAGCGGCGCCTAATACATGCGTATAAGTGAGTGTATCTTTCCCTTTGCCGGCAATATTGTGAATATTATAAGAAACAGGTTTCCCGTTTTGCACAACCACATTGACATTGGTGTTATTTTTAAATTCAAAAAAAGAAGCATTCACTACCAATATAGGTTGTCCTAGTCGTGAAAAAAAAGCCTGCGGTGTTAAGCGTCTAAATAAAGTAGTGTCTGTATCTAAATGAAGTACTTTATCTCTAGTATCTACTTCAACATAAAAAGCTTTGAAAGCGCTATCCTTAAAAATATTTGCTGATTCAAATACTTTTATAGAATTAGGTAGTGGCCCAAATTGTTTACTTACTTCATGCCATTGTAAATTAGATGATTGAGCATATAAGCATGTAGTATAACATGATATTATTAAAATGAACAAAATAATAGACGTCCTTAATTTAATATAGTTCGACATGTTATGATTCATGAAAAAGTATTTAATACAATTGATTGAATAACATTTTAAAACTAGCATGGGTTTGACCTCTAAAAGTAATTTCAGGACCAAATACACAAAGCTTGCCTTTACCGATATTGGCTTCAAAAGCAGCAATGCCATCCTGTAGATAAGCTTGGCCAAAAGCCCATCCGCTTCTTAGGGTTTTGGCTGATGCATACCAAGCCAATGGTACTATTTGCTTTTGCGCAATGGCATCTGGTAATAATCTAAATACAGGGCTTGAATTAAAATATACATCTGCAGTTGCATTCATACCCCAATTCGCTTGATTATTATTATCAAGTGTTATTTGCATCACACTTCCTGGAATAAAATATTTTTCACCTGGTAAAGATTTTTCTTTCCCATCTACCATTTCAACAAGGGCATTTCGAACAGGCGCATTTAAATGATATGCTAGGTTGGCACTTGAGCCTATCGTAATTACCTTCCCCCCTTTTTGTATAAAATTGGCTATTGCTGGAATAGATTTATTAATGGTAATATTTCCTAACATAGATTTAAATTCAACAGGCACTTCTTCCATCTTGGGTTGGCGTTCTTCAAAAGAAACAGAGGCTTCTGTTTTCAAAGGCGGAATGGCCCCTTCAACAAATACAATCACATCATACTTTGAAATTAAATTGGCTGTATCTATTTCCTGAGCAAAAATAAGATTGAATGGAAAATGATATTGTTCAAACACCCACCTTACCCATCCAGATGAAATAGACCCTCCGTATTTATCCCAAAGTCCAATACGAAGTGCTTTAAGTATTTGTATTGTATCGGTAGGCGGCTTGGTAACACTTGTAAAAACAACGCCATGAGCGCTACTTAATTTTTCAATAGAAGCATTTAGTTGGTCCGAAAAGCGAACAAAATATTGATCCTTATTTTTATACACTTTGGCGCCTTCCTTTAATAGCTCGTTTACTGCAACATAAGATGCATTGTCATTTGTAGGAAAAGAATAGCCATAAATATTGGTGATAGATCTATTTATTTTACCAATCGGTTTTTGAATTTCACCATAAGCTAATGTTTCAAATGGGCCTGAAAAATCATTGAGGATGCGATCAAACTCAATGCCCATTGTAAATGCAGGTGTCCATCCTGCTGCATCATAAGGTCGTACTGGGGGTCCCCCTGGATATAAAAAATCATTAGGATGATCTTGTGGTTCAAACATATCTAACACATGAGGTCTATATGCTTGATTCGTCTTGACAATATAAGAACCTGCGGCATAATTTTTTCCAGCTACCATAAAATCGGAGCTCGCTTGTTGTACTTTAATGCCGCTATTGATTAAAATATTAATGAATTGAATCGCTGTTGTAGATTGACTGATTGGAATAATATAACCTCGAGGATCTCTCATCGTAGGATTTTTATATATTTTATCAAACACCGTCAGCTGAAATGAATCAATTTTTCCTGATGGCTTTTCTGTTTTTAATAATTCAGTTAATGCATCTGCTCTTTTAGGATATAATGTCCAGCTGTCTTTGCTTCCTGCGTCAATACTATGCCTTCCCATGGTATAAATATTAAAAAGCAATTCATCTTTATAACGCGCTGCATAATTTAAAACTGCATAGTTTAAAGAAATAGAATAATCGATTGAATTTTTAAAATACCATTTTTGTGGTAAAATTGGATAAGGTAAACCACTATTAGGAATTAATTTTTGTGGGACTAATGGAATACTAGAAGGTGTAGGATTACCAATAATTTCCGTCAATAATCCAATAATATTATGATAATAAGCAGTCGTTCGTAATCCACCATTCCACCAAGTAGAATAAACGGAACCCCCCTTCATTGTATAACCAGGTTTACTCTCAGCATTAAGTCGACTACTCATGGCTGCGCCTAATGCATCAATGCCTGTAATTAATAAAGGATCGTACACATGATTAAATGGATCACGATAAGGAGGTCCAGCAACAACTGTACCCGGGGGCCCAGTTTGATGATGATTGTATAATATTTGAGGCATCCATTCAATATATTGTTGATGACTCATGTTCCTTGATTCACTCATATTCATCATATAAAAATCACGATTATTATCATGTCCAATATATTTTTGGTAGAGCCTTGGTAAATTGGAAGTGGTACGCTTTAAAGTATCACTACTACGCATATACCAATTGGATACCAATTCTTGCCCATCAGGATTCGCATGGACAAATAAAATAATAGTTGATTTTAAAATACGCTTGGTTTCTTCGTCATTGCGTGTAATGATTTGGTACATCGTTTCAATCCATTGGTGAATGCCCACCACTTCGGTTGCGTGTAAGCCGCCATCAATCCACACCACCGCCTTTCCGTCCATAGATAATTTTTTAGCTTCTTCGGGTGTGATATCTTCCGCATGTGCTAATTTTTGAGCAATCAATTTGTATTTTTCCAAATTAGCTAAATTGCTTGGGTCTGAAACAATCATCATATATTGATTTCTACCCTCTTCCGTTTGACCAATTACTTGCAATTTTACTTTTTTAGAACTAACTGCAACTTTTTTTAAATACTGCTCCGTTTGTGTAAAATTGGCCAAATGATAATTATCGCCAATTTCAAACCCAAAATGTGATTTTGGACTAGGTACGTTCTGGGCAATTGAAAAAAAAGAGCTTAACAAAACGAAACTTAAAAGAAAAATAATCTTACGCATTTATTTAAATTTATATTAAAAGTAGGCTGCTCTTTAGGCGCTGCTGATGAGCAAGCTCAATTTAAAATTTTTAGTTATCAAATACTAATTATCTCCCGTTTTTTACATGAATGATGCGCCTTATGGTCTGTCAATTTATAAAGGGGGCAGTTCTAAATTAAGGAAATGAAAAATAGCATAAGCATTTTAAGTGAAAAGCATTAAATTACAAATTAAATACAAGTGTTATGAAAAATATATTGATCCTCTTTTTACTTATTGGCAGTTTACAAGTGAGTGCTCAAACAACTCAAGCACAAGCAGTCGCCATCGCAAAACCCAAAGCGGATGTAGACATGAAAACATTCAACTTATATAATCCATATGAGAATGTAGATTCTGCAATAAAAGTTGCACAAAAATTAGCTGCCAAGGAAGGCAAGCATATTTTTTTACAAATGGGTGGCAATTGGTGTATATGGTGTGCTCGATTTAATGCCTTCACCACAAGTGATGCTAAAATAGATTCTATTATCAAAGCGAATTACATTGTAGTGCATGTTAATTATTCTAAGGAAAATAAAAATAAAAGTATTCAGGAAAAATATGAATATCCAGCTCGATTTGGATTTCCTGTTTTTGTCATATTAGATGCAAAAGGAAAAAGATTACACACTCAAAACAGCAGTTACGTAGAAAAAGATGCTAATTATAGTAAAGAAAAAGTAATTGAATTTTTTGAGAGCTGGGCTCCTTCTGCATTGAATCCAAAAAAATACGATTGGTTAAACTAAAATAAAAAGGAGTAATAAAAACACCTAAATTTTATTTGATGTTATTATTACTCCTTAACTATTTTAAAACTATTTATTTTTTATTTAAATAGTTCAGCTAATTTTTCATTTAAAGCATCTCCTCGTAAATCCTTTCCTATAATGATTCCTTTAGGATCGATTAAATAATTTTGAGGTATTGCTTGTATACCATACATCACCGCTACTTCATTTTTCCAATATTTTAAATCCGACACTTGGGTCCAAGTTAAATTGTCCTTATGGATGGCTTCCAACCATCTGTCTTTACCTGTAGGTTGATCTAATGAAACACCCAATACTGTAAACCCTTTTGTGTTATACTTTGCAAAAGCTATAACCACATTCGGATTTTCTTGTCTGCAAGGACCACACCAGCTAGCCCAAAAATCAATCAGCACATATTTACCTTTAAAGGAGGCAAGCGATACGGCTACCCCAGCTGTATCGTTTTGAGTAAAATCCATCGCTGGTTTGCCAATACCTGTTTTTTTAGCAATAGCAATTTTATCGCCCATCTCTTTTCCTTTTACAGAATTACGAATAGCTAAAGGTACTTTTAAAAATATAGGCTCTACTTCGTCTGCCTTAATACTGTACCCGGCAAAATTACTAAACGCATACATCACAATAGGAGAATTTAAATTAGCTAAAACAAATGCTTTTTGTTTTACTTTCATTTCGGCGTCTAACTTATCATATTCTTCATCTAATTTTTTCATACCCGCCTGATCTTTCTTTTTATACAAGTCATTATAAGCTGCACTTAGTATTTCAATTTTATCGGTTACTGGTTTGGTAAAACTGTTTAATTTTTTATACTCTATATGTGCTTTTGAACCTATAATAGTTGCGTTGGCAAAAGAGTCTACACTATTCACTTTAATCATAGAATTCTCCAGATAAATAGGAGTCACATCTTTTTTATATGACATCATTCGCTTGGTCTTGCTAGCAGTATCCGCCTTATAAGAAGCACGTAAGTTAGCCAATGTTGGTTCTGCTAAAGTACCCTTTAAAGTATATTTACCATTTACTACAACAGCACTATCCTGTGTGGATATGCCATTAAAATAATAAGATAAGTAAACCTTAGAAATGGTCTCCTTCACTTTACTTACATCACCTGTAAGGATATATTGTTTTTTTTGCGATTGTACGGTGGTAGATAATAATACCAACCCAATCAAAATAAATTTTTTCATGTTATTTTTTATTTGTTAGTTGAAGATACGCAATAGATACCTACTTATTTAACCAAAAGATGAGGAGCAAGCTGTTTTTGCCATATTGCGTAGCCTTTTTCATTCATATGAAGGTGGTCAGCAATAAAAATATCTTTCATCACCGTGCCATCTGATTGTAACATTGGAGTATGAATGTCAATAAATTGAGTATTGGATTGCTTTGCTAAAAAAGCTGAAATCAGCTCATTGGCTTGTACCATTTTAGCCTCCAAATGCCATCGTAAGATGCTGGGCTTTAAGGATATAAATACAATATTGGTCTTTTGACCTAATTGACTACGAATGATATTAAATAAAATCAAAAAACGCTCATATACTATTGCTGGCGTTATCGTATCATTACTAGCGATGTCATTTTCACCACAATAAATAACGACTTGCTTAGGCTTGTATTTTAAAATGGTTGCATCCGCATATTGAATAACATCTGGCAAAGTAGACCCCCCAAACCCTCTATTAATGATGGCATAGCCTGGAAAATATTGATTGATGTCCTTCCACTTAGCAAAAGAGGAGCTACCCACAAAAACAATTTTTCCTTGTAAAGGAGACACCATCGAATCTGATTTTGAAAATGCAATAATTTCTTTTTCAAATGGATTTACTTGTGCCCATAAACCCATTGAAAAATGAACTAATAAAAAAACCACTAGTCCGTATTTTTTAAGGAAGTTATTTTTCATTCGTTTTTATTGTTGCCATTTTACCGTTCATTAAAACCTGAGCGGTTGTGTTGGTGGTTGATTTTATTTTTACATTGGTCACTTGTCCTTTACTCCAAGTCATATCAATTTCATAATTACCTCTTGCCTTTAAACCCTTTACTGACCCGGATTGCCAAGCTTTTGGAATAGCAGGTAATAACTCAATGTAGTCAGCATTGGATTGAACTAACATCTCTGCTACGGCTGCTGCCCCTCCAAAATTACCATCAATTTGAAAGGGTGGATGTGCATCTAATAAGTTGGGATAAGTGCCACCCATATTGGTATAATTTTCCTTCGTTTCATCTGCTGGAACATATTTTAATAATTCTCGATACATTTTATAAGCATGTTCCCCGTCTTTTAATCTTGCCCATAAATTGATGCGCCAACCTTTTGACCAACCTGTCGTTTCATCTCCTTTAATTTCTAAAGTCTTTTTTGCAGCTGCCGCAATCAATGGTGTATTTTGAACAGTAACGTGTGTACCAGGATATAGTCCATATAAATGACTTTGGTGTCTATGTTGTGGTTCCACATCTTGCCAATCATAATACCATTCTTGTAAATTACCTGCTTTACCAACTTGATAAGGATGCAAATTATTAAGCGCATTATTTATACTTGATGCAAAGGCAGTATCATTTTTTAATATTTTTTGTGCAGCAATGACATCTAAAAATAATTCACGAATCATAGCAAGATCGGCAGTGCCGCCAAATAAAGTGTTACCTCGATATCCTGTATTGGTGATAAAACTATTCTCGGGAGAAGTGGATGGAGAAGTAATAAATTGACCTGCCGAATCCTTAATTAACCAAGCCAAGCAAAATTCAGCAGCGCCTCGCATAAGGGGATATGCTTTTTGTTTTAAGAAAGTAGCGTCTTGAGTAAATAAGTAATGTTCCCATAAATGCGCCGACGCCCAAGTGCCCCCCATGGGCCAGTTCGCCCAGCTAGGATCACCATCACCAAAATTACCTACTGGATTTGACATAGCCCATATATCAGAATTATGATGCGAAACCCATCCTGGCATATTGTAAAATGTTTTTGCAGTAATTTTTCCTGTGGTCGATAAATTATTTAAAAATTGTAAAAACGGCTGATGCATTTCAGATAAATTGGTGTTTTCAGCTAACCAATAATTTTCTTCAGCATTAATATTCATGGTATAATTACTTGACCAAGGTGGCTGCAAGTAGGAATTCCATAAGCCTTGTAAATTAGCAGGGACAGCTGTTGTACGAGAACTACTAATTAATAAATAACGGCCGTATTGAAAATATAGGGTTTCTAAATAAGGATCGGATTCCCCTTTAGCATATCGTTTTAATCTTTCGTTAGTAGGTATATTGGAAGCTTGTAGACCGTCTAATTTTAAAGCTACTCTATTAAAATAATTTTGATAATCTTTGACATGTTTATTTTTAATTTCATCCCATCCAACATTTATGGCTTTTGTTAATTGTGATTGTGCAATGGCATTTTGATTTAAGCCTTGTGTGGCAGGGTCTTTATCAAAACCATTAAAACTAGTTGCCATTGAAATATAAATAGTTGCTTCGCTTGCATTTGCTAAAGTTAAAGTAGAGTCGGTATTGGTAATTTTTCCCGAACTAGTTTTAATTTGAATATTAGCTGCAAATTTTGTTCCTCTTTTTTTATCAAATAAAATTGAATTACGCTTTTTTTGAACATAACTTGGATCTGCCTTGACAGGCGCTACACCATTGGCTTGTAATAAATTATTTGTAGCAGATGTCGTATGTAATAATAATGATTCAAAGCGAATGGTAAAACCCAATGCCCCCACTTTTTTACTTTTTAAATGAATGGCAAAAATTTTATCAGGATTCGAAACTAAATATTCTCTTTCGATGGTATTTGAATTAGATTCCGTTTTCACTTTTGCAATGGCTTGATTCAAATCCAATTCGCGATAATAATCGCTGATATAAGGATCATCATTAAAATCAAGATACAATGTGCCCAATGGCGCATAGGATTCGGAAAATTTACCTTGTAATTTTTTAATGAGTTCGCCCGCTTTTTTATAATTTTTTTCAGCAAGTGCTTTACGCACTGCGGGTAAATTTTTATAGGCTTGTGGATTCATATTCGCATTCACTGGTTCTCCTGACCAAAGTGTTAAATCATTTAAATAAATTTTATCGGTCGAGATGCCACCAAAAACGGTAGCCCCTTGTTGTCCATTACCTAAGACCAAGGACTCCTCAAAGTATTGCGCAGGCGCATCATACCAAAGCTTCAGTGGCGGCTTTATTGGCGCTTCAACTATGACTGTTTTGGGTATTGGCTTTTTTACCGACTTCGTAACTTTTTTTTGAGCCTGCATTGGTATGGCAAAAAGAATAAGAAAAACAACAAGTATATTTTTGAACATAAGCTTAGTAATAAAGACTTTTTTATTTATAAGGACTTCAAGCTACAATTTAGGCAATAAAATAACATCATGAAGTGATTAACTTTTGTATTTTTGATACATCAAGCAAATGACATTGAGATATATCTTATTATATAGTTTTTTATTAGGGGCGCTCCCCTTATTCGCTCAAATCACCATCAAAGGAAAAGTGGTTGATAAGGAAACAAATATGCCTATTGATAATGTCAGCGTATATATCAGCAATTCTTCTAGCGGAACAAGAACTGATGCAACAGGAAATTTTATTCTGACTACTAGGGCTACTGGACAATTTGAATTAATCTTATCTATCATGGGATATGATATCAAAAATGTCCCTATGAATTCCAGTGCGCCATTAGATTTTTTAAACATCACCATGTCTGCCAAATCGAATGACTTACCCGATGTAGTATTAAGAACTTATATAAAAAATGGATGGAAAGTTTGGGGTAATATATTTTTAAGCCAATTTATTGGTACGACTCCAATAAGTACTGATTGCAAAATTTTAAACCCAGAAGTGATTCATTTTCAATTCAAAAAAAGGGATAGTGTACTTAGTGCTTTTGCAAATGAAACCATACTGATACAAAATAAAAAATTGGGCTATCTATTGCGCTACGACTTGAGTGAATTTCAATATGATTTTATGAACAGTCGAATTATTTTTCAAGGATACCCCTTATTTGAACCATTAAAAAATAGTGAAACCAAAAAAGTGATCAACAAAAGAGCAGAGATTTATAAGGGATCGGTTATGCACTTTATGCGAAGTTTATTTACAAATACATTGAAGGAAAACAATTTTGAAATTAGAAGAATGGTCAAGACTATTAATTTAGGCGGACAAGATATTGTAATTGATGGCGCCACTAATTACGATAACACTAAACCCGTAAAATATGAACTAATTAGTGATAAGCTTCCTGCTGATAGTATTGCTTATGTCGAAAGTCAAAATACAGCAGGTCTATTTTTTAAAAATTATTTACAAGTAACTTATTTTAATAATAAAGTGTCTAATTACTATAATAGATATTACATTAACAGCAATCAGGGTAATGTATCTGAAATTACACTCATGAAAAAGATACCGCTTTTAGTGTATCCCAATGGCACTTATTATGAACCTACCAACTTACTACTATCAGGATATTGGAGTTGGTCCGAAAAAATTGGATACCTACTGCCCTTTGATTACATACCACCTTCTAAGTAGAATAAATTGTATTAAATTAGTGTATAAAAAAGGAAGAATACTTTAAAATAAACCTCATATGATAAAATTACTTTTGCGTTGTAGCTTATTATTATTCATTACGCCATGGATAACAGCTCAAACACCTAATGATTCACTCCAACAGGAATTAAATAAAACATTTCAATCTGTGAAATGGCGAAGTATTGGACCCTTTCGTGGCGGACGCTCTAATATTGCAGTGGGAGTAGTGGGCAGCCCCATGGTATATTATATGGGCACTACGGGTGGTGGATTATGGAAAACGGAAGACATGGGAATCAGTTGGAAAAATATTTCTGATGGCTTTTTTAAAACTGCTACGGTGGGTGGTATTGCAGTTGCAGAAAGCGATCCCAATGTAGTATATGTTGGAATGGGAGAACACGCCATTCGTGGCGTTATGACACATCATGGAGATGGCATGTATAAAAGTACAGATGCAGGAAAAACTTGGAAACCCATCGGATTAGAAGCAACACATCATATTGCGCGCATTGTAGTTGATCCTAAAAATGCAAATATTGTTTTTGTAGCTGCGCAAGGTTCATTGACCAATAATTCAAAGGATCGTGGTATTTATAAATCCATAGATGGCGGAAGCACTTGGAATAAAGTATTATATATAGATGAAAAAACAGGTTGTGCAGAATTATCAATGGATATGAATAACCCATCTGTATTATATGCAGCCATGTGGGAACATGGTCGTTTACCTTGGAAGGTAATCAGCGGTGGCCCTGGAAGTGCTTTGTATAAATCAACAGATGGCGGCGATACATGGAATAAAATGGTAGACGGTTTACCAAAAGAAATGGGAAAGATGGCAATAGCAGTTAGTCGTGCTAATTCCGAAAAAGTGTATGCATTAATTGAAAGTGATTTTAGCAAAGAAGCAGGTGGAATGTATGTTTCAGAGAATGCAGGAAAAACTTGGAGTCAGGCCACTAGTGATCATCGCATCATTGGAAGAGCTTGGTATTATATTGAAGTATTTGCCGATCCTATTATCGAAAATACATTGTACGTTATGAATGCGCCGGCTTTAAAATCAACAGATGGAGGAAAAACTTGGGAAAATATATCTGCTACGCATGGCGATTATCATAATTTATGGATTAACCCAAGTAATAGCAATAACATGATTATTGCAGATGATGGAGGCGCTGCCATTACTTTTAATGGAGGTAAATCATGGAGTAGTCAAAATAATATGCCTACTGCACAATTTTATCGAATTAATGTAGATAATGAATTTCCATATAATATTTATGGAGGACAACAAGATAATAGTTCGGTAAAAATTGCAAGCAGATCCTTTGGTGGCGGGATCAATGTAACCAACTGGAGTGCTTCTGCTGGAGGTGAAAGTGCTTTCTTAGCTTTTAATCCTGATGATCCAAGATATGTAGTTGGAGGAAGTTATCAAGGAACGATTGAAGTATTGGATACAAAATCAAAAGGCAGTACGAATATCATGGCTGCTCCGATTCAATATTTAGGTAAGGATGCAAAAGATGATAAGTATAGATTTAATTGGAATGCTCCCATTATTTGGAGCAAGCATGAGCCCAATACATTTTATCATGGGGCGCAATTATTATTGAGAACAAGAGATATGGGAAAAACATGGACAGAAGCCTCTCCTGATTTAACAAGAAACGAAAAATCTAAACAAGGAAAACCAGGTGGACCTTATACCAATGAAGCAGTGGGCGCTGAAAATTATGGAACATTAAGTTACGTAATAGAATCCCCTAATGAAAAGGGGGTCATCTATACAGGTAGCGATGATGGATTTGTTTATATCACAAAGGATGGAGGAACTACATGGAAAAATATAACCCCTCCAGGATTAGCCGAATGTTTAATTAATGCAATTGAAGTATCTCCTTTTGATAATGCCACTGCATATATTGCTACAACACGTTTTAAGTTTGATGATTATACGCCAGGTTTATATAAAACAACAGATTATGGTAAATCTTGGACTAAAATAAACAATGGTATCGCTAATAATGCTTTCACTAGAGTGGTAAGAGAAGATACTAAAGTAAAAGATTTATTATTTGCCGGAACGGAG
This sequence comes from Bacteroidota bacterium, assembly GCA_026391435.1. GTDB lineage: Bacteria > Bacteroidota > Bacteroidia > Chitinophagales > Chitinophagaceae > Sediminibacterium. Next base: position 45,642 of record JAPLEJ010000008.1, read on the forward strand.
ATAGGAATGTACATGTCAAGAAATGGCGGTAAAAATTGGATGCCCTTTCAGTTAAATTTACCCAATACGCCTATTACTGATTTACGCATTCACCAAAATAATTTAATTGCTGCCACATCTGGTAGATCATTTTGGATTTTAGATGATTTGGATTTATTTAGACAATATAAAAAGGATACCAATAATATTATATTATATCAACCTAGTCAAACCTATTTAGCTATAGGTTATAGTGAATTAGATCAAAATAATGACGAATTCAAAGGCGCTAAGTTATTGGATGGCGTGAATCCAGCATCGGGGGTGGTGATGTATTATCAGCTTCCAACTTTAAAGGAAAACGAGGAAGTAAAACTTGAAATAAAAGATGAAACAGGAAATTTAGTTCGAAAATTTAGTTCTAAAAAAGAAGGTGGAAATAAAATAAGTGGAAGCGGACGTCGAAGTGCTAAAGAGCCAACGCTAACAAATAATAAAGGACTGAATCGTTTTGTTTGGGATATGCGCTACCCAACTATTCCTGCAATTCCTGGAGTTTATATTGAAAGTAGTTATAAGGGGCATAAAGCAAGTCCGGGGAATTATATCGTAACAATGACGGTCGGCGAAAAAGCTTCGAATACAACAGCAACTATTTTAGCCAATCCATTATATGCAATGGGGGTAAATGATTATAAAGAGTATGATGCTTTAATGAAACAGATGGAAGCTGAAGTGATTACCATGCATCAATTGATCAATGCATTGTATGAGAGTAAAAATCAATTAGAATCAGTTATCAAAAATTTACCTACAGCATCTAAATATGCTAATGTAAAAACAGCAGGCGAAGAACTAATAAAAAAATTAATTGCATGGGATGAAGATATGATTCAACGAAAATCAACTGCATATGACGATGTTGAAAATTTTCCCAATAAATTCACTGCTAATTATTTATTTATGATCAATCAAACTGAAAGTGATATACCAAGGGTAAATCAACCTTCACTTGATTTGTTAAAGGAATACAACACACAATGGGAAAGCCTAAAAGCAAGGGCACTTGAATTAAAGGATGGTTTAATTCCCGATTTAAACAAGCAACTCTGGGATGCCGGTATAGGCGCCGTTTGGATTAAATAGAAGTCAATTAGCTTATAAAAACCCAATCTTTATCAACTAAAGATTGGGTTTTACTTTTTAATTATACGCAATAAATAAGTAAATTTGGAGCATCATTTAGTGTCTAAATTTAATTAGGGTAATGAAGGGGAAACTGCAAAAACTATCAACACAATTACAGGGCGATTTATATTATGATACCACGATGCGAACGCTTTATGCGACCGACGCATCTGCGTATCGAGAAATGCCTTTAGCTGTTGCCATTCCCAAATCAAAAAATGACATTCTTACATTAATACAATTTGCGAATGAACATCAGACAAATTTAGTTCCTCGTACCGCTGGGACCTCCTTGGCTGGACAGGTAGTAGGGAGTGGTATTATTGTGGATGTTTCAAAACATTTTACTAAAATAATTGAGCTCAATGCAAAGGAATCTTGGGTGCGCGTTGAGCCTGGTGTGATCCGTGATGAATTGAATTTATTTTTACACGATCACGGATTATATTTTGGACCAGAGACCTCAACAGCCAATCGAGCTATGATGGGAGGAATGGTAGGCAATAATTCATGTGGTTCCAATTCGGTGGTATATAAAAGTACAAGAGAGCACTTAATGGAAGTGACTGCTTTTTTGAGTGATGGAACTGAAGTGGTTTTTAAATCCTTATCATTAGATGACTTTCATGCAAAATGTGAATTGCCCACACTCGAGGGGTCAATTTACAAAAGCACAAGAAGTATGTTGAGTCAGTATGATAACCAAGTAGAAATAAAAAAAGAATTTCCTAAAAAATCAGTTGAAAGACGCAATACCGGATACGCAATTGATATATTAGTAGATATGGCACCCTTTACAGCGGGTGGTGAAGATTTTAATTTTTGTTCTCTTATCGCTGGATCAGAAGGTACACTGGCGTTTATTACTGAAATAAAATTGCATCTAAATCCTTTGCCCGAAAAGGAAGTTGGTTTGTTATGTGTGCATTTTAATAGTATTGATGAAGCATTGCGTGCGAATTTAATTGGATTAAAATACAAGCCCACTGCAAGCGAATTAATTGATCACTATATATTAGAATGTACCAAAGAAAATATTGAACAAAGTAAAAATAGATTTTTTGTACAAGGGGATCCTGGTGCTATATTAGTAATAGAGTTTACAAAAAAAACACGTGAAGAAATTACACAGATCACAGATCAAGTGGCTGCCGATATGCGCGAAGCAGGTTTAGGATATCACTTTCCCGTTTTATTTGGACAGGATACAAAAAAGATATGGACCTTGCGCAAAGCGGGTTTGGGACTACTTGGTAATTTGCCTGGAGATGAAAAAGCAGTACCTGTTATTGAAGATACGGCAGTAGACGTCGTTGATTTACCTAATTACATAAGAGACTTTAATGCTATTTTAGTAAAACATAATTTACATGCAGTGCATTATGCGCATGCAGGATCGGGTGAAATTCATTTGCGTCCTATTATAAATTTAAAAACAGTTGAAGGAAATGCATTGTTTAGAACCATAGCACAGGAAGTGGCAACCCTTGTAAAAAAATACCAAGGCTCATTGAGTGGAGAACATGGAGATGGGCGACTAAGAGGAGAATTTATACAGCAAATGGTAGGTGAAAAAAATTATGCGCTATTAAAGAATGTAAAATATACTTGGGATGCAAATAATATCTTTAATCCAAATAAAATTGTAGATACCCCTCCTATGAATACGATGTTAAGGTATGCGCCAGCTCAATTTACGCCTACCTTTACAAGTATATTTAGATTTCATCAACAAGATATCTTACAACATGCCGAGCAGTGCAATGGTTCGGGAGATTGTCGAAAAACGCATTTATCTGGTGGCACGATGTGCCCCTCTTTTATGGCGACAAGAGATGAAAAAGACAGCACACGTGCGCGCGCCAATATTTTAAGAGAATTTTTAACTCAATCGGATAAAGTAAATCGATTTGATCATAAAGAAATTTATGAGGTCATGGATTTATGTTTAAGCTGTAAAGCATGTAAATCAGAATGTCCGTCGAATGTGGATATGGCTAAGTTAAAAGCAGAATTTTTACAACAGTATTATGATGCAAATGGGGTGCCCTTTAGATCTCAATTAATAGCACATTTTACTCAATCTGCTCAACTGGCTTCTATGGTACCTAGTTTGTATAATTTTTTAATATCCAATTCATTTACAAGCACCCTCATTAAAAAATTATCTGGCTTTGCTATTAAAAGATCATTACCTAAAATAGCAACGGTTACTTTAGAAAATTGGTTTCATAAAAATTACAAATCAGCAAATACTAAAGGAAATAAAAAGGTGTATCTCTTTTGTGATGAATTCACCAATTATAACGATGCTGAAATTGGTAAAAAAGGAGTTTTGTTATTAGAAAAATTAGGCTATGAGGTTTTACTACCAACACAGGTAGAAAGCGGCAGAGCTTGGCTATCAAAAGGTTTATTAAGACAAGCGCAAAAAATTGCAAATAAAAATATTGAACTTTTAGGCAAAATAGTAAGTGCTGACATACCATTGATTGGTATAGAGCCTTCGGCCATTCTAACATTTAGAGATGAGTACCCCGATTTGGCCTATGATCAAAATGTAGACACTGCTCAAGCCTTATCAAAAAATGTATTTTTAATAGATGAATTTATTGCGAATGAAATAACAAAAGGAAATATTAAAAAAGAATCATTCACAACAAAACCAAAGTTGATAAAATTACATGGTCATTGTCAGCAAAAAGCGATTGCCTCTATGGCACCCACACAAAATATATTATCCTTTCCTGAAAATTATAAGGTAGAGCTTATCCCTTCTGGTTGTTGTGGAATGGCAGGATCCTTTGGATATGAAAAAGAGCATTATGATTTATCAATGCAAATAGGAGAATTGGTTTTACTCCCTACTGTTCGAACGCAATTAAGCGATACCCTCATCGCAGCGCCAGGTACCAGTTGTCGACATCAAATTAAAGATGGGGCGCAAAAAATAGCCTTACATCCGGTGGAAATTTTATTTGAAGCTTTAACCTAAGCTCGATACAGCTTGATCATTTGATTGCACACTACTACCACTTATAATAGATACAGCCTATTTTATACTGTTTCCTAAACAGGTGTATTAAATATTGTCTATTTTTAATAAGTAAAAATATACTTATGAAAATGAACCTACAAAAAACGCTTGTACTCATCTTATGTGCAATGATTCAAATGCCATTGATACAAGCGCAAAAAATAAAACCAATTAGTGAAAAACAAATTGATTCCTTAACCGAGTTGGTATTAAAAACCTTTGATGTGCCAGGTATTGCAGTGGGTGTCGTAAAAGATGGAAAATTAATTCATGCAAAAGGATATGGTATTGCAAATTTAAGAACAGGAACAAAGGTAGATGCCAATACCTTATTTGGAATTGCATCTAACTCAAAAGCTTTTACAACAGCTGCTTTAGGAATGTTAGTAGATGAAGGAAAAATTAAATGGGACGACAAAGTGATTCAATATATTCCTGACTTTCAACTATACAACCCATATGTAAGCAATGAATTTACCATTCGTGATTTATTAACCCACAGAAGTGGTCTAGGATTAGGTGCTGGAGATTTAATGATGTGGCCTAATGGAAGTGATTTTACAAAAAATGATATTATTCATAATCTTCGGTATTTGAAACAAGTTTCAGGTTTTAGAACAAAGTATGACTATGATAATAATTTATATATTGTAGCGGGCGAAGTGATTGCAAAAGTAGCAGGGATGTCCTGGGAAGATTTTGTTGAAACAAAAATTATGAAGCCACTAGGAATGAATGCAACTGCAGCTTCTGTTTCTAGATTAAAAGATACAAGAAACAGCATTATACCTCATGCCCCTATTAATGGAAAAGTAGAAGCAATAGATATTTATTGGAGTGAAACTGCGAACGCAGCAGGGGGCATCTGGAGTAATATCACCGATATAAGTAAATGGATAACTATGCAAATGAATCATGGAAAATATGGTGATCGTTTACAAAATACCTTGTTTAGTGAAACAGTGCACGAGGAAATGTGGTCATCACAAACCATACAACCCGTATTTACATCTGCGCCTTATAATAGCCATTTTGCAGCTTATGGTCTAGGCTGGGGTTTGAATGATATCAAAGGATACAAGCAAGTATCTCATACAGGCGGCTTAGCTGGAATTGTTACACAAGTAATGATGTTTCCTGACATTAAATTAGGAATTATTGTTTTTACCAATCAACAAGTAGGTGCTGCTTTTAGTGCGATTAGTGCTACCATAAAAGATAGTTATATAGGTGTTACAGGTTATGATTGGGTTAAAATTTTACACGATCGTGTCATCGCAAATGAAACGAATGCAAACAAAATGAGTAATGAGGTTGCAAAAAATATAGAAGAAAAAATAAAAGCAACACTTGGTCATTATGATATGGCACCTTTTTTAGGCGCGTATATAGATGAATGGTTTGGAGAAATAAATATTACAACCAAAGAAGGTAAAACCTGGTTTCAATCAAAAAGGTCGCCTCGTCTTATTGGAGAAGTATTTCCCTACAATAACAATACACTCATTGTAAAATGGAATGATCGAAGTTTAGATGCGGATGCTTTTTTAATTTTTAATACGGATGCGGCTGGAAAGCCTTTGGGGTTAAAGATGAAAGCCATTTCTCCCTTAACTGATTTTAGCTTTGATTTCCAGGATTTAGATTTAAAGAAGTATAAATAGTGTAACTTACGGTCTTAAAATACAAAAATAAAAATTATGCAAGAACAAAATTTTAAGAACCATGCTAAAATGGTTCCCGGTTTTCATTATATTGGCATGTTGTCTATACTTGCTTTATTAGGAGGTTCTATTAATTATTTATGTCGCGCTACTCCAGATAATAAGTATTTAGCTTCCCTATTAACTTTAACTGCATTTATTTTGGCGGTATTATGGATTTATATACGCACGTTTCCTTTAAAAGCACAAGATCGTGCCATTCGTGCAGATGAAAATTTACGCTACTATGTATTAACAGGAAAATTATTTCCTGCAGAATTAAAAATTCAACAAATCATTGCACTTCGATTTGCACCCGATAATGAATTCGTCACCTTAGTAGATAGAGCAATAAAAGAAAATTTAAGTAACAAGGATATTAAATTAGCCATCCAACATTGGAAAGCAGATTTTTACAGAGTATAATTAGGACGATAAAATTATGAATCCGGTGGCTTGTAAGCCACCGGATTTTTTTTGCCATCATATGAATAATACTCATTTCCTCTTCGCTTGGGGCTAATGGGTTTCAAAGTAAAAGGGTTGAACCTAACCATACGACTATGTGCATCATGAAATAAGCTGCTAGAAGGGTCTGAATTTCATCAGAAAATCATTAAATTCAATCTTGAAATTGAATCTAAAACGGCATTCAATTAAATCTATATTAAATACTATGAATCCAATGAAAACAGTTTTATTCGCCTTGATGCTGGCTTTGACAATGCAAGTGAATGCGCAAACCCGCGTATTGGTCTTTTCAAAAACAGCAGCCTTCCGACACAGTTCGATTGAAGTAGCTAAATTAGCCCTACTAAAAATAGGATCTGAAAACAATATTAAAATAGATACGACCGAAAGTACGGCTGTATTTACCGAAGAGGGTTTAAAAAAATACAGCGCTGTTGTTTTTTTAAGTACAACAGGGGATGTATTAAATAATTTTGAACAAGCTGTATTTGAAAGGTACATTCAAGCGGGTGGTGGTTATGTTGGAATTCATGCGGCTACCGATTGCGAATATACTTGGCCTTGGTATGGAAAATTATCGGGTGCTTATTTTAAAAGTCACCCTGACCAACAAAAAGCAAAATTAGTCATCAACGACAATACACATCCAAGCACGGCACATCTTCCTGCTATTTGGGAGCGCTTCGATGAGTGGTATAATTTTAAAACTGCACCAGGTAGTGAAGTAAAAGTGCTTATAAGTATAGATGAAAAATCATATGTGGGTGGAAGCAATGGCATTAATCACCCAATGGCATGGTATCATGATTATGACGGAGGCAGGGCTTTTTATACAGAGCTTGGGCATACTGATGAGTCCTATAGCGATCCATTGTATTTGAAACATCTTTTAGGTGGAATAAAATATGCTATTGGAAATAATGTTAAACTAAATTATTCAAAAGTAAAATCAAATTTAGTTCCTGAGGAAGATCGTTTTACAAAAAATATATTAGCGGGTGGCATGTTTGATGAGCCTACAGAAATGGCGATACTCCCTAATTTAGATATACTAATTGTACAACGCAAAGGAGAAGTGATGTTTTACAATCACCTCACAAAAAAAGTAACACAAGTAGCAAAGCTGGATGTGTATCATAAATCAAATGCGAAGGGAGTCAATGCAGAGGAAGGATTAATTGGTGTTACTGCTGATCCAAATTATGCAAAAAATAATTTTGTTTATTTATTTTATGCAACCAAGGATACTGCAGCCAATCGGTTATCTCGTTTTGTATTGAAAAATGGAATATTAGATAGATCCTCTGAAAAAAAGATCATTGATGTAGGCACTACAAGAGATATTTGTTGTCACACAGCTGGTTCTCTTTCATTTGGACCAGATGGAACTTTGTTTGTTTCAACAGGCGACAATACCACTCCATTTGATCAACCTAATTCAAAATATGTGTTGGAAGGATATGGACCCATTGACAATCGTGCTGGATTTGAACAATATGATGGTCGAAGAGGATCAAGTAATACCAACGATTTACGCGGAAAGGTTTTAAGATTAAAAATAAATTCAGACGCCACTTATAGCATTCCCGAAGGAAATCTTTTTAAACCAGGCACACCAAAAACCAGACCTGAAATTTATGCAATGGGTACAAGAAATCCTTATCGTATTTCGATAGACAGAAAAAATGGATTTTTATATTGGGGCGATGTGGGACCTGATGCAGGTGAAAATAAAATGAGTGAGAAAGGTCCACGCGGATATGATGAATTAAATCAAGCACGCAAAGCCGGTTATTTTGGATACCCTTTATTTATTGGAGGAAATTATCCATATCGTCAATTTGATTATACAACAGGTGTGGTTGGAGATTTCTTTGATCCCCAAAAACCAATGAACCTATCAAAAAATAATACAGGATTAGTTGAGTTACCTCCTGTAAGTCCAGCGTTCATCTGGTATCCCTATGCCAATTCTCCTGAATTTCCTGAAGTAGGTTCGGGAGGTAGAAACGCAATGGCAGGGCCCATCTATTATCCTGAATTTTATCCTAAGGAAACAAGATACCCGGCCTATTTTAATGGAAAATTATTATTTTATGAATGGATTAGAGGTTGGTTAAAATTGGTTTCAATGGACGAGGCTGGGAATTATCAGCAAATGGAACCTTTTATGCCCAACACTAAATTTAATAGTGAAATAGATATTGAAGTAGGTCCTGATGGAAGATATTATGTGCTTGAATATGGATCTGGTTGGTTTTCAAAAAATGCAGATGCGGCACTTTCTAGAATTGATTATAATGGTGGCAATAGAGCACCTAAGGCAAGTATTCATATCAATAAATTAAATGGCGCTATTCCATTTACCATTCAGGCAGATGCAATAGGATCGACTGATGCGGATGGTGATGCACTAACTTATATTTGGAGTTTTGGTAATCAAATCAAAAAAACAAAAACAAATGCAACGCCATTCACTTTTAATAAAGCAGGAGAATATGCCGTGTCCGTTGCTGTCCAAGATGCAAAGGGTGCTATCACGAAAAGCGAGGTCATTAAAATTTATGCAGGTAACGAATCTCCAGCAGTTGAAATAAAATTAACTGGGAATGATCATTTTTATTATCCTGGTGCGCCCATTCCTTATATGGTAAATATTAAGGACAAGGAAGATGGTTCCACCGAAAAAGGAGGAATTGATAATAAATCTATTTATGTAAAAGTAGATTACTTAAGTGGGCCCGATAAGGCACAAGTAGTGGGACACCAAGTAATGACAGCATTAATGGAAGGCAAAAATTTAGTAGCCACTTTAGATTGTAAATCCTGTCATAAGGAAGCGGAAAAATCGATTGGACCTTCCTTTGCTATGATTTCAGATAAATATAAGAATGACTTAAAAAATAAAACATACTTATCTAATAAAATAATAAAAGGCGGTAGTGGTGTTTGGGGCGCAGTAGCGATGGCCGCACATCCGAATCTTAAGCAGGAAGAATTAGACTTGATTATTGATTGGATTTTAAGTGTCAATAAAAAGAAAGAAGCAAGCTTACCTTCTAAAGGAAATATTATCGCATCTGCCGAAGATATGGGCCCAGAAAATTTAATGCAAATTACAGCAAGTTACACCGACAAGGGAGGCATAGGTATTAAACCACTCAGTGCTTCCAATAGTATCACTTTACGCAGTGCCTTAATAAATATGTCAAGTAATAATATGGCTACTAGGGTGAATGTCAATAATTGGAAAGAATATCGCGCTGCTTTTTTAAATGGAGAGGAGGGATGGTTGGAATTTTCTAATTTCAATTTAGATGATATTAAATCGATTGAATTATCATATGGCATTCCTGAAACTTTAGACAAAGGATATATCATTACACTTTATCAGGATGAGCCAAGTGAGAATAAGTCTAATAAGATTGCGGAACTCAAATTAGCTAATGCACAAAGTTCCTTATTAAGTAAAACTGTATTGGATTTGCAAAATGTAAAACAAGGTCAGCATAAATTATTTTTGAAAATACAAAGAGTGGATAAATTAGAGAAAAACCGCTTAGCAGTCATCTCAATGAAGTTGATTCAAAAAAAATAAATTATGAAAAATATTACGAGTTTATTATTTCTATTATGCATCAGCGTTGGGGTTCAATCCCAAAAAAAATCTACTGCGCCTAATATCATTTTGATCTATATGGATGATATGGGCTACGGCGATTTATCCTGTTATGGTGCCTTAGATATTAATACTCCTAATATTGATCGTTTGGCAAGCGAGGGAATTCGCTTCACTAATTTTATGTCAAGTCAAGCGGTATGCAGTGCCTCCAGAGCCTCCATCATGACAGGCTGCTATGCCAACCGAGTTGGAATAAGTGGCGCTTTATCACCGGGTAGTAAGGTAGGATTGGCAGCTGATGAAATGACCATTGCAGAATTATTGAAACAAAAAAATTATGCCACTGCTATTTATGGTAAATGGCATTTGGGAGACGCCAAACAATTTTTGCCACTACAACAAGGTTTCGATGAATACATTGGCATCCCCTATTCTAATGATATGTGGCCGGTGAATTACGATGGCAAGCCAGCAGACAGCAGCAGCTATAAATCAAAATGGCCTCCTTTGTTTGTAATGAAGGATAATGAAAAATGGATACCCATTAACACATTGGAGGATCAATCTACTTTAACAGAACACTACACGGTTGCCGCCGAAAGTTTTATAAAAAAAAATAAAAACAAGCCATTCTTTTTATACCTACCCCATTCAATGCCACATGTACCTATTAATGCATCACCTGCTTTTAGAGGAAAAAGCAAGCAAGGTTTATATGGTGATGTGATTCAAGAAATTGATGCATCGGTGGGTCGCATTTTAAAAACAGTAAAGGAAGCGGGACTTGATCAAAATACAATTATTATATTTTCAAGCGATAATGGGCCATGGCTAAATTTTGGAAATCATGCAGGGTCCACTGGTGGATTAAGAGAAGGCAAGGGAACTTCCTTTGAAGGAGGACAGCGCGTACCAGGTATTATAAGATGGAAGGGGACAATACAACCTAATGCAATTAGTAATCAATTGGCTTCGACCATTGATATTTTACCCACCATTGCGGCGATTACGCATACCGCATTACCTAATAAAAAAATAGATGGGGTAAGCATATTACCCATTTTACAAGGAGATAAAAATGCAAGTCCTCGAAAAACATTTTTATATTATTATCGTCGTAATTCATTAGAAGCGGTGCGTATTGATAATTGGAAATTGGTATTAGAACATCCATCTCGATCTTATTTACATCAATTACCAGGTATGAATGGATTACCAGGCCCAACACCCGAAGATGTTCCCATGCCTATGGCTTTATATGATTTAAGAAGAGATCCAGGTGAAAATTATGATGTAAAGGAATTACACCCAGATATCATGAAGAAATTACAGGCACTAGCGGAAGAAGCTCGTGCTGATTTAGGAGATGATTTACAAAAAAGAATAGGTGCAAATAACCGTCCTGCAGGTAAAATAAATCTTTAAATAAAACAGGCCTTTGTATTACCTTTGTAGCATATATAAAAAATTATGAGCGAAAATTTAATTATCAGTATTTGGATACTCTCTGCAATTTATTGTTTGTACAAATTATACCAAAGATCAAAAGCATCTTCATTAGATGGGGTTACAGGATACACACCTGGTTTGGAATTAATTATGGTGATTATTCTAGGCCCTTTATTAGCGATCATTGACATGTCGCTTACGTGGATTCGCATCTATAAGGAAGCCGAAGAAGCTCGAAGAAGAAGCGACAAGTAATAAATTTGAAATTATAAAAAAGGGGTACGTCTTTATAAAGACCTACCCCTTTTTTATTAGGTCAATTTATTTTAATGGTTTTTCCCAATTGACTACAGTGAATACAATTTTAGAATAATTATCTTTTTCATATAATATACCAATATTGCTTTTTTTAAGTAGAACAATATCAGAATATGCCGAATTATTAGCCATTTGCTTTTCTTCCGTCGAGGCGTCTACTAAAATATTTTTAGCCCAGGTTTTACCTTCATCAAAACTTATTCTTAGCGTTAAGTTGTTTCTATTTTTAGTATCCGCTGCATTAACGAAAGCAAGTACTTGTTTTTTATTTTTTACACCAATATTTAAAATGCTCCCTTCGCAAACTGGATCTGGAAGTTGGGTATCAAAATAAGTAGTATCCCAATTGGCACCTCCATTATGACTAATTGCAATTAATCTAGATTTTATTTCACCATTTTGATTTCTAGCATTCAGTAGTAATCCATTATTAGATAGTTCGGCAGCAGTAGATTCATTACTTCCTGGAATATTCACCGACTCACTTAATTTAAAGCTAAGACCGTGATCATCGGTATAAAAGCCATGTGCAACATAGTCATTAAAGTGATTTTTGGGTTCGCCCACAGAATGATTGGCCGGAATATAAATTCGTCCTTTATATAAGCCCGAAGTGATTTGTAATGCATGACCAGGTGTATTTGCATAGGATCTCCAATCTTCATCAAAATGATACAAGGGATTAAATTTAATTTGATTGGGACGATGGGTTTGGGTCGTAATATTTACTCCTTTACTCCATGTTAATCCATTATCTATAGAAGTTATATACCAAACCTCCCTTACCCCCAATCCTTTTCGAACTTCGCTTTCGAAATTATTACCCGTATTATAAAATAAATATATTTTTCCTTTTGGAAATGCAGGATCGGTCAAATCAACCACCGGCGCAGGATTACCGGCTTGCAGAGAATCATAATTCGCTACAATATAAATGGGCGACCATGTATTGCCATTGTCGGTACTTCGTTTCATAACAATATCTATATTTCCAAAATCACTTGATGAATTTACCCGGCCTTCACAAAAAGCCAGCAAATCATTATTGGGTGCTTTTATGATAGCGGGGATACGATAGCTTTTAAAACCATCGTTTCCAGATACAAAAACGGGCACTTTTTTATCCTGCGAAAAAAGGAGATTGGATAAAAACAGAAGCGGAATTAGAAGAAGGTTTATTTTTTTCATTTTGGATTTAGTTTAAAATTAAACCAAAATTCTTTATGATTGAACTTTTGAGTATTCCTATTGAAGATGGGCCAATAACTTATTGAATATCATATTCAATAAAAATTAACTACCCTAATTAGGTGCAAAGAAAGAAATGACATTCATCATGTTTTTTGTTTCTAGATAAAACTCTAACGAAAAATAATTTTTGCTTTTAAAATAAAAAAGGGGAACTACAATCATTAGAACTAAATTGTTTAAATTTGCTTGTCGAAAATCAAATGATATAAATTAATATTTTATGAAAAAAACTAAATTCAGATCTATATGTGCCATTGCAACGGCAGTTGATATTGTGGGTGATAAATGGTCATTATTAATTATAAGAAATATGCTTTTCCATAAAAAACATACTTATGGAGAATTATTAGATATTCCTGAAAAAATTGCGACTCGCGTATTAGCAGATCGTTTAAAATCATTAGCAGCAGATGGCTTGATAGAAAGACGAAATCATGCTACTAACAAAAAAGTATTTTTATACACACTTACTGATAAAGGAATTAGCACTATTAATATCATTGTTGATTTAATGAAATTTTCAATTGAGTTTTATCCTAAACACACTAAGATCCCGAGTTCAGATAAAAATAGAGTATCCTACCAGTTTTTACATGCAGGTTCTGAAGATGAATTTATAAAAAATTCAAAAAAAGAGTACTCTAAATTTAAAAAAGAATTATTAGCAGCTTAATGTTTTATAGGTGCTCTTTTTTCTAATGGTAACATCGGCGGAAATGGGTTATGTGGCTCAGTTTGATACCAATAGGCGACCGATGCAATATCATCATTTAATAAGCGATATTTTCCCTTATCATTCCATCCCAATGATTGTATGGTCACTTTTAATTTTGAATTAAAGGTGATGGGATCTTGAATATGCCAACGATATAAACTCCAGTAGTTAGGAAGGCTATCGCTGTCTTTGAAGGGCAGTGTGGTTCCAGCGTATGCAGTAGTATAAGACTGCGGAAATCCATAACTTCCTAAAAAATAATCTTCGGTACCTGTACCGCATATCGTAGGATATTGTGTGTCTTCATCTTTATAAAATTTTACTTCGCCTTCGCCAAACCAACCCCTAGAAGTGAGTTGCGTCCATGCTAAAAAAGTACCCACATAGCGGCCCTTGCCTTTTACATTGTCTAATATAACATAAGGATTTTGAACACTTGAGTTGGCTCTTCGCCATTGTGCATGAAAGTAGCTTATATTTTTAGTTAAGGGTTTTAATGCATATGTAATTTGATACGCAAGCAGGTGTAAATCATTTTTACTGTCATTGGTAAAAGTTATTTTAGCATGATGTTTAAAAGGCATTGACCAAAAAGAATTGAGCGCATTTTCAGGGTTATTAATAATCACCTGCGAATTCACCCTTGCAAATTTTTCATGACCTACTGCAAAAAAATCAGGTGCCGGTACTTCAACCGAAGGTTCTGTTTCATTATCCCAATAGATTCTTATAATATTGGCACGACTTAATCCTTCGACCATCCAAATATGTTGAATGACGCCCGATCCCTCTACATCCATAAGTGTAACCGTTTCACCAGCATTGACACGTAAAAAAGGTTTTACTTTCCATCCTTGACCCAAGCTATCGGCAGCCCTTGCTGAAGCAGCTGGAAAGGGTTCTAGCGGATCTGGGACTGCCATACCACCTACTCCTTTTTCACCTGTTCTATTTTCTGCCGAGATGGATCTTGTTTCGGATTCATCTAAATAAGGTAAGCCTGCTACACCGGTTTGATTAGAGAATTGAAGTTGATTACATCCAATAATAATAAAAACAAGCAAGGTTAATAAAAATGGTTTCATAGGATCAGTTTAGCTGTGAATATTGATACTTCAATTTACTAAATAATACTTAAACAACGAAGCGCTATTACTCAAAAGGCTTTTTCCTATTAAATTTTGATGCTTTCTAATTAATGGTTAATTTGCTGTAAGCAAGCTTACTATTTATTTTGATTCATTTTCATATGATTGAATTCATTGGTCACTTACATCCTGTTATTGTGCATTTGCCTATTGGTATTTTGTTTATGGGTGTATTCATGATGCTATACGAACATTACAGCGGGACCGATTTAAAGACGCCTATTTCTTTGGCTTTTTTATTAGGTAGCATCGGCGCTGTTGTCGCATGTATAGCAGGATGGTTATTGTCTAATTCCGGAGAATATGATGCCGCGTTAATCTTTAAGCACCAATGGACAGGCATCGCAACGGCTTTAACTGGAGCCCTTGTATATTTTTTAAGAGAGTACAAAAAATGGGGTGTGTTAATGCTTATTGTTTTATTAATATTTACAGGTCATTTTGGTGCCACCCTCACACACGGCGAAAATTATTTATGGGGATCTGATAAAAAAGAGACATTGATTGAACAAGACAGTTTAAAAAAAGAAACGAAAAAAATAACCCAAATTATTACCAACGGGAAAGACTCGATTAAAATAGTAAAACATAATAGATACCAAGATGACATTATGCCCATCTTAAAATTGAGATGCTATAATTGTCACTCTGCATTAAAACAAAAAAACTTATTACGATTGGATAGTGAAGGTTTTATAAAAAAGGGCGGAAAAACAGGAATGATATTAATGGCGGGTAATATTTTAAAAAGTCCACTTTATACTAATTTAATATTACCGTTGGAAGATGAAAAACATATGCCACCAAGGGGGAAACATCAATTAAGTGAAAATGAAATAGCCATCATACAAGAATGGATAAAAACAGGAGCGTCTTTTGAGGATCAAATAGATACGCTATCTATAAAAGAGACCCCCATTAAACTAGCGCCTATTAAAATAATTGTTGCAAAAAAAGTGGATACTGCTGTTCCTGTTATTACAAATAAAATAACAGACCTGCAGACGGACAATACAGCAAACATAAGTGTTGCAACGATTGCATCTTTTAAACAACAAAATATTATTTTATCAAACTTATCGGAAACCGCACCCTTTATAATGGCTAATTTTGTAAATGTAGTTCCATTTGATAATACTGTGTTATTGGAATTACAAAAAATAGAAAAGCAACTAGTGATATTAAAATTAACCAACTTGCCCATTAAAGATAATGATGTTAAAATGTTGATTGATTTGAAAAAAATGAGAAGATTGAATTTAGAAAACACGGCCATTACAAATGAATGCTTGCCGTATTTAAAACAATTGCCTGAATTAGAACAACTTAACTTGTATGGAACTAATATTTCGGATGAGGGATTAAAACAATTGGCTTCTTTTAAAAAATTATCGGTACTTTATTTATGGAAAACAAAGGTAACGGCGACTGGAGTTGATCAATTTAAAAAAGAAAGGCCCGATGTTAAAGTAGAAATAGGAAATTTTAAATTTCAAAAAAAATGAAAAAGTATTATTTATTAATAGGAATGGTCGGATTATTTTTTGCATTCACCACTATGCCCAAACTTCCTGAAGATATAAATAAAGAGTACCTAAAATTGCCGTCGGTAATTGACTATAATGAGCATGTAAAACCTATTTTATCAGATAAATGTTTTTCTTGTCATGGCCCCGATAAAGCAAAACAAAAAGCAGGACTCAGATTAGATATAGCAGAATCAGCCTATGGACCCTTGCCAGAAAGTCCAGGCAAAGTCGCTATTTATCCGGGCAACATTAATAAAAGTGAATTATACTATCGTATCATATCAAAGGATTCATCTTATTTAATGCCGCACCCCAAATCTCATTTAAGTTTAAGTGCAAGAGAAAAAGCAATTCTAATTAAGTGGATTGAAATGGGTGCTGTATATAAACCTCATTGGGCCTTTGTAGCTCCACAAAAAAAAGCCATCCCCGAAATTTTTAATTATCAAGTAAATAACCCCATTGATCAATTTGTCATAAGTCGATTACAGCAGGAGGGATTGCAACCTAGCCCCACCGCATCAAGAGAAATTTTATTAAGGCGTGTTTCCTTGGATTTAACAGGTCTCCCACCCACCATTCAAGAAATAGACGAGTTTTTAAATGATAAAAGTCCCAATGCATATGAAAAACAAGTGGACCGATTATTAAACTCACCGCATTATGGGGAAAAAATGGCGACGCAGTGGTTGGACTTAGCTCGTTTTGCAGACTCTTATGGCTATACCGTGGATCGAACAAGAGATATGTCACTGTATAGAGATTGGGTGATAAAAGCTTTTAATGAAAACCTTTCTTACAAAGACTTTATACAATATCAATTAGCGGGCGATTTAATGCCGTCTCCAACCAAGGACATGATCATTGCGACGGCATTTAACAGAAATCATCCTCAAAATATGGAAGGTGGTATTATAGAGCAAGAATTTCAAACAGAATATGTCATGGATCGAACCAATACATTTGGTGAAGCTTTTTTATCCATTTCGGTAGGATGTGCTAGATGCCATGATCATAAATTTGATCCCGTATCACAGGAAAATTATTATCAATTATATAGCTTCTTTAATAATGTTTTGGAGTCGGGTCAAATATCATGGAATGACGATATGCCAACACCTACATTAATGCTACCCACCCAAGAGGAAGAAAAAACAATACAATATATTAAAGGCTTAATCAAAGAAAAAGAATCACAATTACAGTCCGCATATACCCATTTGGCAACCAACTTTAATGATTGGATACAACAAGAAAAATATAAATCCATTCCTAGCAAAGGAATACCTAGTGATCATTTGCAAGGCTATTATACATTTGAAGATTCTTTAAAAAATGAAATCAATAAAAGTAAAGCAGCCATATTAAGACGCGATTGGGATAATAAAATGGAGCAGCTCGTTTTTGAAAAAAATAACAATGGACAAGCCTTGGTTTTAAATGGAGATACTTATTTAGATTTAAAAGAAGTGGGCGTGTTTCGAAATTCAGATCCCTTCACTATTGGACTTTGGTTATACATTCCTAAGGAAATGAAAGAGGGGGTGCTGTTTCACAAAAGCAATGCGGAGCGATTATATAATTATAAGGGGTATAATGTATACTTAAAAAACAATAAATTAGAAATGACCATGGCGCACACCGCGCCTTCTAATGCGATTACAAAAGTAGCATTAACTGATGTTCCGCGAAATCAATGGATTCATCTTGCCATGACCTATGACGGATCGTCTACTGCCAAAGGCTTTCAACTTTTGATCGATGGAAATCCACTCCAAATGGAAACGGTGATAGATCAACTATATAAAGACATTATTTTCTTCTCCAAGGATGAACCCGCATTACAAATTGGGGGTTGGTATCGAGGCTTTGGTTTTAAAGGCGGCAAAATCGATGACATTACCGTATACAATAGACTACTGACTCCTTTTGAAATAAAAATATTGGCAAATAAAGCAAGCTGGGATCTGATTACACAAAAAGCAAAAAATCAATTAAGTGCTGAAGAAATTGAAATTTTAAAAGATTATTATGCTTCGATAATAGATCCTAAAATAATATCAGCAAAAGAAGCTTTACAATTACAACGAAAAATATTTTCAGATTCAACAGAGCATATCAAAGAATTAATGGTCATGCAAGAAATGGCGAAACCTAAAAAAACTTTTTTATTAAATAGAGGTCAATATGATGCGCCTCGAAAGGAAGTGTTCCCTAATACGCCAGAAAAAATATTACCCTTCTCTGGTCAATATCCAAAAAATAGATATGGATTAGCGCAATGGCTTATAGACGCTCGTCATCCCTTAACAGCAAGAGTAGTGGTGAATCATTTATGGCAAAATTTTTTCGGCACCGGTTTGGTTAAAACTGCAGAGGATTTTGGAAATCAGGGTGAAATGCCCAGTCACTTAGATTTATTAGATTGGTTGGCTATCGACATCAGGGAAAGCGGATGGGATATAAAAAAATTGAATAAACGCATCGTCATGTCCGCTACCTATCAACAAGATTCCAAAGCAAGCGCCGCCTTAAAAGAAAAAGACCCTGAAAATAGATTATTAGCAAGAGGCCCCGCCAATAGATTGACATCGGAAATGATTCGCGACAATGCTTTAATGGCAAGCGGTTTATTAAATAAAAAATTGGGGGGTAAAAGCATCTATCCTTATCAACCCGAAGGGCTTTGGGAAATTAATAATACCAATTATGTACAAGACAGTACTGATGCTATTTATAGACGAAGCCTTTACATCGTTTTAAAAAGAACCGTGCCCAATCCAACCCTTGCTAATTTTGATGGTCCATCAAGGGCCTCCTGTGTGGTACGCAGACAATCTACCAATACGCCTTTACAAGCATTGGTCACTTTGAATGATCCCACTTTTATTGAAGCAGCAAAAGTAATGGGAGAAACAATGACGCAGCAGTCCAATACAACTAGCGCCATCACAACAGCCTATCGACAACTCACCGGCATAACACCTACATCAAAAGAAATTACTTTGTTAACCAACTTACAACAAATCGAATACAATAAATTCAAAGTCAACCCCAATAAAACAAAGGGTTGGTTGAATACGGGATTATATAAAATTAATAAATCATTAGATCCTTGTTGGGTGGCAGCAAACACTGTAGTGGCTAGTACCATTTTAAATTCGGATGCAACCATTACTAAAAGATAATTTTATGGAAAAAGATTTTAAAATATATACGCAAGAATTTGACGCCTTTAATAAAAAATTAGAGCGCAGAAATTTTTTAAAAAGTACGGCAGGCGGTTTAGGTGCAATGGCATTAGGAACACTTTTAAGCAGCAGCATTTCTACCAAATCATTTGAACAACAAATTTTAGAATCCTTACCCACCATCGCACCCAAAGCAAAACGAGTTGTTTATTTATTTATGAGTGGGGGGCCTTCGCAATTTGAAACATTTGATTATAAACCAGGCCTGGCTAAAATGCAAGGACAGGGGCTACCCGAATCGGTTCGAAACGGGCAAAGATTAACTGGGATGAGTGCAAGTCAAGCGCTATTGCCCATTGCACCTTCTTTTTCTGAATTTAAACAATATGGAAAATCAAATACATGGGTAAGTGATTTGCTTCCTTACACCGCGCAAGTAGTAGATGAGTTATGTATTATTAAATCCATGTTTACTGAACAAATTAATCATGACCCTGCACTTACTTTTTTTCAAACAGGACATCAACTCCCTGGCAGACCATCCATTGGTTCGTGGCTTAGTTATGGACTAGGATCTGAAAATAAAAACCTACCTGCGTTTATTGTATTGGTTTCAAAAAACGCATCAAGGGATCAACCCTTATATGCAAGATTATGGGGCAATGGATTTTTACCATCCCAACACCAAGGGGTTCAATTTAGAGCGGGAAATGATCCTGTTTTGTTTTTAAATAATCCAGAAGGGTATGATGGAAAAGACAGAAAAGAAATGCTACAATATTTATCTGAATTAAATAATTTACAAAATGATGTATGGGGTGATCCAGAAGTGGATGCGCGTATGTCACAATATGAACTTGCCTTTAGAATGCAAACCTCGGTACCTGATGTGATGGATACCTCAACCGAATCGGATGAGATTTTTGAATTATATGGACCAGACAGTAGAGAAAAAGGCACTTTTGCAGCCAATTGTATTTTAGCTCGAAAATTATTAGAAAAAGATGTACGATTTGTACAACTATATCACCAAGGATGGGATCATCATGGATCCTTGCCACAAGGTATGAAGCAACAATGCAAACAAACCGATCAAGCTTCAGCCGCACTAATCATGGATTTAAAAAGAAGAGGCATGTTAGAAGACACATTGGTCATCTGGGGTGGTGAGTTTGGCAGAACTGTTTATTCTCAAGGAAAATTAGAAAAAGAAAATTACGGCAGAGACCATCATCCGCGTTGTTTTACGATGTGGATGGCGGGTGCGGGAGTGAAACCTGGAATCACTTACGGACAAACAGATGATTTTAGCTATAACATTATTAAAAATCCTGTTCATGTGCATGATTTTCAAGCAACGCTTTTACATATCATGGGGCTTAATCACGAACAACTCGTTTATAAATATCAAGGAAGGCGATTCCGATTAACAGATGTTTCAGGTAATGTCATCAACGATATATTGACATAAGTATTATACGCCTGCTTTTTTAAGTACTTCTAATGTTTTGCGAAGTCCTGTTTTGGCTACTTGCAAAAGATCTTGTTTATAATAATTAGGATTATATAATTCAAGTGAAATAAATCCTTTATATCCTGTTGCTTTTAAATCTTTAAAGATAGAAGTCAAAGGTAATATTCCATCTCCTGGATAAACACGATGTTCATCTCTTAAATCATTAAAGGCAGGTGAAGAAGGTGCATCATTAAATTGAAAAATAGCGATGGCATCTCCTTTTAACATTTTTAAACCTTCAAATCCTCCATCACTAATATACATATGGTATACATCTGGAATCACCATTGCGTTGGGATGATTAGCATCCATTGCAATACCGGTAGCTTGACCAAGTGTTTTTATGGTAAAATATTTAACAAAAACCAAAGCAGGTTTAATATTAAATTCTTTTATTCCAATTTCTATGATATCACGATATCTATCTGCGACCCATTTTTGATTATAATTTTCTGGAAGAGAATTGGGAATGGTTTGAATATGCTCTGCGCCAATATCATGGGCCATGCGCATACGACGACGCGTTTCCTTAAGTGAAATTTCGAATTCAGCCATGGTTGCTGGAATTGCATTCCATAGACCAATCATACTAGGCACTTTTAAACCTAATTTTTTTATTTCTGCGCCTAGCTCTTTTAGGTTACCGCCATTTTTTTCAAATTTTTCTAATTCATTATCCCAGGGTTCAAGACCATCAAAACCTGCTGCTGCTGCGATTTTTACCTTATCCCTTAGTGAGGCAGGTCTAATAGTTGCCGTATCCAACGAAATAGGCCAAGGGCTTGCGCCGTTTTGATATCGCTTCCCTTTTTGAGCTGAAGTATTTGTTTCACCAAGTGCTATATTAGGTATCGCGCCCGCCATCAATCCAAGTGTACTGCCTAAACCAATAAAATTTCTTCTTTTCATGGAGATGGTTGTTAATTGATTATTTGATTATGCTCTATTAGCATTTTTCTTAAAGCTGCTAATAATTTATTGCATTCTTTTTGCGCACCAAAAATATAATCTCGATCTGTAGAATTACGTATGGTTTTTAACATACCCATCACTGAAAAATAAGTATCCCAGTCAAATTCATTTTGTTTATTTAATGCTAAATGATCTGGGACTGGTATTTTTATTGTTAACATATTATTTTCAATCCTAACTTTTCCATTTATTTCACGATAAAATTTATACTTAAAATTGGTAAGAGTGAGGGGGTCAACAAAGCGATTTATATAATCAAACTCTCTATTTTCTCTAAGCTTTAAGCCTCTATTTAAGCCATCGTAAGCTTGTATTAAAATTTTTAAATTTTCGTCTTCCACATAATTTAAAGCGCCAGAATTTTTTATTTGTTCTAATGCTAATGAATTCATAATTGGCAACATGCGCAATGTCATTCTTGAATGTGCTGCATATAATTCAGGTATTTTATTTTTAATCGTATTATTATTATAATATTCATTAACAATTTCGAAAC
Organism: Bacteroidota bacterium; assembly: GCA_026391435.1. Taxonomy (GTDB): domain Bacteria; phylum Bacteroidota; class Bacteroidia; order Chitinophagales; family Chitinophagaceae; genus Sediminibacterium. The sequence goes on from JAPLEJ010000008.1 coordinate 68,227, forward strand.
AAGAATCTTGATTGGCTCTATTTCTCAAAGTTTTTGCCATAGTAGCAGAATCAGCTTTTACATCAAAAAATAAGTTTCTTGCCATAACAATGGCTTTTTTATTTTCTAAAAAGTGTTCTCTTAAATTTTCGGCCGCATAACCCAAGCTAACCGCTATAAATATCATTATGCCTTCTAATAGATACTCTTTCCAGGGCTTCGCCTTATGATCTAGTTTAGGGTGGTGGTGCACTTCCATAATTAAAATTTTATTTTTTTATAGTTGAATATTTATCTAAAAATATTTTTACTTTTTTAGTGAATTCGTCTAGGGGTACCGTGTGACTGGATTCATGTAAATACCAGTACTTATCATTCTTATTGGTCCCAATTAATTCAAACATTGGCTTTTGAGATGTTTCTGAAGGGAAAAAATAATCATACTTCCCATTGAGCATTAAAATAGGTACTTTGATAAAAGGTGTATAAGATGCTGCTTCTACTTCGGGTTTGGCTTCTTCAAATTCTAATCCCGCTACCAATAAAACCGCTCTTTTAATCCTTGGTTCAATTGGAATCATGATGTTGGCCATTTCCCCGCCCCAACTAACGCCAAAGTATAATAAATTGGAAGCGTCTAGATCAGATCTTGATTCAATTACATCAATGGATCGCTTCATATCTTTGCCCCACATAATAACATGGTCCTTATAAAGGTCGGTCTTTTCTGCATAATCAGATTTTAAGGCGTCTTTTCTATTAATAGTTCCTTTATATATAGGATAGAAAAATGCATACCCTAATTTAATAAAGGTTTTGGGCATTTGACCAATTGTCACTTTTTCTATTTCACTTCTATGTATATCGCCCGAACCAGGGAAATATATTATTGTAGCTATTTTGCCTTTCGCGTTTTTAGGTTTAAACAAGACACCACTCATCCTTTCATTATTATAAGCAGCATTGTACTCAATTAACTCATATGTGTAATCGGGATCTGAATTATCAGTTTTAAGAATTTTTATATCTAAAGGACCTGCCTCATAGTCGTATTGTCTTTTATAAATTTCGAAAACCTCTTTACTAATTTTAGGAATTTTCAAAAAGTCTCTAAAGGGTTTTTTAATCACTTCAGCATAAAGTGGTTGATTATTATTCGTTAAATCTTGAACTAATCTCACTCCATTGGAATTGCTCCTACTAAAAGCATCTTGTCCATAATAATCATTAAAAGTATAGGGGTCATCATCATATCCTCCACCCAATATTGCTTTTTCACTAAGATCATCTTTAGTAGCATTAGCGCACCACTCTCTAACATTACCAGCTACGTCAGATAAGCCATAACCAGATTTAATTTTAGAGTAGGGAACTTCCTTGGTTTCAGATTTTGAAAAATTACTTACAGGGCAAATGGATCCAGATTTTGATGGGGTAGCAGCTTTGGCCCATTGATGAACAGAGGGTAGGCTCTTTTTCATAAACTTTGCATAAGCATCTGCTTCATACCATGAAATGCCACTAACAGGGAAATTTGCTTTGCCGTCAGGATAAGCTCCATTAGACCATGCGGCAGGCCCTGCAAATCCTGTTTTATCTACAAATAATTTTTGTGCAAGGTCAAAATTGAAAGGCTTTCCATTAACTAAAGTAGGTAGGTTCCAGAAACTAGCATTTTTATACCCGTCTGCATCTACAAACTTCTTATAATCTTGATTCGTAACTTCATTTTTATCAATGAGAAAAGGTGAAAACCTAGCAGCAGGCCTAGAATCTAACCCAGCTAAAAAAATATTTGTTTTCCCACCTATTACCAATGCCATGGATGTTGTGTCAGGCATAGTAGCGGGAAGTTCAAAAATATTCTCGCCTGTTGAAATAAAATAGGTTCCCGCTGTCACTATAAACTCATTTTTTTTCACATCCACAAATTTTAGCTTAACAGTGCCATTAGGTAAACTGGTTTTGTTAATCGGTGTTTTGCCAATATATTCCCACTTGTTATCAGCTTCGCTTAATTGTAAATAAACATCAACATTAGGAGTAATAGTAATTAAGTCAACAGTAGAGGTAATTGTTTTTAATGCATCAACCACCACCTTATTATTAGGGTCGTTGTCTAATATTTTTTTACCAGCATAATAGGCTGCGCCAGATTTGCCTTCCTTAATTAATTGTAAAAATTCGGGTAATTCCTTTTCAATGGTATTAGATGCTTTGCCTAATTTGACATAAAAAAATATTCCTGCTCCCAAAAAAACAACCAATAATAAAACATTTAAAATAGGCATTAATTTATTGATCGAATTGCCATCTGAATTATTTTGCTTTGATATTTCAATAAATTTTTCAAAATTGTTTTCAGATAATAGTTCCGGGAATAGTTTTGCATTTAATAGTTCGGTCGTATTTAGTTTGAATTTTATACTTTGGGTGGTTTCCCATTTTTCAAATTTGTTCTTTATTTTTTCCTTGATTCTTTCGGGCGTTTTTTGATTACGATAAGTAATAAATAATCCAAGTATAAAAGTTGCAAATAATCCAATTAATGCTACTTCAACTAATGGGAACTTTAAATGTAATTGATGATCAATAATATTGCTTGTTTCCACAATAGCAATAGACGCTCCTAAAAAAGAGGTCATGTACTTAAAATAAGTAGTATGGTTAATATGGAGATGCATAATTTTTAATTTTATTTTAAAAGTACAAATTTATATCGAAAAGGATGCCTGCTATTTACCGATAGCTATGACTAAAATAATTGAATTTTTTTAAGGTGCTTTTAAGGCTATTCAGCTCTATTGTTCCTTATTTAACTACAATCTGATCACAGTAAATAGAAATAGGCGAACCAGAGCGAATATGCCAGGATGGTGTTTTTAATAAACTTTCTGCGTGCACTTTAATAAACCTTGCATTGGTGTCTAAATCAAAATCTTTTTTAAAGGAGAAAAAAGAAATCAATTTCATATCAGGATTTTCAATGGGATTCGGATTGTTAGGATTGATAACCTTGATAACTTCGGTGTATTGTACGCCATCAGTTGAAAGTGAGTAAGTTACATAAGCAGGTAAAGAAAACAAATGCCAATCGGGTTGTGCCGGTGGATTTAAAAAATCCATATTAATCGTATTAATTTTATTTACTTTTCCTAAATCTACGATGAAATCCATATGCGATCCAGTATAATATACCCAATTTTGATCTGGCTCTTGCCATGATTCAAAAGATGCAAAAATGCCATCGGTTAAAGCTTGAATAGGCTTGGATTTGGGAGCCACTTGTGTAAGAGGTATGATGGTCTTTTTATATGAAATTGCATTTTCAACTTCATCCATATTGGTAAAGATGCGGTGATAAGCATTTAAAAAATGTTCAGGTGTACCACTTCGTTCTCTTAATAATTTTATTTTTTCGATTTGACATCTATTTACAAAACGATCCACCAATATTTTCATTTCTGGTTTAACAGCTACGGCACCATTTTCTTTTTTAAAAAACATACTTCTTGCGGTATCTGTTTCGGTTCGACCAATTTGAATAGCGGCGTACATTAATGGTAAACGAGCTGTTTGAACGCGTTGAAGTAAAATTGCATTATCCACAACTGCATTTTCCGCTTGATCAAATAAGGAATGATAGATGGGCATCATGATTGCTGATAAATAAGTGTTCTTGGCGTGAATGGGATCGCCAAAGATGCTCAATTTCATCCCACTCGCCTTTAAGGATTCCTGCATACTATCAATATACTTTCTAATAAAAGTACCAGCCTTTCCAAAATAGCCAATTAAAAATTCGTTCATTAATTCACTCTCATCTGCATCGGGTTGCCACATGAGTTTGGAAATTAAATAAGATCGTAGCAAAGCCATTTCTGCTGCTGGTTCATTATTGGCTTGCATAAACAAACCCCTCACATTATTGTCAGTATAAAATTTGATATTGGGTTTGATGGTATATAAATTAGGGAAGGGAGATACAAAATTGGTAAACTGAATATTGTAATCCCATATTAAAATATCTTTTGAAAGCGTGCCCCAATTGGTAAGGTCATTCGAAAAAGCTTTATCGGTAACAAAAACGGGCGCCTCTCTTGAGCTTTCAATATTGCATAACATAATATTGACATTGGATTCAATCTGAATATTTTTAGGTGCTTTTCTAGAATACCAATATGCAAGTGTTGAAATTATTTTATTAGGAATAGCTTTCGCTACTTGATTTACAAACCAAATAATGGAACCACTTGGAACGCCGCCATATTTTTCATTGAGGGCCTTGCAATCACTACATGCACAATAACGATCATTATCATCTTGACTCACCGACCAATAAGTTGCATTAGGCTTGAGTTCTATTTTAGTTTTTAAACTTGCTATTAATACTTGAAGCAATTCGGGATTAGATAAACATAATTGGGTGCCGGGCCTTCGTACTCCGTCAATCAAAGAATAATATTCTGGATTTGTTTTACCGTATTGCTTTGATGGCACCAAGGTATCCAAAGTGTGTACAAATAAACCCCAATCATCTCTTGTAGACAGCTTGTGCCAGTCTGAATAAGGTTGTGAGGCCATTTGACTATAAGAAGTAGTGCGGTATTTTACTTTAGGATTAAAAACTTTTTCTTTTTTGGGAATACTAGCAATTGAGGTATTGGGTATGAAAGTTTCTTCCGCGCCAAATCTTTTAAAACCTAATTCATCTAATAAATCATATACTGCATATAATATCCCTCCTTTTTTACCACCTACAAGAATCAAATGATTACCCTGTACTTTACTTATATATCCATCCTCTTCTAATTGACTAAAATCAATATTTTTTAATTTTGCAAAACGTGTCTGGCCCAAATAAATGGCAGATTTGTTTTTTGAATCCGTTTCCTCTAAAATTTCAACAGTAGAACCTGCTATCATTAATAAATAATGCTGTAATTCTTGTGCTGCCTGTTTTTCAATCGATTTGGCTTGTTGTGGAATAATAATGACAACGGCTAATCCTTTTCCATTTAAAAGTTGAGCACCAATACCAGATGAGCTAATCCTAGCGTTGACTAAACCTGGGAAAAAGGTAAGTCCTGTTGCAATGATACTAGTGTCTTTTAAAAACTGTAGTCTTGATACATTATGATTGGGCTTTTGCATGGAATATTCTTTTAGATGAAATAGAGTCATCTAAATTTAAACAATGTTTTAGATATTTTAAAAACATGTCACACCAACTGGTCGATGTTAAATTATAATTTGTTTACAAGTTTAAGCTGCTGTAATACCCGTGACGAGGCCGTTCTATATTTAAGTAAACCCCGGGAATTATCTAAACCAAAAAGCCCTCAACGAAAGTTGGGGGCTTGTGGCACCACCCGGGCTCGAACCGGGGACACAAGGATTTTCAGTCCTTTGCTCTACCAACTGAGCTACAGCGCCATTGGTTTTTTCATCCATCCATTTCGTTTTTCAACGATCGGGTCGCAAATATAGGTAGGGAATCTTATAATTCAAAAAACCGCACCTATATAATAGCTAATATATTAGTACTCACAGTTTTTGGGAGTTCTCGCAAAAGGAATCACATCCCTAATATTGGTCATTCCCGTAACAAACAGTATCATTCTTTCAAAGCCTAAACCAAAGCCGGCATGTGGCACGGTGCCAAATCTTCTTGTGTCAAGGTAGTAGCTCATATCTTCTAATGGTATGTGCATCGCTTTCATTCTTGCCTCTAGTTTATCTAGTCGTTCCTCTCTTTGTGATCCACCCACAATCTCTCCAATACCCGGCGCTAGTATATCCATGGCCGCTACGGTTTCTCTACCTGGTTCACAACCATCATTCATGCGCATATAAAATGCTTTTATAGCAGCTGGATATCCTGTTACAATCACCGGCTTTTTAAAATGTTGCTCTACTAAATATCTTTCGTGTTCACTTTGCAAATCAATACCCCACTTTACCTCATATTGGAATTTCTTTTTCTTATAGTGAGGACTATTTAATAAAATATCAATTGCTTCAGTATAAGTAATACGCTCAAAATTATTACTTAATACAATTTCTAATTTTTCTTTTAATCCAAAGCCACTTCTTTTTTCAGTGGGCAATTGTTTTTCCTCTTCTGCTAATCTTGCATCTAAAAAATCAATATCATCAGCATTGTTTTTTAGTACATAGTTGATTAAATATTTTATAAACTCTTCGGCAAGATTCATGTTGTCTTCAATATCATGGAAAGCCATTTCTGGTTCTATCATCCAAAATTCTGCTAAGTGCCTTGTCGTGTTTGAGTTCTCCGCACGAAAGGTGGGACCAAAAGTATAGATCTCTGAAAACGCCATGGCGCCTAACTCTCCTTCTAATTGACCACTTACGGTTAAGTTGGTTCCCTTCCCAAAAAAATCTTGTGTATAATCTATTTCTCCTTTTTCATTTTTAGGGGCGCCTTCAAGTGGAAGTGTGGTTACTCTAAACATTTCACCTGCACCTTCTGCATCAGAACTTGTAATAATGGGTGTATGTAAATAGACGAAACCACGATCATTGTAAAATTGATGTACCGCAAAAGCAAGTGAATGTCTAATTCTAAAAACCGATCCAAATGTATTGGTACGAAAACGCAAATGCGCTTTCTCTCTTAAAAATTCTAAAGAATGTTTTTTGGGTTGTAGTGGAAATTTTTCTGCATCGCTGTCTCCTAAAATTTCAATCTTGCTCGCCTTCACCTCAACACTTTGTCCCTTACCTAAACTTTCAACCACAGTTCCATTTACTTTTAAAGAGGCGCCTGTGGTAATTCGTTTTAAAATGGCTTCGTCAAATTCACCCAAGGAGGCAACGATTTGTATATTAGCATTGGTACTCCCGTCGTTAAGTGCTATAAATTGATTATTTCTAAAAGTACGCACCCATCCCATGACCACGACTTCGGTACCCGTCGCGGTACCTGATAACAATTGCTTTACTTTAATTCGTTGATTGAACATATTTGTGTTTTCGAATGGCAAAGATAATCCGTTTCAATGGCCAAACAGCCCGTTTTAGACATAAAAAGCCCTAAAAATTGTTTTTTTGTTAAAAATCTGCTTAACATTGCAGTAGCAAAGAGCCAATGGATTCATTTATTGTTGATGGCTTGCTACCCAAATTTCCCTTATTCAACTTTCGGTCTCATATTATACCGACCAACATTTCAAAAAAGTTCTCAAATTACCTTATCTCTTGATTCGATTTTTAAATAAACCATAGTTACACAGTGCAAGAAAAAGACGACAAACCAAAAAGGGGCCGTAAGCCTATAGCGGCTGCCCCAACCAAAAAAGCGACTTCGGCTGCCCCTTCTGAAAAGAAACCTGCTCTTAAAAAAGCAATTCCCGCAAAAAAAGCAGAGCCAGTCAATAACAATTCTGAAGATGACAAAGCCTCCAAAATTGCTCAAGCATTATTTGGGGACGAAAGCAGTGCAAGCACGGGTGCCGAAAATCAGCCAGCAGCACCTGCCAATAATTCAAATCAAACAGGACAGGGCGAACCGACCAACCCCAATGGTGCTGCCACCAATAATGCACCAGGTGGTCCAACGCATCCTGCACAACGCTACCCACAACCCAAAAAAGAACCCGTTTTTAATGTAGAGTTTGATGGCGTGATAGAATCTGAAGGTGTATTAGAAATTATGCCAGACAACTTTGGCTTTCTTAGATCCTCCGATTACAATTATTTATCTTCCCCTGATGATGTATATGTCTCCCCCTCTCAAATAAAATCATTTGGATTAAAGGTGGGCGATACTGTGCATGGAACAGTTCGTGTTCCACGTGAGGGTGAAAAATATTTTGCATTAACTAAAGTGCATCAGGTCAATGGAAAAAATCCAGATGAAATTCGCGATCGTATTCCTTTTGATTATCTAACACCGATATTTCCTTATCAAAAATTAAATTTATATACATCTGCTAGTAATTATAGCACGCGTATTATGGATTTATTTACCCCTATTGGTAAAGGACAAAGAGGATTGATTGTGGCGCAACCTAAAGTGGGTAAAACCATGTTGTTAAAGGAAGTGGCCAACGCTATTGCAGCAAATCATCCAGAATGTTATTTGATTATTTTATTAATAGATGAAAGACCAGAGGAGGTAACCGATGTAGAGCGCTCTGTAAAGGGCGAGGTGATCGCGAGTACTTTTGACGAACCAGCCGAGAAGCATGTTAAGGTTTCATCAGTAGCTTTACAAAAAGCAAAGCGCTTGGTAGAGTGTGGTCACGATGTCGTTATTTTATTAGATTCAATTACACGTTTAGCACGTGCACACAATACAGTAGCACCAAGCTCTGGTAAAGTATTATCAGGTGGTGTGGAAGCCACTGCCCTGCTTCGTCCAAAACAATTTTTTGGGGCAGCACGTAAAATTGAAAATGGAGGATCGCTTACCATACTAGCTACCGCATTAATTGAAACCGGATCTAAAATGGATGAGGTTATTTTTGAAGAATTTAAGGGAACAGGTAATATGGAATTAGTATTGGATCGTCGTTTAGCAAATAAACGTATTTTCCCTGCGATAGATTTAGTTGGATCAAGCACGCGTCGTGATGATTTATTATTAGATAAAGAGGTTTTAGGAAGAATGAATATTCTTAGATTATTTATCAATGATATGAATAACGATGAGGCGATGAATGAATTATTAAAAAGAATGCGAGGCACCAAGGATAACGAAGAATTCCTTGCCAGCATGAATAGATAAATAAAAAGGCCCTTAATAAAATTTAAGGGCCTTTTTATTTTTTATCTTATGACTTTTTCAATGACACCCATAAACGGTGTCATTGATTTACCTTACACCCTTAATAAAATTTAAGGGCCTTTTTATTTTTTATCTTATGACTTTTTCAATGACACCCATAAACGGTGTCATTGATTTACCTTACACCTTTAATAAAATTTAAGGGCCTTTTTATTTTTTATCTTATGACTTTTTCAATGACGCTCCTATTTTTTTAAGCGCCTTCTTCTTTAAAGTAATTACTTTTCTCAATTTCTTCTCGCACTTTTTCTGGCACTAAATAACGAATGGTAATTCCATCCTTTCTATTATTCCTAATTAGTGTTGCAGATAATTTTAATAAAGGTGCGTCTAACATAATAACGCTTGCGCCATAATCACTAGTGATATCAAAACCATCGCGACAGTATACAATGAACTTATAATTTTTTATAAGCGCTTCGAAGTTTTTCCACTTGGGTAAATTTTGAAAACTATCGGCACCCATGATCACCGAAAATTCATGTTGCGGATATTTTTCTTGTAAATAAGTAAGCGTGTCAATGGTATAAGATGGTTTGGGTAGCGAAAATTCGATATCAGATACTTTTAATTGTGTATCATCTTCGATGGCTAATTTCGCTAAATGTAGGCGGTCATATTCGTTTAATAAACTTCCCTGGGGCTTCAATGGATTTTGGGGCGACACCACTAACCATACTTGTTTCAGGTCTGAATGATTGGCTACAAAACTCGCCACCATCAAGTGTCCGTTGTGTATGGGATTAAATGAACCAAAAAACAAACCTATCTTCATTTTAGTAATTAATTGATTATCAATTGTTTATGCTGATTTTGGGGCAATGAAAATACTATCCGCCTCGTTCATTCTTAAGCTGAGTAAATATCCAGCCACCGATATTGAAATAGGATCACCAAGCGGTGCAATTTGCTCCACCGTGATTAACTCTCCTGGTATACAACCCATTTCCATTAACTTCAAAAAGATATCATCATTTTCAAAAGAATGAATAATGCCCGACTCCCCCATTTTTAATTCAGATAGTTTCCTCATAATAATAATACAAAGATAGTTCTTGGATTACAGAAATAGTTACGAAATTTGGAGCATTGAATAACAATATATTATGAGCAAGACCATCTCTTTTAATAAAGCGGATAAAAGCGCAACCTTGGGTAATCGAGTGGCACTAAAGACCTTCATTGAAAAACAATTTAAGATGCAAGGTAAAGAGATACAATCATTGCAATATGTTTTTTGCTCCGACCGATATTTATTAAATATTAATAAGACCTTCCTAAATCACGATTATTACACAGATATTATAAGTTTTGATCTGTCCGAAACTAAGGCTGTCCTCATTGGTGAGGTTTATATAAGTGTGGACCGAGTAAAGGACAACTCAAAAACCCATCAAACTGCCTTTACCGAAGAAATACTTAGGGTCATTTTTCATGGCGCCCTCCATTTTTGTGGTTTTAAGGATAAAAAGTCGGCAGATGCCAAAGAAATGCGTGCTCAGGAGAATAAATGGTTAAAGTCCTATCTAAAATCCATTTCCTAAATCCAAGTGCCGCTCAAATAGGTTCCACATGGAACATTTGCCTAAATTTCTAAATTATCAAATCAAAAGGTTCCACATGGAACATCTCTGCGTATTACTACTTTTTTACTATTAATTGAATTGCTTGGTATTCAATACAGGCTTATCTTTGCACACTTATATGTTTCCAAAATACAATGTCATAGTAGTAGGTGCTGGCCATGCAGGCTGTGAAGCAGCAGCAGCAGCAGCCAATATGGGCTCCAAGGTTTTATTGGTGACCATGAATATGCAAACCATTGCCCAAATGAGTTGTAACCCCGCTATGGGTGGCATTGCTAAGGGTCAGATCGTAAGGGAAATTGATGCGCTAGGAGGTTATAGCGGAATCATAAGCGACTTAAGTACTATTCAATTTAGAATGCTTAATAAGAGTAAGGGTCCAGCTATGTGGAGTCCTAGAACCCAAAATGACCGTATGCTTTTTGCTACCAAGTGGAGGGAGATGCTAGAAAATACACCCAATGTGGATTTTTACCAGGATTCGGTACATGAATTGATCATTAGAAATAATAAGGCCTGCGGAGTTATAACTAGCCTAGGTCACAAAATCGAATCAGATGCAGTCGTCATTACTAGTGGGACATTCCTAAATGGAATTATACATATAGGTGAAAAACAAATAGGCGGGGGAAGGGTGGCCGAAAAAGCATCTACAGGAATCACTGAACAATTAGTATCCTTTGGATTAGAAGCAGATAGATTAAAAACAGGAACCCCGCCAAGGGTGGATGGCCGTAGTCTTGACTATAGTAAGATGGAAGAACAAAAAGGAGATGACGAGGTAGTAGGATTCTCCTATTTAAATACACCCAGGGTAAAACCAGAAGATCAACGTTCTTGTCATATCACCTATACAGATACCAAGGTTCACGAGATATTAAAAACAGGTTTTGATCGTAGCCCAATGTACCAGGGTCGAATAGGTGGGGTTGGTCCAAGATATTGTCCAAGTATTGAAGATAAGATTAACAGATTCGCTGACAGAGAAAGGCATCAGCTATTTGTTGAGCCCGAGGGTTGGAATACAGTAGAGATATATGTAAACGGATTTAGTACAAGCTTACCAGAAGAAGTACAATACGAAGCACTTCGTATGGTACCGGGTTTTGAAAAGGCTAGGATGTTCCGACCGGGATATGCGATTGAGTATGATTATTTTCAACCTACGCAGCTTACTTATACGCTTGAAACCAAAGCGCTAGAAAATTTATATTTCGCAGGTCAAATAAATGGAACAACGGGCTATGAAGAAGCCGCTTGCCAGGGAATAATGGCAGGAATGAATGCACACTTAAAAATCAACAATCAAGCGCCTCTTATTTTACAAAGAAGTGAGGCTTATATTGGCGTATTAATTGATGATTTAATTAGTAAAGGCACCGAGGAGCCTTATCGCATGTTTACATCTCGTGCCGAATTTAGAACCTTATTAAGACAGGATAATGCGGATCTGCGCTTAACAGAAATGAGTTATAAATTAGGTTTAGCAAAGGAAGAAAGAATGCGCCGTGTTGATGAAAAAATGAAACAGGTTGCGGATATTAAAACAATTTTAAATACCGAATCTATTGAACCAGATACCATCAATACCTTTTTAACAGACATTGATTCAGCCAATATAACCGAAAAGCAAAAAGCCTCGAAACTTGTGCTACGACCCAATATTAGCCTACAACAAATATTGACAAACAACACTTTACTTGCCGAAAAATTAGTTGAATTTGATACTGAATGTTTAGAACAAGCAGAAATTCAAATTAAATACGAGCGCTATATTGAAAAGGAAAAAGAGATTGTAGAGCGCATGGCAACGCTTGAAAATAAAACAATTCCTGTTAATTTTGATTACGATAAATTATCTGCTATATCCATAGAGGCATTACAGAAATTTAAAAAAATTAGACCACTCACCCTGGGTCAGGCAAGCAGAATAAGTGGGGTAAATCCAAGTGACGTTCAAATACTAATGGTCCATATGGGACGATAAGGGAATACATTAAAAGGGGTTGTAATATTAAGCTACCCTTTATCAAAAAAATCACCTTTTTTAAGTTTTCACAATTAGTTTTTTGTAGCTTTAAAATCCTTGTTAGGAAAAATTTTAAACAAACAAAAATCAGTTGCGTATGAAGCGTATTTTATCAACTCTTGTTTTTGCGTGTATGGTAATTATTACACATGCACAGGAGTCATTCCCAATTAATGGAGTAAGAGACATTCGAAGTGGATTATATGCATTTACAAATGCAACCATAATTCAAAATGAAAACACTAAAATTGAAAAGGGTGTTTTAATAATAAAAATGGGGAAAATAGTAGCGGTGGGTGCCAACCTAACCGTACCCGCTGAAGCCATCGTTATAGATTGTGCTGGCAAATTTATTTACCCTTCCTTTATTGATCCACTAACTGATTATGGAGTTGCTGGACCCAAGCGTGCAGCGGGTGCATTTAATTTTGGCGCACCTGGACAATTTATTTCAAATAAACCGGGTCCTTATAATTGGAACCAAGCGGTAAAACCTGAATTAAATGCAGTAGAGGTTTTTAATAATGACGAAGCAACAGCTAGCGGTTATCGTGCCAATGGTTTTGGCGCAGTATTCACACATTTAAAAGATGGTTTAGCGCGTGGAACAGGTGCAGTGGTAAGCTTAGCAACTGAAAATAATAATACAGCTGTTTTAAAAACAAAAGCTGCATCAGTCTATTCTTTCGAAAAAGGAACTTCTACACAATCTTACCCAAGTAGTTTAATGGGGAGTATTGCTGTATTACGTCAAACCTATTTAGATGCAAAGTGGTATCAAACCAAACCGGTGAGTGAAGGAACCAATCTTTCATTGGAAGCATGGAACAACAATCAAACAATGCCACAAATTTTTGCAACCGATGATAAGTGGAATGCTGTACGTGCTGATCGTATTGGAGATGAGTTTGGAGTACAATATATTATAAGAGGTGGTGATAATGGTTATCAACGTATTGATGAAATGGCAAAAACCAAAGCATCTTTTATTTTGGGTGTTGATTTTCCAATTGCAATGGATGTAGAAGATCCAACAGATGCTCGTTTTGTTTCATTAGCAGATATGAAGCATTGGGAATTGGCTCCGACTAATTTAAGTGCTTTCGAAAAAGCGAATATTGTATTTAGCATTACATCGGGCGATATGAAAGATTCGAAACAATTTTTAGCAAATGTAAAAAAGGCGATTCAATATGGTTTGAGCGAATCAAAAGCATTAGAAGCATTAACCAAAACGCCTGCAACACAATTAGGTGTATACGATCAAGTGGGATCTATTGAAACAGGAAAGTGGGCAAACTTTATCATTACCACCGAACCTGTTTTTTCTAGTAATGCAAAAATTATTGAAAACTGGGTACAAGGAAACAAATATGAAGTAAATGAGGGGGAGTGGAAAAGTTTAGCAGGTAAGTATAAATTATCTATTAATAAAAACGGAACCACGACAGATTATAATTTAGAAGTGAAAAAAGATTTATCTGCATCCATTATTGGAACAGATACTTTAACAGCAAAAATTACATTAACCGAATCATTAATTAAAATAAACTTTCCTACTAAAAAAGGAAGGGGGGCTGAACAACTAAGATTAGGAGGTGTTGTTGCAGGAAATACTTGGTCTGGTGTGGGTACCGATGGAGCTGGAAGCAAAACCACTTGGACGGCTTCCTTTACTGGAGCGATGGCTGCTGCAATTGAAAACAAACGACCAGCTGATAGCGTTAAAACCATATCAAAAATAACTTTTCCATTTGTAGGATACGGTAACGAAGTGGTACCTAAACAAGAAACTATTTTAATTAAAAATGCAACTGTATGGACGAATGAAAAAGAAGGTGTTTTGCAAAATACAGATGTATTAATTAAAGCAGGAAAAATTAGTAAAATTGGTAAAAATATTACTGATGCAACGGCAAAGATGATAGACGGAACTGGGAAACATCTTAGCGCGGGTATTATTGACGAGCACTCACATATCGCAGCTATGTCCATCAACGAAGGTGGTCAATCGGTAACTTCAGAAGTACGCATTGCCGACAATTTAAACCCAGAGGACATTAATATATATCGTCAATTAAGTGGTGGTGTTACCAGTTCTCATATTTTACACGGTTCTGCGAACACGATTGGTGGACAAACTCAATTAATTAAATTACGCTGGGGTGTAAACGAAGAGGGATTAAAATTTGCAGGAGCAGATGGGTTTATAAAATTTGCATTAGGTGAAAACGTAAAGCGCACCACCAGTCAAAGCAACAATCGCTATCCTGATACAAGAATGGGGGTAGAAGAAGTTTTAAATGATGCTTTTGATAGAGCCGTAGATTATCAAAAAACTTTAAAAGCAAATCCAGCAGCTCGTCACGATTTAGAATTAGACGCCCTTGTTGAGATAATGAATAAAAAGCGTTTCATTACTTGTCACTCGTATGTTCAACCTGAAATTACGTATATGATGCGTGTTGGTGAAAAATATGGATTTACAGTGAACACCTTTACGCATATATTAGAAGGTTATAAAGTAGCCGATAAAATGAAAAAGCATGGTGCAACAGCCTCCACTTTCTCTGATTGGTTTATGTATAAAACCGAAGTACAAGACGCGATCGCCTATAATGCTGCAATAATGCAAAAAGTAGGTTTAAATGTTTGTATCAATTCAGACGACGCCGAAATGGCTCGTCGTCTTAATCAAGAAGCTGGTAAAATTGTAAAATACGGCGGGGTAAGCGAGGAAGACGCATTGAAAATGGTCACCCTAAATCCTGCTAAAGCATTGCACGTTGCTGATAAAGTGGGTAGCATCAAAACAGGTAAAGACGCAGATGTCGTGTTGTGGTCAGATCATCCTTTAAGCATTTATGCAAAAGTTGAAAACACTATTGTAGATGGTATTGTTTATTTTGATAGAAGTAAAGATGCCGAAATGAGTAAAAAAATTACCAACGAAAAAACTAAGTTAATTCAAAAAATGTTGGGTGAAAAAAGAGCGGGAATGCCTATGCGTGGCGCAGCTCCTAGCTTTCAAATTCTTTTAACCTGTGGTGATCACGAACACGAAGATCATATGGCCACCATTTATGAAAATCAAAATAATTAATTTATGCAAAACAAATATTCAAAATTATTTATAGCTTCTCTTTCTTTATTGGCTATTACCGTATCCGCACAGGAAACGGTTTATCCTGTCTTGCCACAAAAGGGAATCACTGCAATCACTCATGCATCAGTGCATGTTGGAAATGGAACCGTATTAACAGACGCCACCATTTTATTTGAAAAAGGAAAGATCACAGCAGTTGGTAATGGCATTGCTTTACCAAAAGGGGCTACGGAAATTGATGCAACGGGAAAGGAAGTATATCCTGGATTAATTTTACCGAACTCCTCATTAGGATTGCGTGAAATTAGTAGTGGTGTTAGGGGAAGTAACGACTTTCAAGAAATAGGCGACAACAACTCTGACATTCGCAGCATTGTTTCATATAACACGGACTCTAAAATCATCAATGTATTGCGTGCTAATGGTATTTTATTAGCACAGGTATCTCCTTCTGGTGATTTAATTGAAGGAAGATCAAGCGTGGTACAATTAGATGCTTGGAATTATGAAGACGCAGAATACAAAGCCAATACTGGAATGTTTATTAACATGCCCTCTCTAATGGCACGCCGTGGTGGTCGTGGTGGTTATGTGCGTCAACCAGGTGGTGGTGGTGATCCGGTTAAAATAGCTTTTGAAAAAATTGAAATTATTAAAAACTACTTAACAGATGCAAAAGCATATTGTCAAGAAAAAATTCACACAACAAATAATTTAAAACTAGAGGCGGCACGCGCGCTTTTTGAAGGTCAAACAAAATTATATGTTCGTGCGAATGAAGTAAAACAAATGCTAATCGCAATTGATTTAGGAAAAACATTTGGCATAAATATTGTTATTGTAGGCGGATCTGAAAGCTTTCAAATTGCGGGTCTTTTAGCTGAAAATAAAATTCCAGTTATTTTAGATCAAGAACATGCACTACCGTCTACCGAAGATGATGATATTGATCAACCTTATAAAACACCAGCGCAATTACAAAAAGCGGGTGTGTTATTTGCACTAAACGATATGTCTGACAATACCAAACAAAGAAACCTAAGCTTTAACGCTGGTACTGCAGCAGCCTATGGTTTGAGCAAAGAGGAGGCGCTTTCAGCCATTACATTAAATGCGGCTAAGGTTTTGGGAATTGATAATATCACAGGATCTATCGAAACGGGTAAAGATGCCAATATCATCATTAGCACAGGAGATATTTTAGATATGAGGGGTAACCAATTGTCACAAGCCTTTATACAGGGTCGTATGATTTCACTAGATAATAAACAGCTTCAATTATACGAGCGTTATAAACATAAGTATAGTATAAAATAAATATTTTGACCGGCCACTTGTTAAGTGGCCGTTTTTTTTGGGTATCTTAGCAACATGTCTAAAAAACTATTTTTATTGGATGCATTAGCGCTAATTTACCGCGCTTATTATGCCCTAATTCGTACACCCCGCATCACCACAACGGGCATTAATACCAATGCGCAATTTGGTTTTACCAATACCCTGCTTGAAATTATACGCAAGGAAAACCCCACTCATATTGCGGTGTGTTTTGATACACATGCGCCTACCGAAAGGCATATCGACTTTGCTGACTACAAAGCAAACCGACAAGAAACACCCGAAGACTTATTAAGCTCACTTCCTCATATTAAAGCCATTATTGAAGGATTTAATATACCCGTGATTGAATATGACGGATATGAGGCAGACGATATCATTGGCACCCTGGCTTGGCAAGCGGCGGACATGGGTTATGAGGTTTATATGGTGACACCCGATAAAGACTACGGTCAATTATTAATACATCCCAATGTGTTTATATGGAAACCTCCTGCATTTGGTAATAAGGAAGAAATTGTGGATGCTAAAAAGATTTGTGAGAAATGGGATATACAAAGGGTGGAACAAGTAATAGACATGCTGGGTTTAATGGGGGATGCATCTGATAATATTCCGGGCATTCCGGGCGTGGGCGAAAAAACAGCTGCAAAACTTTTGAAATTATATGATACACTAGAAGGCGTATTAGATAATGCCGATAAAATAACAGGTGCAATGGGCGAAAAAGTGCGCGCAGGAAAAGCGTCTGCTATTATGAGTAAAAAACTAGCGACTATTATAACCAATGTACCAGTACAATTTCATGAAGAAGATTTTAGGTTAAAAGAAAAAAATAAAGGAGCGCTTACAGAAATATTCAATGAGCTAGAATTTAAAACCTTAGGCAAAAGAATATTGGGAGATGATTTTGCAATTACAAATACACCATCTAAAAGTGAAGAGGGGTCTTTACAACAACAAACTGATTTATTTGGGAACACCGTAAATGTAAAACCTCCAAAACAAAAAACTAGTAAAAAAACAGGTGAAGACGAAATCGTCGCAACGGGAGAAGAGGAGGATAATACTGATGAAAATGATTTTGGTGGAAGGGATGAGGCGGCGCTTGTAGTTAATAAAAACATTGACAATACAGCACATGATTATATGTCAGTGGTGGGTGAAAAAGCAATAGATGAATTAATTGCCACTCTAGTAAAACAAAAAGAAATTTGTATTGATACTGAAACAACCGGTGTCGATGCTAATAATGTTTCATTAGTAGGATTAAGTTTTTCATTTAAAGAACACGAGGGCTATTATATACCAGTTGAAGATGATGGTGATGGAAAAAATGGAGCTGCTTACATTTTAAATAAATTTAAACCGCTTTTTGAGGATGTAAATATTACTTGGATAGGACAAAACTTAAAATATGATTTTTTGGTTTTGAAATGGTATGGGGTAGAATTAAAAGGAAAAACCTTTGACACCATGTTGGCGCACTATGTAATAGAGCCAGAAGGCAGGAGAGGAATGGATTTACTTAGTGCACAATTTTTAGGATATGAACCAGTTTCTATCACCACTATCATTGGAAAGAAAGGGAAAAATCAAGGCAGCATGCGTGATGCGCCAATTGAACAAATAACACAATACGCAGCCGAAGATGCTGACATTACACTTCAACTTAAAAATTGTTTTGCACCTCTGATAAAAAAAAGAGGGGTTGAACAAATTTTTAATGAAGTAGAAAACCCACTGGTGCGCGTATTGGTCGATATGGAATACGAGGGGGTAAAAGTAGACACCTCTTTTTTAAGTGAATATAGTAAGGTGTTAGAGGTGGATGCGAAGATTAGCGAAGAGCGCGTATACGAACAGGCAGGTGTAAGATTTAATTTAGCCTCTCCTAAACAATTAGGTGAGGTGTTGTTTGATATTTTAAAATTAGATGCAAAAGCTAAAAAAACAAAAACAGGACAATACGCAACCGGCGAAGATGTTTTACAAAAAATGGCAGCCAGGCATAAAATAGTAGACGACATTTTAAATTTTAGAGAACTAACCAAATTAAAGTCTACTTATGTCGATTCTGTTCCTGCATTAATAAATCCAAAAACAGGGCGCATTCATACAAGCTATGCACAAGCAGTAGCGGTAACGGGAAGATTAAGTAGCACCAACCCTAATTTGCAAAATATTCCAATTAGAAGTGAACGTGGTAGAGAAATAAGAAAAGCATTTATTCCAAGAGATCCTAGCCGCGTATTAATAAGCGCTGATTATTCTCAAATTGAATTAAGAATTGTAGCCGCAATGAGCGCAGATCCTAATATGTGCGAAGCGTTTAAACAAGGAAAGGACATTCATACAGCAACCGCTGCGAAAGTATATGGCATTGAAGAAAGCGCAGTAACCAAGGAAATGCGTTATAAAGCGAAGAGTGTCAACTTTGGTATCATATATGGTCAGGGGGCTTTTGGATTGGCCGAAAATCTTGGTATTCCTAGAGCAGAAGCAAAAGAAATAATTGACAATTATAAAAAAGAATTTCCCAATATTCAGTTGTACATGGACCAACAAATTAACAAGGCAAAAGAAATTGGTTATGTTGAAACGCTGATGGGGCGCAAGCGCTGGCTAAGAGATATTAATAGTAGTAATTTTACCGTTCGGGGCTTTGCAGAACGAAATGCTATTAACTCTCCTATTCAGGGGTCGGCAGCTGATATGATTAAATTGGCGATGATAAAAATTCATGCTGAAATGAAAAAATCAAAATGGGATTCTAAAATGATTTTACAAGTACACGATGAATTGGTTTTTGATGCAACAGAAAAAGAGGTGCCCGCACTAAAGGAGTTAATATTGAAATGTATGAAAACCGCTATGGAATTACCTAATGGTGTTCCTGTTGAAGCCGAAGTGGGTGTTGGAAAAAACTGGTTAGAGGCGCACTAAACTATGCTTTCTTTTTGTATACAGGAACGGTGCTACAAGGCTCTCCGTACATAATACTTTTTACCGTAGGCCTTAATTTTTGTGTAATCGCGATATAGGCCGACTCACCAATAGGTGTATCGCCACAACCCTTGATCACCACTCGTTGATCTAAATAATCATTTGCATTAATTGCAAAAATTCCTTGTAATAATATTTGTTCGCGAACCTTTGCTTCATCACCAAAAAAAACGGAGTGTGCAAATGGATTAAGAGAGGATACCACTAACATATTGGCCCACATTGGAATAATTGCATCGGTAGAACAAAAAATTCTCACTATTTTATTTTCATAATGAGACCAGTCAATCTCATTTAGAGAGGCCCTAAACTCTTTCTCTTTTAAAATCAATTCTTTAAATAAAAAGGGCTTTATATCAAAAATAGCCACCTCGTTGCTTGGAATAAACTCAGCAAGATCAATACTAATTAAACCACTCTCGGCTACCTTATTTATAAAAGTGTCTGACATAAAGCAAAATTAAGTACTATTTTGTTGTGATGTTGTCGAACTTAGAAAAAGAAAGGGCCCCGAATAATCGGAGCCCTCGTTCTTTATAAAGAGGTAATATTAATAAACCTTGTTTCTGTTGTCTTTAATGTTAGCCACTTTTTTAAGCGCTACATTGGTTCTAAACATAACATTTCTAAGGCGTTGAAGGGTTTCATCCTTAAATAATGAAGGGTCCTGTTGTGTTGCCTTTGCTCCTAGTGCGGTAACACTTACTACAAAGACACCTGTATTTCCGGCGATGGGTTCGCTTACCTTATTAATTAGGTTTTTATTAAATGCGGCCCCTACCACTTTTGGTTCGTTTCCAATATTAGGAAGGGTTGAAAAGCTATAAATAATACTATCTAATTTTTGAACTACTGTTTTTCCACCAGTAGCATACGCTTCTAATGTGTTTCCTTTAAATGTATTTTTTATACTTGTCGCCTTTTTTTGATCTCTGATCATTCCCCCTACTTGGGGCCTTCCAGCTTCAGCACTCATTAAACCCTTTTTTTCTTCACTTGTGATGATGGCCACTAAATAATTATCCGCCACCTCAAATGGTTCTGAAACATCATTAACACCCTTATCAAAAACCCAACGCACCATCGATCTTGATTCTCCAACACCCTGAATACTAAAATCATTTAGCTTAATGCCAGTAGCGGGAAGCGCTTGTTTATTAATTTTTACAGCGTTGGTGTTAAAGCTTTTTTGATCCGTACACGAAGTTGCAAACTGCGCGGCAGCGGTTGATGCTGCGTTAATTGTTTCAGAGCTTGGTAATAAAGGCTTGGACAAATAAGCAATTTTATAGGCGGTAGATCTTGGTGTTTGTTTTAAAACCTCAACATAATGATAACCAAATTCTGTTTTTATAACCTGTTTAGTTCCTACGGGATTACTAAAAGAGAAATCATTAAAAATGGGTGTCATTTGTGCTTGCGGAAACATTTCAATTTTTCCGTTTAATGTTTTACTACCTTGATCATCGGAGTATTTTTGACAAAGCACATCAAAAGAAGCGCCGCCTTTGATAGCAATACTAATACTATCTGCTAATTTTTTTGCAATGCTGTCTATTTTTATTTGTTGTCCATTTTGTGGGTTCATCGTGGCAATTAATATGTGTCTTACACTTGCGCTATCGGGCCACTGTGTTACACCAACCACCTTTGCAATCGTATAATTTTTTGAATCTAGATAAGGCCCAAATACACCACCGATGGGTAATGATAATATAGAATCTTTTTGGGGAACCTGTATTCTGTTTTTGCTTAAAAAACTATTATAATAAACGTTTTCGCTTCCAACTTTATTTAGAAAAGAAACAACGTCTGTTGTTTTTTTGAAATCTTCTTTAAGGACTGCCGCTTGAGTGTATGCCGCAACCGAATCGTTGTGTGATGGTGCAGCGCTAAAAGAAACGAAGCTAATATTTCTAGTTGTTTCATCAACCTGGTAAGCAGGAGCGTTTTCTTTTAAATAAGTTTCTACCTCTTGGTTAGAAATTTTTATCGTGCTATCTAATATTGAATTATAAGGAATACCAACTAGTGAAATATTTGATATCGCTTTTGTTTCTGTAAATTCTTTATCAGACAACCATTTAGGAAGTTGAATCCCCTTAATCACTAAAGCTTGGTATTTACTTCTTTGTCTATTTTCAATAGAGGGGGCGATGTAAAAGTTTTCTATTTGATTAATCTGTTCTTTATTCTTGCTCTTTTTTATTTGCGCAATCGCTTGTCTTGCATCATTAACCCTAAACTCTCCAGTTGCTCTATCTGTAAACTCTTGTTTAAAGGGAGATTCATTTCCAAACAACACATCGTTGAGCTCTTTATTTCCTACAGTAATACCAAGTTTTTCTTCTTCTGATTTAAACAATAAAAGGTCAACCTCTTGATTCCAAAGAAAACCAATAATCTGCTCTCTTTTAATACCCTGGGATGCATAATTTTGTACCTGTATTTCTACTTTTTGCTCGAATTCACTTTTTTTGATTTCGGTGCCGTTTACTGATCCAAGGTTATTAGTATTACTACCTCTATTTTGGCGGCCCACCCCATCTTGTAAAATAAAAGCAACTAGTGCTATTACAATAATAGTAAAGATGATCCAAGCACCTCTTTCGCGAATGTTCTGAATAATTGACATATATCTATAATTATAGGAGAGCAAAAATAATGTTTTCTAGCGTCTAAATAGGCGTCTGGGGTGAATTTTGAGGTGTTTTTTTAATAAAAGCCTAAATATAAATACACATTGGCTGGGTGGATAAATAAAAAATTAGTGGATATCTACCCTTTTTACCTGAATAAACCTGCAGAAAAATAGAATAACAATATTAGGTGGGATTAATAACTAACTAATACAGATTTTAAGGGTGATGTTATCCCCGTTAATTAACAGTGTGTAATTTGTTTATTAAAAAAATTAAGTATTAAATATGATATATAATTAAATATTATTTTTTAATGAAAACCAATACTAGTAATGTTATTAGGCGTTTCATAAAAAAAGAATATGTAAAAATATTATTAAAGTATTGTGTTAATAAAATAGATGTTAAGATATTAACACCCGTAATAGTATTAGGTTATTTATATAAATGTATTAATACTTAATACTACAATGGATATACACATAGATAAAAACAATCCTTATTTAAAATCCTTTACTTTTAACTCATGAAAAAAAATCACCGTTCATTTAATAAAATAAAAAAGGGGAATCTGCTTAATTATTTTCAATATTTTAAAAATAAAAATTAACATAACATATTATAAATCAATAACTTAAAACAATTTTTAATATAAAACTAATAATTGTTAGTTTTATATTATTTACCCCATTTTATAAAGGTTAAAATCGGTGTTTTTTAACCCAAACTAGCTCTAGTTACTCTCTTTTTAAAACCCAATAATATACCTCATTCCCCTTTTTTATTTGATTCATAAAGCTTAATTTTTCATACTTAAACATAACACCAATCTTATTTAATATTAAAATAAAAAAATGAATATAAAAAACAACCAGATTAAAATTTTATTAAGCACTATTTTTTTAATGGTGTTATTATTTTCTTTTACTGAAACAAAAAAAGCTTTTTTACAAAATCCAAAAGATCCCAAAATTACGAACCTAAAACTTCCAGAAGGTTTTCATGCAGAACGCTTGTATGGTCCTTCTGAAAAAGGAGAAGGTTCTTGGGTTTCTATGACCTTTGATAATAAAGGAAGAATTATTGCATCAGATCAATATGGTTCTTTATATCGTCTTATCGTTCCTAAAATTGGCGATACAATTAATAAAATAAAAATAGAAGAATTAAAGATAACGACAGATAGTGGATCTTCTAAAGCTAAAGTAACCATGGGTCACGCACACGGATTATTATGGGCTTTTAATAGTTTATATGTGATGATTAACAACACATCTAGTGAAAATTTTAAAAGAGGTAGTGGATTATATAGATTACAGGACACAGATGGCGATGATCAGTTTGATAAAGTAACCTTAATTAAAGAACTAGATGGAGAGGGAGAACACGGACCACACAGTGTAATTTTATCACCAGATAAACAATCTATTTATGTAGTGGCTGGAAATTTTACAAAAATTCCAAAACTAAATTCATATCGCAATTATCCAGATAATAAAATTGATAATTTATTTCCTTTAATTAAAGATCCAAATGGTCACGATAATGTGGTACAAACACACGGTGGTTGGATAGCGCACCTTGACTCAACGGGCGCTAATTGGGAATTAATTGCTTCTGGTTTTAGAAACCCATTTGATTTGGCGTTTAATGATCAGGGCGAATTATTCGCTTATGATTCTGATATGGAATGGGATTTTGGCACACCCTGGTATCGTCCCACTCGAATTGTACACGTAACAAGTGGTGCAGAATTTGGATGGAGACCGGGTACAGATAAGTGGTCTCCAAAATATCCAGATAATCTTCCAGCTGTTATTAATGTTGGACAAGGCTCCCCTACTAATCTTATTTATGGAGGAAATGCGCGTTTTCCAAAAAAATATCGAAAAGCGATGTTTGCTTTTGATTGGAGCTTTGGAATTATTTATGCCGTGTATAATGAACCCAATGGCGCTTCTTATAAAACCACCGGAGAAGAATTTATTTCTGGTGCACCACTTCCTTTAACCGATGGCACTATCGGACCAGACGGCGCTTTATATTTTTTAACCGGCGGCCGTCGTTTAGAATCTGATTTATACCGTGTTTATTATGGAGATAACTCTTTAAGTAATGAAGCGCTTCCTGTCACCGAAATCACAAATGCGGTAAAAACGCGCCGACAATTAGAGGTTTTTCACGGTACTAAAAATTCCGACGCTGTAAATTTTGCTTGGCCTTATTTAAAAGACGGAGATCGTTATATTAGATATGCTGCAAGAGTTGCCGTTGAAAATCAACCCATCGAAGAGTGGTATAATAAAATACTTTCAGAAAAAGATCCTATTATATTAACCCACGCCACTATTGCGTTTGCACATAAGGGTGCTGCGGTTTCTGGTAGCGCGGTGGTGAATCAATTAACAAAGATTGATTTCTCAAAACTTTCTGAGTCGCAACAACTTGATTTACTTCGCGCTATTGAATTAATATTTATTCGATTAGGCGAACCTAGCGCAGAAATTAAAAAAGCGACCGCCTCTTTTTTAAATCCATATTATCCCGCTAAAACAAATAGTCTTAATAGAGAGCTTAGTAAAATGTTGGTTTATATTGATGCGCCAAAAGCGGTAGAAAAAACAATGACACTTTTAGCTTCTGCAAAAGATGACGCACCCTCTCAAAAATCAATTTCAGAATCTTCTGATTTAATTTTAAGAAATCCACAATACGGAATGGACATTGCTGCTATGCTTGCGAAAGTGCCACCCTCACAACAAACATGGTATGCGAATGTGTTAAGCCAAGCCAAAAATGGTTGGACCCCCTCTTTACAAAAGAAATATTTTCAATGGTTTTATAAAGCCTTTGGTTATAGAGGTGGTGTAAGTTTTGTTGGATTTATAAATAGCGCGCGTAAAACCGCACTAGCCAACGCGCCTAAAGATCAATTTGAATATTTAAATAAAATTTCTGGTGATTCTATTGTTTCTATTTCTTGGTCTGGTGTTCCCGCTGGAACCATAATGCCTAAGGGCCCAGGAAAAAATTGGAAATTAAAGGTGGCGCTTGATGCTGTTGATTCAAGCACAGGAGTAAGAAGCTTTACCAGAGGAAAGGCCATGTTTACCGCAACACTTTGTTCTTCATGTCACCAAGTAAAAGGGGAGGGCGGAGTTGCAGGACCCGATCTTACACAATTAGGAACACGCTTTAGCACGAAAGATATGTTAGAGTCTATTATTGAACCAAGTAAAACCATTTCAGATCAATTTGGTTCTACGGTTTTCTTCCTTAAAAAAGGAGGATCTGTTTTAGGCCGACTTATACGTCAAGATAATAGCAACTATTATATATCTCAAAACCCCTTCGCAACCAATATTGTTAGGACGCTTTCAAAAAAAGAAGTAGCACGTACTCGTGTTTCTGAAACCTCTCCAATGCTTCCGGGTATGATTAATGGTTTAAATGCCGAAGAATTAAGTGATCTTATTGCTTATTTAAAATCAGGTGGAAATAAAAACAATCCCATTTTCACTAGTAAAAAATAAATAAAAATTGCAACCCACTAATACCATATGGAGTGATAAGGTTTCTAATGTTGCACAAGTGGGCGGCATTGAAACATCCATTTTAGATAATGGTCTTGGTAAGGGGGTGCGCATTGCTTGGATTAACACGGGAACAGGACTTCGATTTAAGGTAGTGATTGATAGAGCGATGGATATTGCCGATGCTTTTTTTAATCAACATGGTCTCACATGGCTTAATCATCCTGGTGTTGTGGCGCCACAACCCTTTTCACATAAAAGCACTGATTGGCTAAGAACCTTTGGTGGCGGACTTATCACCACCTGTGGTCTTTCTCATGTGGGCGGACCCGAGCAAGATGAATTTGGCGAGCGAGGTTTACACGGCATGATTAGTAATATTCCAGCCGAGGTGGTTTCTATTATTCAACCCGACCCAGCGCGCGGTATTTTTACAATGAGTATTACTGGAATTATAAAACAAACTCAAATTTTTGGCCCAAGCCTTGAATTAAAAAGAACCATTTCTGCAACACTTGGAAGTTCCACTATTCAACTACACGACGAAGTAATAAATCGCGGAAATGAAACCGCACCACATATGCTTTTATATCATTGCAATTTTGGATGGCCTCTTGCAGACGAGGGTGCAGAAATTTATTGCAGCGGTCAAGAAACAAAAACCTGCGAAGCTATTAACGAAAAACACAATGGTCCCGGACAGGATGTTTTTTTTATGGACATCGCACCTAATAAAGAAGGCATTTGTGTATGTGGAATAAAAAATAATAAAATTGGTCTTGCTGCAGAATTAAAATTTCCAAAAAAACAATTACCCTGGCTAACCAATTGGCAACACTGGTCCAAAGGAGAATATGTAACAGGGATTGAACCTGGAACACATCCTCCGATTGGTCAAGCAAAAGCGCGTACCGAAGGATCACTTATTTTTTTAGCACCAGGAGAAACACGCTCATACGATTTAGAAATAAATATTTTACATCATCAATAATAAAAATAAATCATCTTATCAATTTTAATATGGAAAAGAAAAGCATCGCCGAAAAAGCACTCGAACAAGGAAAGGGAATTTTAAGATTAGCACCTACCTGGGTACCAAGGTCTTTTTGCGTACCTGGTCGCCGCATAAAATTACACCCCGATGATTATTATGTTTTAGGCGGTGTGCGCGGAGGTATTGATGAACGCTGGTTGTCTTCCACCACACCTGCAAAAAATGGCCCGCTCACCGGAGAGAACGAGGGACTTAGCCCTGTTGTTTTTAATGATGGAACGAAGACACATCAAATTTTATTAAAAGATGCGATTGATGAATTAAAGGGTCAGCTTATTGGTGATCGTTTATGGAATGAATATCAAAGTTGGCCAATGTATTCTAAGTTTTTTGATAATATGGGACCCCTTCCACATCATGTACACCACAACGATGAAAAAGCGGCACTCATTGGTCAAAAAGGAAAACCCGAAGCCTATTATTTTCCACCACAACTCAATAACCACGGCGGTGATTTCCCTTATACCTTCATTGGTATTGCACCAGGAACTACCAAAGAACAAATTAAAGAGTGCTTGGTGAACTTTTCAAAAGGAGATAATAAAATTACCAACTTTTCTCAAGCATATAAATTAGAACCAGGAACTGGATGGGATGTTCCTCCTGGATTATTACACGCACCAGGAAGTATGTGTACTTATGAACCTCAAAAAGCATCGGATGTTTTTGCGATGTATCAATCTTTGGTGAATGAAGCTATAATTCCTGATGAATTATTATGGAACGGAACACCTAAAGAAAGTATAGGTGATTACGATGCTTTATTAGACGTGTTGGATTGGGATTTAAACGTAGATCCAAACACAATGGAAAATCGCTTTATGGCGCCGAAGCCCGTTCATGATGTAAATAAAATGAAAGCCGCGGGTTATGTTGAAAATTGGGTTTGTTATAAATCACATGATTTTAGTGCAAAAGAGTTAACCGTTTTCCCTGGACAAACCGTAACCATTACTGATAGCGCCGCTTATGGTATAATTGTCATGCAAGGTCATGGTAAGAAGGGCGTTTGGGATATTGAAACTCCGGCACTAATTAGATACGGCCAACTTACCAATGATGAATTTTTTATCAGCGAATCTGCTGCTAAGGAGGGCGTAAAAATTATAAACCACTCTGATACCGATCCGATTGTTATATTAAAACATTTTGGTCCACGCAATCCAGATCTTGTTGTATAAAAAATTAAAATTTAATCTCACCAAACACCACCCGAATAAAATGAAACTAAACAAAATTATATTCACTACCATCGGTGTTGTTTTGGTAGCATTATTTTCGTTTACCACCACCACGCCTTCAAAACTAAAAATAAAAAAAGGAGCACATATTATTTTAGTGGGCAATAATTTAGGATCTCGAATGATGAACTATGGTTATTTTGAAACCGAGCTTCAACTTCGATATCCAGATAATGCTTTATACATCCGCAATATGTGTGATGGTGGAAATACACCAGGATTCAGACCCCATTCTGGACGCCCTACGCCTTGGGCTTTTCCGGGAGCTGAAAAATTTCAAACCGAATTAGCAAATAACCCAAATACAGAAGGTTTTTTAGAATATCCTGATGCTTGGATATCTAATCATAAAGCAGATATAATAATAGCGATGTTTGGTTTTGATGAATCTTTTCAAGGAGCAGCCGGTCTTGAAAATTATAAAGCAGAATTAGATGCTTTTATTAAACATACATTAAAACAAAAGTACAACGGGGAGTCGGCACCTCAGCTAGCCATTGTATCTCCTATTGCCTTCGAAGATCTTTCTGCAAAGATGGATTTACCCAACGGAATTACTGAAAATAAAAACCTGCAATTATATAAAGACGCCATGAAGCAAGTGGCGATGAAAAACGGCGTTCATTTTATTGATGCATTTTCTACCACCAAAACATGGCTTGAAAATCCAGCCACCGATTTAACCATTGATGGTTCACAATTAAACGATGCTGGCTATAAAAAGTTTGCCCCTTTTTTAGTAGATGCCGTTTTTGGTAAAGTGCCTGTTGTGGCAGAGTCTAATCGTGCTTTAGTGCTTGATGCGGTGATTGAAAAAGATTGGATGTGGCATAATGATTTTAAAGCACCCAATGGTGTGCATGTTTTTGGTCGTCGATATGATCCCTTTGGTCCAGGAAACTATCCTGCTGAATCAAAAAAGATAAGGGAGATGACATTGATTCGCGACACTGCGATTTGGATGGCAGCAAAAGGAAAAAAAATGGACCTAGCAGCAGCGGATGCAAAAACATCGGCACTTCCTATTGTTGAAACCAATTTTAAACCAACTGGAAAAGTAGAAGAGCCAAGGTATTTATATGGTAAAGAAGCGATTGATAAATTTACAATGGCACCTGGCTATAAGATAAATCTTTTTGCATCTGAAACGGAGTTTCCAGATTTAGCCAATCCCGTTCAAATTTCTTTTGATAATAAAGGAAGATTATGGGTGGCGGTGATGCCTACTTATCCGCATTGGAAACCAGGTGATCCAAAACCGAATGATAAATTAATTATTTTATCTGATACGGATGGTGATGGAAAAGCAGACAAACAAACCACTTTTGCAGACGGGCTTCAACTTCCACTTGGATTTGAATTAGCACCCGAGGGGGTTTATCTTTCGCAAGGAACCAACTTGGTTCTTTTAAAAGACACCAATGGTGATGATAAAGCAGATTCCAGAGAAATTATATTAAGTGGATTTGATGATCATGATACACACCACGCGCATCATGCGTATACAACAGATCCTTCTGGTGCTATTTATATGGGCGAGGGTGTTTTTTTAGTAAACGATATTGAAACTTCATATGGTCCTGTTCGCGGAACCAACGGAGGTTTTTTTAGATATGATCCAAAAAATAAAAAATTAGATCGCATCGCACAACTTTCTATTCCTAATCCTTGGGGTATAGCCTTTGATGAGTGGGGCCAAGTTTTTTATGCAGAAACTTCGGGTCCTGAAGTCACTTGGATGATGCCGGGTACCGTTAAGTCAAGGTATGCAGAAGCAACCCCAAAGCCAAAAAATATTATTGAAGAAAGCCAAATGGTTAGACCTACATCTGGTATTGAATTTGTTTCAAGTAGACATTTTCCAGATAATGTGCAAGGCGACATGTTGATTAATAATACCATTGGTTTTTTAGGAACCAAGCAACATCAAATGTTTGATGATGGAACGGGATATAAAAGTAAACTTCGTCATGATATTATGATTTCATCTGATTTTAATTTTCGTCCTGTTGATTTAGAATTTGCACCCGATGGCTCATTATATATAGCAGACTGGCATAATGTTTTAATAGGACATATGCAACACAATGCACGCGACCCACTAAGAGATCACGTGCATGGTCGTATCTATCGCATCACTTATCCATCTCGACCATTAGTGGTTCCATCAAAAGTAGCAGGTGCATCAGTTGAAGAATTATTATCTAATCTTACTTTACCTGAATATAGAACAAGATATAGAACGCGTCGTGAATTGCGCGCGCATCCAGCTTCTGAAGTGTTACCAAAATTAAAAACATGGATGGCACAGTTAGATAAATCGGCACCCAATTATGAAAAACTTTTAATGGAAGGATTATGGGTAAGCTGGGGACAAAATAAAATAGACCAACCACTTCTTCATCAATTATTACAAGCAAAAGATTATAGAGTAAGAGCTGCCGCGCTAGAGGTAGTTCGTTTTAATGAAAAACAATTACCCGATCAGGCTACCTTATTAATGAATGCAGCAAAAGATGAAAATAGCCGCGTACGACTTGAAGCTATTGTGGCTGCCTCTTGGTTACCCAAGGAAAAAGGACTTCCTATTGAAATGGAAGCAACAAAAAAACCACTTGATAGCTGGATGATAAAAGCGCATGAAACAGCTGTGGCGCATTTAGAGGGACACAATGTAGCGGTAGTAAAATCCGTCGTTGTAAAAGCAAAAGAGGGCGACATAAATAACGCAATCATGCAAACCGGGAAGGAAATTTATTTAAGAGACGGCTTTTGTAATACTTGTCATCAGCCCAATGGAAAAGGATTGTCTGCATCTGGATTTCCTCCGCTTAGTGAATCCAAGTGGGTGAATGGCAGCGAAGAGCGCCTTATTAAAATTGTCCTAAGGGGTATGTACGGTCCAATAGAAGTGAATGGAAAAAAATATCCAGGCCAAGTACCTATGACGCCTTATGGTGGCATGTTAAACGATAAAGAAGTGGCCGCGGTGCTTACTTATATCCGCAACTCGTTTGGAAACAAAGCGTCCGCAGTGGAAGAAGTGACCGTAAAAAGAGTACGCGCTGCGATTAAAAATAAGGTTGGGTTTTATTCGCCCGATGAATTATTATTATTACATCCAATGGAAAACTAAATCACCCAATAAATTTATTTTATGAAAATATTATATTCTTTTAAACATTTTATACTTTGCTTACTGTCTTTTCTTTTTGTTGTAGCGGGACAAAGCCAAACAGCGAACAAAAATAAAAAACCATTGATCGTTTTTGTTACAGGCGATCATGAATATGGGGGAGAATCTACCCTTCCTTTTATTGCTGCGGAATTAGAAAAAAATTATGGCTTTAGAACGAAAGTATTAAAAGCATCTCCCGATCAAAATGCCGAAGAAAATATTCCTGGACTTGAAATTTTAAAAGAAGCAGATCTTGCTGTTTTTTTTCTGCGCTGGCGCAGGCTTCCAGAAGATCAAATTCAATACATTGATGCTTATTTAAAATCAGGAAAACCATTGGTGGGTTTTCGTACCACCACGCACGCTTTCAATTATCCCAAAGGACATCCATTAGAAAAATGGAATTCTTTTGGTGAGTTTGCATTTAATGCGCCTCCAGGTTGGGGTGGTGTTGCAAAGCATACCCATTATGGGCACGAGTCTTCTACAGATGTAAGTATTATACCCGCCGAAGCAAAAAATCCAATTTTAACAGGAGTAGAAAATAACTTTCATGCAAGATCTTGGTTATACCAGGTTTTGCCGAGCTATCCTATCAAAGGATCGGTTGCTATATTAATGGGTCATCCGATTAATCCTTCACCCGCTTCTGCTTATGATAATCCCGTATCATGGACGGGTACGAATAGTTTTGGTGCCAAATTTTTCTTTACAACACTAGGACACCCTGATGATTTTAATCAAGAATCATTCCAACATTTAGTCATCAATGGAATTCATTGGGCAGTAGGTAAAAAAATCCCAGCAAAATGGGCAGGTAAAATAAATATCAATGTTCCTTATCGTGGTATTGTTGCTTCTTCTATAAAATAATAATTGCATGAATAAAATTGGTTTTAATACATTAGTGTGGTCGGCTGTTGTTTCTGATGATTTATTTCCCATCATTGATCAATTAAAAAAAATAGGATATGATGGTGTTGAATGTTTGATTGGATCGCCAGACGAAAAAGCGTATCAGCGCTTTGGTGCACACGCCACTAATATTGGATTAGAAACAACTAGTGTATTTGTAGTAGGTAAAGATGAAAATCCCGTGGATCCCTCTGCTTTGGTTCGCGAGCGCGCATTAGATAGAATCAAGTGGGGCATTGATCGTGCTCATGATATGCACTCCACTATTTTATGTGGTCCTTTTCATTCCGCCCATGGCGTTTTTTCAAAACAGCCACCACAGGAAACAGAATATGCACATTGTGCCGAACTACTTCACGCAGCAGGTGAGCATGCTGCTCAAGCAGGTATTACATTAGCGTTGGAAGCACTCAACCGCTTTGAATGTTATTTATGTAATACCATGGATCAATTAAAAAAATTAGTGACACTAGCGGATCATCCTAATGTAAAAGCAATGTATGATACACACCATGCTAACATTGAGGAAAAAAACAACAGCAAAGCAATAAAAAATATTGGACCCTTACTAGCACATGTACATATTAGTGAAAACGATCGGGGTACACCTGGTGATGGTCATGTACAATGGAATGAAACTTTTTCAACCCTAAAAGAAATTAATTATAATGGTTGGCTTACCATTGAAGCGTTTTCTCGTAACGATCCAGATTTTGCCAACGCAATTAATGTATGGAGAGAGTATTCTTTACCATGGGAGATTGCTTCTAACGGATTAGCCTTTATTAAAAAACAATTAAATTAAATCATATGAAAAACAATTATCCAAAATTACACAACGCAACATGGCCGGGTATTGTAGGAAAGGGCCCAGACTCTGAACCAGCTATCGGGTTAGACACCTTATTAGAATTAACCGTGAACGCTGAAGTGGATGGTGTTAAATTTGATGGGATAGATCTTGGACTTTTTGAGCCCCATTTTAATATTGACGAATCTGATGATGGTATTAAAAGATTAGCGGAAAAAGTAACCAAATTAAATTTAAATATTGGCAGCTTAGTAGCACCTATCTGGGGTGGACCTGCAATGGGATCCAAAGAAGATCGTGCTGTATTTGTGGACATGGTTAAAAGATCATGTCGCTTTGGACAAAAGCTAAAAGAATATGGTGTACGCCCAAGCGGCATCATTAGAATTGATTCGGCGAGTAAACCAGAAGCTTGGAGTGCCGACCCCATAAACAACACAAAATTAATTGCTGAAACTTTTAGAGAAGCATGTGATGTCGCTGCAGATTTTGGTGAAAAGTTAGCAGCCGAAGGTGAAATTTGTTGGGGTGGAATGCATAGTTGGACTGCAATGATAGATACTTTAGAAGCGGTGAATCGCCCTAATATTGGTTTTCAAGCAGACATGGCCCACACGCTATTATATTTATTAGGATACAATAGCCCTCAGGATCGCATCTTACCCGAACACTTTGATTGGAGTGATCAATCGGCATTAGATGAGGGATTAAAAAAATTAACACACGCACTTCGTCCTTGGACCCTTGATTTTCATGTTGCCCAAAACGATGGCACTGTTCATGGAACAGGCGCGCACGATAAAACGGGTCGTCATTGTCAGGCCTCAGATCCCAATGGTAAATTAGATATTGCGAAGCACGCTGGCTTTTGGTTGCGTAACGAAGAGGGCGCACTTACAAAAGCATTTAAACATATTTGTTGGGATGGTTGTATGTTCCCGAACGAAGTGATGACTAAGCAACAAACTTGGAATGATATTTTATCTTCAATGATTAAAGTGCGTGATCAACATGGCTGGTATGAAGCCGAATAAAAATTTTAAACATAATATTTAATTTGTAAAAATATGTCAACAAAAAAAATACTTAACATTGGTTTGATTGGTGGTGGTTTTATGGGTCGTACCCATTCTAATGGATATAACCGCGTTCCTAATTTTTTTCCTGAGCTTGCATACACACCTTTATTAAAAGCGGTTTGTTTTCGTAATGAAACAAAAGCAAAAGCTTTTGCAGAACAATGGGGTTATGAAAGTTTTGAAACCGATTGGAGAAAATTAATCGCTCGTCCCGATATTGATGCAATCGATATTTGTACACCCAATGATACGCATGCTGAAATTGCGATTGCAGCAGCAGCGGCAGGAAAAATGATTTTATGCGAAAAGCCGTTGGCGCGTGATTTAGCAGAGTCACAGGGGATGGTAGATGCCATTGAAAAAGCGGGCGTAAAAAATACAGTATGGTATAATTATCGTCGTTTGCCTGCGGTGACTTTAGCAAAACAAATTATTGATTCAGGTAAATTGGGAAAAATATTTCACTATCGTGCTAACTTTTTACAAGACTGGACCATCAATGAAGCATTGCCTCAGGGCGGCGAGGGTTTATGGAGAATGGATGCAGCGGTAGCGGGGTCAGGTGTATTGGGTGATTTACTATCTCATTGTATTGATACTGCCATGTGGTTAAATGGAGGCATTAAAGATGTTTCTGCAATGACCGAAACTTTTGTAAAACAACGCATGCATCAATTAACAGGAAAAGTAGAAGATGTAAAAATTGATGATGCTTGTTCTTTCTTATGTCATTTTAATAATGGATCATTGGGATTGTTTGAATCCACAAGATATGCGCGAGGACACAAGGCTTTATATACTTTTGAAATTAATGGCGCTGATGCATCTATTCGTTGGGATTTACATGATTTAAATAAACTTGAATTTTATGACAACGCAGATGAATCAAAATTAAAAGGATGGCGCACCATTCATATCACGGATGGCGATCATCCTTATATGGACAAGTGGTGGGTGCCGGGATTGAGTATTGGGTATGAACATTCTTTTGTACATCAGGCTGCCGATTTTTTAAGAAGTATCGAAACAGGAACATCTTGTTCTCCTACTTTTAAAGAAGCGCTCGATACACAAAAAGTTTGTCAAGCTGTTGCTGAATCTGCAGCATCTCGCAGTTGGAAAGACTGTGGCGTATTGTAAATAAATATTTTGACGAAAAAATTAATTAATATCAAATGAACCAAAAATTATATTTCCGTTTTATCCTTGCCTTTTTTATTTTAAGTTGTGCACTGTCCGTGCAAGCACAAAAAAAAGCAGGCTTTGTTCAAATCTTTGATGGCAAGTCTATGAAAGGTTGGGATGCGGATACTACTTTTTGGAAAGTAAAAGACAATAGTTTTGTAGGCGAAGTAACCGCAGCAACACCCATTAAAACAAATACTTTTTTAATTTGGAGAGGAGGTCTTCCTGCTAATTTTGAATTTAAAGCCAGCTTTCGAATCAGCCCAGAAGGAAACAGTGGTGTTAATTATAGAAGCGAAGAATTACCCGATATTAAATATGCATTAAAAGGATACCAGGCAGATATTGATGGTGGCAATGTGTACACGGGACAAAATTATGAAGAACGCGGAAGAGGTTTTTTAGCAAAGCGCGGAGAAATTGCTTTATTACAAACGGATAAAAATCCAACCATTACTGGCTCTTTAGGAAATCCTGATTCCTTAAAAACAAAAATTAAAGTAAGCGACTGGAATGAGATACATATTATAGTGAACAACAATCGGATGCAACATTATATTAATGGTGTATTAATGAGCGATGTCACCGATGAGGATCTAGTAAAGCGCAAAATGAAAGGCTTATTGGGCTTACAAGTTCATGTGATGCCTACCATGAAAGTAGCATATCGAAACCTCTTTTTAAAGGAGCTATAACAGGGATTTTACCCTATAATTGCTTGCTTTTAGCTCGAAAAGGGAGAGATTGCTAATTATTTTTGAATGATTAGTAAAATCTTAAGTAATTGACAATCAATATCAATTGACTAATTTTTACAAAAAACTAATCAAATTAGTAAAAAAATACTAAATATTTTAGTTTATTAACAATTTATCCCTATCTTCACATAAATATTAAAGAAAACATAAAACGATTAACCATGAGTAACCCCAATGTAGAAAAATTAAAAGCCTTAAAATTAACTATCGATAAAATTGATAAGGATTATGGCAAAGGAAGCGTGATGATGATGAATGAGCGCAGCCAAGAACCACAGGAAGTCATTTCAACAGGATCAATTGGATTAGATACTGCACTTGGAATTGGCGGCTTACCAAAGGGAAGAATCGTTGAAATATATGGACCTGAATCTTCTGGTAAAACAACAGTAGCGATTCATGTAATTGCAGAAGCGCAAAAAAAAGGTGGCATGTGTGCAATCATTGATGCAGAACACGCTTTCGATAGTGCATATGCAAAAAGATTAGGAGTAGATGTTGATAATTTATTAGTGTCACAACCTGATTATGGAGAACAAGCTTTAGAAATCGCAGACCGCTTAATATTATCAGGTGCTATTGATGTATTGGTGATTGATTCAGTTGCCGCATTGGTTCCTAAAAGTGAATTAGAAGGAGAAATGGGTGACTCTAAAATGGGGCTGCACGCGCGTTTGATGAGTCAGGCATTAAGAAAACTAACTGCAACAATTAATAAAACCAACACGATTTGTATTTTCATTAATCAGCTTCGTGAAAAAATTGGTATTGTTTTTGGTAACCCGGAAACAACAACCGGTGGTAATGCATTAAAGTTTTATGCATCAGTGCGTTTAGATATTAGAAGAATGGCACAAATTAAAGATGGTGATGAAGCCATCGGAAATAGAGTGAAGGTTAAAGTAGTTAAAAACAAAGTGGCGCCTCCATTCAGAGCAGCAGAGTTTGAAATTATTTTTGGAGAAGGAATCAGTAAGATTGGAGAAATTATAGATATGGGTGTGGAGTTGGAGATCATACAAAAATCAGGAAGCTGGTTTAGTTATGATAGCAATAAGCTAGGACAGGGCCGCGATTCGGTAAAAACTATTTTACACGACAATCCAGAAATGGCCAATGAAATAGAAGCTAAAATTAGAGCCAAAATTGCCGCTAATGTGGAAGCAGCGGCTTCAAAATAGTATACTTTTTTGTTTTTAGTTAGTTAGTAAGTACAACCGCATCATTTATGGTGCGGTTTTTTTATATTTATAGAAACTTAGCTATACTTGATTTATCTACTTAAGATACTAATTCGCTGTGCATTGTATATTTTTTGCAAAAAAATATACATTCAAAATAAAAACCTTTTAAGAGCAAAGGGACCATTATTAATTATAGCCAATCATCCCAACTCATTTTTAGACGCAGTAATCATTGGTTCCCAATATCGCCGCCGTGTTTACTTTTTAGCAAGAGGCGATGTTTTTACAAAAAAGCATCATCGTTTTTTCCTTGGACTTTTAAATATGATTCCGGTATATCGTTTAAGGGAGGGAAAAGAGTTCCTTAATTTAAACGAATATGCATTTAAGGCATCTAAACAATTATTGGCGAAAGGTGAAGCTGTTTTAATTTTCATTGAAGGCATCTGCTTAAACACCAATACATTGCAACCCTTTAAAAAAGGAACAACGCGTATTTTACAAGGTGCACAAGAACTAGGCGTGCATCCCAACATTCAAATTGTAGGCATTGCTTATAATCATTTTCATGGAGTTGGTAAATATGTAAATGTGGTGATAACGCAGTTTACCTATCCCAAAACAATCATAACTGCAAAAGACCGAGTTGATTTTAACACTGAAGTATTTTCCCTATTAAATACTAATATTGTAACACCAAGTATTCCTATAATAAAATATAAATGGGCTCAAAAAATTCGTTTTTTAATTGGACGCACTTTTTATTATTTACAAGCGCCTTATTATTTTCCATTGCGCCAAATGGTTACGCGACTCACTAAAAATACGGTCTTTTATGATTCGGTTTTATTTGCTGCGCTTCTGTTTACTTATCCTCTTTTTTTACTAATTATTTTTATCTTACTTTATCAAATATCAGTATCCCTACCAATAATTTTAATTACCTTAGTCAGCATTCCTTTGATTACTAGATTTGCAAGTAAGTCGTAATTTCACAAAATAAATATTGAATATGAAAGAACATATGCGTCGTTTTGAAAAAGAAAAAAAAATAGCACTTATTGCGCACGATAATAAAAAGAAAGACCTTATTGAATGGGCTACTTATAATAAAAAAGCGCTCTCTAAACATACACTTGTTGCAACGGGCACCACCGGTAAGTTAATTGAAAAGGCATTAGATCGTAAAATAAAAAAAGTATTGAGTGGTCCACTAGGAGGCGATCAGCAAATTGGTGCTATGATTGCATCGGGTGATATTGACATTATCTTTTTCTTTTTCGATCCTATGGAAGCCCAGCCCCATGATAGTGATGTAAAAGCACTATTGCGATTAGCGGTTGCCTGGAACCTACCCATGGCTTGTGATCGAACTACTGCTGATTTTTTAATTACTTCTAAATTTATGCAAGAAGTATACGAGTACAGGCTTCCAGACTATACTCATTATTTAACAAGAAACATCGAACAGTCCTAACCCCTCTTTCAAAAATAATTTTAAAATATTTATAATGAAAAAAATAAATTTAACCCTTGCCAGTATTTGCTTATTTCTTTTTTCACTTTCTGCCCAAAAATCAATCACTGGTTTTAAAAATGCCGACAAACAATTAAAAATTGAATCTGATTTTGATGCGCAACTTAGCGCGAAAAGAATTGGTGAAAACATTAAATTATTATCTTCTGTTCCACATCATCTGGGTTCAGTGGGTGGTAAAATGGTAGCATCGGAAATTGCAAAAGTATTTACGCAAAGCGGTTGGGACACCAAAATTGAAACCTATCAATTAATGTTTCCAACACCTATTACGCGCGTTTTAGAAATGTCCGGTGTCACTAATTTTAAGGCCTTGTTAAAGGAACCTGCTTTTAAAGAAGATGCAACTTCAGGACAAGCAGATCAACTGCCTACTTATAATTGTTGGAGCGCAGATGGAGATGTTTCTGCGAACTTAGTTTTTGTAAATTATGGTTTACCAGAAGATTATGAAACATTAGCAAAATACGGTATTGATGTAAAGGGAAAAATTGTTATTGCGAAATATGGTCGAAGTTGGAGAGGTATCAAACCAAAAGTGGCACAAGAACATGGTGCAGTTGGTTGTTTAATTTATTCGGATCCAAGTGATGATGGATATGGTGCTGGTGATGCGTATCCTCTTGGTGCTTTTAAAAATGAACATACTGTACAGCGCGGATCAATTATGGACATGGTGATTTATCCTGGTGATCCTACTACACCGAATATCGGATCTACTGCAAATGCGTCAAGAGTGAATCACAATGATGCTCAAAACCTTTTAAAAATTCCAGTGCTCCCTATTAGTTATTATGATGCGTCGCCTTTATTAAAAGATATGGTGGGTCCTGTTGCACCTAAGGATTGGAATGGTGGACTACCGTTTACTTATCATATTGGTCCAAGCAAATCAATGGTTCATTTAAAGTTGTCTTTTGATTGGAAATTGAGACCAGGATTAAATGTAATAGCAACTATTAAAGGATCTGAGTTCCCTGATCAATGGATCATAAGAGGTAATCATCATGATGCTTGGGTGAATGGCGCTAACGATCCAGTGAGTGGCATGGCTGCTGAATTAGAAGAGGCAAGAGCAATTGGCGGATTATTAAAACAAGGTTGGAAACCAAAGCGTACGATCATTTATTGTGCTTGGGATGCTGAAGAGCCAGGGCTTATGGGATCTACAGAATGGGTCGAAGATCATGCTGTAGAACTACAAGCAAAAGCGGTGGCTTATATTAATTCTGATGGCAATGCGCGCGGATTTTTAGGCGCAGAGGGTTCTCATGCTTTTTCAACTTTAATAACTGATATAAGTAAAACAGTAATTGATCCAGAAACCGGTGTATCTGTATTTGAAAGAAATAAATTTAATCGTGCAACAACTGCAAGTACTGTAAAATTAAAAAAAGAAATTTTTGAATCTACTAATTTCCCTTTAGGTGCTATGGGATCAGGATCTGACTATTCTTCTTTTATTCAACATCTTGGTGTGCCTGCTTTAAATATTGGATATGGTGGCGAAGATGCTGGCGGAGAATATCATTCAATTTATGATTCCTATGATCATTATTCTAGATTTAAGGATACCGAATTTAAATATGGAGTTGCATTAGCAAAGACAACTGGTCGTGTAGCACTTCGCTTAGCGGAGGCCGATGCGCTTCCTTTTGATTTTACAATGTTGCATAAAACCATTAAAGGATATGTGACCGAATTAATAACAGCAGTGGATGCATTAAGAGAAAAATCATTAGTTGAAAATGATTTAATTAATCATAATGCTTATACTATTGCTGCAGATCCTCAAACAAAATTAGCAACGCCTAAGTTATTAGATGAGGTTCCATTTATTGACTTCTCTACTATTTTAAATGCATTGGCTACACTCGAAAAGTCTGCAAAAAGAATTGAACAAGTAAAACTGAGTGCTAATGCAACACAATTAAATGCTTTGAATGCAAAAATATTTACAGCAGAGCAATCTTTATTGATACCTGCAGGCTTGCCTCGTCGTCCTTGGTA
This sequence comes from Bacteroidota bacterium, assembly GCA_026391435.1. GTDB lineage: Bacteria > Bacteroidota > Bacteroidia > Chitinophagales > Chitinophagaceae > Sediminibacterium. The sequence goes on from JAPLEJ010000008.1 coordinate 109,213, forward strand.
TAAACACAGTATTTACGCACCAGGATTTTATACGGGCTATGGTGTAAAAACAGTTCCTGGAGTGAGAGAAGCCATAGAACAAAAAAATTGGGCCGAAACGAATTTGCAAATAACTGAAGTGGCCAGCGCATTAAATAAACTTTCTTCCTATTTAGATGCTTTATAGGGTATAAATTTGCTTATGGCGTTTCAACTACAGTCAGCTTATACTCCTTCGGGAGACCAACCTAGTGCTATTGCACAGTTAATAGCTGGCGTGGAAGGAGGTGATCGCTATCAAACACTTTTAGGAGTAACAGGTAGTGGTAAAACCTTTACCATTGCTAATTTGATTCAAAATGTGCAACGACCTACACTTGTTTTAACTCATAATAAAACATTAGTTGCTCAACTATACGGTGAGTTTAAACAATTCTTCCCAAACAATGCAGTGGGTTATTTCGTATCTTATTATGATTACTATCAACCCGAAGCTTATCTGCCCACTTCGGGGGTTTATATTGAAAAGGATTTAAGTATCAATGAGGAATTAGATAAATTAAGATTGCAGGCGACTGCCCAACTTTTAAGTGGTCGTCGAGATATAATTGTCGTCGCCAGTGTAAGTTGTATTTATGGTATGGGTAATCCAACCGAATATGAAAATGGTATCATTCGTATTCATCAAGGAATGATATTTTCGCGCCAAGCCTTTTTACATGCATTGGTAAATAGTTTATACCACCGTACTGTTACCGAATTTGATCGCGGTGGATTCAGGGTGCAAGGCGACACAGTGGATATTCGATTGCCTTATGTCGATTATGGTTATCGTATTACTTTTTTTGGCGATGAAATAGAATCTATTGAAAGTATTGAAATAGAAACAGGCAAAAGAATAGAGCCAATGGAAAATGCCGCCATTTTCCCGGCTAATTTATATTTAGCACCTAAGGAAATGGTACAGCAGATCATTTATGATATACAAGATGAAATGCGCGCGCAGGTTGAATATTTTAAAAATGTTGGAAAACATATCGAAGCACAACGTATTAAAGAAAGAGTGGAGTATGATATTGAAATGATTAGAGAACTTGGGTATTGTTCAGGTATTGAAAACTATTCTCGATTTTTTGATCGACGCCAACCGGGTACACGCCCCTTTTGTTTATTAGATTATTTCCCCAAGGATTTTTTATGTGTCATTGATGAAAGCCATGTCACCATTCCGCAAATTTCTGGAATGTACGGTGGTGATCGAAGTCGTAAGATGAACCTAGTGGAATACGGGTTTAGACTTCCTAGCGCTATCGATAATCGACCACTTAATTTTAATGAGTTTGAAAACATCATTGGCCAATCTATTTTTTTAAGTGCTACGCCCGGTGAATATGAATTGGAAAAAACAGGAGGACTTATTGTAGAACAAGTAGTGCGGCCAACAGGATTATTAGATCCCCCTATTGAAGTGCGCCCAACCAAAAATCAGATCGACGACTTATTAGACGAAATTGCCAAGCAAGTTGAAATGGGTGATCGTGTGCTAGTGACTACACTTACTAAAAAAATGGCTGAAGAAATGGATCGATATTTGGTGCGGATACAAATTAACTCCAAATACATTCATAGTGATATTGATGCACTTGAGCGAGTTGAAATATTAAGAGAGCTAAGATTAGGTGTGATAGATGTACTAGTGGGCGTTAATTTATTAAGAGAAGGCCTAGATTTACCAGAAGTTTCACTGGTAGCGGTATTAGATGCAGATAAAGAAGGGTTTTTAAGAAACGAGAAATCATTAACACAAACAGCTGGTCGTGCGGCAAGAAATGTACGAGGTCGTGTCATTTTTTATGCAGATCAAATTACTAAAAGTATGCGTCGTACGATGGATGAAACCGAACGTCGTAGAGCAAAACAAATTAAATACAATGAATTACATGGGATTACACCCACCACCATTGTAAAGAGTATTGAACAAGTGATGCAACAAACCTCGGTGTTAGATATAAAAGGGTTTACGCTGAATAATATTAATGTCCGTACCTCTGATGAACTGGAAATGGTAGCAGATCCAGAAAGCTTATATAAAACAATTCCACAAATTGAAAAAGGCATTGCGCAAATAAAAAAACAAATGGACAAATTTGCGAAAGCACTAGATTTTATGGAAGCTGCCAAATTGCGAGATGAAATGTTTAGGCTTGAAGCACAACTGGCTTCAATGAAAAAGGCCTAGTAGTATCATTATAGCTTTAAATCCGTTATTTTTACATTAGCACATGACTACTTTATTAGATTCCATATATCAGGGGTTAATTCACACTACTGCACTAGAAATGGTGGCTGTATTTTCTGGCATCGCATCGGTATGGTATAGTCGTAAGGAAAATATTTTAGTGTATCCCGTAGGCTTATTAAATACGACGATCTATATTTATTTGAGCATGAAGGGTCATTTATTGGGAGAGGCCAGTGTTAATTTATATTACACCATTATGAGTATATATGGTTGGTATTTATGGACAAGAATCGACCCCAATAAACATACTATTATTTTACAAGTTACAAAAAGTAGTACACGCGATTGGTTGCATCAAATTTTATTTTTCATTGGATTTTATGTGACCATTTTTTATGCCCTCACCTATTTAAAAACTAATTTTGCTCCAGAGGCAATACCCTGGGCAGATGCATTAGCAAGCGCATCAGCGTATACGGGGATGTGGTTAATGGCAAAAAAGAAAGTGGAGAGTTGGATATGGTGGATTATAACTAATATTGCTTCCATACCACTCTATTTTATAAAAGGATATGCCTTTACTAGTGTACAGTTTATTGTTTTACTAATACTTGCTATTGCAGGATTACAATCTTGGAATAATAAAGCAAAAAATAATACATCTAAAATATGATAGCTGCCCCAAAAAAGATAGTGATATTAGGTCCCGAATCTACAGGGAAATCAACCCTTTGCGAGCAACTGTCCCTTCATTTTAATACGCTGTCCTGCCCCGAATATGCTAGACAATATTTAAGTGAGAATAGTTTAAAATATAATTACGATAGTTTATTAACAATTGCCAAGGGGCAATTAACATTAGAAGATCATTTCACAGAACAAGCCATACAAAATAAAAAAAACTTATTATTTATTGACACTGACATGTATGTTATGAAGGTTTGGTGTGAATATGTATTTAATAATTGTCACACTTATATTTTAGATGAGATCAATGCAAGAAGTTATGATTATTATCTTCTGTGCGATATTGATCTTCCTTGGACTGCTGATGAAATGCGCGAATATCCCGATACACAACCAAGGCAGGAATTATTTCATATTTATAAGGACTTGTTAATTAATCAAACAACCCCATGGGGTATTGTTAGTGGACAAGGTGAAGCAAGAACACAGAAAGCAATTCAGCTTATTGAATCCCTTTTACTTTCTTAATAAAGCACTGATATCCTCATCCGTTTCAATATTATTCATTTCTCTTAATATTTGAGGATAGCGCCATGCAACTCTACTTGTCATTGGACTAGCTGTAAATTTTTTAGGATTCGGAAACCCGGCAACAATCATAGCAGCTTCGGCACGACTTAAGTTTTTAGCAGATTTATGAAAATAATGTTGTGCTGCCGCCTCTACACCAAAACAACCTGGACCCGTTTCAATGACGTTTAAATACACTTCTAATATTCTTTTTTTACCCCAGACCATTTCGATCAAAAAAGTAAAATAAAATTCAGGAATTTTTCTAATGTATTTATCATATCTACCTCCTTGCCACAAAAAAACATTTTTAGCGGTTTGTTGTGTTATGGTGCTTGCACCACCACCAATTGGAATTTTTGATCTTTTTCGTTTATTTTTTGGTTTTAAACTTTTTTCAATGGCATCCCAATCAAAACCACTATGATCTGTAAAAGCCTGATCTTCACTTGCAAGGGCTGCTAGTTTAATATTATAGGACATATTATTCCAAGAGACATAATCTCTTTTTAAACCTAATCCAAAGGCATTTGTCAATTGTGTTGTAGTAATAGGGGGTTCAAAAAACTTAATTATGATTACATAAAAAAGCGAACTCAGGAATAAATAAATAAAAATTCTATAGATAAATTTTAGCACAGGCAATAATTATAAGATCTCTACACTAAATCGTTTTCCAATGGCCCTATAATCCGGATTCGCTTTTCGTATTAGCTTACCTGCTACTACCGCAGCAGCACCACCAATTAATTTAGGAATATTATTTTGTTCTAAAATCGGATCTTTCTTAATTAAACTATTGACTATGTTTAAAAATAGGTAACCAATTCCCCCAGCTTGCAAATAGGCGCCATTGGTAAAAACACTATTATAGTGACCTCTGTCTTTTGCGAAAGCTTCAATTTCATTAACATGCAACTGAAGTCTACCTAATCTTAATGTATCTTCTCCATAAGTGCCAAACATGGTCATCACTGTTTGTAGCGCAAATTGATTCACTTCAATGGTATCCTTTTTAATTTTAGTAACATACCCTGTTATCCATTGCCCATTACTAAAACGAAAATTAATATAATTACCTAGAGAAAAGCTACGTATCGTGACACCCCTTTCTTTTAATAATATCAAATGTCCATTTTGAGCTTTAGTAACCATACAAAAGCAGACAAGTAAAAGGGTAAAGAAAAAGTGTTTAATATTCACCATACCAAATTACAATAAACCGGCCGTTTAAAAAATTAATATCTTAATGCCCCAATAAACAATACTGCGCTAAAAACTAAGATAATGATAGCAGATATACGATTCACCCAAATCAGGTTTTTCTCCGTAAGGCTAGGTCTGAGCCTACTAGCCAATGCCACTTTTATTAAGTCAGACAGTAATAAAAATCCTAAGCAAGTACCAAATACAATTAATTTATAACCGATGGGATTATTTGTTTCAGCGGCACTGGTTCCTATTGCAGCTGTCCAAGCAAACCAAAATAAAAAAACACTTGGATTTAAGGTATTAATTAAAAAACCAGAAGCATAAATACCCAAGTAATCTCTTTTTCTAAATATTTTATCACTGTCTGTATCCTCGGTGTCTAATTGTATTTTTTTAAATAATAATGTATACAAACCAAGCATTAATAAAAATCCTGCTCCAGCCATTGCAATAATTGCCTTGTGATCTAATACTAATAAGAATAGACTAGTAAATACATTTGCAATAAAAATTAATATAACATCACTAGAAGACACACCCGCCACGAAAACATATCCTGCCCTGCGACCATTCGTTAAGCTTTGTTTGATGATGGCGAAAATAACGGGACCTAGTGAGATACTTAAAATGAGCCCTAATAACAAACCTTTTAAAATAGGCGCCATTTGTTTTATTTATTTTGAATAAAAATTTTCCAGTCTTTTAATGTATCTCCTTTTAAGACCCTTGGAAATTTATGTTGACCTCCTACCTTTCCTTTGGTTTGCATGAACTCCATAAACTGTCTTTCTTTTAAAACTGATACGCGCACTCGTTTTAAGGCACTTTTTCTTTCAGTGGCATAGTCATCATTTAATGAAATTAATTTTTCATCAATGGCTTTAGCCAATATTAATTCATCCACAACTTGATCACAAGCTACATACCAATGATGTCCAAATAAAGAATCAACATTTTCTCCAGTCACGCCAAATTCCGGGATTGATAAATTCATTTCCTCACTCACTAATTGTATTGCCTTGTTCATGTTGTCCACACTTAAGTGCTCACCTACGATACTTAAAAAATGTTTTGTTCTACCGGTAATAATAATTTCTGCATTTTCTTTATCAACAAATCGTACTGTATCTCCAATTAAATAACGCCAAGCACCAGCACTTGTGCTAATGAGTAATGCATAATCTTTTCCCTCTTCCACTTCATGAATCATTAAAGCTTGAGGTGATTCAATCATTTCGCCCTCTGCATCAAAGTTGATATCGTCAAAAGGTACAAATTCAAAAAAGATATGTTGATTATAGGACAAACGCATTCCCTTTGCATTTTGTTTATCCTGCCATGCAATAAATCCTTCACTTGCTAAATAGGTTTCCACATAAGCTAGCGGCTTTCCTAATAACTTCTCAAAACCATGTTTATAAGGTTCGAAACTAACGCCGCCATGTACAAAAAAAGCAAGATTGGGCCACATTTCATGAATATGATTGAGCTTGTACCTTTCTATCACCATTTCGATACACATTTGAATCCAGGCTGGAACACCTACAATAAAACCAATATCCCACTGAGGTGCTTTTTCAACAATTTCAATTAATTTTTTATTCCAATCACGCTCTTTTGCAATTTTTTTTCCTGGTTTATAAAATGGTTGAAACCAAAACGGTGCTTTTTTAGCAGTGATCCCGCTTAAGTCACCCGCATAATAGCCTGGACCTTTTTGCAAATCGGTACTGCCGCCAAGTGTTAACCAACCCTTACCAATAGAGGTAAGTGGTACATCTTGATAATTAAATAAACTTATTAATTGTTTAATCATAATGATTTTATTGCCTTGCAATAAATCATTGGTGATAGGGATGTATTTACTAGCCGCCTCGCTTGTTCCACTACTTAATGCAAAAAATTTTATTTTCCCTGGCCAACAGATATCCAATTTTCCATCTAAAGATTGATGCCACCAATCACTATAAATTTTATTATAATTATAGGCCGGAACTTTTTGTTGAAATGCTTTGGCAGGATTTTTGTTTAATAACAGCTGGTCAAAATTATTATGTTGGCCAAAAGCGGTATAGCGTGCGCGACGTAATAATTTTTTTAATACGCGTTGTTGTGCCCTTTTTGGACTTTTTGGGGGAATACCTAAGGCCTTGCTAAGGGACTTGGGTAAATTAATCTCGAAAATTGGCATCTACAGTTTCGTTTAAAATTTTAAAGATTATTCACAAAAATAGGAATGTTATTCGAGCAAACGACACTACTTTTGCATATGTTTAAAAATACACTATTACAAGCGGTGGATGCAGGCGCTGCCGAATTAAGACGCTTTTTTAACGGTTCTTTTACTATTACAAGCAAGGGCAGTATCAACGATTTAGTTACCGAAGCTGATCATGCCTCCGAAAAAGCTATTTTTAGTGTGATTCAAAAAAATTTCCCTGATCATTTTATACTCAGCGAAGAAACGGGGGCATTACCTCAAAATTCTGACATTAAGTGGATTATCGATCCTATTGATGGCACTATAAATTTTGCGAATGGCATACCTATTTGTTGTGTTAGTATTGGTGTAGAACAAAAAGGTAAAATGATATTAGGCGCAGTATATAATCCATTTATGAATGAAATGTATATTGCTGAACAAGGACAAGGCGCTACTTTAAATGATAAAAAAATACAGGTGAGTGATAAGGATAATTTATTAACCAGTTGTTTGGTGACCGGCTTTCCTTATCAATATTTAGATACCGCTAATGGACCCTTACAAATATTTGAAAAATTAATTCGTAAAGCAATACCCGTTCGTCGTTTAGGAAGTGCAGCACTAGATTTATGTTGGACAGCAGCAGGAAGGTTTGATGGTTTTTATGAACATAAATTACAAGCTTGGGATAGCGCTGCAGGTTTTTTAATAGTAGAGGAAGCCGGCGGGAAAGTGACTGACTTACAAGGAAATGATTATAGTCCTTATCAACCAGGTATCATTGCTACCAACGGAAAAATTCACCAACAATTACAATCCGTTATTAATGGCGGAAGCATTTAATTTTATTTATGTCAACAGAAAGAACAGAAATTGAAAAACTAGGAGAGTTTGGTTTGATAGATCATCTTACCGAAAATTTTGAAATACAAAATGTATCTACCGTTTTAGCGATAGGAGACGACGCAGCGGTGATTGATCATTTTGGTAAACAATCGGTCATTACAACCGATTTATTAATTGAAGGTGTTCATTTTGATTTAATGTACACACCTTTAAAACATCTTGGCTACAAAGCAGTGATTGTGAACCTGAGTGACCTATTTGCCATGAACGCACAACCAACGCAAATCACTATGAGCATCGCTTTTAGCAATCGATTTAGCTTGGAAGCCCTAACTGAATTTTATGATGGCGTACACCACGCATGTGAATTATATGGGGTTGATTTAATTGGTGGAGATACTTCCACTTCTCAAAAAGGATTCATCATTTCTGTTACAGCTATTGGCGAAGTGTCTCCTGATAAATATGTGAAAAGAAGTACTGCAGAAAGCGGAGATTTAATTTGTGTATCAGGAGATTTAGGAGGAGCTTTTTTAGGATTAACATTAATGGAGCGCGAGAAGAAAATATTTTTAGAAAATCCACAAGTACAACCCACATTAGAAAACGAAGATTATATCGTTGGAAGGTTGTTGAAGCCAGAAGCTAGAAAAGATATTTTAGACATATTGGAACAACAAGAAATTTTACCCACTGCAATGATGGACATTAGCGATGGTTTAAGCAGTGACATATTACATTTATGTAAACAAAGTAATTTAGGTTGTCGTATTTATGAAGATAAAATACCTATTCACGAAGATTCAAGAGCTGCGGCTTTTAAATTTGGTTTAGATCCTACGGTTTGTGCTTTAAATGGTGGCGAGGATTATGAATTATTATTTACAATGAAACAATCGGATTACGACAAAATTACTTTGCAAGAAGAAATTAGTGTGATTGGATATATGTGTGATGTAGAAGAAGGCACTAAACTTATTACCAAAGGAAAAAATGTCTTTGATATCACCGCACAAGGCTGGAATGCTTTTGGAAAATAATTAGGATACCAATAGTTTCATAAAACGACGATCGGCTGTAAGGCAAAGCAGATCTGCATTTCCTTGAACTGCTATCTTCCCACTGATATGGCTGTGTTTCATAACTTTTGCAGGATATAAGCTGCACATTCTTACCGCTTCTCCCATATCAATACCGACTTCATTGATTAAATTTTGAACACTTTTAAGCTGTGTTAAACCTGATCCGCTAAGTACCCCTGCGCTTTCATATTTATCACCAGCGAGTTGATGTTGATAATTTCCTGTAGGCGATGTGGTCACTGCGTCAGTAATACAAAACAATCGCTCACCCATGATATTTTTAGCAATTTTGATGGCATTAAAATCAACATGATGACCATCGGCTATGATACTACTCATCACTTTATTATGATTAAAAATAGCACCTACCATACCTGGCGCGCGATGTTGTAACCCGCTCATTGCATTGTATAAATGCGTTGCTACATTAATATCATTATTAAATGATTTTGTTGCTTGTTCATAAGTGGCATCGCTGTGACCAGCCGATACGATGATTCCATTATTTGTAATTAATCTTATAATACTATCATCACAAATTTCAGGTGCTAAAGTTATCATGCTAATATAACCTTTACCATACTCCAATAAATCTTCTACTTCTTTTAAGGATGGTATGTGAATAAGGGAAGGCACATGTGCCCCCTTTTTTAATGGATTAATCCAGGGCCCCTCAATGTGCAAACCGATACAACCCTTGCCACCACTCATTTTATAATCACGTACTGCATCAATACATTGATATATAATCTCTTTACTTTGTGTTGCTACTGTCGGTTGAAAATAAGCTGTTCCGCTTCCTAAGCAATAATCATAAATATTCTGAATGGTATTAGCGCAAGGAAATTCTGATAATAATTTTTCAGAGGCGCCATAAATTTGTAAATCAATTAAAGCAGGCACCACTAATGGGATTGCGTTTTTATGATCGTATCCCTCTTTCTTCATGTCAATTATTTTTCCATTTGCTATTTCAATGACTACTTCTGAAATCCAATGGTCACCTGTAAATAATTCTTGAACAGATAGGGCACTATGCATGGCTAATTTTAATTAAACTAATCAATGTGAAAAAAATCTGCATCTTTCCAAAAAGGAAATTGCGTTCTTGTTTTTGTTAGTTCTTCTTTTTGTAAAGTGATATGAAATATATCTTCCTCATAAGCGCAGTGATATAAAATTTCTCCCAGGGGGCCCACAACCATACTGTCTCCGCTGTGCATGATATTATTACCATCTAATCCTACTCGGTTCACCCCAATGGTATAGCATTGGTTTTCGATAGCTCTTGCAGTGAGTAATGTTTTCCAAGCATGATTTCTTTTCTCGGGCCAATTTGCGACATACAATAACACATCGTATTCGCTTTCGTTATTTTCATTGATTTGCTGGCGCGCCCATACTGGAAAACGTAAGTCATAGCAAATTTGCAAATTAATTTTCCAACCCTTTACACTTGCAATTAATCTTTTTTGACCAGCCTGATAATGTTGATCTTCTCCTGCAAAAGCAAACAAATGTCTTTTATCATAATAACCCAATTGGCCATTGGGCAACATCCAAATAAGACGATTATAATACTGACCGTTTTCTTCCATTATAATAGATCCTGTAATGATTGATTTTTTTACTTCAGCTAATCTTCTCATCCAATCAACAGTAGGCCCTTCCATGGTTTCAGCAAATAAAGCAGGTTGCATACTAAACCCAGTTGTAAACATTTCGGGCAGTATGATAATTTCGGTAGGTTCCTCAATAGCCATTATTTTTTTAGATAAGGTATCCAAGTTGGCGCCTTTATCTTCCCAATGAAGAGCAGTTTGGATTAATGTAAATTTGATGGTGGACACAATGATTGTTTTATGTTGTATTAAAGATACAATAATCAGAGATTATTTCCCCTTATACAATTTTTGTAAAAACGACTGCATCAATGCGGTTTCAAAACCCCGCTGATATAAAAAGGCCTGCGTTTTTGCCATTCGACCTAATCCCCTTTCGCCCTTTAGGCTATTCCATTTTTTTGTAGCCAGTGATTCCATGACTTTAATATACTCTTTATCATCTATTGATTTTAAAGCTTTTTTGATATTGACAGGGCTCACTCTTTTCTGTTGAAGCGCATATTGAATTTTTAACTTCCCCCATTGTTTGATTCTAAAATGGCCTCCTGTAAATTGGATAGCGAATCGCTCCTCATTTAAAAAATTGTCGGATATTAAATTGGATAAAATCTCTTCCACTTCGCTTTTGGTCATGCCTAGTTCATAGAGCTTATCTCGAACTTCTTGTTGGGCCCTTTCTTGGTAGGCGCAAAAATGCCGTATCCTTTGTATAGCTTGTTCTTTACCGATTCTAATTTTTTGCATTTTGTAGATAAGAATGTCAATAAGAAATGCTAAAATAGCTTTTTAATCTTAAGATTTTGCATTAGGTTTGTCTTGTTCAAAAAGTTAAACAAAACAAATAGGAATTATGAAATTTATAGTATCCTCTTCCTCTCTTTTAAAACATTTGCAACAAATTGCAGGGGTTATTAATACCAACACCGTTTTACCTATTTTAGAAGATTTTTTATTCGAAATCGAAGATAAAAAATTAAATATCATAGCGACCGATTTGGAAACAGTAATGCGTGTTCAGATGGATGTAGAAAGTAAGGCCAATGGTCGCGTTTGTATTCCCGCTAAAATTTTAATTGATTCATTAAAAAATATTGCTGATCAACCACTTACTTTTAATATTGATAAAAATTATGCTGTTGAAATCACAAGCGATAATGGAAAGTATAAAGTAATGGGTGAAAACCCAGACAATTTTCCAAAAGAACCTACAGCCGATGACACGACTGGTTTTAAAATGACCAGCACTGGTTTATTAACTGCAATCAATAAAACTTTATTTGCAGTGAGTGGCGATGATTTGCGCCCTGCAATGACAGGTGTGTTTTTTGAATTATCAAAAGATGGTGTACAATTTGTTGCAACAGATGCACACCGATTAGTGCGTTATAAAAGAACCGATACCAAGGCAACACAGAACGCATCGTTCATTGTTCCTAAGAAGCCATTGAATTTATTAAAAAATGCATTGCCCGATAATGAAGATGCCATTACGGTTAGCTTTAATAGTAATCATCTTTTTGTAGATCATGGATCTACCCAATTAATATGTCGCTTGATTGATGCGCGTTTCCCAGATTATAAAGTGGTGATTCCTGCTGATAATCCTTATCGATTAACAGTGAACAAACACGATTTTCAAAATGCACTTCGCCGTGTTAATGTATTTAGTAATAAAAGCACCAATCAAGTTGCTTTAAATATTACGGGTAACGAATTGCAAATGGCCGCACAAGATATTGATTTTAGTTTTGAGGGAAATGAGCGTATGAGTTGTGAATACAAAGGTGAGGATATTCAGATCGCTTTTAACGCAAAATTTTTAATTGAAATGTTAAGTGCTGCTGATACCGATGATATTTTTATTGAATTGTCTACCCCAAGCAAAGCTGGATTAATCAAACCTTCGGAGCAAGCGCCAGGAGAGGATTTGTTGATGTTGGTGATGCCTTTGATGTTAAATAGTTAATCCGTACCATAACGAACGCCCAATGAGGCTGATTTGAAAAACCCGATGCGCTACACCAAGAACATCGGGTTTTTTATTTACATTTATAGTATAAAAACAAGCCCATGTTGGAGACTATACAATTCTATTTTAGCACTATCCCTAGTTTACATCGTGCACTCATTTTAGCTGGGGGAATTACCTTTTTTTGGTTGGTAGAATCTGCCATCCCTCTTTTTACTTTTCAATATAGTAAATGGCGCCATGCTTCATTGAATATCTTTTTTACATTCACAACCATCCTGATCAATTTTGTGTTTGCTTTATTCATGGTTAAAACAAGCGATTGGACCATCGCAAACCAATTTGGAATATTAAATTGGATTAAGTTAAATAATATCGCATCGGCGATAATAGGTTTATTATTACTTGATTTTATAGGCGCCTATTTAGTACATATGATTGAGCATAAGGTTAAATTTTTATGGAAGTTTCATATGGTGCATCATGCGGATACTAAAGTAGATACCACCACTGCCAATCGCCACCATCCCGGAGAATCTGTGATTAGAGCTGTTTTTGCCATCCTTGCTGTATTTGTTTTAGGGACGCCCATGTGGTTGGTGATGTTGTATCAAAGTTTAAGTGTCGTGCTTGCGCAGTTTAATCATTCCAATATGAAAATACCTAGTTGGTTTGATAAAACGTTTGGTTTAATTATTATTTCACCCAATATGCACAGGATACATCATCATTTATCTCGCCCTCAAACCGATAGCAATTTTGGTAATATTTTTTCGTTTTGGGATAAACTATTAGGTACTTATAATGATACCCCTATGCAGGATATTAAATATGGTTTAGATATTTTAGATAACAGCAAAGACAATGAATTAATGTATCAACTAAAATTACCTTTTAATAAAAATATTAAAACGGATTATTAAATAAGCTTCTCCTATGAAAATTGGTGCTTTTATTCCCGCCCGATACGCAGCGACTCGCTTTCCAGCAAAATTAATGCAACCCCTTGGCAACAAAACGGTGATCAGACATACTTACGATAACACAGTAGCGACTGCCTTATTTGATGAAGTGTATGTTGTAACGGATAGTGACATTATTTTTAATGAAATTACACAACATGGCGGGAAAGCCATAATGAGTAAGGCTTCCCATGAAAGCGGTAGCGACCGAATAGCTGAAGCGGTGCAGGATTTAGATATTGATATTGTGGTGAATGTACAAGGAGACGAGCCCTTTGTAAAAAGTAGCCCTCTTGAAAAAGTAATTGCTGTTTTTTCGGATCCCACAGTTCAAGTAGCTTCCCTAATGCAAGTACTCGCTAATCCTACCTTAATTGATGATCCTAATTATGTAAAAGTTGCGGTGGATATAAACAGCAATGCTTTATTTTTTTCAAGAAGCGTTATACCTTATCCAAGAAATACGGAAGCTTCTATTATTTATTATGAACATATTGGAGTGTATGCTTTTAAAAAACAAGCCCTGCTTAATTTTACGAATTGGCCGATGTCTCCATTAGAATCTGCCGAAAAAATTGAGTGCTTACGCTATTTAGAAAACGGAGTATCTATAAAAATGGTGGTGACGGATTATATGGGTATTGAAATTGATACGCCCGAGGATTTAATGAAAGCAGCAAAACTGTTATAAGATGAATAAAGTGCCTGAAACAAAAGGCGTATCTTTGGAGGACTTATAAAAACAATTATTTAAATAATATTCATTTATGCAATTCCGTAATTTTAAAATGGTTGATTATGTGGTGTATGGACGAGGCTCCTTTAATCAAATAGACGAAATTATTGCGCCACATCGTCGTGCCGATTTCCCGATGATCTTTTTTTTGGATCATTTTTTTATTGGAAAACCGCTAGCTAGTCGTATTCCTTTAAGAGGGAAAGATAAAATTGTATATGTAGATGTTACCCATGAACCCAAAACAAAACAAGTAGATGCATTAGCAAACGAATTAAAAGCTGAGTTTGGGGAAGTGAGTGGTATCGTGGGTATTGGCGGTGGATCTACTTTGGATTTAGCAAAAGCAGTTTCATTAATGATGACCAATCCTGGATCTTCGGCCGATTATCAAGGCTGGGACTTAGTTAAAATCCCTGGTGTATATAAAGTGGGCATTCCGACTTTAAGTGGCACGGGTGCTGAAGTAAGTCGCACCACTGTGTTAACAGGACCTACGCGTAAGTTGGGAATGAACTCCGATTTTACTCCATTTAATCAAATTGTATTGGATCCTGATTTAACAAAAAATGCACCTGCTAACCAAAGATTTTATACAGGCATGGATTGTTATATACATTGTATAGAAAGTTTAGAAGGTACTTTTTTAAATGAGTTTAGTAAAAGCTATGGCGAAAAGGCACTTGATTTATGTCAACAAATATTTGTAAAAAAAGATAAGTGGGATGAAGAGTGTGACGAACAATTAATGATGGCTTCCTTTGCAGGGGGAATGAGTATTGCCTATAGTCAAGTGGGTGTAGCTCATGCAGTGAGTTATGGTTTAAGTTATTTGTTGGGTACGAAACATGGTATTGGTAATTGTATTGTCATGAATCATTTAGCTGAATATTATCCTAAAGGTGTCGAGGAATTTAAATTCATGGTAGATAAAAATAAAATTGAAATCCCCACTGGAATTTGTGCCAATTTATCCGAAGCGCAATTTGATGAAATGATCAATATTTCTTTAAGCCTAAAACCCTTATGGGAAAATGCTTTGGGGTCTAATTGGGAAAGCATCATGACGCGTGAAAAATTACGCGCGCTTTACGAGAAATTTTAGCTAAGCCTTCCTTGTATTTTATAAATGAGTGCTATTGAAAAAAATATATAAGAACCTTACTTTTTGGGTACTCAGCTCCATTGCCTTAGGTATTTTAATTGGATATATTTCACCTGCAACAGGCGTTGCTATGCAACCGCTAGGGACTAAATTTATAGATCTAGTTAAGTTATTTATCAGCCCCATTATTTTACTCACCATCATCACAGGCATTTGCGGTATGAGTGATTTAAAAAAAGTGGGTAAAATTGGCGGCAAGGCCATCTTATATTTTGAAATAGTAACCACTGTTGCTCTTATCATTGGTGTCATCGTTGCTTATTTAATACAACCTGGTGCGCATGTTGATATTTCACATATTCAAAAAGCGGATATATCAAAATACAGCCAAAGCGCTGCAGCTTTTTCTTGGATTAATTTTTTTAAAAATAATCTTACTATACAAGTTTTGTTATTTGCCATTATAGCAGGTATTGTGATTAGTAAACTCAAGCATAGAGCTATCATTATTACTAAAGTAACTTGGGCAAGTAAGTATGCATTTAAGGGCTTACATTATGTGATGTACCTCGCACCCATCGGAGCAATGGGAGGTATGGCTTATACTATTGGGAAATATGGCATTGATACCCTTTTACCTTTAATGAAATTAATGGTTTGTGTATATATCACCATGGGACTATTTGTTTTATTGGTGTTGGGTTCCATTTTAAAATATTGTAAGGTTAATATTTTTTCCTTTTTAAATTATATTAAAAAAGAATTATTAATTGTGTTAGGCACTTCCTCTTCCGAGGCAGCACTTCCTTCCTTAATTGAAAAGCTTGAAACAATGGGTTGTGATAAATCGGTGGTGGGCTTAGTAATTCCTGCGGGCTATTCATTTAATTTAGATGGCACTTCTATTTATTTATCGATGGCTATTATATTTTTAGCGCAGGTATTTAATATTCACTTAAATATGGAACAAATATTTTCGATCATTGCAATACTCATGATTACTTCAAAAGGAGCAGCAGGCGTGACGGGCAGTGGTTTTATTGTATTAACCACTACTTTAACGGCGACCAATATGATCCCGGTCGAAGGCCTGGCTTTGTTATTAGGGGTAGATCGATTTATGTCTGAAGCAAGGTCCATTACAAATTTTATAGGCAATGGCGTAGCCACTATCTATATAGCACACACTGAAAAATTATTGGATAAGAAGCAAATGCATAAAGCATTTGCAAAGGATTCTCCTTTAGACGAAATTAAATAAGTTATTCAGCCTCGGCTACTACTTCTTTTACTTCTGGTATCATTCTTTTCATCATGCCTTCGATACCTGCTTTTAAAGTGACCATAGAACTTGGACATCCACTACAAGAACCTTGTAGCATTAAATTCACGACACCGTCGTTATAACTTTTAAATTGTATTGCACCACCATCCATTTCAACAGCAGGCTTTACATAATTTTCTAATAATTCTTTCACGCGTTTTACAATATCATCATCATCTGCATGTACCGTGTTGGTCGCTTCTTGTTTCATCTTTCCTACTTCTTCCTCATTTACGACAACACCGCCATTTTCTAAATATTCTTTTAAAAATGTTTTAATGGTCGGAATGACATCTTGCCAATCATCCGTTTCGGCACTTTTGGTAAGTGTGATAAAATTACTTGCGATAAAAACACTTTTAATAAAAGGGAAACTAAATAATTCTTTTGCCAAGGGGGAGGCGATAGCCAAGCTTTCGTCAGCAATGTCTAAACTTTTTCCTGGGTATAAAAGTTTGTTGGCGACAAACTTCATGGTCTCCGGATTAGGGGTCATTTCGGTATAAATACTTACAATGGTATTTCCTGTTGTAATCATAGTTTCACTTTTTAGTAATATGCAATACAAAAATAATCAAAAATGAGGGTCAACAAGGGGTTTGGCTGCGAATGGCCTATAATTTTCCGATATCGACAGCTGTTTTTTAAGGAATGATGCTCAATTTGGCATAATTCAACATTATTTTCTTTTCACCATTCTTATCAAAAAAGATAAGTGCAATGGGATTGTGGGCCGACCCCTCTATTTCCTTAATCACCCCAAATCCAAATTTTTGGTGTTCAATTTTCATTCCTGCCTCTAAGCTAGAAGGATCGGCAGCTGTAAAATTTTCAGAAGGGATGTGGTTTTTATTTAAAGTACTTGGCGGCACGACAGGCATATAACTTGGTTTACTCCCTGCTTCCTTATTGGTTTTGAGTTTTTCATTAGTTTCATTCCAGCCTTTGGTGTTGCCGCCATGCATTCGATCATAAGCAGTTCCCCAACCCTGGCTTTGATTGCGGGCTCCGCCTCCAGCACTTGATCTATCAATTTTGTCTTCGGGCATTTCTTCTATGAATCGGCTAGGATCATTTTGAACCAATTGCCCAAATCGATATCTAGAATTCGCATAGCTTAACCAAAGATGTTTTTTTGCACGCGTTACTGCAACATAAAATAATCTTCGTTCTTCCTCCAATTCTTCGCGCGTATTGACACTCATTCCACTCGGGAATAAAGTTTCTTCAAGTCCCACGACAAATACACATGAAAATTCCAATCCCTTAGCAGCGTGCACCGTCATTAGTTTCACCGAATCCATTTCATTTTTATCATTATCAGCATCGGTGATAAGTGTAATTTGTTGTAAGTAAGCGCCTAAGCCTTTATCTCCTTGTTCCCCATCCTCATTACTAGGACTTTCGGTCCACTCTTTTATGGAGTTTAATAATTCTTGTATATTTTCATAACGCGCTAAACCTTCTGTCGATTTATCGTTAAATAATTCCTTCACCATATTAGTGTGCTTTCCTACTTGCACTGCAACATCATATGCATTGTGTTTGGTGAGTTGATTTTGAAAATACTTTATCATCGTCACAAATTCCTCAATGGCGTTGAGCGTACCTGCTTTAAATCCAAAACCTTTTGCTTTTTCTAATACTTCAAAAAAAGTAATATTTTGTTCACCTGCTAATACTAAGCATTTTTCTACAGTGGTTTTTCCTATGCCGCGTGCAGGATAATTAATGATTCTTTTTAATCCTTCTTCGTCTCTTGTATTGGCAATAATACGTAAATAAGCAATATAATCTTTAATCTCTTTTCGTTGATAAAAGCTAAGCCCACCGTATATCTTATAAGGAATGCCTGTTCTTCTTAAGCTTTCCTCAAAGGACCTACTTTGTGCATTTGTACGATATAGAATAGCAAAATCATTGTTATAAAAATGGTTTCTTAATTTATTTTCTTGAATGGCGTCAGCAATAAACTTTCCTTCCTCGTTATCGGTCATTGTGCGTACCAACTTTATCTTTTCGCCCTCCTCATTTTCGGTCCATAAATTTTTAGGAATCTGTCCTTGGTTGTTTTTAATCACATGATTAGCCACTTCTAAAATGGAAGCACTGCTGCGATAATTTTGTTCGAGCTTCACCATCTTTACATCATCGTAATCTTTTTGAAATTGTAATATGTTTTCGATGGTCGCACCACGGAAACTATAAATACTTTGCGCATCATCTCCAACCACACAAATATTTTCATGAACGGCTGCTAATAGTTTTGCAATTTGATATTGTACCGGATTGGTATCTTGGTACTCATCAATTAATAAATATTTAAACTTATGCTGATACTTGTGTAATACTTCTGGATAGTCGCGCAATAGCTCATGCATTTTAAATAATAAATCATCAAAATCCATCGCTCCATTTTTAAAACAACGCGCTACATAAGAAGCGTAAATTTCACCAATCGCTGGTCGCTTTGATCTAGCATCCTCCTGCTGAATCATTGTATTTGAATTGTATTCAACAGGCCCAATAAGTGCATTTTTAGCAGAGGAGATCCGGTTGTGAACGATATTGGGTTTATAATGTTTATCATCCAAACCCATGTCATTGATCACCGCTTTTAATACGGATCTTGAATCATCGGTGTCATAAATTGTAAAACTTTGCGGATAACCAAGTTTACTTGCTTCGGCGCGTAGTAACCTTGCAAAAACACTGTGAAAAGTACCAATATATAAATTACGTGCTTCGGTATTACCTAAGGTTCTTTCCACCCGTTCCTTCATTTCCTTTGCCGCTTTATTCGTAAATGTAAGTGCTAGTATATTAAAGGAATCCACCCCACAATTCATTAAATGCGCAATACGACTAGTTAATACCTTTGTTTTACCACTGCCTGCCCCCGCAATAATCATTAAAGGACCATTGATATGTAATACGGCCTCTTTTTGTTGTTCATTTAATCCTTGTAAATACGCTTGCATCATGTAAAGATACGACGAGATCTTTCATTTATGAATGATGGGGAAAAACAAAAATGCTGTAAAAAAGAAACCCGGCCTTTACAAAAGGCCGGGTTTCTTTTTATGAACTTAAGTCCTAACTCACTTAGATCGGAACTTGTAATAAATATTATTTCTTCTCTAATAATTTAAAGAATTGATCTAACTGAGGTAAAATAACAATTCTTGTTCTGCGATTAGCAGCTCTATGATCAGGAGTGTCATTTTCAGCTACCGGAATATATTCACTTCTTCCAGCTGCAGTCATGCGCTTTGGCTCAATACTATATTTCTCTTGTAATAAACGAACAATAGTAGTTGCTCTTTTCACACTCAAATCCCAGTTGTCTTCCATTAGGTTACCAGTGCCCAATAATTGTTTGCTATCTGTATGACCTTCCACCATAAATTCAATATTAGGTTGTGCTGCTAAAACCTTTGCTACCTTACCTAATACCACTGTTGCTTTATCTGTAATAGAGAAGCTTCCGCTTTTAAATAATAACTTATCAGAGATGTCAACATATACTACTCCCTTCTCTACTTTGATATTAATATCTGCATCATTTAAATCACCAATGGCTCCTTTTAAGTTCATCACCAACGCCATGTTCATTGAATCCTTACGAGCAATAGATCCTTGTAAAGTTTGAATATAAGAATCTTTCGAACCAATATTTTCTAATGATTTTTTGATACTCTCAGCTTGTGCACCCGTTACAACTGACATGTCTTGTAATTGATTTAAAACAACATTGTTATTTTTCTTTAAAAATTCAATTTGCTTATTTAAATCATCAATAGTGCCTTGCATTGTTTTTGAACGAAAGCTTGATTTATCAGTTTCATTTTTTGCTTTTGCGGTTTCATCTTGAGCTTCACGATATTTATTTTGCAAGTCGGCATATGCACCATTCAATTGGCCATATTTTGCTTCGGCTTCTTGTAATTTTTTAGGGCTAACGCAAGAGTAAGCACCAAGACTAATAATAGCAAGCGCTAAAAAAATTTTACTTTTCATACTAAAACTGTTTTAATTATTTTGAATAATGTAGCCAAAGGCTGGCACAAAAATAAGCATATAGTTTAGACCCAAAAAACTATTTTCCAATTTCAGCATTTTCTTAACACTCTATATCGCCTGTGATGCCATATTCAGGGATAAATCCTTTAAAATCCTTGAAAAAATCAATGATTTTGAGTTTATCAGCATGTTCGTCCTGTGTTAAGTTAAATGGTTCTGTAAAAACAACTCTTTTATTAAAGAAATCCATACCCACCATGACCACTGGTACATTTGCCTTTTGAGCAATATGGTAAAATCCAGAGCGAAGCTTGGTTACTTTTTTTCTTGTTCCTTCGGGAGATAGGGCTAAATGAAAAGTATTATTTTCGTTAAAAATTTTCACTACCTGATCTACTAAGTTATTGTTTTTGGATCTGTCCACAGGAGAACAACCTAGGTATCTCAAGATCCAACTAAAGGGTGGAATAAATAGCTCCTTTTTCCCCAAGAATCGAATAAATTCGAAATGCATTTTTTTACGTACTGCTATTCCTAAAAAAAAATCGATACTATGTGTATGAGGAGCTACTA
Organism: Bacteroidota bacterium; assembly: GCA_026391435.1. GTDB lineage: Bacteria > Bacteroidota > Bacteroidia > Chitinophagales > Chitinophagaceae > Sediminibacterium. Next base: position 130,351 of record JAPLEJ010000008.1, read on the forward strand.
TATAAATAGCCTTCTTTAATTCAAACGGAAACCTTCCTTTAATTTCCCATCCTTTAATAGTGAAAAACCACCAAGCAAGTAATTGTTGCATACATTAAAGATAATTCAACTTTGGTATAACAAGGCTAATACAAATCATGTAAATTATATTTTTTCAAGAAGGAGGGCGTTTTTTTCTGCATCGACTTTGTCAGAAGGGATGGATTGAACATCCAATTTAGTTTTATTGCCACTTAATGCATTTTTTTCATACCATTTATCATAGTATTTGAGTAAAATAGCAAAAGCTTCTTTAATTTTATTCTCATTAAAAAATTGTATCGCATTTTTTGTTTCCAATCCACCTAATCTCTTTTCAATTCTTAAAGTAGCTTCTATTAAACTTTGTATTTCAAATTCACCATACCCTTCCATGATAAATTGTAATCGCTCTTCAAAAGGAATCACAAAAAAATGACATACACTATTACGCATTTGTTTTAAAAATTCAACTGGAATAATAACTAAGCCAATGCGTTGACTTTCATCTTCCACCCAAAGTGTTTTTTGATTGACATCAGTATGATACAATGCATCCGCTAATTTATTTTCAAACATTTCCTGTGAAGGTTGAACGAGTTGTCCTATAGCACCAAATGCCGATCCCTTATGGTGCGCTAATCCTTCTAAATCAATGACTTTGTTATTTCGCTTTTTTAGTTCATGCAATATTTCAGTCTTACCCGATCCGGTATAGCCTCCTAGTACTTTAATAGGATGGGGCTTTATAAATTGGGCCAACACCCAATTGCGATAAGTTTTATAGCCTCCTGTTAATTGAAAAACTTTAAAGCCATATAAATCTAATAACCATGCTAGTGCTGCGCTGCGCATACCCCCTCTCCAACAATGTAAAAATAGAGCAGGCTTGATTCCATTATTTAATTTTTGTTTCTCACTTGCCCATGCTTCCACCGTTTCAATCATTGGAAGTAGTTTACTTCCAAAAAGGGGTAGCCCTATTTTGATGGCGGCTTCCCTACTTTGTTTTTTATAAGTAGTACCAATGATGGCGCGCTCCTCATTGCTAAATAAGGGAAGATTTAGTGCAGATATAATATGTGCATGTTCAAATTCACCAGGGCTTCTTACATCAATAATGAGTGCAGTAGCTGCTTGTGTAATGAAGTCATCGATATTTATTTTTTGTACTGCCATATTTATAAAGATAATTCCTTTATAGCAGTTTCAAGTGCTTCTATTGAAAAAGGGGCAAAGGGCGGCTTTTGAAAATTAAAATTTTCAGCAGCAGCAAGTGCTGTATTTAATTTAAAATCGGATTGATCATAACATAAGGCCCATTTATTCTCATGCCATAATTTTCCTAAATACAATTGTTCAGTTTGACCTGGCGTAGGAATCAAAATCAATTTTTTGTCAAAGGGAATCATCTCCATTAAAGTGGTATAACCACCTCGGCAAATAATATATTCGGCTCGATTTATTTCATTCACTAATGCATCAGCAGATAAATGTGGATACATCCTGCCGTTATTCATTTTTTGAAAAGCTTTCTTATTGTTGGGTATGCCAGCTATCAAAACAAATTTTAAATTTGATTCGTTACCAGCCGTCCACAATAAATCCTCAAGTAAAGTTCTTTGTGGCTCAGGTCCTGATACAATGGCCAAGAAATGAATGGGATTAATAGATGACGCTGTAACATTACTTTTATCTTCATTTATTAATCTAGATAAATAACCCATATACCACAATGGGATACTCGGTTTCAATATGGGATTCGCTAATACGCCCGATAAATTTTGAGGGCCTGCGATATCAGGAATCCAACAGGCGCTAAATTTTTTTAACCAAGCATACTGTATTTTTTGAAATAATTGAGTAGCCCATTTAAAAGGCATTTGTAAATTAAGCTGATGCGTTATAAAAACGCTAGGTATTTTTTTATGATAAAATCCAAAACGATTATCGGAAATGATCATGTCAAAATTAAATTTCTTTTGTGCTTTTTTTAGCCATCTATTTTCGTAAACGATACTATATATAATCTGAGGCAATTGTATTAGAAGTACTAAGGGGAGTAAAATAGCCCATCTGCTATAACGTATACGATAGCCTCTTAAATGTAGGAATGTAGCTGTGGGTATCGCTTCCCTCAAAATAGTTTCATGTTGTCCTTCGGTTGCGATATAAATATGATAGCCCAATTTTTCTAATGCCTTTATGAGTGAAATACACCGAGTGGCATGTCCTAAACCCCAATCAATGGGCGAAATACAAATTTTAGCTTGCTTCATAAAGCACTAATTTAGTCAATATTATACATGTTTAAAATGTAAATTTGGATAAGCGCATGGGCCCATGATTTAAGGAAGCCTAGGCAACAAAAAAATTATAAGTATGCCTTTATTGTCAAAAGATAAATCCATTGCACTTTATGCAGCCCTTGTTTCCTTTGGAACTTATGTTTTTGTCTTTGGTTTCAGGAAATCTTTTACGGTCTGTACTTTTGATGGCCTCAGTTTTGGCCCTATTGCTTATAAAACGGCTTTAGTGATAAGCCAAATGCTTGGCTATTTACTGGCAAAATTTTATGGTATAAAATTTATTTCAGGATTACAAAAAACAAATCGTTATAAAATTATTTTTTTATTGACGGGCTTATCTTGGTTAGCTTGGTTGTTTTTTGCATTGGTGCCCGCACCTTATAATGTTATCTTTTTATTTTTAAATGGTTTTCCATTAGGTATGTTATGGGGCGTGGTATTTTCGTATGTAGAGGGACGGAAAACCACCGACTTTATAGGAGCTGCATTAGCAGTGAGTTTTATTTTTTCCGCAGGTTGGGTGAAATCAGTGGGAGGTTGGTTAATGATCAATTTTCAAATCTCTGAATTTTGGGTACCCTTTTGTACAGGGTTGGTATTTGCACTACCCTTGGTCATTTGCGTATATGGATTAGAAAAAGTGCCACCCCCTTCGGCTGAAGATGAATTGTTGCGCGCGCAACGCGTTCCGATGACACAAGCAGATAGAAAAAAAATCCTTAAACAATATTTACCAGGCATCATTGCATTTGTGGTCGTGTATTTATTTGCCACTATTTTTAGAGATATCCGAGATAATTTTTCAGCGGATATGTGGAAGGAGATGGGCTATGCCGCTAAGCCAGCCATATTTACTCAAACCGAAATCCCCATCACTATCTTTATTTTATTATTGATTGGCGCTGTTGTTGTTATTAAAAATAATTTCAAAGCCTTAATGGTGGCGCATGTATTTATTATCATTGGATTTGTGACAGCAGGAATAGCCACTTACTTTTTTACACAACAATTACTTGATCCCTTTTGGTGGATGTTGTGGGTGGGACTTGGTTTATACTTAGTGTACATCCCTTTTAATTCTATTTTCTTTGATCGACTAATTGCTGCGTTCTCCATGAAAGGCAATGCAGGATTTTTTATTTATGTCGCCGATTCGGTGGGATATGTTGGAAGCGTATCTGTCATGTTAGTGAAGGAGGGCTTGACCATTCCCATACAATGGACTAAATTCTTTTCACAAAGTGTAATGATTTTATCTTTTGTAGGTGTATTTATTACGCTGTTTGCGATGCTTTATTTTTATAAAAAACATCAAGCAAAAACAAACTCAATAGTAGTTTAAATAAGAAGGAAATTATTTTCCTATCTAGTTTTATTTTTTCTCAAGGGCCAACACGACACCATTAATACAATAACGCAAACCCGTTGGCGGTGGTCCATCTTCAAATACATGTCCTAAATGTGCTTTGCATTTCCCGCATTGCACTTCGGTACGTGTCATCCCATAGGTGCGATCAGGAGTGTAAATGAGCGCTCCTTTTGTAATAGGGTCAAAAAAACTTGGCCATCCACAACCGCTATCAAACTTAGTATCACTTTTAAATAAAGCGTTGCCACAAGCTACACAGTGGTAAGTCCCTATTTCCTTGGAGGTTTCAAAAGCACTCGAAAAAGGGCGCTCTGTTCCTTTTTCACGGGCCACAGCATATACCTCAGGAGATAAAATTTGTTTCCAAATACTGTCGGGTACAATAAGCTTTTCTTTATTGGTCGTAGAATAGTAGTTGTTTTTATTATTGGGCATAGTATTATTTTTGGATTTATTACTTGTTTGTGAACAAGCCGACTGGCTGATCAAAATCATTAAAAAAAGAAGTTTATACATAAAAGGGCTTATGAGTGTAAAAATACTAACAAGCATTCAGATAATTTGTTCAGTTTTTAGATTTTCTTGCTTAAAATTTTACACGAGTGGTGTATATTTGTCGGCACCCTAATCATTTAGTATGTTTAATTTAATCCTATTCGGACCTCCAGGAAGTGGCAAAGGCACTCAAAGTGAAAATATTATTGCTGCTTATGGATTACAACACCTTTCCACAGGTAATTTATTAAGATCTGAAATTACCCAACAAACGCCTTTGGGTTTGGAAGCCAAAAGTTTTATGGACCAAGGTCAATTGGTACCAGATGCGGTAGTGATAGGTATGGTAGGAAATTTTATGGATGCACATCCTCAAGCAAAGGGTTTTTTATTTGATGGTTTTCCGCGCACTACTGCACAATGCATTGCACTTGACGCATTACTACAACAAAGAACTTATGAAATTAATGTGGTGTTGGCATTGGAAGTAACCGAAGCCGAATTAGTCAAAAGATTATTGGGACGTGGCGCTACATCAGGCCGCAGTGATGATACGAATGAAACTGTGATTAGAGCCAGAATTCAGGAGTACCATGATAAAACAACTGCAGTTGAAAAATATTACGCACAATTTAATAAAGTAGTTGCTATCAAAGGCGAAGGTACGGTTGAAAGTATTTACGCAGATTTGAAAAAAGAAATGGATGCTCGTATCTAATTGGATTAGATATTCAATCCGCCACAAGTGCTGATGACTTGTCCAGTAATATAGCTACTTAAATCACTTGCTAAAAATAAAGTGGTATTGGCAATTTCCTCTGCTTTGCCAAAACGACCTAATGGAATTTTTTCCAAAAATGCTTTTCCAGCATCACCTTCATTTAAATAATGTGTCATATCGGTTTCTACAAAACCAGGTGCAATGGCATTGACTCTAATATTACGACTGCCTATTTCAAGAGCGATAGATTTAGTAAAGCCAATGATACCCGCTTTGCTTACAGCATAGCTACTTTGTCCCGCATTTCCACGGATTCCAATAATTGAACTCATATTAATAATGCTACCCGATCTTGCTTTCATCATAGGCTTGATGACCTGCTTCGTCATATTAAATACACTTTTTAAATTTGTATTCATGACTTCATCCCACTGTTCAGCTGTCATGCGTAATAATAAATTATCTTTTGAAATGCCCGCATTGTTTACGCAAATATCAATAGCCCCAAATTCAGCAATAACCGCATTGACAAAAATTTCACAAGCTGCAAAATCTCCTGCGTTGGTTTGGTATGCTTTTGCCTTTACCCCTAAATTATTTATTTCTTTTTCAAGCGCGCTTGCTTTATCTGCACTTGCATCACTCACATATGTAAAAGCAATATGGGCTCCTTGTTCTGCTAGTTTTAAAGCAATAGCAGCGCCAATACCGCGCGCTGCACCAGTTACAATAGCTACTTTTCCTGTTAATAGTTTCATTAAATGATTATTTATGCTTTTACAAAGATAACGGGTTTGGTCATTAAAATAGTACCCTCTGCCATTCGCGATTCATTTATTACGATTATAATGCTTGATTCACTTTTTTTATTTCTTCAATAAACAGACGCTCATTGGATAATCTGGGTACTTTATGTTGTCCACCCAATTTACCCTTTTGTTTTAACCAAGCATGAAAACATCCCTTTTTTACACTTGTAATTTGAGGCAAGCCCAATGCAATATTTTTGTGTCGTTTTGCTTCGTAATCACTATTGGCCGACATTAAATTTTTGTCTAACTCAATGGTAAAAGCATTTAAATCGGTTGGTGCTGTTTCAAATTCTATCAACCATTCATGTGCCCCTGTGTTATGATCAGACATATATATGGGCGCTGCTGTATATTCTTTCATAGCTACTCCAAATTGAGCACAGGCTTCACTCATCGCTTTATCGCTATTATCAACAATGAGCTCCTCCCCAAAAGCATTTATAAATTGTTTTAATCTACCTGTGACTTTAATTCGATAGGGCGCTAAATGAGTGAACTGAATGGTATCTCCAACTAAGTATCTCCATAGTCCGCCATTGGTACTTATGACGATGGCATAATTTTTTCCAATTACAACCTTGTTTAATCCATAAGTGATTGGAAATTCTTTTCCATATTCTTCGATGGGCATGAACTCATAAAAAATACCATGTTCTAAAAATAACAACATTCCCTCCTCTTTCAAATTATCTTGTCCTGCAAAAAATCCTTCACTCGCATTATAAATTTCAAGGTAATTACAATCGCCTCCCATAATTTTTTTAAACTGTTCCTTGTAGGGTGTAAAAGAAACGCCACCATGTATATACAATTCAAAATTGGGCCACACTTCCTTGATGGTTAATTTCCCCGACATTTCTAAAATTCGTTTCAGTAATACTAAGGTCCATGTTGGCACGCCTGCTATGGAAGTCACATTTTCATGAATTGTACTTTGTGCTAAGTTTTCTATTTTCTCCTCCCATTCATCCATGAGTGCAATAGATAATTCAGGAGTTCGGATCAGCCCCGCCCAAAAAGGGGAGTTCTCTAATAATACAGCACTTAAATCTCCGTATTGAATATCTTCTTTAATGGGATGCACATGATGACTTCCTCCAATCACCAATGCTTTTCCTGTTAGTAGATCGCTATCTGGTTTTGATTTATAATAGAGTGCGAGCACATCTTTAGACGCTTGAAAATGATTGTCCTGAATACTTTCCTCGGTCAATGGGATAAACTTGCTTTTATCACTTGTGGTGCCACTGCTTTTGGCAAACCATTTTACAGGCGTATTCCATAATATACCATCTTCCCCCTCCATGACCTGATCAATATAGGGCTTCAAGTCCTGGTATTCGTGAATAGGAACAGTGGCTTTGAATTTTCTAATATTAAAGATGTCTGCAAATTGATATTTAAGACCAAATGCAGTGTATTGTCCATGTGTAATTAAATCTTGTAATATCTCGCGCTGAGCCGCGATGGGGCTATTCACCCAATGCTCAATATGCCAATAACGGAATCGAGCCAATCTAGACAGTGCCGGGCTGAAAATCTTCATAGGTATAACACAATATACGCCATACACTTTAATAAATTAAGTAATAGGGATATGTTTTAGGACCCAATAATAAGGGGTTATTTTGCCTTGTTGCCCATTTCAATAATCCAATCCTTGCGCTTTAATTCAAAATTGGTACCTAAATATAATCGGCGCACTTGTTCGTCTTCGGCTAATTCTTCGGCGCTGCCATGTTTGAATATTTTTCCTTCAATTAATAAATAAGCGCGATCGCAAATTGAAAGTGTTTCATTCACATTGTGATCGGTAATTAAAATACCAATATCTTTTAATTTCAAACGAGATACGACGGATTGAATATCCTCAACAGCGATAGGATCCACACCAGCAAAGGGTTCGTCTAATAAAATAAATTTAGGATCCACTGATAATGCGCGTGCAATTTCGGTACGACGTCGCTCGCCTCCACTTAAACTATCTCCAAAATTATCTCGTACTTGATTTAAATTAAATTCATCCAATAAGCTTTCTAATTTAAATTCTCTTTCTGCTTTTGTTAATTTGGTCATTTCTAAAACAGCCATAATATTATCAGCCACCGATAGTTTTCTAAACACACTTGCTTCTTGTGGTAAATAACCTAGCCCCATTTGCGCGCGCTTGTACATGGGCAATTTGGTAATATCTTCATCGTTTAAAAAAACGCGTCCTTCATCCGGTGCAATTAACCCTACCACCATATAAAAAGTAGTGGTTTTGCCCGCTCCATTAGGTCCCAATAAGCCAACAATTTCACCTTGTTTTACTGAAATGCTTACATTGTCCACTACTTTGCGGCCCTTATATTGCTTAATTAATTTATCGGTATGTATGGCGAGTATCACAGTATATATTTATACAAAAATAAGGGGAAATATAGGAATTGGCTCATTGGAAAGTAATATTAACTATTTTTGTTTTCTATGCAGGTAATTGAACATTTAGCAAAAGCAAAAAACACCCTCGTCTCCTTTGAAGTATTACCCCCCTTGAAAGGTAAAACCATCTCTTATATATATGAGCATTTAGATCCGCTCATGGAGTTTAAACCTTCATGGATCAATGTAACTTATCATCGTAGTGAGACCATTATAAGAAAAAATGAAGAGGGTAAAGACGAAAAGGTAGACGTGCGCAAGCGTCCAGGCACAGTAGGCATTTGTGCAGCCATAATGAATCATTATAATATTGATGCAGTACCTCATATTATTTGCGGCGGATTTTCTAAAAGAGAAACCGAAGACGCTTTAATTGATTTACAATTTTTAGGTATTGATAATGTTTTGGTGTTAAGAGGCGATGCCGAAAAAGGACAAAAAACATTTGTACCGGAACCCAATGGTAACAAACAAGCCATTGAATTACTAATGCAGGTGGTTGGGCTTAATAACGGTGTTTATCTTGATAAGGATATCATTAATGGAAGTAAAACCAATTTTTGTATGGGTGTTTCGGGCTATCCCGAAAAACATTTTGAAGCGCCAAGTATGGAATTTGATTTACAACGCGCAAAAGAAAAAGTAGAGGCCGGCGCACAATATATAATGACTCAGATGTTTTTTGACAATAAAAAATATTTTGAATATGTAGATGCTTGCAGAAGTATTGGAATTACAGTGCCCATTATTCCAGGATTAAAACCCATTACCAATAAAAAGCAATTAACTATTTTGCCTAATATTTTTTATGTTGACATTCCTACAGATTTATCTTCGGCGATGTTGGCTGCCACTACAGATGAAGCTTGCGAGCAAGTGGGAACAGAGTGGTTGATTCAACAAAGCAAGGAGTTGAAGGCTGCTGGAGTTCCTGTTTTACATTACTATACTTTAGGTAAACCCAAAGTGGTAAAGGATGTGGTATCTGCAGTATTTTAAAATTATTTACCCTCTTTTTTATTGGTTGTATTGATTAAAAAATCATTGAACTGCTCGATACTTAAATTTTTGGCAATAATCCGTTTCCCGGAATCTAGTAAATAAAAGGTGGGTGTTTTAAAAACATCATAAAGTTGTCTAATGGTTGTGGGCTTTCCAGCTTTTACTTCGTTGTTTAAATCGGCTTCCGTTTGGTATGCATGCGTCCATCCCTCTAATTTATTTTCCTTGATAAATGTTTTCCATGCAGTCAATTCTTTAAAATTAATGTTCACCGATAAAACTTTTACTTTTAAACCAGACCAAATAGCTTTATAAAATGAATCTACTCTTGGAATTTCCACTTTACAATGACTACAAGTGGGATCCCAAAACGCTACAAAAGTATAAGGCGCCTTCATGTCATACAAAGAAATCTTTTTATCTTGAATATCGTTTAAAACCAATTGAGGAGCGGCTAATCCTAATTGATTGGCCATCATACTATAGGCGCGATCGGTAATAGAACGACGTGATGCTTCATTTAATAAAACGGTATCTCCTTTGGCAAAAAAGTTTTGATAAATATGTAAGAACACTTTATCCTGTCCCATAAATTCTGGAGTAATATATTTATTAGTGAATTTAAATAATAAGAATGGGAAAATTTCTTTTCCTGTTTTGGCAACGGTTAACATGTATTGTACCTCTTCAATGATTGAATCAGGTTCACGAGAAATATAATTTTTAAAATACTCATCTAGCTTTGGTTCAAAAAAGGGAGTGCGCAATAATCTGTCATCGTTAAAAACCACATCATCCCAAAAATGATTTTTTACATAGTAATATGGATATACTGAGTCCGCTTTCCCATTTACTATTGGAATCGCAGGCACATCAGGCCTCTGCATTACATTCAGAAAAAAAGCAGTCATCGATTTGGGTTGATTTTTAATCACTCCCTGACGATTTTCAACCATTTCTTTTTTCTTGTTATTGTATTGATCTGTAATGGATGTAGAATCTTTTTTATTGGTAGCTGTTTTAAATTTTGTTTCTAATTCGTTTAATTGACTACCAATTGTATTCATGGCTTTTGAATATTCCTTGAACACATCGTTTTCTTTGCTACCTACAATGACCACATCGGTTAAATGCAAAGTGTCAGCTACAATTTTAAAGTGTTGCGCTTCATCTACTAAAAGATCAAATAAAATGGCATATTTAGGGGATACAACAAAATAAATACCAGGCGTTAATTTTTTTGTGGATTGAAATACACCTTCGCTTTTTTCATTCAATAATGTAGAATCTGCCAACACTCGACTATTACCATAGTTGGTTCCTAAATATATTTTTACATTTTGATAAGGCTTAAGCGTAATTTGAATGGAATGACCCATTGTAGAGATAACAGTAGGTTTTGTATTCACCGCAGGTGATGCAGTTTTTTTTGCTTGTGCATGACCTAGGAAGGGCAGCACTAAAAAAACGCCCATTATAAATGCAATGGATCTCGGGGTATTTTTCATTGTATAGTTCATATTAGATATATCCTATTATAAGGTGAAAAGAAGAATTCTTTGAAAGGTTTGTAAAAATAACATAATAAGTATAAATCTACTTACAATTAATAGCCACTTTTACTATTAATTTAATGATAGCATAGTACCTTTGTTTCTGTGAGAAAAAATAAGCCGGTCACTATACTAGAACAAGTATTAATTGAAGATTATGCTGCCGAAGGGAAGTCGCTTGCTAGAGTGAATGGCAAGGTTATTTTTGTAGAAGGAGCTGTTCCGGGTGATGTAGTGGATATACAACTTCAAAAAAACAAAGCAGATTGGGGCGAGGGCTTTGTAAAACATTTTCATACTTATTCTCCTATTCGAGTAAAGCCTTTTTGTTCTCATTTTGGCGTTTGCGGTGGATGCCAATGGCAGATGCTGCCTTATGAGCAACAATTAGTGTATAAACACAAACAGGTTTTTGATAATTTAACGCGTATTGCAAAAGTTGCCTTACCGGAAATCCCACCCATCTTAGGAGCATTGGAAACACAAGCTTATCGAAATAAGGTGGAATATACTTTTGCCACCGAAAAATTTATTCCATTCGAGGAGTTCAAAGCTATGAAGGCAGCAGGATTGGAACCTAAAAACACACCTGGGGCAGGCGGTTTTCATGCTAGGGGATTTTTTGAAAAGGTGGTAGAAGTAGATACCTGTTATTTACAAGCCGAACCTACCAATGAAATTAGAAAAACTACTGTTCAATTTGCGATTGAAAATGATATGCCGTTTTATAATATCAAACAACACCAAGGATGGTTACGTAATATGTTTATACGCAATACCACCAAAGGTGAGTGGATGGTTAACTTGATATTAGGCTATGATGGTGCAGAAAAAAGAGAAGCACTTTTGAATTTGTTATTAAAAAAGTTTCCTCAAATCACCACACTATTGTATACCATCAATGAAAAACGAAATGATAGCATGCAGGACTTAGTCCCTCAAATTTATTTTGGCAATGGTTACATTACAGAAGTATTAGAAAACTTTGAATTTAAAATAAGTCCTAAATCATTTTTTCAAACCAATTCAAAGCAAGCCGAACGCTTATACCAAGTGACGCGTAGTTTTGCTGAGCTTACTGGTAAAGAAGTGGTGTATGATTTATATTGTGGCACAGGGAGCATTGGTATATTTTGTAGTCAACAAGCTAAAAAAATCATTGGGGTAGAAGTGGTTGCTGAAGCCATTGAGGACGCCAAAGAAAATGCACGAATTAATCAATTATCCCAAACTGCTTTTTTTGCTGGAGATGTTATTGATATTTGCGATGATGCTTTTTTTGATACCCATGGGAAGCCCGATGTGATTATAACGGATCCCCCAAGGGCAGGCATGCATGATAAATTAGTCAAAAAATTATTAGAAATTCAAGCGCCTCTAATAGTATATGTAAGTTGTAATCCTGCAACACAGGCCAGGGACTTATCTTTATTGGGTGAAAAATATACAGTGACTAAAATTCAGCCCGTTGATATGTTTCCTCATACTTTACATATTGAAAATGTCGTTCAATTAAAACGAACCGATTTATTATAACAAATAAAATACAGCATGAATCAATTTAGGCCTACTCGATTTGAAGTTTTACCTACTGTTATTAAAAATCTTTTAATTATTAATGGATTAATATTTTTAGCACAGAATACATTTGGTGGACCTGCCAGTTCTTTTTCGTTCGAGGATTATTTTGCATTACATGCATGGCAAAGTAACTTATATCAACCATGGCAATTAATTACGCATATGTTTTTGCATGGTGATTTTGGACATATATTAGGAAATATGTTTGCTTTATGGATGTTTGGATCCATCCTTGAAAATGTGTGGGGACCTAAGCGATTTTTATTGTTTTACTTTTTATGTGGCGTAGGAGCAGCAGTCATTCACTTACTTATTTTATCTTATGAAAATATTGCTTTGGGTAATGAGTATCAAACTTTATTAACCTTAAGTAAATCCAATGCAGCTGGCTTTAGTGATGCACTCATTAAGTATGCGCAATCACATCATATTCCTTTAAGTCGCATTTTAAGTGATAATAAAGTAAGCTTGTCAACACCAGGCTTCGCACCAGAGCTTATGGATTTGATCACTACTTATTATAATAAGTCAATTAATACAGCAACTTTAGGTGCGAGTGGTGCCGTCTTTGGAATATTAATTGCATTTGTATATTTATTCCCTAATACCTATATCTATATTTATTTTCTATTTCCTATAAAAGCAAAGTGGCTAGGTATTTTATATTTTGCTTTTGAATTATATAAAGCATTAGAAAATTCAGCAGGGGACAATGTAGCAAGATGGGCGCATGTAGGTGGTGCAATCGTTGGCTTTTTGTTGGTCTATATTTGGAAGAAAAAAGGGCACTAGTTTTTATCATATCGGTTTTAAAAATATAAAATGCAGCAGCGTACAACACAAAAACCATTATTAGGATCAGATAACAATGCATTGGTGGCATTATTGGCGATTCATTTGGTGTCCTATGCCTTATTGGGCTTTTTAAAAGTGATTTACTTTTTAGATAGTACTCCTATTGAGCAATTTTATAAAAATGTTTTTCATCTTTTTACATTACCCACCAACGATATGGTTTGGCTAAAACAACCTTGGAGTTTATTTACCTATTATTGGATACATGATGGGTTTTGGGGTTTGTTTACCAATATGATCTGGTTAAGTGTTTTTGGGTATGTTTTACAAAACAAGCAATTCAACCAACATTTATTTCCTATTTATTTTTATAGCGGCTTTATTAGCGGTCTTTCATTTTTATTAATTTCTTTAAATGGCCAACTAACATTGCCATTAATGGGGGCAAATATGACCGTCACCGCTATAGTAGTAGCGGCTAGTCTTTTGATTCCTCAATATAAATTTTTACCTCATATTGGAAAAGGCATCCCTTTATGGATCATTGCCCTACTCTATTTTGTTATACAGACAACAAGCTTAACACAATATCCATTAGCGAATACCATAGTGACAATCATTGCTGGTTTGGTAGGCGTTGTTTATGTGTTGTTATTAAAAAGGGGGACTGATTTAGGAAAATGGATGCATAATTTATTACATTGGTTAAACAAAAGTGCAGCTCCTAAAACCAATGGCTAAAAAATCTCGTATACGACGCTTTAGTAAAAAGCTTTTTTTAATCATACAGATAGTGTTATCTGTTTTGTTTTTATATCCTTTATTTATTACACCACTCCCGCTTATTTGGATCAACGGATTTTTGGGGTTGATGGCACCCTATATCGTATTGGCTCAATTATTATTACTTATTTTATGGTTAGTTGCTAAGCCTTGGCTATCTCTTATTCCAGTATTCACTTTAGCCATTGGCTGGAAAACAATCATTGCATTGTTTGCTTGGCATCCAGGTATGACAATGGCGCAAAAAAAGAAAAATAATAATTGTCGTATCATTAGTTGGAATGTGAAAGGCTTTAATGGCAATCAAGTAACCAGTACTTTAAAATTACGCACACAGGATATTGCTTATTCAATTCAAAAATGGAATCCAGATATCATTTGTATGCAGGAATACAATACTAATGATTTGCCTAATGACATTGCCAATCATGCCACTTATTTTAATAAAAATTATCCTTTTAATTTTTTCTCAAAGGATAATGAAAAAACGGATAAAGCTTATTTTTCGGGATGCATCATCTTTTCTAAATATAAAATTATCAATTCGCAACGTATTGGTTATACGAATCAGGAGTCGCTTATTTATGTTGACTTATTAAAAGGAGATGATACCATTCGTGTTTTTACCACTCATTTGGCTTCCTACCGTTTTAAGGAAGATGATTTTATCGCACTTGATGCAACGACACAATCCAGTTCAATTGATATTAAAGGCAAAAAAGGGATTATTCGAAAAATGCGTAATGCTTTTGTAGAACGCGCTGTGCAGGCCGAAATGGTCCGACATTACTTGGATCAAAGTCCATACCCAGCGATTATTTCAGGTGATTTTAATGATGTACCTAGCTCCTATACCTACAAAACGATTAAAGGAGACTGGGGGGATGCTTTTATAGATAAAGGTTTTGGTGTTGGGGCTTCCTATATGGGCATATCACCCACACTTCGGATTGATTATATCTTATTTAATGCGGCTTGGAAAACAAAGGGCTGGGAATCATTAGATGAAAATTTAAGCGATCACCATATGGCCATCGCCGACCTTCAGTTGCTTAAGAATTAACCCTCTATATTTATTGAAAATAAAATATCTTTGAGGCAATAAAAGCCATGGCACTCAAAATATATAATTCACTTACGCGTCAAAAGGAAGTTTTTAAACCCTTACAAGCGCCCCATGTTGGGATGTATGTTTGTGGACCTACGGTGAGCGGTGAAAGCCATTTAGGACATGCCCGACCATTTATTACATTTGATGTGGTGTATCGCTATTTAATACACAAGGGATACAAGGTGCGCTATGTAAGAAACATCACCGATGCAGGACATTTTGAGGAAGAGGGAAAAGTAGCAGACGATAAAATTAGTTCCAAAGCCATTTTAGAAAAATTAGAGCCCATGGAGTTGGTGCAAAAGTACACGCACTTATATCATTGGGCCATGGATCAATTCAATAATTTACCACCCAGCATTGAACCCACTGCAACAGGACATATTATTGAGCAAATAGAGATGATTAAAAAAATCATAAAAGATGGTTATGCTTATGAAGCCAATGGTTCGGTTTATTTTGATGTATTAAAATACAACGAAGACTATACTAAAAAAAATCAGCCCTATGGTATTTTAAGTGGACGCAATGTAGAGGATCAGTTAGATACATCTCGTGAGCTAGACAATCAAGATGAGAAAAAAAATAAAGTAGATTTTGCTTTATGGAAAAAAGCGCCAGCTGAACACATCATGCGTTGGCAAAGCCCATGGGGAGAGGGTTTCCCGGGTTGGCATATTGAGTGCTCGGCGATGGCAACAAAATATTTAGGAAAAAAATTTGATATACACGGCGGAGGAATGGATTTACAATTTCCGCATCATGAATGTGAAATTGCACAAAGCACAGTATGCAATCATGAAATACCAGCTCGTTATTGGATGCATAATAATATGATAACCATCAATGGCCGTAAGATGGGTAAGAGCTATAATAATGTCATTAAATTAAGTGAACTATTTGATGGTTCACATCCTATTTTGACTCAGGCATATACGCCCATGACCGTTCGATTTTTTATATTACAAAGTCAATATCGAGGAACACTTGATTTTAGCAATGAAGCATTGCAGGCATCAGAAAAAGCATTGCGTCGTTTGATGGAAGCTTATGAGTGGTTAAAAACACAAACATTTCAGACCGGCAGTACCGCAAAAGACAAAACATTAGATGTACAAATAAATACATGGCTTAATGAGCTCACCGAGTTCATGGATGATGATATTAATACAGCGAAAGTGGTAGCCAATTTATTTGAGATTATCCCTACACTAAATTCACTTAAGGATAAGCATATTACTTCAGATGCTATATCGGGGGACACTTGGGTAAAAACCCAACAACAGCTTGAATTATTTATTGAAAATATATTAGGACTTAAAGTGGAATCGGGCGCTCATCGCCATCAATTAAATGGCGTCATAGATTTACTTATTGAAATTCGTAAAGAGGCCAAGGCGCGTAAGGATTTTGCGACCAGCGATAAAATCCGAAATCAATTAACGGATATGGGTATTCATCTTAAGGATGAAAAAGACGGTGCAATGAGTTACACTTTTGATTAGAAAATTTCTTTTACAAAAATGATTTAATGATCACAATCATCAGCATGTGCATGGTTGTGCATTCTGCAACTATTGTGATTATTAATGTGTGCTATAATGATAAAAAAGGCAGCAGGAAATAATAAAATAATATCCCATTCTCTAAATATCATTCTACTCAACATTAATACAATGCCTAGGGAAAATAAAAAGAGAGGGCGCAGTGAATGATGGTGTTTTTTATAGCCATGGTATAATGAATAAGCTCCAATACCAAAGGAAAGCAATATCATTCCGAGTTCAAATCGGGTATTATGTAAAATATTAATCCCCAATAAGGGCAGGGAGCTAAAAAATAAAGGCAATAGAGCGCAATGAATGGCGCAAGCCAAAGAAGCTCCAATTCCTATTGCGTCCCAATTCCATTTTTTAAACATATTACAAAGATAATCCAATGTTGGCTTACTTGCACAACTAAGCAAGTGTTCCCCTAAAATAATATTACCTTTGTTCTGCAAAATGATAAGCGGAATCATCTGCCTTTTCATTGGATTAAATTAAAAAAATATGACGAAGAAAACTGGATTTTATCTTTTATTTTTTACAGTATTATTACTAGGTTTTTATTATTTTTCATTTAGAGGAACCGATAATTGGAAAGTGAAAATGCCTATTTTGAGTTATGTACAACCTTTTCAGTTTACCAATCAGGATGGACAAGCTTTTACAGATAAAAATTTATTAAATAAAATTACGGTGGTTGAATATTTTTTTACTACTTGTAAGGGGATCTGTCCAAAATTGAATACCAACATGAAACAGGTATATGAAATTTATAAAAACGAACCCGATTTTCAAATTGTGTCACATACCTGTAACCCAGGTACAGATTCAGTTTCGGTATTAAAGCATTATTCAGACTCCCTAAAAGTGAATACACAAAAATGGATTTTTTTAACTGGGCGCAAGGACAGTTTGTATCAAATGGCGAGGGGTTCTTATTTATTAGATGACCCCAAAAATAATGTAGAAAAAATAGAAGATCAGTTTATGCATACCCAATTTTTTGCTTTAGTTGATAAACAGGGTAAAGTACGCGGTAAAATTTATGACGGTCTTAAAGTGCTCGAAGTAGAGCAATTAAAACAAGATATTGCCAAACTATTAAAAGAATAAACGAATGATTTTTGTAACAGGTGCAAGTGGTTTAGTAGGCTCTCATTTAATCAAGTCATTGTTGTCGCAAAACAAACAAGTAGTGGCTTTGTATAGAAATACGATACCTGATTTTGAGGGTGCAGAAAAAGTGACTTGGATATTAGGCGATATATTAGACATTGTTTCTTTAGAAAAAGCAATGAATGTTGCTCAGCAGGTTTACCACTGCGCAGCCATTGTTTCTTTTGCACCTAAGGATCGCCAAAAAATGTTAAAAGCAAATCAGGAAGGCACTGCTAATGTCGTGAATGTTTGTTTGGATAAAAAAATACAAAAGTTAGTATATGTAAGTTCTGTGGCGGCACTTGGTCGTATTAGAGTTGATGCTGCAATAGATGAAACCATGAATTGGACTCCTGAATCTAGCAATAGCGTGTATGGCCAAACCAAGTATTTAGCAGAGATGGAAGTGTGGAGAGGTATGGCTGAGGGTTTACAAGTAGCTATTGTGAACCCAGTGATCATATTAGGTTCTGGTGATTGGACAAAAGGGTCTTCTGAAATTTTTAAATCAGCTTATGATTCATTTCCATGGTACACAAATGGCGTAAGTGGATTTGTAGATGTGATGGATGTGGTGGATGCGATGCAATTATTAATGGACAGTCCCATCAGCGGGCAACGATATATCATTAGTGCCGAAAATCTAAAGTATCAATCTGTATTTAGTTTAATAGCACAAGCATTTAATAAACGTCCTCCCTATCGACGCGTCACGCCTTTCTTAACGGCGATTGTTTGGCGTTTAGAGGCCATCAAAGGTCTTTTAACAGGTAAGTCGCCTTTATTAACCAAGGAAACAGCTGCAACTGCAGAAGCAGTGGTTCATTTTGATAATAGTAAATTATTAAAGGCTTTCCCTGCATTTAAATATCGCCCCATTCCGGAAAGCATTAAACGCATTTGTTTGGAACTAAAGCAGCTTCATCATTTGAGCTAGGAAATGTAGTATCAGATATTTATTCCATTACCTTTTTCCAAAGTTCAGGAATGCGTTTGATCCAGACGAGCTCTCTTTTTTTATCCGAAGCTTCTTGCGCCGGGAATCCCATATATACTTTATTGCCTTCTAAGGAACCCGTTACACCAGATTGTCCCATGACTATGGCATTTTCTCCAATGGTAATTGTTTTAGTGACCCCTACCTGACCCCAAAGTGTTACCCCCGATTTCACATGAACCCCTCCTGCAATACCGACCCCTGCAGCAAATAAACAATTCGCCCCCACTTGGGTGTCATGACCAATTTGTACGAGGTTGTCAATCTTAGTTCCTCGACCAATAAGGGTATCTCCACTTACCCCTCTATCAATGGTGCATCCCGCCCCAATTTCAACCTTATCTTGTATGACCACCCTGCCACAGCTTAATAGCCTTTTATACCAATCTTGGCGATCCTTTTTAGTGTTATAATAAAAGGCATCGCTACCAATAACAGTATTGGCTTGAATGACGACATCATCTCCAATAACAGTATCTGCTAAAATGGAAACATTAGGATAGATAACACAGTTTTTTCCTATTTGTACATTGCTCCCTATAAAAACATGGGGCATGATAATCGTATTTTCTCCAATGATCGCATCATCACTTATTGGTTTTGTACTTGCAATGAATGGTTTAAAATGAGTCACAATTTTTAAATAGGCTTCAAATGGATCTTTACAATACAATAATGTTTTACCATTAGGTACTTCTAGATTTTTATCATTAATAATAATACAACTTGCTTCGCTGTTTAAACAAGTATTATAGTATTTAGGATGATCAACAAATACAAGATCTCCTTTTTCAACTTGATGAATTTCATTCACTCCAGTAATTTCTAAGTGTTGATTACCGATGATTTCGGTATGGGTTAACTCAGATAACCATGTAACAGAAACAGGTGTATTTAGCTTCATATGTATGATTTTGGCCTAAATCAAAGGTAATGCCCCTTTTTTATAAAAATATTTTTTTCATCATTTAGTGCATAAATAAGCCCTTCTTTTTTATAAAAATAGGACCATTGTAATGCTTTAATTGTATAAAAATGAATTTAAACTCATTTTGTAAAATCCTTTATTCATCAACGTTTCAGC
The DNA here is from genome assembly GCA_026391435.1 of Bacteroidota bacterium. Lineage (GTDB taxonomy): Bacteria > Bacteroidota > Bacteroidia > Chitinophagales > Chitinophagaceae > Sediminibacterium. The sequence goes on from JAPLEJ010000008.1 coordinate 150,110, forward strand.
GATTTTTAAAAAATATAATCATCTTAATTGATAATTTTATTTCATCATAAATTACCTCTTTTTTATAAAAAAATAATTGTCCTAATAGGGCCATTTGTGGATAACCGCAATAAATTTGTTTAAAATATTTTTTGAATTAGAAAAAAGTATATTTAATATTGTGAAGGGAATTCAATTCCCGTACTTACTAACCCATCCATATACGAGGTCCTCTTGAGCATTCAGGAGGACTTTGTTTTTTTTATTAAGCGCTAAAAATGGAATACTATTTAATATATAAACCCTATCAAGTGCTTTCGCAATTTACTGCTACTGATGGTAAATTATGCTTAAAAGATATCTTGAATGTACCTAAGGATGTTTATCCGGTTGGTCGATTAGACTATGATAGTGAAGGTTTATTATTGTTAACCAATGATACAAGTATCAATCATCAATTATTACATCCACAATTTGCACATGCTCGAACTTATTGGGTACAAGTGGATGGTGCCATCACAACAGAAGCATTAGCAACATTATCAAATGGCGTTACTATTTCAATAGAGGGTAGTTCCTATCAAACTAAAAAAGCGATACTTACATTACTAGATACTTCATTACAAGTTCCCGATAGAATGCCCCCCATTAGAGTACGCCAAACCATACCAACCAGCTGGGCATCTATACAATTAACCGAAGGCAAAAATAGGCAGGTTCGAAAAATGTTTGCCCAAGTGGGCTTTCCCGTATTACGATTAATTAGGGCTCAAATTGGGCAGTTTTTCATAGGCCAAATGCAACCAGGGGATTGCCTTTCACTTACCGCCGAGGAAGTGCAAAAGGCTTTATTCGTTAATTGACCCTTAAGTTTTACTTTTGTACTATAATATATATTATTCATGAGCCAATCTCTATCAGAACAAGAAATTATAAGACGCGAAAAATTACAACAATTGGAAGCGGCGGGTATTAATCCCTATCCTGCACCTTTATATCCAGTGACCCACTATTCTAATGATATCAAGCAAAATTATACAGAGGAAAATAAGGACCAATTTGCAGCCGTGTGTGTGGCAGGTCGCATTATGAGTGTGAATGATAAAGGGAAGGTGCTATTTGTAAAAATCCAAGATGATAAAGGCATTTTTCAACTATATATAAAGAGAGATGAAATTTGCCCCGACGAGGATAAAACTTATTGGGACGTTATGACTAAAAATGCCATGGACCTAGGAGATATCATTGGGTCAACTGGCTATGTTTTTATAACCAAGACAGGTGAAATTTCATTACATGCTAATACAGTTACATTATTAGCTAAATCTTTAAAGCCCCTACCAGTGGTAAAGCGCGATGAAGATGGCCATGTATTTGATGCAGTCACTGATCCCGAATTTAGATATCGTCAACGCTATGCCGATTTAATTATCAATCCAGATGTAAAGGAAACATTTGCAAAGCGTACTTTATTAATGACGACGATTAGAGAATTTTTAAATACGCGTGGGGCATTAGAAGTAGATACACCTGTATTGCAAGCCATTCCAGGTGGGGCGGCTGCGCGACCATTTACAACACATCATAATGCATTAGACGTTCCTTTTTATTTACGAATTGCCAATGAATTATATTTAAAGCGCTTAATTGTGGGCGGCTTTGAATGGGTATATGAGTTTAGCCGCAATTTTAGAAACGAAGGAATGGATCGAACACATAATCCAGAGTTTACGGTATTAGAATGGTATACGGCTTACAAGGATTATTTCTGGATGATGGAAATTACAGAACAGTTATTTGAAAAAATAGCCATGACATTACATGGTAAAACCGAAGTAACCGTGGGGGAAACGACTATTAATTTTAAAGCACCCTTTCGTCGTGTCACGATTATGGAAGCCATTCAGGAAAATACGGGCATTGATATTTCTGCCATGGATGAAGCAGGATTAAGAGCGGTATGTCAGCAATTGCATATCGATGTACCTCCTACTATTGGTAAAGGAAAATTGATCGATGAAATTTTTGGCGCTACAAGCGAATCAAAATACATACAACCTACTTTTATCATCGACTATCCAATTGAAATGAGTCCGTTGACTAAAAAGCATCGATCTAAAGAAGGCTTAGTAGAGCGATTTGAATTAATGGTGAATGGAAAGGAGTTGGCCAATGCGTATACCGAATTAAATGATCCTATTGATCAACGCAAGCGATTTGAGGAGCAAGTGGCTTTAATGGAAAGAGGAGACGATGAAGCCATGTTTATTGATCATGACTTTTTAAGGGCCTTAGAGTATGGCATGCCGCCTACTTCTGGTATTGGAATAGGGATTGATAGATTATGTATGATGATGTTAAATCAACCTTCGATACAAGATGTGTTGTTTTTCCCTCAAATGAGACCCGAGCATAACGATTAATATTAATCTCGATAGTTAAGAGCAGGTTTAATGTCTCCTAATAATGGCTTGTATTTATAATCGCCAATCATTGACTTAAACTCTTGGTTTGCTTTTTGAATTAATAATGGATTACTCATTAAATCAATAGCGGTTAATGCCATTGCCTTACTCGCCACTAACATTCCTTTTGTTCCAATCTCTGTGCCACCTGCCGCTACTGCTTGCCAGCTATGTGCTGTTGTTCCAGGAACCCAGGTTGCTACACGAGCGCCAACAGTGGGTTTTAAATAGCTAATATCACCTACATCTGTTGATCCAGTATTATTACTACCCACTTCATAACTAAGCGGTTTGATAGTTGCTGCTGATTCTATCGCAACGGGAGAGCCAATTAAGCTGGCTTGTATTTTTTTTGCAAATGCTTTTTCTTCCTCGGAATAAGTAATGCCCCCTATTTTTTCTAAGTTGCTTTGCATTACTTCGGCAAGTGTTTTGTTAATTAATAAATCGTGCGTGCCACCGATAATGTCATATTTCATAGTGGTCCCTGTTCCTAATGCGGCCCCTTCTGCTGCTTTTACCACCCTGTCAAAAATTTCTACTACCTCCTTGCGCTTGGGGTGACGCACATAATAATATACTTCTGCAAAGTCAGGAACCACATTGGGCGCTTTACCACCATTGGTAATGACATAATGAATTCTTGTTTCTTGCGGAATATGTTCACGCATCATATTGACCATATGATCCATTGCTTCAACTGCATCTAATGCCGACCTTCCTAGTTCGGGTGACATAGCAGCATGTGAAGCAATACCATAAAATTTAAACTTAGCAGATTTATTTGCAAGCGAAATAGACGTGCCTACTGCGTTGATTACATCAGGATGCCAATGAATCACAGCATCTAAATCATTTAATAATCCTGCACGTACTAAAAAAACTTTGCCACTGCCTCCTTCTTCTGCAGGACAGCCATACACTTTAATGGTACCTTTTAATTTCCCAGCTGCAATTAATTCTTTAATTACAATGCCTGCTGCCACACTTGCAGTTCCATACAAATGATGACCACATGCATGTCCAGCAATTTTGCCAGGGATGGTATTTTTTTCAGGACTTGCTGTTTGAGCTAAACCAGGTAAAGCATCAAACTCGGCTAAAATGCCTATCACCGGCGAACCCGTTCCATAAGTGGCTACAAAGGCAGTTGGAATTTCAGCTACTCCTGTTTCTATAGTAAAGCCTGCTTCTTTTAAATGTTGCACATGCAGTGCCGAGCTCTTGGTTTCTTTATAACCTACTTCAGCAAAATCCCAAATTTGCAAAGCTGTTTTTTTATCTAAATCATAACGATTATTTAAAAAAGTAATCGTTTCGTTTTTTGTTTCATTCAATTGCGCCACATTAGGATCTATTTTATTTTTTTTCTGTGCGTAAGTAAAAAAAGAACAAAATAATAATCCAACAATAAAAATAGGCTTCATCAGTATTAATTTGATAGGGTGAAAACGAAATTGAATTATAAAAATAAATCGTAAAATAATTTAGCGCCAGGGACCACCGAATAGTGTGCTAAATCGGTAATGCCTTCTGCTGCCAATATCTCCTCATCTATAAATGTTTTTCCTGTGTACTCTAATTTTTCTTTTCTTAAAATATACAAAGCTGCATCGGCAATGATAGCGGGGGTTCTACTCATATTAGCCAACATCTGACCGCCTAATAAATTGCGTACTGCGGCAGTATCAATAGTGGTACGAGGCCATAATGAATTACATGCAATTTGATCGTCTTTAAATTCTTCTGCCCAACCTAAAGTCATCATACTCATATCATATTTAGAAATAGTATAAGCGACATGAGGACCCAACCATTTGGGTGCTAAATTAATGGGAGGTGATAAAGTTAAAATATGCGCATGAGATGATTTTTTTAAATAAGGCAAAGCATGTTGCACTACTAAAAAAGTACCCCTTACATTAATGCTGTGCATTAAATCAAATCTTTTACTAGGGGTGTTGGCGGTGTCGGTAAGTTGAATCGCGCTCGCATTATTAATCAGAATATCAATGCCGCCAAATTTTTCAACTGCTTGTTGCATTGCATTCGCAATTTGCGCTTCATCTCTAATGTCCACTTGCACTGCCAAAGCTTTTACTCCTAATGCTTCTACCTCGGCTGCGGCTGAAAAAATAGTACCTCCTAAACGCGGATCTTCCTGACCCGATTTTGCAGCAATCACAATGTTAGCGCCTTCTCCAGCCAACTTTAAAGCCATTGCTTTTCCAATGCCCCTACTTCCACCTGTTATAAAAACTGTTTTTCCTTGTAAAGACATGGGTAATAATTTTAAAGTGAACTGTTTAAAAAAGTAGTGATTACTTTTTCGGTTTCCGCACAAGCTATTTCTAATACTTTATTTTCAATGATGGCATTAAATTGATTGCTAAAACTTATTTCAAAAGCTGCTTTATCTAATCTTACTTGAATGCTTTCGGGGGTTTCGGTTTTTCGTTTTTCTAATCGCTCCTTTAATACTTCGATCGAAGGGGGCTTAATAAAAATAGAAAAACTTTTATCTCCTAATTGCTTTTGAACACGAAGGGCTCCTTGGACATCAATATCCAACACTGGAATTTTTCCTAGCGACCAAATACGATCTAACTCTGATTTTAAAGTGCCATAATAAACACCTTCATACACCATTTCATGTTCAAGGAATTCATTTTGATATATCAACCCTTCAAACTTAGCTAAGGAAATAAAATGATATTCAACGCCATCTTGTTCAGTTCCTCTAGGGGCGCGTGTGGTGGCCGATACTGAAAAAGATAAATTAGGTAATTGTTTTAATAAAAATTGAGCAATAGAGGTTTTCCCTGCACCCGAAGGGGCTGTTAAAATAATTACTTTTTTTACTAATTCAGACATCCGATCCTAGGTTTAAAAATGGGCGTAATTGTACTTGTCTAAATTACTGAAATACCACCTAAATAAATAAAAATGTAGGTTTTATATATTGAAGGACATCAACACAATGACTGTGTTTCTTAATACCTCTTCTTAAAGTTGCGGTTGTTATTATTGCGTCCACCACCACCACCGCCTGGTCCACCTTGACTACGGCCACCGCGGTTGTTATTATTGCGATTGTTTTGCCAACGACCGCCTGCAGGGCGATATTCATCGCGTTCAAAATTTTGATTACGATGTTTAATATAAGGCGTATTGCTAAATTCTAATTCACCACCGGTAATGGCATTTAACTCACTACGAATTGCATCATCTTGAACTAATTCCTTATGCCAGTTGCTGTAAGCTAGTTTCATATAATGCGCAATCGCATGAGCGAAACCTGCTTTTTTCTCCTGATCTGTTTCGGCCATCGCCTTATCAATCACCAATTCCAAATTTTTTCCAAGGTGCGCGTATCTAATTTTACGCTTGGGATAAGGTAAGGGATCGGGCTTTTGCTTATAGGTTTCTCGAGTAGGAATGGGATAAGGGCTATCCACATCCAATTCAAAATTGCTCATAAAAAATAGGTGATCCCATAATTTATGCTTGTAATCCTCAATATTTTTAAGTTGGGGGTTTAAAAAGCCCATCAATTCAATGACCACTTGGGCTTGTTCCAATCTTTTGGCACGGTCTTCAATGGTCATAAGATGGTCTACCATCCTTTGAACATGACGGCCGTATTCTCTCATCCCCATTATGCTTCTTGCTGTATTGTACTCCATGTAATTAACTTCGTCTGACAACAAATGTAAGGATTTTTATGGTTAATTTCCCCCACATCAAAAACCGCACCGCGGTTTTTTCTTATCTTCGTATTACTATGGAGCAATTGTTACAACAAATAGAGGCTATAAAAAAGGAAATCGCATTGGCGGTGGGCACAACGCATGCGGAGGTAGAAGCCTATCGAATTAAATACTTGGGAACCAAAGGCTTGGTGAAACAAATAATGGGCGAAATGAAAAGTGTGCCCAATGATCAAAAAAAAGAATTTGGGCAGATATTAAATGCGTTTAAAATAGCGGTCGAGGAAAAATTAGAAATATTATTAGCAGGCTTAGGAGATGCAGATGAAAACAATGCGAACATCGATATGAGTTTGCCTGGCGATGCCATCCCCATTGGAACGCGACATCCATTGAATTTAGTACGCAATCAAATGGTTTCTATATTTAAGCGATTGGGATTTGCAGTTGCTGAAGGACCAGAAATTGAAGATGACTGGCATAATTTTGGTGCCATGAATTTACCTGCCGATCATCCGGCGCGAGATATGCAAGATACTTTTTATGTAAAGCAAGGCACGGAAGACAACGCAGCATGGTTGTTGCGAACTCATACAAGTAGTGTGCAAGCGCGTGTGATGGAAACACAAAAACCTCCTATTCGCGTTATATGTCCAGGACGCGTATATCGCAATGAAACTATTTCTGCGCGTGCGCATTGTTTTTTTCATCAAGTTGAAGGATTGTACATTGATGAAAATGTAAGCTTTGCAGATTTAAAACAAACCCTCTATTTTTTCGTACAAGAAATGTTTGGCAAGGATGTGAAAGTAAGATTCCGTCCAAGTTATTTTCCATTCACTGAACCTAGTGCCGAAATGGACATCAGTTGTCAAATATGTAGTGGTAAAGGTTGTAATATTTGTAAGCACACTGGATGGGTTGAAATTTTAGGAAGCGGCATGGTGCATCCGAATGTGTTAAAAAACTTTGATATCGATCCTGAAAAGTATACCGGCTTTGCCTTTGGTATGGGTGTAGAGCGTATTGCACAATTAAAATACCAGGTAAACGATTTGCGTTTATACTCACAAAACGACTTGCGCTTTTTGCAACAGTTTAAGAGCGTCTAGAAAATTAATATGTTACACAACACTAGGGGTATTGTACTTCGCGTCACAAAATATGGAGACACTAGTGTGATCATATCAGCTTATACCGAACTTTTTGGTTTACAACAATACATCGTCAAAGGCGTAAGGGTAACTAGTAAAAAAGGGGCGAACAAAGGTGTATTTTATCAACCCGCTGCTATTTTACAAATGGAAGTGTATCATGCACCCATGAAGTCATTACAAATGTTGAAGGAAGTAAGTTGGGATTATGTATATCAAAATGTATATTCTGATGTACTGCGTAATGCGGTGGCTTTGTATATAGTAGAAGTGTTGCAACAAACCATGCAACCCGAACCACATCCTGAATTATTTTATTTAATTGATGATACTTTTAAACAACTTGATAAAGGAGGACCGGGCTTAGTAAGTAATCTTCCCATTTATTTTTTGATTCATTTAAGTCAAACAATGGGTTTTGGATTACAAGGAAAGTATAGTCCAGACACCCCGATACTCGATATCAAGGAAGGAGAGTTTGTCGCAAAGCCACCTGCCCATCCTTATTTTTTAGAAGCGCAAACAGCACAAGTGGCTTCTTCTTTTTTGCAAGTGCAGTTTTATAATGATTTAGAAACAATATCATTAAGCGGTGGACAGCGAAAAAAAATATTGGAACTTTTTCAACTATCCTTGAGCTGGCATTATAAAAAATTCAGTGATATTAAATCACTTCCTATACTGCAATCCATCTTACATTAGTTCACCATTATTTCATCCGTGAATAAAAATTGTCGTCTTGAATTATCTGCTTGAACGCGAATAAACCTAGCCGATATATTGGATAATTGGGATTCGAAAGTTTTAAATGATAATTTTTTATCGGTGTCGGGGATATTATTTTCCACTTTAATTGGATTGGTAAAATTGATGCCATCGTTTGAAAAAGAATAGGAAACCGATTTAGGCATGTATACACCAGCACCTACATATTGCATAAAGCGAAGTCCAATTTTATTAACAGGGGTCACATTTTCCATATCTACAACCACGTCAAAATCTATTAAATAACCAAGCCATTGCTTATCTGAGTAAGTAATACTTCCTATAATACCATTGGTAAGGGTAGATTCAGTTTGAGCAGGATAACTTTTATCCCAAAGTGTATTGAACTTTACTTTTTTACCAATCGCTTTATGATAATTAGAATAATAAATAGTAGGATCATGCACCACTCCATCATTGGTGATCACCGACGCTTTAATGGTGACTTCACCTCCTACATAAAAGGGTTGGTCATATTTTATGGAATTGATATTAGGTGTGGATCCGTCTAATGTGTATCTAATATTTGCATTAAAAATTTCAGAGCTAAAACTAATTTTATTTTTTTGTTCCTTCATGTCAGGATTAGAAAATACTTCCACAATCGTAGAGGGATGATAGTAGTTGATATTAAGTTTTTGTAATAATAAATAATGACTTTGTAATCTATTTGTAAAATCGGCAAAGTTTTTATTTTCATTGGCGGTCCATCCTACTTCACTTAATGCAATTGCTCTAGGGAAGGACATGTATTCAAGATGATAAGTGGTTGGAATATATTCGGTCCATAATTGCCCCTGTACTCCTTTTATAAACTTTTGTTTGTCTTTGGGTAACACCGCTGGCACAGGATTGTAATTGTATACGCGTTTCATAGGTAAGTAACCACCAATGGCTTCGGGTTGCGTAGATGGCACATTTTGATAAGCATCAAAATAAGTTTCACCACCTGGTGTCATAATCACATCGTGGTTTTCCATAGCAGCTTGAATACCTCCTTGTTCCCCTCTCCAACTCATCACCGTTGCATTCGGACTTAATCCTCCTTCCAAAATTTCATCCCATCCTAATAAATTTCTATTGTTTTTATTTAAAAACTTTTCTACTCTTTTTACAAGATAACTTTGCAACTCCTCCTCATTTTTTAAGGAATTGACTTTCATTCTTAATTGACATTTAGGGCATTTTTTCCAAGCGCCTTTACCTGCTTCATCACCACCTATATGAATGTATTTAGAAGGGAAAATAGCCATCACTTCGGTTAATACTTTTTCAATAAACACAAAGCTCGCCTCATTGCCAGCACAAAATACATCATTGACATAGGGTTTACCCGAGCAGGAAAGTTCGGGATAGGCGGCTAATACTTCTTCTGAATGACCCGGCATTTCAATTTCAGGAATCACGGTAATACCTCTAGCACCTGCATAAGCCACAATATCCTTTGCTTGTTCTTGTGTGTAATAACCACCATAGGCATTGGGATCCCCTTCGGATAAATATTTACGATTACTATTCCACCAACTTTTCCAATCATTATGCGTTCTAAAGGCACTCATCGAAGTTAACTTAGGGTAGCTATTAATTTGTAATCTCCAACCTGGCCCATCTGTTAAATGCCAATGAAAAGTATTGAATTTATATAAAGCCATGATGTCCAAATACTTTTTAATAAATGAAACAGGATAAAAATTTCTTGATACATCTATATGCATACCACGGTATTCAAATCTTGGACTATCAATAATAGTACCACAAGGAATTTGTTGTGCATTGCTTTGAAGTAATTGAATTTGCACTAAAGTATTGGTAGCCAATAAAGCAGCTTGTATATTTTTAGCAGTAATCGA
>JAPLEJ010000040.1 GCA_026391435.1 Bacteroidota bacterium
CGCTGAAGTTGCGGGATTAATGACCTTATTTGTTGATACGATTTCGAAAGAAGTCCCAGATTTGCATAAAAATAACATCAAATTGCACTTTATTGGCAATCTTTCCCTACTGCCAGAGGATGCTAAATTAGCCTTAGAGAAGGCTACTTTGACCACTTCAAAAAACACGGGTTTAGAGCTAATAATAGCCCTTAGTTACAGCAGTCGATGGGAGCTGATTCAAGCCATCAAAAATATTGCAGAAATGGTACAATCAGGAGAATTAGCGACTGCTGATATTAAAGAGGCTACTCTGGAGGCAGCCCTTTCTACCAGTGCATTTCCGGACCCCGAACTCATGATTAGGACCAGTGGAGAATACCGAATAAGCAATTTTTTATTATACCAATTGGCCTACGCTGAATTGTACTTTACAGAAACCCGTTGGCCTGATTTTAGAAAAAAGGATTTAATCGAAGCCCTTCTCGATTTTCAATCTAGAGAGCGCCGATTTGGAAAGACTAGCGTTCAGATTCATACAAATGATTAAAAAAAATAATATACTTTTTTAAGGTTTTAACAAAGACTTTGAAATATTACGAGTAATTTGCGACACTTTTAAAATTATAAATGATTTAGCCCCTTTGCAGATGCAGAAATATCTTCCATTTTATATAGGATCTTTATTGGTTCTTTTTTTGTCCTCGACATCTTTTGCACAGGTGATTCCTGTGAAGGATTCGGTTTCGCAAATTAATGTCAAATTGATTAATATTTTTAATCAAAAAACACCTGCCAAATATAAAATTCGCGCCATCAAGGTGGTGGGTAATAAGGAATTTGATGAAAATTTATGTTTGTCTCTTTCTACTTTAAATATAGGGGATGAAGTCATGCTTCCCGGTACTGATAATTTTGCAAAAGCCATCCATAAATTAATGGATCAAAATTATTTTAGTGATGTAAGTGTATACATTACTGATTTAGTGAATAATGAAATTGATGTTGAAATTAATGTAGTGGAACGCCCTCGTTTATCTAAGTTTAATTTTATAGGTGTTAAAAAATCGGAGACGGATGAATTGTCTGGTAAAACTGGTTTAACACCCAATAGGATCATAACCGAAAATATGAAAATCACAGCAGTTGAAGGAATTAAAAAGTTTTATGCTGACAAAGGTTTTCAAGATGTAAAAGTATTGATTCGTGAAAAAAAGGATGCCTCTAAAAAAAATAGTTTACTCTTAGACTTTGATGTACGCCGCGGACCTAAAGTGCGTATTAATAATATTAATTTTGGAGGTAATAAGGTGGAAGAAGGGAAGTTGAAAAAAAGCTTAAAGGAAATACATGAGAAATCTAGGTTGACTCTTTTCCCATTGAATGACAAGCCCATGATTGTTAAAACCACTCCTTATACTTTTGAGCAATATGTTAAGGAAAATGGGTATTTAACCTTTACCAAAACAAGAAAGATTTTAAATCCATATATGCGATTTAAATTATCATCTTCCAAATTCAGCGAAAAAAAATATGACGAAAGCAAGGATAATTTAATGAACTACTATAATTCATTGGGCTTTCGTGATGCAGTGGTTGAAAAGGATACTGTTTATCATAATGCTGCAGGAAATTTAAATATTGACATTCAGTTAAAGGAAGGCCGAAAATATTATTTTGGTAATATTAGTTGGAGAGGTAATACGAAATATCCTGATTCCATTTTGAGCAGCATATTAAATATTAAAAAAGGAGATATTTACAATCGTGAAATTCTTTTTAATAAATTAGGAAAAACACAAACGGCCGAAGGAGGTGATATAAGTGGTTTATACCAAGATGATGGGTATTTATTTTTTAATGTTGATCCTATTGAAACTGCCGTTTATAATGATACCATCGATTTTGAAATAAGAATGAGAGAAGGTCCTCAAGCAACCATCAAAACCATTCGTATTGCAGGTAATGAAAAAACAAAAGACTTTGTCATTCGTCGTGAAATAAGAACTATTCCAGGCGATAAGTTTAGTCGTACATTACTTGTTCGTTCTCAAAGAGAAATTTCTCAATTAAATTATTTTGATCAAGAGAAAATTAAAATTGACCCTATACCCAATCCAGAAGATGGGACGGTGGACATTAATTATACTGTGACTGAAAAATCAAGTGATCAACTTGAGTTAAGTGCAGGTTGGGGTGGCTATATTGGTCTTACAGGAACAATCGGAGTTACTTTTAATAATTTTTCATCAAAAAATATATTTAAAAAAGCTGCTTGGGATCCATTGCCAATGGGAGATGGCCAAAAATTGAGTTTGAGGGTGCAAAGTAATGGTAAAGCTTTTAGATCAACCAACTTCACTTTTACGGAACCTTGGTATGGTGGAATAAAGCGTAACACTTTAACTGTAAGTGTGTTTAATACTAAATATGGTCAAACTTATGACTTAAACACTGGAGCATATGATCCAAATGCAGCGGATGCTCGATATATTTCTACAACAGGGGTTACTGTTTCTTTTGGTCGTCAGTTATTATGGCCCGACGATTATTTTTCATTGAGCTTGGGGGTTAACTATACTCGTTATACTTTAAAAGAGTATGCCATTGATCCTTATAACTTACCTAATTTTTCAAACGGTAACGTCAATAACATCAATTTTAGAGTTGCATTACAACGTACTTCAATTGACCAACCTTTATTTCCAAGAACGGGATCTACCTTTTTATTGAGTGCTCAATTGACGCCACCTTACTCTTTGTTTAATCCAAATATTGGTTCAGCATCCAATCCATATGAATTATTAGAATACCATAAATGGCGTTTTAATGGTGAATGGTTTGTTCCATTAGGAAGGCCTAAAGGCGAGGATCACAACAAACAATTTGTTTTACGTTTTGCTGCTAAATTTGGACTTGTAGGTCGTTATAATTCCAAATTAGCCATTTCGCCATTTGAACGTTTCCAATTAGGAGATGCAGGTTTAAGTAATCAGATGGCATTATTAGGTTATGATATTATTGCACAAAGAGGATATCCAGTTTATGAAACTTCTGATACTAAAGTGAATCCTGATCAACAAACGGCTAGACAGCATTTTACTATGTTTAATAAATATGCAATAGAAATAAGGTATCCATTAAGTTTGGCTGCAAGTAGTACTATTTATGCTTTAGGATTTTTTGAAGCCGCTAATGGATGGTATAGCACGAAAGAATATAATCCTTTTAATTTACGCCGTTCAGTAGGCTTAGGTATGCGTTTTTACCTTCCTATGTTTGGATTGTTAGGGTTTGACTATGGTATCGGATTAGATCGTATAAATGGTACAGGTACATTGAAAGATGCCGGAAGATTTACCTTCATGTTAGGGATTGAACCAGAATAGTAATACAGAAAATCAAATCGAATTTTAATTTTAAAATCATAGAGCATGCATTTAAATAAAGTTTTTTTAGTTTTAGCTATAACGCTCATGTCTGTATTTTCTACACATGCCCAATCGCGTTATGCAATCATTAACACAAAGTATATATTGGATAAAATTCCTGAATATAAGGAAGCAGATAAAAAATTAAAAGCGCTAGGTGATCAATGGCAACAAGAAATTGATCAAAAGCAAATGACGCTTGATAAAATGTATAAAAACTATGAGGCTGAACAGTTTATGCTTTCGGATGACCTTAAAAAAAAGAGAGAAGATGAACTTTTTATAAAAGAAAAAGAACTGAGAGATCTGCAGAAAAAAAGATTTGGGTATGAAGGTGATTTGTTTAAGGAGCGCCAAAAAATGGTTAAACCCATTCAGGATAAGGTATATAATGCCGTTCAAAAATTGGCTACTGCTAGGTCTTATGACTTCATTTTAGACAAAAGTGAAGGAATTACCATTATATTTGCAGACCCGAAACTGGACAAAAGCGATGATGTTTTAAAAGAATTGGGGATTAATAATTAATAAAAAACAAAAAAGTAATTTTTATGCTATGCGCCTAGAATAGGCAAATGACATAAAACAAACAAAAAAACAATAAGTTATGAAAAAAGGTTTCCTATTTGCTGCCATTTTATTTGTTGCAGCTTCATTCAACAACACCATTTCTGCCCAAAGCAAAATTGGTTATTTTGAAGATCAAAGTGTCATTGCTTTATTTCCTGGTATCCAAAAAATAGATACTGTTTTAAGATCATACCAACAGGATTCATTGCAAGACGAGTATAACTATACTTTAAAGGATTATCAAGTGAAGGATAGTATTTACAGAAAAGATTCAGTTGATTTATCTAAGCGTCCAAAAGCTTTACAAATGGCAACTGATGATTTAAATCGTTTGAAATACAAATTGATTAATTGGCAACAATATTCTCAACAAGCGATGGAGCAAAAACAAGAAGCTTTGTTATTGCCTTACAGACAAAAAATTGCTGCAGCATTAGCCGAAGTAATTAGAGAACAAAAATATGATTTTGTATTAAAGCAAGAATCTTTATCACCTTATACCAACCCTTCTATTGCAGACAATTTAACCATTCGTGTTGCAATGAAGTTGAAATTAGCTTTACCAAAGGAAGTAGAAGAAGCATTTAGAGTGGCTACAGGTGGAGCACCTGCTTCAAAGGCGCCAGCTACTGCTCCTGCAGTTAAAGCACCTGCTAAAAAAGGATAATATTTTAAAATATATTTTACCAAGAACCTCGTTGTTTACAACGAGGTTCTTTAGTTTTACTAAATAAATTAAATATATGCTGACTGCGCCAATTGGTGTTTTTGATAGCGGATACGGAGGTCTTACTATTTTAAAGGAACTAAAAAATAGTTTGCCTCAGTATGATTATATTTATTTAGGCGACAATGCTAGAGCACCTTATGGTCCTCGCTCTTATGATACAGTATATCAATACACATTAGAAGCAGTCAATTGGTTTTTTAATCAAGGTTGTTCATTGGTTATTTTAGCTTGCAATACAGCCTCAGCCAAAGCACTACGAACCATCCAGCAAAAAGATTTACCTATTCTAGCACCTGACAAAAGGGTATTGGGTGTGATTAGACCCACCACTGAAATTTTAGGTCAATTTTCTACCACTCAACAAGTGGGCATCATGGGAACCTTAGGTACCATTCAAAGTGACAGCTATCCTATTGAACTTGCTAAATTTTTTCCTACACTTAAAGTATTTCAACAAGCATGTCCTTTATGGGTGCCTTTGATTGAGAATGGTGAATATGATAAGCCAGGCGCAGACTATTTTGTTCATTCTTATTTGGATCAGCTATTTGCCCAATCAGCCAACATTGATACCATTTTATTAGCCTGCACCCATTACCCACTTATAGCAGACAAAATAAGGGCATTTATGCCCAAAGGGGTAAACTTGGTTACCCAAGGGGCTATCGTGGCCAATAGCCTAGCTAAATACCTTGAAAGCCATCCGGATTTGGCTCAAAAATGTAGTCAATCGGGTAAGTTAAGTTTTTACACGACCGACAACCCCCAAGCCTTCGAATTACAAGCCAGTACCTTTTTTGGACAAAAAATTGAGGCAAAACATACAGTTTTAGCTTAAAAAATAAAAAAATACCCTATTTTTGCCGTCCTTTCACAGGTAGTGGTATGGTGACTGCTATTAAGAACAGGACGAAAACGAAATTTAAAGTACAGAAAAGAAAAAAATTTAAGACATACTATGAAACGTACATTCCAACCACATAAGCGTCGTCGTAAATCTGTTCACGGATTCCGTCAACGTATGGAAACTGCTAATGGTCGTAAAGTATTAGCTAGCCGCCGAAAGAAAGGACGCAAAAAACTTACAGTATCAAGTGAAAAAGGATTAAAATAATTAATCCCTAGGATTTCCCTCATTCACTCGAAATTCAATAATTTTAAAGTCCTTCCCAAAAAACGGGAAGGACTTTTTTAATGCCGTTATTTTAATATTTGTCAAAATTATTTACATACCAAAAAAAGGATAAGCTCAAAAGCCGAAAACAAACTCAATTTTTGTTTTCTAAAGGAGCATCTATCACGATTCAACCTATCCGATTATTATACACAATCGAAAAGGAAGAAACGGGTTTATATCCTAATGGGTTATTGCAAGCAGGGGTAGGGGCGCCCAGCAGGCAATTTAGAAAAGCAGTGCAACGAAATAAAGTGAAAAGATTATTACGTGAAGGCTATCGATTAGAAAAACCCAATTTTATATCGATGTGCCCACTATCCAATAAAAAATTGAATTTATTTTTTTTATATGTTGACCTTAAAGTACTAACCCAAAAAGAAATCCAATCTACTATAAAATTAGTGTTGCAAAAATTGACCGATAAGTTAAATGCGGCGTAGTGTATGCGTAAAAATTTCAATACGAATCAGATCATGCAACTAATAAAAAAAATAAGTGCGTTTCCGTTTATATTATTAATTCGGTTTTATCAATATGCTTTATCACCTTATTTGGGAGGCAGTAAATGTAGATTTACGCCCACTTGTTCTCAATACACCGCCCAAGCCATTGAAAAATTTGGCCCTATCAAAGGGATCTATTTAGGAATCAAAAGATTAAGTAAATGCCGCCCTGGTGGTGGACATGGCTATGACCCTATACCATAAAAAAGTCCCGACTACACAAAGCAATTGGGACTTTTTTTATAAAATTTATTTATTTAGCAGTTGACATTCTTTCTGCTACCACAGACCAATTCACTACATTCCAAAAAGCACCTAAATAATCTGCACGACGATTTTGATATTTTAAATAGTAAGCATGCTCCCAAACATCTGCTCCTAATAAAGGAGTTCCTTTTACTTCGGCAACATCCATTAATGGATTGTCTTGATTTGGGGTAGAGCTCACTTCTAATTTCCCCTCTTTTAATATCAACCAAGCCCAACCACTTCCAAAACGCGTCATACCTGCTGCACTAAATTTTTCCTTAAATGCATCAAAACTTCCAAAAGCAGTATTAATGGCTTCAGCTAAAGCTCCAGTTGGATTTCCTCCAGCATTGGGTGCTAAGCTTGCCCAAAAAAAACTGTGGTTCCAATGTCCACCTCCGTTGTTGCGAACTGCCGGACTAATGCTACCTGCTACTGCAACTAATTCTTCTAATGTTTTGCCTTCGTTAGGTGTACCCGCCACTGCTTTGTTTAAATTATCGACATAAGCTTGGTGGTGTTTTCCATGATGTATTTGCATTGTCAAAGTATCAAAATGGGGTTCTAGTGCTTCGTGTGCGTAGGGTAAGGCTGGTAAAGTAAATGACATATTTTTTTAATTTATTGTTTTTGTAAATGAACTACAAATTTACACTGCTTTCCTTTGATTTAAGCGAAGACTTTGCTTTTTTTCCCTAAATAGAAAGAGAATGAATTATCTTTTTGCTTTAAAAAAGGACTGCATCAGCGCAGCACATTCTTCCTGTAAGATGCCACCTAATAAAGTAGTAGAGGGGTGGAATGGATTTTTTTCTGTCACTCGGCGATAACTATTTTTTTCATCGTAAGCGCCAAAAACAATATGACCTATCTTATTCCAATACAGTGCGCCTGCGCACATCAAACAAGGTTCTAAAGTAACATATAAGGTAGCTTCAGGTAAATACTTAGATTGTAAATTTTCACAAGCACTACTTATGGCTAAAATTTCAGCATGTGCTGTTACATCTTTTAATAGCTGAACTTGATTATACCCCTTTGCAATGACTTGGTTATTCATGACAATGACTGCTCCAACGGGGACTTCATCTTCGTCAAAGGCCCTCTTTGCTTGTAAGAGGGCCTGACGCATAAATTGTTCATGAATATCGTTCACTAATTCTAATTATTTTTTTAATAATAGAACATACTTCACCATCGCTTCTGCATCTTCTACTTTAATTTGAGGATGCGGTGTCATTGGTATAGCGCCCCATACACCACTGCCGCCTTTTATAACTTTAGAAGCCAACATTTTAATATTGCTTTCTGTGGCTTCGTATTTTGCTGCTACATCTTTATAAGCAGGTCCAATTAATTTTTCACTTGTTTTATGACAGGTTAAACAATCGCTACCTGCTACCAATGCTAATCCTTTTTGATAATCTGGATTTTCAGATAAGGGTTTGGGTGCTGCTGCTACCGCTTTTGTTTCTGTTGCTGCTGTTGCAGTTGCCTCTTTTTTTCCTTCTCCACTTCCACATGCCATTAAAACGACTACTGCTACAATTGTTCCTAAAACCTTTTTCATACTGTTTGTAATTTAAATATTAATTGAATTGATTAAATGCCTAGAATTTTTTTGTTAAATGCCTCATCAGATCCCGTATTCGCAAAATCATCAAATGCTTTTTCGGTGACTTTGATGATATTTTTTTGAATAAAAATGGCACCTTCAGCTGCACCCACTTCAGGATGTTTAATGGCACATTCCCATTCCATAACAGCCCATCCTTTAAAATCATAGGCGGCTAATTTGCTAAATATATTTTTGAAATCAACCTGCCCATCACCTAAAGATCTAAATCGGCCTGCACGGTCAATCCAATTTTGATAGCCACCATACACGCCTTGCTTTGCAGTGGGATTAAATTCTGCATCCTTTACATGGAACATTTTAATGCGCTCATGAAATGCATCAATGTATCCTAAGTAATCCATGCACTGTAAAACAAAATGGGAAGGATCATATAATAAACAAGCACGAGGGTGCTGATTTACTTTTTCTAAAAACATTTCATAAGTGACCCCATCATGTAAATCCTCACCTGGATGAATTTCATAACAAACATCAACGCCTACTTTATCAAATTCATTTAAAATGGGCAACCATCTTTTAGCAAGTTCTGTAAATCCAGTTTCAACTAATCCTGCAGGGCGTTGCGGCCAAGGATATACCGTATGCCATAATAAAGCACCACTAAAAGTAGCATGTGCATTTAATCCTAAATTTTGTGAAGCCTTAGCTGCATATTTTAATTGTTGTATTGCCCAGTCTGTTCTTGCTTTTGAATTTCCGTGTACTTCCTTGGGAGCAAATCCATCAAACTGCGCATCATAAGCAGGGTGCACTGCAATTAATTGCCCTTGTAAGTGCGTCGACAATTCGGTGATTTCCATTCCTGCACTTGCTACAATTCCTTTAATTTCATCAGCATATGTTTTACTCTCAGCTGCTTTTTGTAAATCAATACACCTTGTATCCCAACTTGGAATTTGAACGCCTTTGAATCCTAATGATGCTGCCCATTTACATATACTTTCTAAATTATTAAAGGGTGCAACATCTCCCATAAACTGCGCCAAAAATATGCCGGGTCCTTTTATTGTGGTCATAGTACTTGTTTAAATAAATTAATCAAATCGTTTTTTATTCACCTATTTTTTTATAAAACGTTAGGTGTCCATTTTTTATCAGACTGTGATGAGGCTACCACATTATCAATGAAAGCCATTCCTCTTAATCCATCTTCGATAGAAGGGAAATCCAACATTTCAGCGGTAGGTGTTGTGCCATCTATTTTACAACCTAATGTTAATGCAAAATTACGATAGATATTTGCAAAGGCTTCAAGATAACCTTCTGGGTGTCCGCCCGGTGTTCGACAATTATGTATAGCAGCTGGGGATAGATGCGCACCATAGTTGCCACCTGCTCTTAATATTTGTGTTGGTTGATCCAACCATTTTACAAGAAGGGTATTGGGTTCGTGTTGCGCCCATTCTATGCCACCACGTTCACCATACACTCTAATTTTTAATGCATTTTCCTCACCTGCGGCCACTTGCGATGCCATTAAAACACCTTTTGCACCATTGTCAAATTTTAACATCACTGCGCCATCGTCATCTAATAAACGTCCTTCCACCATTGTATTTAATTCGGCACACACATCGGTAATTTTAGCGCCAGTAATATATTCTGATAAATGCGCGGCGTGGGTTCCAATATCTCCCATCACCGAACTCTTGCCCGATTTTTTGGGATCTGTTCTCCAAGCGGCTTGTGTATTTCCTTCGCGTTCTGACAATGTGCTGAGCCAACCCTGCGGATATTCGACCCAAACTTTTCGGATCTTTCCTAGTTTACCTTCTTTCACCATCGCCTTAGCTTGTTTCACCATTGGATAACCTGCATAGGTATGCGTTAGGCAAAGTGTTAAACCTGTTTCTTCTAATTTTTGTTTTAATTGTTTGGCTTCGTCTAATGAAAAGGTGATCGGTTTTTCAATGACCACATGAAATCCATATTCTAATGCCATCATCGCAGGTGCAAAGTGGGCAAAATTAGGAGTTACAATGGTTACAAAATCGATGCGTTCAGAAGCGGGTAAACTTGCCTCTTTTTTTATCATCTCATCATAGGTTAAGTATATTCTTTCCTTTGGCAGAAACAAAGCTTCACCAGAAGCGACTGCTACTTCCGGACGAATACTTAAAGCACCACAACTAACTTCGATAAGGCCATCCATATTGGCTGCCAAGCGATGAATAGCCCCAATAAAGGCATCTTTTCCACCCCCTACCATACCCATGCGTAATTTTCGGTTCATTTTGACTTTTTTTAAGCGAATAATTCGATTTCAAATCCAATTAACATTGATGGATTGTAACTCAAGCAATTTCCTTATTATTTCGCAAATAACCCCCATTTTTAACTTAAAACTTTACAAAAAACAACAAAAAAAAATTATATTTATCCAATCATTATTCGTTGTTACTTAATAATTATCTGTAATGTCATCAAATGTGAATAGACGCAATGTTATAAAACAAGTTTTAACTGGATCGGCTGCCTTGGCAACAGGAGTGGCGGTCCCCTCAAATTTAATAGCAGCTGTGAAAAAAGGTTTAGACAATCAAAGCAAAAAGATTTCTCTGAAAGGAAAAATCAATCATTCGGCCTGTAGATGGTGTTATAGTGATATACCCATTGACCAATTGGCTAAAAACTTTGCGGCAATGGGAATGATAGGCATGGATTTAGTAGGTCCCTCCGAATGGCATGTGTTAAAGGAAAATAATTTAATTTCCACTATGTGCAATGGCGCCGAAATAGGTTTAACCAAAGGGTTTAATGAGCCTAGTTTTCATGATACTTTAGTAAAAAATTATACAGATCATATTAATTATGTAGCAGATGCAGGCTATACTAATTTAATTTGTTTTTCAGGAAGTAGAAATGGGATGGATGATGAAACAGGATTAAATAATTGCGTAAAAGGGCTTAAAAGAATTATGGCCCAGGCCGAAAAAAGAGGTGTGATGATTCAAATGGAATTATTAAACTCAAAAGTGGATCATAAGGATTATATGTGCGATAGATCGGTATGGGGCGTTGAATTATGTAAACGAGTGGGTTCTCCTAATTTTAAATTACTATTTGATATTTATCATATGCAAATTGATGAAGGAGATATCATTAGGACAATTAATAAGAACCACGAATATTATGGTCATTATCATACAGGAGGTGTTCCAGGGCGCAATGAGATTGATGAACGCCAAGAATTATATTATCCTGCCATCATGCGCGCTATAGTTGCTACTGGATTTAAGGGGTATGTTGCTCAGGAATTTATTCCAGCCGATAAGGATGCGATGGCGTCTTTAAAAAAGGCCATTCAAATTTGTGATATTTAAAAAATAATTTAACGTAATCAAATTTATATTTTATGATGAACCGACGAGATGCCTTAGCCAGAGTAGCCCTCATCATGGGTGGAACTGTTTTAGGGGCCGAAGCTTTTTTATCAGGATGTACAACTGCTAAAACCGGATTAAAATTTTCAGCAGACGATATCGCCTTTTTAAATGAAGTTGCGGAAACGATTATTCCTACTACCAATACACCTGGCGCTAAAGAAGCGAAAGTGGGAGAATTTATGTCAGTCATGGTGACGGATTGTTACGATGAAAAAAATCAAACCATTTTTATGGAAGGGATTCGCACGCTTCAAACCAAAGATGCAAAATCAAAGATTGGTAAATCATTTATGGAAGCCAATGCACAGGAGCGTCACCAATTGTTAGTGGATATTGATAAAGAAGCAGCTGCTTATCAAAAAAATAAAAAATCACAAGATCCTAAACATTATTTTACAATGATGAAGGAGTTGTCACTTACAGGATATTTTACTTCAGAGATAGGCGCCACCAAAGCTTTGCGATACATAGCGGTACCTGGAAAATACGAAGGATGTATTCCTTATCATAAAGGTGATAAAGCTTGGGCCACTTAGTCAATCAACTTATTTCTACTTTTTCATCAGCTTCTCCAATCAAATTATTTACACCTTTAATTTATTTTATGTCAAACTCAAGAAGAAATTTTTTACGCAATACAGCCTTAGCTGGTTTAGCAATTAGCGCACCCTTTAAGAACGAATTATTTTCCATGGCGAATCCAAAAAATACTTTTGGCATTCAATTATGGACTGTGAAAGAAGCTTTAGCAAAAGATCCAATGGCTGTTTTAAAACACTTATCAAATTCAGGGTATCAACAAATTGAAAGTTTTGAAGGTGCGAATGGTATGTTTTGGGGTATGAAAAATACGGCCTTTAAAAAAGAATTAGACAATATGGGCATGAAGATCATTTCATCCCATTGTGATATCAGCAAGGACTTTGAGCGTAAGGCAGCAGAAGCTGGTGAAATTGGTATGAAGTATTTAATCTGTCCTAGTAAGGGTCCACAAAATTCTATTGATGACTTTAAAAAATTTGCAGATGAATTTAATAAATGCGGTGAAATAGCAAATAAGCATGGCATCCGTTTTGCATATCACAATCACGATTATTCTTTTAAAGCAATGAAGGGTGGAATTCCTCAAGATGTGATGATGGATTCCACAGATCCGAAATTGGTTGATTTTGAAATGGATATTTATTGGGTAGTGGCAGCGGGTGCTAATCCAGTTACTTATTTGAATAAATATCCAAATCGATTTAATTTATGTCATGTAAAGGACTTAGCTAAAATACCTACTGGACATGAATCTTGTGTGATTGGTAAAGGCACCATCGACTTTAAAAATATTTTAAAATTAGGTGCTCAAAAAGGATTACAATACTTTATCGTTGAACAAGAAGCTTATACAGGCACCAATGAATTAGATTGTGCTAAAGACAATGCAACAGCAATGTCTCAATTACATTGGAAATAATAAAGCCCTTTTTAAAAGCACGCTAATTTATTTTTTTGAATCAAATCACTTAAGGCATCGTAGAGTGCATTTAAGTCATCAATGCTATTAAAGGCATTGATGGAATACCTTAGGTATACATCCTTTTCCTGACGCATTATGGGCACTTCAATTTTATAGTCCGTAAATAAAGTTCGTTGTAGTATTTCGGGCTCGGTGGTTTTAATGGGGATACTTAACATTTGTCCAATCCATTCATTGGTTAAAGGGCTAATGGGTTGAGCACCTAATAAGTCATAAAAGCGTTGTGCATTTGCTAGTACCATCTCATGACATTGTTTACTTACGCTTACCCAATCATGTTGCTTCATAAATTCAATACAAGTGGGCACTGTTAAAAATGCCGAAAAGTCACGGGTGCCAATCATTTGGTTGTAGTCTAAGAAATTGGAATGCGATGGGTTTAATGCCTTATATCCCCAGCTTACAATCAATGGTTCACACCATGTTTGAACGGACTTGTCGGCGTATAAAAAACTACATCCTTTAGGGGCCATCATCCATTTGTGGCAAGCGCCTGTATAAAAGTCGGCTTCAATTTCACTTATATTTAATGGAATATGCGCTGGCGCATGCGCACCATCCACAATAGTGAGGAGTCCTTTTGATTTAGCTATGGCACAAATTTCCTTAACAGGAAAAATGAATGCAGTGGAACTTGTAATATGACTTATAAAAATCGCCTTGGTGGTAGGACGAAGGCCTTCAAAAAAATTGGCAATAAATTGTTCTTTACTTGTGATGGGTAAATTTATTTTTTGTCTTCGATAGGTAGCTCCTGCTTTTTCGCAATAAAAATTCCAAGTTCGATCACAAGCACCATATTCAATATCGGTGGTTAATATTTCATCCCCTTTTTGTAATGGAAAATTTTTAGCAATTAGATTAATAGCAAAGGAAGGGTTGGTCACATAGACCAAATCATCTTTATCAGCGACCCCTACAAAATTGGCTAGTGCTGCACGGCTATCGGCTAAATATTGATATCCATCGAATGCTATAAATTGAACGGGCTCTGCTTCCAGTAACCTTTGCCAATGTTGGTAATTTTCAAAGATAGGTTTTGGGGTTGCACCAAATGAACCAAAATTTAAAAAATGTATTTCGGGGTTTAATAAAAACTGGTCGCTTAAATTTTTCATGACTCAAATTTATAACTTTAAAGATAGCCTTCACTAGTAAGGTTAAAGTTACCACTTAATTGAGCGATATAAAAAACCCTTCTACCAAATTAAGGTAAAAGGGTTTTAACATTATATTGATTAGATATTAAACTCCCAAACTCCAGCCGTCGCGATAATTGCGTTTCACAAATTGATTGGCTTCGTCGAAGTTGGTGATTTTCATATTAGGACCATCCCATTGTAATTGAATGTTTCTTCCTGGATAGGTAGTTCTTCCTGCTTTATCCGTTGACTTGATGTCATAACTTCTGATGGCTAAGTTCCCCATTAAAACAGATTCAGTTAAAGGACCAGCAATATCAAAATTAGAACTCAAGTTTTTAGCTAGTTCACTTCCAGCACCAGCGATACAAGCTTCTACCCATGCAGCATAGTGACCATTATCTCCATCTTTAACAAGTGCAACAGTTTTAGGTACTGTCGTTGTTTTTGTTAAACTTGTTGGTAATAATTGGGGATTCACGCCATAAGTACCTGCCATCATTTTTCCTTTTGTACCTTCAAAAATGATACCATTGCCGCCATCACCCATTTGCTCATTAGGTCCTAATTCAGCTGGTCTTTCTGGTTGAATTCCGCCATCCATCCAATGTAATTTAATTTCTGTTTCTTTATTTTTACCCTTGTGTTTGTTGAAAGGTCCTTTAAAGGTTAATATAATATGCGATCCCATTGGGGGACTATCTGGCGCATCTAATTTTTGCCAAGGGGCAGTATATCTTGTAGCAATACTACATTCAGCTGCTACTGGATAACCTAAGCCCAATACTGCAAATCCAGGTGCCATAATATGACAAGCCATATCGCCTAATGCACCGGTTCCGTAATCCCACCAGCCTCTCCAGTTAAATGGCAGCAAGCCATCGAAGTAATCTTTTTTAGGAGCAGTACCTAACCATAAATTAAAATCTAATTCAGCTGGAATCACAGAAGGTGTTGCTGGACGAATAGCACCTTGTGGCCATACTGGACGATCGGTATAACAATAAATAGTATGCACATCTCCAATTAATCCTTCGTTATACCAATCTTGTAACATACGAACCCCATCTCCTGACGCACCCTGGTTTCCCATTTGTGTTACTACATTATGTTTTCTTGCCGCTTCGGTCATCATCCTTGCTTCAAAAATATCGTGCGCGATTGGTTTTTGTACATAGACATGCTTTCCTAATTGCATTGCTGCCATAGCTTGTACTGCATGCATATGATCGGGCGTAGAAACGGAACAAGCATCAAAATGCTTATGTTCTTTATCTAACATTTCTCTATAGTCCTTATAGTATTTTGCATTCGGATAGCGTTGACGACTTTTAACCGCTTGTCTGTCATCTACATCACATAAAAAAGCGATATCTGCTTTCCCAGAATTGTAAAAGTTAAACAAATCACTTTCTCCTTTTCCGCCAGAACCTATTCCAGCAACTTGTAATTTATCACTTGGCGCAATAAAACCTTTTCCTCCTAGCACTTGTCTAGGTAAAATATAAAATCCACCCATGGCAAGGGCTGAATTTTTAATAAAATTTCGTCGACTGTTATTTGATTTGTTCTTAGACATAGCAAATGGTTAATGGTGGATAAATCTATTTAAATTTAAGTATGTTAAATTATAGAAAAAATGGGATAATTTGAAATAATTTTTATGAAGGTGAAAAGCGCTAGCCAATTTGCCCAATTAAGCTTAAATTGCTGCATAATTTCATACCATCATGTCAAATTTAAACATGCTAAGGGACTATTTTAGTTCAGGCGCAACGCAGCCATACGCCTTTAGATTACTTCAATTACAAAGGCTAAAAAAAGTAGTTTTAGAATCTGAAAAATTATTATATGAAGCTTTGTATGCCGATCTAAAAAAGACCGATGAAGATGCCTGGGCTACTGAGGTAGGATTTTTCTTAAGTGAATTAAATTATACTATTAAACATTTAAAGGAGTGGATGGAACCTAAATCGGTTGCGACCAACTTGGTCAATATGCCCTCCACAAGTTATACCATACAAGAACCTTTGGGCGTGGTTTGTATTATTGCTCCTTGGAACTATCCATTTCAGTTATTGTTCACTCCATTAATAGGAGCTATTGCAGGAGGTAATTGTGCAGTATTAAAACCAAGTGAATTTGCGCCAGCTACAGCTAAGGTAATGGGTAAAATAGTGGACGCTTTATTTCCTAATCATTATATACTTTATTTAGAAGGGGAGGGCGCTACGATATTACCTCCTTTGTTAACAGAAAATAGATTTGATCATATTTTTTATACAGGAAGCACACAGGTAGGAAAAATAATTTATAAATATGCTGCTGAAAAATTAGTTCCAGTTACTTTAGAATTGGGCGGTAAAAGTCCTGCTGTTATTACTTCTAGTGCGAATTTAAGAGTGGCAGCGCGCCGTTTAGCGAGTCCTAAGTTTTCAAATTGTGGTCAAATGTGTATTGCACCGGACTATATTTTAGTACCTAATGAATTAAAGGATAATTTAATTAAAGAGCTAATCATCGCCATTCAATCATTTTATGGGGCAGATGCAGAAGCATCGGAACATTATGGCAAAATTATCAATGACAAACAATGGTTGCGTATCACTAGTTATTTGTCGGAAGGGGAAATTGTTTATGGTGGAAAATCAAATAGAGAAAAATTATTTATTGAGCCCACTATTATGACGGGCGTTCATGCAGATGCAAAAATAATGCAGGATGAAATTTTTGGACCTATTCTTCCTATTTTGACTTATCAAACCAAAGAAGAAGCGTTGGCGATCATACAAAAAAATCCAAACCCATTGGCATTTTATGTTTTCACTGAAAATAAAGCAGATGAAGATTATTGGTTAACCAATGTACCTTCAGGAGGGGCTTGCGTTAATAATGCGACCATGCATATTACCAATCATGATTTACCCTTTGGGGGCAGGGGTTTTAGCGGCACTGGCGGCTATCATGGTAAATTAAGTTTTGATACCTTTACGCATACTAAGTCGGTATTGAAAACACCCACCTGGATAGACCCTAGTTTTAAATATCCTCCTTATAAAGGCAAGGCTTGGTTGCTTAAAAGATTAATTGGGTAATGAAAAATAAAAAAATGATCATGATAAAAATTGCTATTGCTTTTGGCATTTTAGTGTCGGCTACTTTAATGATGAAAAAAAAGGACATGTCGTATCGCCAATCTGTTTTAAAAACCTTGTATCCTATGATCATGTGGTCGAGCCACTCTAATGGGGCCAAGCAGGTTTTAAGCAATCAGCAATCTGTTACGCCTCCTGTTTCTTTTTATACTTTACACACAAAAATGATAGACGGGACCGATTTTGATTTGTCTGCTTATAAAGGAAAAAAAGTTATGATTGTCAACACGGCAAGTGATTGTGGATTTACTGGTCAGTATGAAGCACTTGAAAAATTACAACAACAATACAAGGATGAATTAGTGGTCATTGGTTTTCCAGCAAATGATTTTAAAGAACAAGAAACCAAAGACAATCAAAACATTGCAGCATTTTGTAAAAAAAATTACGGAGTCACATTCCCTTTAATGGAAAAATCTATTGTGATCAAAAAGAATCATCAAAATGAAGTACATAAATGGCTTTCAGATATGAGTTTGAATGGCTGGTGTAATCAAGAACCTGCTTGGAATTTTTGTAAATATTTAATTAATGAACAAGGGGTTTTAGTCAACTATTTCCCAATGACCATTGATCCTTTGGATCCAATCGTCATTGCAGCGATAGAAAAAAAGAATGATTGATTCACTAATTGATAGGGCAGTGCTCGTGGTAATTTTCTAATACAATATGGCCAGATTCAATTACCATGTCCTTGTATTTTTCTTTTATTTCATCCAAGATGGCTTCTACTTCCTGTTGTTCGGTAATACGAACTAATTTATTTCTGTATTCTTTAATATTAGGTAAGCCTCTTAAATAATTGGCATAGTGTCTGCGCATTTCGTTGATACCTGCAATGGGTCCTTTCCATTGCATGGATTTTATTAAATGCTTTCGCGCTACTTCAACGCGTTCTTCGATCGTTGGATCGGCACGTTTAGTACCCGTTTCAACAAAATGTTTTATCTCTCTAAATATCCAAGGATATCCAATGGCGGCGCGACCAATCATAATACCGTCTACGCCATATCTGTTTTTATATTCCAACGCTTTTTCAGGAGAATTGATATCTCCATTACCAAAGATGGGTATATGAATTCGAGGATCATTTTTTATTTCTCCAATCAATGTCCAATCTGCTTCTCCTTTATACATTTGCGTGCGGGTGCGTCCGTGAATCGCCAATGCTTTGATGCCCACATCTTGTAATCTTAAAGCGACCTCATGTATATTTTTTGTACTATCATCCCAGCCTAATCGAGTTTTTACAGTGACAGGTAGGTTGGTACTTTTCACCACCGCTTCTGTTAATCTAACCATTAAATCTAAATCCCTTAATACACCTGCGCCTGCACCTTTGGTCACCACTTTTTTGACCGGACACCCAAAATTGATATCAATTAAATCAGGATTTACGGTGTCTACAATTTTAGTACACATGGCCATTGCTTCTTCATCTCCCCCAAATATTTGAATTCCAATAGGGCGCTCATAGTCAAATATGTCTAATTTTTGTCGGCTCTTGATAGCATCTCTAATGAGGCCTTCACTACTGATAAATTCAGTATACATTAAGTCAGCGCCATTATCCTTGCATACCGCTCTAAATGGCGGATCGCTGACATCCTCCATCGGCGCTAATAATAACGGGAAGGAGGGAAGTTGTATTGGACCTATAGAAACCATATGAATTCATTATCTTGCACCTAACCTGGCGCGGTTGCAAAGGTACCAATAAATTGCATTTACATGTCTACTTCGGATACATCCATTTTTAGTATGAGCCCCGGCCCTAAATTGGCCGTTTTTATAGGTTTAACCGGCATATGCCTCATTCTAGGTGGTTTTGTTAGTTTTTCTATTGTGGCGGCCATCCTGCATGTTCATTTTAGCGATATTCAATCGATTATTTTACAGCCTCAATATGTCAATATTACTCAATTTGCTAATGCGTTGGCTTCCATCATTGCATTTGGTTTGCCTAGTATTGGAGTTGCTTTATTAAATAAAGATAAAATAGGTAGGGTTTTGGGTTTTTCATCTATTCAATCCATGCGTCAAGTGGGCTTGGTTATTTTAATTGCGATGATCGGTTTATTTTTAAGTGCCTCATTAGGCGATTTAACTACCAAAATTCCAATTCCTGTTTCATTTAAAAATTGGGCTACTCAATTAGAAGATCAGTATAAAAAAGCTTTGTATGCCATGATGCAAATGAAATCAATGTTTGATTTATTGTTTGCCTTGATCGCTGTTGCAGTCATACCTGCCATTGTAGAAGAACTTTATTTTAGAGCTACTTTGCAAAAAATATTATCACAGTGGATAGGTAAACCTTATCTAGCCATTGTAATCACCGCTGTTTTATTTAGTGCATTTCATTTTTCTTATTTTGGGTTTTTATCTAGAATGTCATTGGGCATTATCATTGGCTTAGTATATCACATTACTAAAACAATTTGGCTGCCTATGTTGATGCATTTTATCAATAATGCGATAGGAGTGTCTGCTTTATATTTTTTAAGAAATCAACCTGAGAAAATGGAATCAGTGATCGAAGGGAACCTTACTTATTATTGGGCCATCATCGCTATATTCGCAATCATTATTTTATGTAGACAATTAAAAAATAACTCTCATGACTTTGGATTGGAAAAAAGTATATAGTAGCTCACAATTATCTGTAGCTTCCATTGTGGCGGGCTTATTAAGAGAGCAGGACATTCAAGCTAATGTTTTAAATAAGATAGACTCATCCTATGTATTTTTAGGGGAAGTGGAGGTTTATGTCCCTGCAAATGATTATGAAAAAGCAATAACGATTGTAAATTCTTTTTAAATTTATTTTTTTCATAATTTTACTTTTAAATTCCTTCATCATTAAAATAAAAATTTTATGGCAATTGATTTTCCGGTTTTAAAAACAAGAATGCTTTCGGCAGTTATTTTTGCAGCCCTTATGTTAGGAGGTATCTTATGGAATCAGTGGTCCTTTTTTATTTTATTTACAGTAGTACAAATAGGTTGTTTATTTGAATTTCAAAAATTGATGCGCATCATTACACCTGAGTATGCAGCTATTAGCAAATTACATCAATGGGGGACTTTGTGCTTGGGTATTTTTGTTATGATTGCTTTTGCATTTCAAAATATTACTTTTAGAGGGGTAAGTATTGATCAATATTGCAATTATGCTTTTATTGGAATAACTGTCCTTATTTTATTAGTGGATCTAATATCAAAAAAAATCAATTTTAAAACCATTTTGGTTTCAGCAGCCGGATTAATTTATATTTCATTAGGGCTTGCTTTATTATTTCCATTAAGAGATATTATGAGCCATTCATTTGTAGGTGATATTGGCTATACCATTCCTCTTGTGCTAGTGCTTTCCATTTGGATCAATGATAGCGCTGCCTACTTAGTGGGCTCCCTAGTAGGTCGTAAACCCTTATCACCAATTTCTCCCAATAAAACTTGGGAGGGTACAATAGCGGGTGTCATTATTTCTGTTTTATTGGTGACGAAGCTGATGGGTCAATATATTCCACCGAATGAAAAAGCCATTTTTTTAATTAGTATAGTCGCTTGCATTGCAGGCACTATGGGGGACTTAGTAGAAAGTAAATTAAAAAGATGGGCTAATGTAAAGGACAGTGGGTCAATGATGCCTGGCCATGGAGGGTTTTTAGATAGATTTGATTCTATTTTATTAGCCACTCCTTTTGTTTGGTTGCTTATTCAACTTCTGTATTAATGTTTTACATTTGCACTTTAAAATTATTCATATGACCATTCACAAGGAAGGAACAGCAACCATTTCATTGACAGCCCTATTTATAAGTTTATTGAACCTTGCTAATTTCTCCTATTTATTTCCAGTAAGCGTAGTAGGTGCCTGGGCCGTATTTGTAATTACTTTGGCTTTCTTCTTATTTATTGTTTCTTTTTTTAGAATGCCCAATAGACAACTTACGATGAATGAATCTTCGATTATTGCACCCGCTGATGGTAAAGTGGTGGTGATTGAAGAAGTACAACCAGATGAATTTTATACTGACAAGCGTATTCAAATAAGTGTTTTTATGAGTCCTGCAAATGTGCATGTGAATCGTTTGCCCATTTCCGGAAATATTATTTATAATCAATACCACCCAGGAAAATTTTTAGTCGCCTGGCATCCTAAATCATCTACTGACAATGAAAGATGGTCGGTGGTGATTGAAAATAGCAAGGGTAGTATTTTATGTAAACAAATTGCAGGCGCTTTAGCTAGACGTATTTGTAATTATAGTTCAGTGGGGCAATCCTTTAACCAATGCGATGAATATGGCTTTATTAAATTTGGTAGCCGAGTAGATTTATTATTACCCGTTGGCGCAAAAATTCACACAAAAATTGGCGACGCCGTTCAAGGAGGTGTCACTGTATTAGCAAGCTGGTAATAACTTCTTGTAGATTACAAAATATTTTCAAGTTCTTGTAAATGCGTGATGGTATAGGTAGCAGGCAATGTAGGTTCAACTTGTAAATGATTTACAAATATGGTATCCATTCCTATATTAATACCGCCTTGTATATCTGCAGTTTCATTGTCTCCAATCATAATGCTTTCCTTTAATTGAGCATTGGCGCTTTTTAAAGCATACTCAAATATTTCCTTGTTGGGTTTTAAACTATTACTTGCTTCTGAAGTAATGACTTCGGAAAAAAAGTGCGCTATTTCGGCATTTTCTATTTTTTTAAATTGAACCGATTCGAAGCCATTGGTAATTAAATGCAATTTGTATTCCTTGTTCTTCAAATAATTTAAAATTTCAATAGTATGCGGGAATAATTTTTTTTTTGTGGGCAAAATACTTAAAAAAGAAACCGACATTTCTTTTGATAATTTCTCATTCGCCACTTTAAAATCTAAAAGACTTAAATAAATTCGTTTCCATCTTAATTCATCTTGCTTAATAAATCCCTTGGCATATCTATCCCATAATCGATGGTTGTGCGCCGTATAAATAGTAAAGAATGCATCAAAATCGGTAATCCCTAAACCAGCAATACCATAAGTGATGTATAATTCCTGCATGGTTTCCTTTGAATTTAATTCAAAGTCCCATAAGGTATGGTCCAAATCAAAAAATAAGTCCTTATAGGGCATGGTGGCGTATTAAGAATTGCTAAAATACAATTTTGCTTCCTATCTTTAATCAATAATTTTGAATATGATTGTAGTAATCACTGGGGCTTCACAAGGAATCGGATATGCGATAGCAAATCAATTCGCTCAGGCAGGAAATACCTTATTAATGTGTAGTAAAACACAGGCTAATATGGAGCTTGCAGCAAAAAATTTAGCGGCGCAATACCCTGATGCCACAGTCCATTTTACCAAAGCGGATTTATCCATAAAGGAAGATTGTCTTCAATTTGCGCAATGGTGTTTAGACAAAGGGACGCCCGATATTTTGGTTAATAACGCTGGCTTTTTTTTACCAGGTCATATTCAGGATGAATCAGATAATATTTTAGAGCAACAGATGGCTGTTAATTTATATTCTGCTTATCATACTACTCGTGCATTACTGCCTTCGATGTTAAAAGTAGGGAAGGGTCATATTTTTAATATTTGCTCCATTGCCTCCTTGGATGCATATGCGCAAGGCGGATCTTATAGCATTAGTAAATTTGCTTTACTTGGGTTTTCTAAAAATTTAAGATTAGAATTAAAAGACAAAGGCATAAAAGTAACTGCTGTTTGTCCTGGCGCAACATATACCCATAGTTGGGATGGGAGTGGAGTGGAACCTAGTCGTATTATGGAAGCCAACGATATTGCAAAAATGATTTTTGCAGCTGCTCATTTAAGTCCACAGGCAGTAGTCGAAGATATTATTATGCGACCACTTAAGGGAGATTTATAAAAAATTAAAGTCGTTCAGCTCCTTCGTCATCCGTATTAACAGGGCCCTCTATTTCTGGTGTTGAAGTAGTCTTATTTTGATTCGAAAAACTTTCTCTCGCTTTTTTTGCCATCGCTAATCTTTCAATGATTAAGTCAGCAATTAAGGAGGCGGCATCTTCATTCGGATTTTCTTGAAGTACCTTTTTAAGCTTTGCTTCGGAAACATCAATTCGATATAATAATTGAACCACTTTTGAAAAATCATTTTTAATGTACTCATTCAAGTAGTCAATTAATTTCTCTTTCGACAGATTTTCTAAACTGAGTAATGATAATTCCATTAGTTGAATTTTTCAATAACACCTAAACTAAATAAAGCGAAATCATATTTGACTGGGTCTTTGCTGTCCAAAGTTCGGCAATAATTAGTCAATTCCAATGCAGTTAACCAATCAGTTTGCTTGCGCTTAATCATTCCTAATGACCTTGCCACTCTTGCCACATGCACATCAACAGGACAGATCAGTTCAGCGGGCTTTATGGATTTCCAGATACCAAAATCAACTCCTTGTTGATCATTTCGGATCATCCACCTTAAATACATATTTAGTCTTTTGCAGGTGGATCCAGAAACAGGATGGGCAATATGTTTTTTGGTACGATGTGGCGCATCTTCTAAAGAAAAAAAATATTCATGAAAATGGGTAAGTGCCATTTCAACATTTTTTATTTTTTCTCCCGTCACTTGATGCTTAAAAAAAGCAGTTTCTAAACTTGTTTGATTTGTATAATGCTGCTTAAAAAACTCAATGACATATAATAAGTCCGTATCGTTAAATGTACGATGAACAAATCCTAATAATTTTTTTAAATCCTTGGGTTGATGTTGGGTGCAAAAAGCATAAGGCGCATTGTCCATTCTATCTAGCAACTCCCTACTTTTATTAATAATGGTCGTTCTATTTCCCCAGGCAAAAATAGCTGCAAAGAAGCCCGCTATCTCAATATCTTGCTGCTTTTTAAATAAATGGGGTATGCAAATAGGATCCTTCGATATAAAGGAGATTTGGTTGTACTGCTTTACCTTTTGATTTAAAAGTGTTTGAATATCATTTGACATTATCCAATGGCTTGCGCTAAGTCCGATATTAAATCTTCTGCATCTTCTATGCCTACACTTAATCTTATCAAGCCATCTGATAATCCATTTGCAATTCTTTGTTCACGAGGTATGGAGGCATGGGTCATACTTGCTGGGTGATTGATCAATGATTCTACACCACCCAAGCTTTCGGCCAATGAAAACACTTTGGTACTAGATAATACTTTAGTAGCAGCTGCTACAGTATCGTCTTTCAAGGTAAAACTCATCATACCCCCAAATCCACGCATTTGTTTTTTTGCAATGGCATGATTGGGATGGTCTTCAAAACCACACCAATACACTTTACCAACTTTAGTATGCTGACGTAAATAATGGGCTACTTTTTCACCATTCTCGCAATGTCTTTGCATTCTAACATGTAAAGTTTTAATTCCTCTTAACACTAAAAAACAATCCTGTGGTCCTGGAACCGCACCTGTACTTTTTTGAATAAAATACAATTGATCACGCAAGGCTTCATCATTCATCACTAAGCAACCTTGTATGACATCGCTATGGCCTCCTAAATATTTAGTGGCAGAATGCATGACAATGGTTGCGCCAAAGTCCAATGGATTTTGTAAATAGGGGGATGCAAAAGTATTATCAACACAAACGATGCAATTATTCTTTTTACCAATAGTCGCTACCGCTTCAATATCGGTAATATTCATCAATGGATTGGTGGGGGTTTCTACCCATATTAATTTTGTAGTCGGACTGATTGCATTTGAAACATTTTCTGCATTCGAAGTATCAACATATACAAATTTGATACCCATTTTTTCGTGCACTTTTGAAAACAAACGAAAAGAGCCACCATACATGTCATGTGCAGCAATCACTTCATCGCCAGGTACTAATAATCTCATCACTGCATCCGTAGCAGCTACACCACTTGCAAAAGCCAATCCAAACTTTCCATTCTCTATTACTGCAAACGCTTCTTCTAAAGCAAATCGAGTTGGATTTTGACTTCGGGCATATTCATACCCTTTATGCACGCCCGGCGCGGATTGAACATAAGTAGATGTTTGATAAATAGGCGTCATAATTGCTCCCGTACTTGGATCGGGATGAGCACCTGCATGTATGTATTTTGTACCTAGTTTCATAACCGTCTGATTTAGGTACAAAGATGCCGAATTTTAAGCAACTATATGGGTTGATTTCCGTTTTTAAACATACGGTAGGAAAAAATAGTAGGCACTAAAACCATCACTAACATAAGGGCCATAAACACGATAAAGGAAGGGGTAGCTGGCAACAAAATTCCTGCAATCAACTGAAGGATACCTCCGTAAACCCATACCTTGCCCGCTACTTTATGTGTTGCATTCCAGTTATTTTCGTTTTCTAATGTCCATGGTAATTTGAATCCTGCGAAATAGTTTTGTTTTAATTTAGGTAGATAGGCGCCCATTAATGCAAAACCTAATCCTAATAAGGGGAATATTAGTTTTCCCATATTAAAGCTAGGGTGTGTGGTCATATATAAAATCGCCATCGATAAAACGGATAAAAACAACACTGTAAAAAATCCCATTTTTTTAAATAAGCTATCATCCATTTTTTCACTTCGCTTGGGATCAATTTTTTTAATATTCGCCAATAAAAAATAGGTAAATAAACCTGCTACTGCCATGATAGCCGGCCCCAAATAAATAGTATCTCTGCCGCCAAAGCCATCTGCTTCGCCCTTCAAATTAAAATGGGTAGGTATGATGGCAGGTAAACTTGGGTATAAATAATAGGCATACATAAAGGGGATACCTAAACAAGCAAAGACTGCGATGAGGGTATAGTTTGTATTTTTCATAATGGCTTATTTGTGACCACAAGGTAGTTTTTTTCCTATTTAAATCATTCGGCCTTCAAGTCGGTAAAAAAATTTACTTTTGCTTCAAATTTATTAAAATGAGCAAAGGACCCGTTTCGCAGTTTATTGAGCATCATTACAGACATTTTAATGCAGCTGCCTTAGTGGATGCTGCAAAAGGCTATGAGACCCATTTATTAGAGGGTGGTAAAATGTTAGTGAGTTTAGCAGGTGCGATGAGTACCGCTGAGTTAGGCATTAGTTTAGCCGAAATGATTCGACAAGATAAAATTGCCATCATTAGTTGTACTGGTGCCAATTTGGAAGAAGATGTAATGAACTTAGTAGCACATAGTCACTATAAGCGTGTTCCTAATTATCGTGATTTGACTCCACAGGACGAGTGGGATTTATTAGAAAATCATTACAATCGTGTGACAGATACTTGTATCCCTGAAGAGGAAGCATTTAGAAGATTACAAAAACATATTGTGAAGTTTTGGAAAGCAGCTGAAGAAAAAGGCGAACGCTATTTTCCTCATGAATTTTTATACCAAGTTATTTTAAGCGGAGAACTAGAGCAATATTATGAGATTGATCCTAAGGATAGCTGGATTGTTGCTGCTGCAAAAAAGAATATTCCTATTGTGGTTCCAGGTTGGGAAGATAGTACGACTGGAAATATTTTTGCTAGCTATGTAATCAAAAATGAATTAAAAGCTTCCACTGTTAAAAATGGTATTGAGTATATGGTTACTTTAACAGAGTGGTACCGTGCCAATAGTGGCGGTAAGGGGGTAGGGTTTTTCCAAGTGGGTGGAGGTATTGCAGGGGATTTCCCTATTTGCGTCGTTCCAATGATGTACCAGGATCTAGAATGGCACGATGTTCCTTTTTGGAGCTATTTCTGTCAAGTGAGTGATAGTACCACTTCCTATGGTTCTTATTCAGGCGCAGTTCCTAATGAAAAAATTACCTGGGGTAAATTAGATATTCATACACCTAAGTTTATTGTCGAAAGCGATGCTACCATTGTGGTGCCATTGATTTTTGCTTACATTTTAGGACAATAGGATTTCAACTAAAAAAAGAAGCCTCTCGATTTCGAGAGGCTTCTTTTTTTTAACGACCTGGCATATTCAACTTCAAGTCTCTTTTCAACATATCATCTCGTTGTGTCATATCGCAAGCAGTATAGTAAATCATCAATACTCTTTTTTGCATTAAATCAAAATTGATTTTTTCTATGGTGTCGGTAGGTTTATGATAATCAGCTAACAACATACCATCGTAAAAAAATAATACAGGCACTCCTTTTTTTGCAAAGTTATAATGGTCGCTTCGGTAATAAATTCTGTTTTTATCGTTAGGATCATCAAACGTATAATCTAATGTGATATTACTAGAAGCTTTATTTGCTGCTTCATTGATAATAGGTAAGTCGGTACTTAATTTATCATGTCCAATAACATATACATAATTCAAAGAATCTCCCATTTTTCTTTCTGTATCAACACGACCAACCATATCAATATTTAAATCAACTGTTGTTTGATCTAGTGGGAAAATAGGATGCTCTGAATAATACTCTGAACCCCACAAACCTTTTTCTTCACCGCTCACTGTCATGAATACAATCGTGCGTCTAGGTTGTTTTCCTTTTTTTGCAGCTGCCGAAAAAGCTTCTGCAATTTGCATCACACTTACTGTACCTGATCCATCATCATCAGCACCATAGTATATG
The DNA here is from genome assembly GCA_026391435.1 of Bacteroidota bacterium. Classification (GTDB taxonomy): domain Bacteria; phylum Bacteroidota; class Bacteroidia; order Chitinophagales; family Chitinophagaceae; genus Sediminibacterium. Next base: position 28,075 of record JAPLEJ010000040.1, read on the forward strand.
ACATCACCTCTTTTTCCTAAATGATCGTAGTGGCCAGTAATCATAACATATTCCTCTTTTTTATCTGTACCAGGTAATACCGCAATCACATTACTACTTTCTACATTTTCTGTTACTTTCTTTGCTGTGATATTAATATCAACAGGGTAGTTTGCTTTTTTAATATCCTTGAAATCAGCAACTGTTAATTTGTTGGTACTAACGATAGGGGTCATATTGGCAGCTACTTCAGGCGAAATAGAAGCAGATAAGAAACTCGCACCTGTGTTTGCTTTTAAATACATACCTCCTTTGGTTTCAGAAGGTGATTTTTTTGGAAAATCAGGTGAGATAATTAATAAACCTGCCGCGCCTTTTGATGCTGCTGTTCTCATTTTAGCAAAGGAAGATGCAGGATTGTTGAACATGCCTCTTCCGCCAGCGGCTGCTGCTGGAGCTGAACCACTACCATCCAATACTACTACTAGTTTTCCCTTTACCTCTAAATTTTCAAAGTCATTGACACTCTTGCTTGGATCCACAATACCATAACCTGCAAATACAACTTCAGTAAAGTTCCAGTTGCCATTTGAGATTCCTTGCAATGAAAAATTAAAGTCTTTATCCCATTCAAATGATTTTCCGTTTACAACTAATTTTTTATCTGATAAAACATCTTGGTATACTGGATATACTTGTTGGTAGCTTTGGCCATTACCTGGCTGTAAACCCATTCTCTTGAATTCAGACTCAATATAAGCTGCCGCTTTTTTTTGTCCTGGAGAACCCGTTTCCCTTCCCTCCATCTCCCCACTTGCGATGATGGATAACTTTTGTTTTAAACCTGCTGCAGTAATGACTTTACCATATTTTGTAAGTGCATTACTTGTTTGAGCAAAACTCATATTGCTAGTTAATAGCAATAAGATCCATAGCATTTTTTTCATAAACATTATTTTATAATTTTTTTAAGCACAACTAATTTTAGTAACTCTATTTTGATGCCTACCACCTTCAAAGGCAGTAGTCATAAATATTTCTAGCATTTCTTTTGCCATTTCAATGCTCACATATCGAGCAGGAATGCAAATAATGTTGGCATCATTATGTGATCGAGTAAATTCAGTCACTTCGGGACGCCAGCATAAACCAGCTCTAATACCTGCATGTTTATTGGCTGTCATCGCAACGCCGTTCGCTGTACCACAAAATAAAATTCCGAAAGCAGCTTCCCCTGTTTCGATACTTGTAGCAGTAGGGTGGGCAAAATCAGGATAATCTACTGAATCGGTATTGTAAGTACCGAAGTCCTTTGTAGTGTATCCTTTTTCTTGCAACCAACTAATAATATCATTTTTAAATTGTACTCCTGCATGGTCTGCGCCTAATGCAATAGGCTTGGAAGCATCAAAAACATATGCCATAAAAATAAATTTTCTATTTAAAATTTTAATCCCACTCTTCATCTTCTGATTTTTTTATTGACTTGTGCGCCCATCTTGAAACAAAAATACTAAACTCGAATAAAGTATATAAAGGAATGAAAACAATAGTTTGACTATACCAATCTGGACTTGGTGTAATAAAGGCAGCTACAATCAATATAACGACAACCGCATATTTACGTGTGGTCGTTAATAACTTAGGTGTAACAAATCCAATTTTAGTTAATAAAAATACAATCACAGGCAACTCAAATGCAATTCCGCAGCCCAATATTAAATTGGTTAAATTATCAAGATAATCTGCAAAAGTGGGAATCGTGGAAATGACCCCTCTAGTACCTAATTGGAAGCTGGCTAAAAAATTAAAAGTAAAAGGACCTAATACAAAGAATCCAAAAGCAGCGCCTAAAAAAAAGAAAAAGGAAACCCAGAAAATCATGAAGCGTGTATTCTTTAATTCTTTCTCTTTTAAAGCTGGTTTAATAAATGCCCATATTTGATAAAATACATATGGGAAAGCAACAATAATTCCACCTACAAAAGCCATACTAATACTGCTCAAAAATTGTCCACCAAATGTGGTGCTTTGCATGGACACTTTCACTGGAGGCATACATAAAGAGTCTCCCAAATGTAAAAGGTGACTTAATTTACAAAAAGCGCGGTAGGTAATAAAATCGGGATTGATGGGACCTGTTATAACATAGTCCATGATCCAATCCCTATATATAAATAAAACAAGAGAGGTAATTAAAATGGCACTCAATGATTTTACAATGGTACTTCTTAAAACTTCTAGATGATCGATGAAAGTCATCTCTGAATTATCGCTATTACTAAAACGGTCAAATATTGCCATGTGTCAATTTCAATGAGGGCTAAAGTTAAGGTTTAATGGGGAAAATGGGCGGTCAAAAGTGAAAAATAATACTAGTGAATTTTTATTTTCACTTTTTCGATTCGGGTATCGCTCACTGATAATATTTCAGCATCAAAATGGGTTAAATGTATGACCTGTCTTAATCTAGGGATGGCCTCATTTTTATGAATTAAATATCCACTTAAGGTCTCTGCGCTATCCGCTGAAAAATCTATACCATATTTTTCATATAGGTAATCTAGTTCCAAGCGCCCACTAAATACATATTCTGTGTCAGATAATTTTTTCTCTAAAAACTCCTGTTCGTCATATTCGTCATCTATTTCTCCAAAAATCTCCTCTAAAACATCTTCCATCGTCACGATACCAGCTGTGCCTCCAAACTCATCCACCACCCATGCAATACTTTTTCGTTTTTTTGTGAATAGATTGATTAAATCCGCCGCATTCATACTTTCGGTGACCAGTGGAATACTGTGTAGGATGGTGGCAATTTTTTCAGGCTTTTTAAATAAATCTAATTGATGCACATACCCGACAATATTATCTAATGAATCCTCAAATACAATAAGCTTACTTAGCTTAGTCTCCATAAAAACAGCGGTTAAGTTTTCGATGGTGGTTTGTAATTCTACACCCACAATTTCAGTACGAGGCACCAGACATTCTCTTATTTTAATATCGGGAAGGCTTAATGCGTTTTCAAATAATTCGGTATTTAATTCTTGTTGTTCCTTTTGGTCCTTGGTTTGTTGTACAAAATGCGCCAAATCTACTTTAGTAAATGCTTCTTTTTTATATACCATTTTAACCTGAAATAAATTACTCAATACCCATTGAGCCGAATTCACTAATAGACTGGTGAGGGGCCTAAATAAAATATGGAAAAAATTAGCTAAAGGTGCAAAAGTATTAATCATGGAAGCCGCTCTAGCCTTGAATATAGCCTTGGGTCCTAATTCGCCAATCAACAAAATGACAAGGGTAGATAAAATGGTGTTTCCAAGTAAAATGGAATAATTGCCCACTTTTAAATGATTCCAAATAAGCTGGTCCAGTATTTCTTCAAATAAAATACCAAATACGACTAAAGAAATATTTAAGCCAATCAAACAAGTACCAATAAATTGAGTGGGTTCTTCCAAAAATTTGGCTATGATTTTACCCGATCGATTGCCTTGTTTTTTTTTAAGCTCTAAGCTTAATCGATTGGCACTAACGAATCCAATTTCATATCCTGAAAAGAATCCGATTAAAGCAAGCGAGGCGATGATAGCGAAAATCATAATTTAAAAATTAAGTTACTAATACTCTGGTAACTTTGGTTTTGTTTCAACAATTACTTCGATTTGTTCCATAATTTCTGGCGTCAATAAAGTGGCAGTTGCTAATGCAGTTAAATTATCCATTAACTGTGCTTTACTTGTGGCCCCTAATATAGCAGTGGTCACATTCGGATTTTTGATACACCAAGCTATACTCAAAGAAGCGGTGCTTACTTTAAGTGCTTTGGCTATGGAGGCCAACTGTTGTACTTTATTAATCTTATCCTGCATTAACCATCTGTCTCTTAGCCATTCAAAACCTTCAATTTGAAATCTTGAACCTTCTGGAATGCCATCATTGTATTTTCCAGTTAATAAGCCTGCTGCTAATGGGCTCCAGATAGTTGTTCCTAGTCCAACATTCTTATAAATTTCAAGGTATTCGGCGTCTACTTTAGTACGCTCAAATAAATTGTATTGCGGTTGTTCCATTGCTGGACCAATGAGTCGATAGGATTCTGCAATTCGGTGTGCTTCCATGATCTCAACGCCACTCCATTCGCTGGTACCCCAATATAATATTTTACCTTGCTGGATTAAAGTATTCATGGTTTGCACTACTTCCGCTATAGGTGTATTTTTATCTGGTCGGTGACAAAAATATAAATCTAAATAATCGGTTTGTAATCTTTGCAAAGCCTCATGACATGCTTCTGTTAAATGTTTGCGGCTTAATCCTGTTTGATTGGGTTTATTTTGCTTTCCCCTCCATCCAAAATAAGCTTTCGATGAAAGCACGATAGAAGTACGGTCCCAATTTTTTTTACTTAAAACTCGGCCCATCATTTTTTCACTTTCTCCTGCCGCATATACTTCGGCGTTATCAAAAAAATTAATACCCTCGTCATATGCAATCCCCATTAACTCATCTGCTACCTGATCGTCAATTTGTTTATGAAAAGTGACCCAGCTTCCAAAGCTTAAAGTACTTAACTGTAGACCAGTTTTACCCATTTGTCTGTATTCCATCTTGTTATTATTTAGGGGTTAATCCACTACTATCATTGATAATGGCAAAGCTGTTTGATTGCGGCTTTAGTATGTGAATATCGGTTAAATTTTGATTTGCTTCAAATCCCTTTCCATATATTTTAGCAATGGGGCTGTGCTGTTTAACAATTACATCTTTATCGGTATGGAACATACTTGTATTTTGATCCCAATACATTTCCTTACACCATATGGTATCTCCTAAAACATTATACACCACCACATCATCACGTAAAAAAACTTTATTATCCGCTTCTATGTAGTTAGCATATTTAGCAAACAACTTACTTTCGACGAGCAAACTATCTTTGTAAAAATCTACTTTTAAAGTGCCTGGAAACTCAATCATCTTTCCACTATCCAATAAATATTTATTCATGAGTGGCGCCATTAATTTAGCCGTAATTTTCCCACCTGTACTAATATAAATGGCGACATCTTTTCCTACATCTATACCACCCACCCTTGAACCAAGTGACTTTACTTCATTGACATTATTTTCACAAGATGCAAAAAAAATGCAGCTACTCATAAAAGCAACTGCTATTTTTAAAAAGATATTGAATTTGTAATTAGTCATATTTACGTTTATTGAACCAAATATCACTTAAGCTATAGCCCAAAGTAAATTGAATAAAACTCTCATTAAAATTATTGACACTTGTACCTCTTTGTCCAAATTGTAATGCTAAATTAATGACGGTGAATTGATAATCATAGGAACGATATTTTCGAATAGGTAATCCCATGCCTACAGTCACACCCGATACCTTTAATCCATTATTGTCAATATTAGCATAATCCTTTCCAGTAAAAAATCCTACGCGATATACAACGGTTGACCAATAGCTTTCAAAATTACTTGGATTAGGACAGTATTGACCACCCAATCGGAGCATCCATGAATTAGAGAGTAAATCTTTTTGTCCGTAAAATTGATAAGTATCCTTCCAAGCTGCACCTGTGTACTCAAGTCCTACAACCCATTGGTCATATATGGCTCTCGGACTTATTTCTCTTTTATGAAAAGCAACGCCTAAGCTGTAGGTGGTTGGTAATTTTATGGTTCCACCTATGTCTGATTGAGAAAAGGCGGTGTCTATGGGTAAAGTATTGACGTTGTTATATACTCCTGTTGTTCGCAGTATATCCTGTCTCGCATTTAAAGTTTGAGAAAGGTTGGCAGTGGCACCTACACTTAAACTATATTCTGTTTTTTCAGTAGGATTTTTATGATTTATACTTTTTAATGGAAACTCACCTTGCAAACCGATTTTTAAAAAGGCTCCACCATACATTGTATTCGTACTAGATAATGTTTGATAAAAATAATTGGAATCGGTAGAATTATTAAAAGATTTTATGGCTTCAATACTTTTACGACCAAAATTATAACCTGTATTAAAACCAACACTAAAGCGTTTCCATGATTTTCCTAATCCAAAAAACACTTGATTTAATCCTCCACTTCCTTTAAAATTTGTAAATAAGGTATCCTGTGTGTTTGTTAAAAAGCTTTGTTCATTAACAGAGTAGTTGATTTGTGAGAGTGGTCTTAGTCCAAATGCCATCCCTATCTTTTTAGCCTTACTGATTGGAACTCCAATGGCAATATAATTAGGATATAAATAGTTTGATTTTTCTCGACCAAGTGGATCGTTTCTTTTTAAAGTGTAACTATTGAAATTAATTCCTAAATCAAAAGTGGTCAAATATAAACTACCATAAGTAGCAGGGTTATTAAAATTAATACTTTGACCATAACTACCATTCATGCTTGGAGTGAATGCAGTGGAAAATCCACCCATTCCCTGACTTGCAGCATTTTGGTTATTGAATATTTCATTACCTAGTCCATATCTGGAAAAGGGAGAATTAATTTGTGCTTGAGTAGGGGTTAAAAAACACACTAAACATACGATAGCTGATAACCTAGTTATTTTTTTTGCAAATAGCATACAGTCCTTTAAATATTAAATTTTCGTCGGCAAATATCCTCTTTTTTATGTGAGGTACAAAATAACTAATATCGCCACCGGTTAATAGCACGTTAAAGTTCTCATATTTAAGCAGATATGAATCAATTATCCCATCTATTTCGGCCGAAATACCCAAAATGACCCCACTAAGTAGATTGGTTTTAGTATCATAGCCTACTAATGTAAACTCATTGGAGGCCTCAATGTATGGCAAAAGGGCGGTTTGTTCATGCATGGCTTTAAAGCGCATTTGCATACCTGGGGAGATGCTACCTCCAAGGAATTCATGGTCAATATTGACAAAATTATAAGTAATACAGGTGCCTAGGGAGATGACTAAATTGTGTTGCTTGGGGTAAAGATCAACCGCTGCGGCGACCAAGGCGAGTCGATCCGCCCCGATCGTCTCTGGCTTACCTACTGGCGTTGTAAAATTAAGCAAGCTAGCAGGACCTAATAGGTGAAAAGAGGCCTCTTTTGCCAAGAAGCTTTCAATGGCTTTATCATGATGTATGACTGAAGATAAGATGGTTTGATTGGGCTTTATTTCATCAAGCAGGGCTTGCAAGCTTTCTATATTAGCATTGGCTAATACACGAACTTCCACCAACTCCTTATTATTGAAAATTGCAGCTTTTAAACGGGTATTACCAAAATCAAAACAAATAGTGACTGACATCGTATTAATTGAATTTCAAATTTAATCTCTTTACTTGAAAATGGCTTTAAAAATTCAATACTGGCTATAAAAATTTCTAAATATTGGGATTGATTCCTAAAATGACTAAAATTGGGTATAATTTCGCAAAAGCAATTAGGTTAAAAAATATAAAGCACAGAACCAGCATTAATGAAACTAAGTATTGAAAGAAAAAAAGTATCTTTTTACAATTATAAAATTATAAGAAAATAATGTTGTTCTCCAAAGACGATATTAACGATGAATTGTTGAAGGGCAATTTTTTAAAATTAGCAAAAACCATATCTAGTATTGAAGATAGGGATGCTGCTTCTAAAAGCTATCTGGAGGCGTTATCTCCCAGAAATACCCCTATTATAGGTATCACAGGTCCTCCCGGTGCAGGAAAAAGTACACTTATTTCAGCGATGATAGAAATATGGATCTCTGAAGGGAAAAGAATCGCTGTATTATCCGTTGATCCTTCTTCCCCATTTCATCATGGTGCTATTTTGGGTGATAGAATTAGAATGAAAGATTGGTATTTGCATCCAAATGTGTTTATTAGATCACTGGCTTCCAGAGGTCACTTAGGAGGATTGACAAGTTCTATGATTGAATTGACAACACTATTACAGTCTTTAAGCTTTGATATTATTATATTAGAAACGGTTGGGGTGGGGCAATCGGAGGTTGAAATCGCCTCTTTGGCAGATACAACAATTGTGGTATTAGTTCCAGAAGCTGGGGATGATGTGCAAATGATGAAATCTGGATTGATGGAAGTTGCTGATTTGTTTGTAGTGAATAAAAGTGATCGACCTGATGCACAAATTTTTTCAAATCATTTGCAACAAATGATAATGACCAATTCAAATAGTTCCAAAACACCTAAAGTCATTGCAACCATCGCAGCTCAGAAAATAGGAGTTCTTGAATTAGTGCATGCTATTGATGAGCAGCAGTTATTAGAAAAATCGGACCAAAAATTAAGAGGAATGATGGCTAAGGTGATTCAGATTATCACAGCACATCAATTAAATAAACTCGACTATCAATTTATTGAGAATAGTGTAAAAAATGAAATAGCTAATGGAAATACTAATTTATTTCATATCGCCAAGCAATTTTTTATTTAGGAGCTCCCTTTAATTTTTAATCATTTCTGATAAAAAATCCATTACTTAAAACAAAATGCTTTAGTTCGTATCCATTGTCTGTTAATAATTTGTATACTTTACTTTCTTGTGCTTTATCAATTGTGAAATCAAGCATTTCAATAACAATTAAATAGGGCTTGTATTTATCCAGATCTATCGAGCTTAGCACTTCAAAGTCGTGATTTTCTACGTCAATACAAAGTAAATCAATATATTTTTTGTTATTATAGTGCTCAAGCAAAATAGTGTTTAGGGTTTTTGTTATCATCTTTGTTTTAAGATGATCTGGAAATTTATCTTCCCCTAATGAGCTCATGTGATCTAGGTCAATAGTTGAAATTTTATCTTTATAAGATAAATTGAAAACAACTTCTTCTTCTTTATTTGAAACTAATTGGTGAAGGTTTATATCTTCTTTTCTAAATTTATTATATAACTCAATAAGCGAACCATTGCCATCAATATTGATACCTCTCCATCCTTTTAAGTAAAGCAAATAGGTATTATTATATTCTATAGGATGATTACATCCCACATCAACAAATACACCATTTTTTCTTTTTGCGTTTTTTAAAATTATTTCAATAATTGTATCTTCTGAAAATTGCGAAAGTGAAACTTTTGCAAATACACCTAAAAGCTTGAAGAAACCTCTTAATAATCGGTAGTAAAAAGGCAGCAAATATCCTTTGAGTAAAACGTTGCTATAAAATTGGTAGAGAGATCTAAACATATATGATGTATTTAAGAATTAAAATTTTGTCTATTTATTTGTAAATGATTTTTTTTAAAGACAACTAACATATCGTTATGTAATTTATAACAAATATATACATTTTAATGATTTTTTGAAGCCGTATGTTAACATATGTTTTTATTAGGTTGACTTTGTAATTATTTAGTATATTTAACAAAACAAATAGGTAATGAGTACAATTTCATTTATTGTTATTACTTACAATGAAGAGAAGAACATAGGACGCTGCTTGGAGAGCGTTTCGTCAATTGCAGATGAAATTGTTATTATAGATTCCTATTCTAAAGATGGTACTGAGTCAATTTGTAATCAATATAAAGCTAAATTTATAAAACGTGCATTTACAGATTATGCTGATCAGCGAAATGCGGCATTTCAGCTAGCTACAATGGACTACTTATTTTTTTTAGATGCCGACGAAGAGTTGAGTGCAACTTTGAAAAATAGTTTGTTGCAACTTAAAAAGTCAGGCATGCATCATGATGCATATAAGCTGAATCGGTTTAATAATTTTTGTGGAAAATGGATTAAGCATGGCATGTGGTATCCTGATATGCTAGTTAGAATGGTAAGAAACGGCAAGGGGACTTGGACTGGTCGAATTCATGAAATTATGCAAATTGCTCCTGGAGCAAGCGTCCAAAAATTAAAAGGCGATTTGTTACATTACGCCTATACGAATATTGAATCACTAGTATTTAAGTGTAATCATTATACAACCTTGCAGGCTGTTCAAATGTTTGAGCAAAATAAGAAAGCCCCATTATTTAAATTGTATATAAATCCAATTTGGGCATTCTTCAGCGGGTATTTTTTAAAACTTGGCTTTTTAGATGGATGGGAAGGATATCTAATACATAGGACCATTGCTTTTCAGACAATGATTAAATATGCAAAATTAAGACAATTGATTTTGCAAAGTAATAGGAATTAAGCTTTCTCTTGCCTCCACCACTTATAGGCAATGTATCCAGCAATACCAAATGGCATGGCGGCTAAATATAAAATACCCGCATTGAATCCTTTGCCTGCTTCTTCTCCGATTTGTGCGGCAGATTTAGTGCAAATAGAACACTGTGCGAATGATTGCAATGTGGTTAAAGACAATAAAATTAAAATGAATACTGATTTCATATTTAATGGATCTTATTTTAGTAAACTAGCGTAACAATAAAAAATCCCTCAAAGAGTCCTTCCTTATTTGGTTTATTGGATTCGTTGAGGGAGTATTTATTAAATAAGATTAAGCACTTGCTTTAGTCGCTGCTGCAGTTGCTGCTTTTTTCCCTTTTGTAGCCACTTTGTGTGGTCTGCTTTTGCCAAAAGAACCTTGGAATCTTTTCCCTTTAGCTGTTTTTTTATCTCCTCTTCCCATGGTGTTAATGTGTTTTAATTAAGTGAATGGCTACAAAAGTAAAAAAACCCCTTGAATATATGGATATCCGAGGGGTTTAATTTCAAAAAATAGATAGTTTACTGCCTTTTGGGCTGTAGAACTACAACTTTCCGCTTAATTCTTTACCAGCTTTGAATTTTGCAACTTTCTTAGCTTTGATTTTGATAGCAGCTCCAGTTTGTGGATTGCGGCCCATACGAGCTGCACGCTTAGAAACTGAGAATGTACCAAATCCTACTAAAGTTACTTTATCGCCTTTTTTCAAAGCTTTTGTAACTGCTTCGATAAAAGCGTCTAATGCTGCATTAGCTTGTGTTTTTGCGATCTCTGCATTGTCAGCAATGTGAGCGATCAATTCTGCTTTGTTCATAGATGTGTTTTTTATAGTTTTAAAACGATGAAACAAATTTATTAGGTTTTATCAATTTCAACAATATTTTTTTCAAATAATTATTTTTATCTTTCCCTTGAAACCCTTAAATAGTAAGGATTTCATACAAAATTGACATTTAGGGGGTATGTTTTTTATTAATTTAAAACTGTTGAAAGCCTTATCTGTATTGAGTTACAGCTATTTGTGGGCTGAAATATAGGCCTGTGGCGGTTTTCGGCCATTTAATATATCCACATTCAATTCACAATTTGCATATTAGTGCTAAAATACAAGCATTGTTCACCCCAATGGTTATAAAGCGCTTGTAATAGAGGATCGGCATACTGGCTATGGAACAGGTTTAATTGGTCCTTATTGACAGTATAAAGTTGTAAAGTGTAGGTTGGGTTTTGATCCTCTGTCACTTCTATTTGATACCATTTGGTATCCGTAAAACAATGGGTAGCGTTTAATTCTGGAAGAAAATTTGTTTTCATCCATTCCATCCAAGCTGCTTGGATAGCATGGTTTACTTGAAAGCTGATATTACAAACATGCATGTTACACTTATTTTATATCTATGACAATCGGACAATGGTCGCTGTGCTTTACTAAAGGTAAGATAGAAGCGTCATTAATGCGATTAGATAAAGAGTCGGTAGTACACAAATAATCAATACGCCAACCTTTGTTTTGTAAACGGACAGATGGAAATCTTTGACTCCACCAAGAATAAGCGCCCGTGGTCGTTGGATTAATTTTTCTAAAACTATCTATCCAGCCCGCTAATAAAAAAGATTCCATCCATGCTTTTTCTTCCGGTAAAAATCCAGATGATTTTTTGTTACCCTTGGGATCATGAATATCAATATCACGATAGGCAATATTATAATCACCTGCTAAAATAATATGAGGCCGTTCTTTTTTTAATTCTTGTATCCAAATAAATAATTCATTTAGCCATTGGTATTTATAAGATTGTCGCTCTGGGCCACTTGTCCCTGAAGGGAAATAAGCATTAATGATAGTCAGCTCACCAATATCTATTCTTACGACTCGTCCTTCTGCATCACTCATCTCATATCCATTACCATACACTACTTTATTCGGTTTTACTTTACTAAAAATGGCCACTCCGCTGTATCCTTTTTTTTGAGCAGGATACCAAGCAATATGGTAGCCCATGGAGGTAAATAAGGTCAAATCAATATCAGTGGAACTGGCCTTGGTTTCTTGCACACAAAATACATCAACTGGATATTCGGTTAACCATTCTATCAATCCTTTTTTAATGGCTGCTCGAATTCCATTTACATTATAACTTACTATTCTCATACATTTTTATTAAAAGCTATACAGGCAATTGAAAAATTTCACTAAAGGCCATTTGCAATAAAAAATTTCTTAGTTCCATATCCTGATTGCTTTTAGAAGTGACCATTTGATAAGGCTTGCTTTTACCATCAGCGATGATGGCCATTTTATCATCTATATAAATTGTTTTTAAATTAGTTTCATAGTTGATTAAAATTCTAAATGAATGTGATTTAAATTTTCCTTCGATCACTTTTTCTGAAATGATTTTTCTTTTTTCATAAAAAGTGCCAATATTGATTTTTTTAGTGGAATCAAAACCATTAAAAATTTCGTTAGTATTAAAAAATTTATCCTTCTCCACTACATTTTCTTGCACATTGAAATAACCAATACTATCTTGATCTAAAAAAATAGAATGAACATTTCCCGGTATAAAGCCAATCGGCGAAGTAAATGAGTTTCGTTCATTACTATAGAGCCTAAATTCGATATAGGTTTCAATACTGTAATCCTTATTATTGTTCACATCTCTTAGTGGCTGTATTACATGGTAGTATTCGTTTTCGTCGTTATAAGGTCTTTTTTTGATAAGAGGAAGCATGTCGATATAAGGGTTGTTTAATGACTTATCCCTTTGGTTAATTTTAGTCATTTTCGCAGCTGGTGTCCTAAGTAAATAACTGCCTTCCTCGTTTCTATAAGTGACATAGGGCTTGCTGGTATCAAACATAATGCGAGGTTGATTATGTATAAAAGGCATCCATAAATTATCAGTTGCATAAGCAGTAGGTACTTTTGCTTCGATATAATCCATGTCCTCCATATTGGGTGAAATATAGCCTAGCCCTTTTTGAAGTGCCTTAAAAATAAAGTGGGGGGTTGTTGAAGGTAAATTAATATTCAAACCCATACCAATACTTTTAGTGGCCATCATGCTTAACAAAATGGTTTTTTTAAAAATCGCTTCTCTTTTTTGATTGTAGATATTACATGAAATGTACCAGATGGAATAGATGCTGTCTTTTTTTGATTCTGGAATTTGTACCAATTCTTTTTGATACATAAAATCCGGGGTCATTTCGTATAATTCAATGTAGGCATGAAATTTACTATCCATACTTCTTGACCAATCGATGTTAATTTTTCCTATTTGGTTAGCCTTGGTTAAATGAATGGCCAAAGTGTTATAATGGATGTCTCTAACAAAATTAAGTTGCTTAAATACACCAGAGTCTAATGCTTCTAAAAGTGGATGAATATCCTCGGTAGGATACCAGTAATTAGCTGTCGGGGACTGCAGTGAATAAGTTTGAATTTGTTCCACTACCACCTTAGACTGCGCTTGTAAACTCAAGGCACCGAATTGAATTAATAAGTAAAAGGTATATTTTAAAAATTGATTCATGTCATTGGTTAAACTAATACTTTCAAATTTAGTTATTTTTAAATAACCCAAGTTCTTTATTTCATTTAACTTTAGGATCCAATCATCAATACCTATCAGCTATGGCGAATTTGTCAAAGCGGCGTATTATTCCAGCCACAAAATCATATGAATTAGAAGGCCCCAAGCCTAGAATCAATGAGTTTTTATTTGCATTTCAAATATTTATTGAATTTATCAAAGGTTTTAGAGCATTGCATTTTATTGGACCCTGCGTTACCGTTTTTGGTTCAGCTCGATTTAAAGAAGACCATCCTTATTATAAACAAGCTAGAGAGATAGGCAAAAGAATTGCTGAATTGGGTTTTGTAACGATGACGGGTGGGGGACCTGGTATCATGGAAGCAGCCAACAGAGGCGCTTTTGAAAACGGAGGCAAGTCCATTGGTTGTAATATTAAGTTGCCATTTGAACAACAGCCCAATCCTTATGTACAAAAGTCAATAACATTTAGTTTCTTTTTTATTCGAAAAGTATTGTTGGTTAAATATTCTTATGCTTTCATCATTATGCCGGGAGGATTTGGTACACAAGATGAATTTTTTGAAACCTTAACTTTAGCACAAACTAAAGTGATTAACGATTTCCCTATTGTCGTGATGGGGCGTCAATACTACGAACCCTTTCAACATTGGATGGAACATATGATTCAAGAGGGGACCATTTCACCTGAGGATAAAAAATTCGTACTATTTACAGATAGTTGTGAAGAAGCCATTCAACACATTAGCACTTATGTGAATCAGCATTATGTAGTGAAGCCACGAAAACGCTTGTGGTGGTTATTTGAAAAAGTATAATAACAAAACAACGATTTATTCAATCACAGGTTGTAACCATCTTGTGATGTACTCCAAGCTTTGATTTTTTCTCTTGGCATAGTCCACTACTTGATCTTGTTGAATTTTTCCTAATCCAAAATATTGACTTTTTGGATGCGCAAAGTACCATCCACAAACACTTGAAGCTGGATACATTGCCAAGCTTTCAGTTAATGTGATCCCTGTATGTTTTTCAACTTCTAATAAATTAAATAAGGTATATTTTTCAGTATGGTCTGGACAAGCAGGGTAGCCTGGTGCAGGGCGTATCCCAACATATTGTTCACTGATTAAGGATTCATTGCTTAATGTTTCATCCGCAGCATAACCCCAAAATTCTTTACGAGTTTTAGCATGTAAATACTCTGCAAAGGCTTCGGCTAATCGATCGGCGAGTGCTTGTAAAATAATTTTATTATAATCATCTAAATTTTCCTCGAAGTGTTTGATGTGTTTTTCGATACCATGAATGGTCACTGCAAAAGCACCTACATAATCTTTTTTATTTTCACTGGCAGGACATATAAAATCAGCTAATGAAAAATTAGGTTGTCCTGCAGCTTTGATGGCTTGTTGTCTTAAAAAGTGCAATGCTACTTTTTCAGATCCATTTTCAACGATCACATCATCCTCAATAGCATTGGCTGGCCAAAATCCAACAGCACCCTTGGCTGTCAACCATTTTTCTTTCACAATAGTGTTCAGTAAATTGGTTGCATCCTGATATAATTTAGTGGCCACTTCTCCTACTTTTTCATCCGTTAAGATGGCAGGAAAATGACCATGCAATTCCCAAGCAATAAAAAATGGTTTCCAATCAATATAGTCAACCAAAACAGAAAGGTCCGTTATTTCAATTTCTTTATTTCCTAAAAATTGAGGTGGTGGGGCAACAAAATGACTCCAATCAATCGGGGCTTTATTTTTTAAAGCATTCACATAAGGTAATGATTGCTTGGTCGTCTTTTTATTATCAAAATCTGATTTAAGCGAAATATAGGCAGTACTTAATTCTTTTAAGAAAGGCGCTTTTTGATCTTTGTTCAATAATGAACTTGCAACAGTGACGCTTCTTGAAGCATCTAAAACATGTATCACACCTTCGCCATATTCAGGTGCAATTTTAACCGCCGTATGCATGCGTGAAGTAGTAGCGCCGCCAATCATTAATGGAATATTCATGCCTCTTCGTTTCATCTCCTTTGCGATATACACCATTTCATCTAGGGAAGGCGTAATCAATCCACTTAATCCAATAATGTCTACTTCCTGTTTTTGTGCTTCGGCTAATATTTTATCTGCTGCCACCATCACACCCAAATCAATGATTTCATATCCATTACAACCCAATACCACCCCCACAATATTTTTTCCAATATCATGTACATCACCTTTTACAGTGGCTAATAATATTTTAGCAGGTCCTTTCGACGCACCTAGTGGGTTAATAGATGCTAATTTTTTTCTTTCTTTTTCGGCTTCAATAAAAGGGGTTAAAACTGCCACACTTTTTTTCATTACCCTTGCACTTTTTACCACCTGAGGTAAAAACATTTTACCAGATCCAAATAAATCTCCCACTTGATTCATCCCAGCCATTAAGGGTCCTTCAATGACTTCTAAGGGTTCATTGTATTTTAATCTTGCTTCTTCAGTATCTGCATCAATAAAGTCAGTGATCCCATTGATTAATGAATGGGCTAATCTTTCTTCAACAGTGCCTTCGCGCCATGCAGCACTTTTTACCTCTACTTTCCCTTTTGCTTTTACGGTATCGGCATATTGTATTAATGCTTCGGTGGCTTCATTGTTATCATTATTTCTATTCAAAATAACGTCCTCACATAAATTACGTAGTGTAGGTTCAATTTCATCATACACTTCTAATTGACCTGCATTCACAATACCCATATCCATACCCGCTTTAATGGCATGATATAAAAACACAGCGTGAATGGCTTCTCTCACTGCATCATTCCCTCTAAAGGAAAAGGACACATTCGATACCCCACCACTTACTTTAGCTAAGGGCATTTTTTGTTTGATCACTCTTGTTGCTTCAATAAAATCGACCGCGTAATTATTATGCTCTTCAATACCAGTGGCTACTGCAAAAATATTGGGATCGAAAATAATATCTTGTGGATCAAAGCCAACCTGCTCTACTAATATTTTATAAGCGCGTTCGCAAATTTCTATTTTACGATCTTTTGTATCTGCTTGTCCTTTTTCGTCAAAAGCCATTACAATAACGGCAGCGCCAAAAGCCTTACAAATATGCGCTTGCTCAATAAATTTAGCTTCTCCTTCCTTCATCGAAATGGAATTCACAATACATTTTCCTTGCACACATTTTAAACCTGCCTCAATGATTTCAAATTTAGAACTATCAATCATGATAGGAATTTTAGCGATATCTGGTTCGCTTTGTACTAAATTTAAAAAAGTGGTCATGGCAAGTACGCCTTCTAATAAGGCATCATCCATATTAACATCAATAATTTGTGCACCACTTTCAACTTGATTACGTGCTACGGATAAAGCTTCCTCGTACTTGTTTTCCTTAATAAGTCGCGCGAATTTTTTAGAACCTGTTACATTAGTTCGCTCACCTACATTGACAAAATTAGTTTCAGGACGGATGACCAACGGTTCTAATCCGGCTAATCTCAAAAAGGGTTTAATATGTATTATTTCTTCACTCATAATTTATATAGTAGGGTCTAAAATAGGTAATGGTCTTGGCGTCATATTTTTTACATTATCTGCCATATGCTTAATATGTTCAGGTGTAGTGCCGCAGCAACCGCCTACAATATTTACAAATTTATTTTTAGCCCACTCTTCAATAAAGTGTGCAGTTTGGTGTGGCGCTTCATCATATTCTCCCATAGCATTAGGTAGGCCAGCATTGGGATACGCAGATGTATAACAACTTGCAATTTGTGATAGTTCTTCGATATGGCTTCTCATTTCCTGAGCTCCTAAGGCACAGTTCAGCCCCACACTTAAAGGTTTGGCGTGTTCAATAGAGGTATAAAAAGCTGCTAAGGTTTGTCCACTTAAAGTACGACCCGATGCATCCGTTATGGTGCCACTAATCATGATGGGCAATTCCGGAATTTGTTTTTTTCTAAAAAATTCTTTTACAGCAAATATCGCGGCCTTCGCATTTAAAGTATCAAAGATGGTTTCAATTAAAATCACATCCACACCTCCATCTACTAAGCCTCTAATTTGTTCTGTATAAGCCGTAACTACTTCATCAAAAGTGACTGCACGAAAACCTGGATTGTTTACATCTGGAGATAAGCTTAAAGTTTTATTTAAAGGGCCAATAGAACCTGCTATATATTTTTCTGTTGCGTTAGGATGTTTGGATTTGTATTGGCCAATGGCTTCTTGCACACATTTAGCTGCTGCCACATTTAATTCATAAGCCAATGATTGCATATCATAATCGGCCATGGCAATAGAAGTGCTACTGAAAGTATTGGTTTCAATAATATCGGCACCTGCTTCTAAATATTGCAAATGAATTCCTGTAATGATAGAGGGTTGGGTAATGCTTAATAAATCATTATTCCCTTTAAGATCAGAAGGCCAATCGGCAAAACGCGTACCTCGGTAATCTGCTTCCGATAATTTATGGCGCTGAATCATGGTACCCATGGCACCATCAATAACCAATATTCTTTTTTTGAGTGTCTCTTGAATTGACATAAATAAATTTTTATGCATTGATCCAAAAGAAAAAGCGAGTAACTAAATAATACTATTAAAAATGGGGGGGTGTAAATAGTATCGTTTATTAGTTCTTTTTTTTCCTTTCGGAAAGCAGGTTGAACAATAAACAAATCCGCCTGCAATGCCGTGCAAAGTTAATACACTATTGCATTGTAGCCAAATAAAGCACCTGTTTATGGATTGCTGTAACTTATTGGTAGGTAGCGGTAATGTCGATATTGATTTTATCGGCTACTAATTTTATTAAAATACCTCCAATTTTAAAGTCTTTTAAGGTGACTGTAAATTGAGCAGTGGTAGTAGGAATACCCTTTTTTATTTCTAGCATGCCATTCGTTTGCATGGCTTTATTCACGCCATGTACTTGCATCGTGCCCGTAACCGTGATAGGATACTTGCCGTCTTTTGCAAAATTGACACTTGCGAAATTGGTGATTTTACCATTGAAAAAAGCGCGTGGGAATTGATCGATTTCTAAATATTCTTCATTGAAATGTTTTTGCATGCCTTCCATTTCAAATTTAAAATCTTTAATAAGCATGATGAAACTTAAGTCACCATTGGATTGTAGACGACTCACTACATTTTTATTCACTGCATCAATATCATTATCATCTACAGCGGTAAAATGTACTTCAGCTTTTGAAGCACTGTAATTTTTTTGCGCCCATGCGGCAGGCTGTATGCTTAATAATATTGCTAAAACGTAGATTTGTTTCATACTTAATGTTTAAACATCAAAATTAAATCATTCTGGAGCATCTTCCTATTTTATATACTGCTGAATAGGTTGGCGGTTGGAAATACTCTTGCCAAGGGTCATTTCATCGGCATATTCTAACTCACCTCCAAAGGCAATACCCCTTGCAATGGTGGTAATGATGCATTGGGATTTTGCGAGCTTTTTTTGAATATAATAGATGGTCGTATCCCCTTGAATATTTGGGTTTAAGGCAAAAACCAACTCATTCACTTCTTCGTTTTTTACTCTTTCTATGAGGGGATTGATGGTAAGTTGTTCTGGTCCAATTCCATCCAAGGGAGAAATGATACCACCTAAGACATGGTAAGTACCATTGAATTGTTGGGTATTTTCGATCGCAATGACATCTCTGATATTTTCAACGACACAAATTGTATTTTTTTGACGACCCGAATTAGCACAAATGGAACAAATAGTGCCATCACTGATATTGTAACAACGTTGACAAAATTTTATTTCCTTTCTCATTTTTTGTAAGATCTCACTAAAATGAGTGGTGACTTCGGTGTCTTGCTTTAATAAATGCAATACCAAGCGGAGTGCCGTTTTTTTACCAATCCCCGGTAATTTTGAAAATTCAGCTACTGCGTTTTCTAATAAGGTGGAGGGTAATTGCATATGGTTATAATCAAAGTAAAATTACTTATTAATAATTATATTTAATTCATTCTCCCAATTGGCTCTGAGAGATAAAACTTCTGTAAGTTGTTTTACTATTTCGGGTTGTAATTGAGTTCGGCCAAATTTACCCGTATCCCAATAGCCATTATCATTATTGTCGGCTAATACCCTTAAAGAATATTCCCCAGGTGGCAACTTTTTAATTTGAACAATGGGTTGCTTTATAGGGTAGCTGTATTTTATTTTATTGTCTAATATTAAAAGTAAAACTGGATGATTCATGCTTTGATAACCAGATACACGTACTAATGCATTTGCATAAGCAGATTCGCTTTTAGTAATCATTTTTATTGTATCGGCTTTTAAAAGTACATTTTGATTAGTGTCTCGAATACTGTTTTTGGGAACAATTAAATGCATCGGAGTTGATTCGGCCCATTCATAATGTATGTTCACTATTCTTTTGGTAAGCGTATCTATAGAAACCGTATAATTAGATAAGGGCTTATTGAGCGTATCGCATAATAAGATGGGAAAGCTGTCGTTTAATTTTATAGGTGTTTCGAAACTTAAACGGAGGTCTGATAATAAATCTTGTTCATTGCCTTCTAGGCTTCTTGAATACTTTAATCCTGCGGTTACTTTTTTTACATTTTTATTGGCTGTCGTATTTAATTTTTTCTTTTCTACTTTTTTATAGGCTTCAAAAACATAAAGTTGCTGCGAATCCGTTTTGGAGCTAATGGTAATTGGACTGTTTAAAAATCCAATTAATTTTGTACTGTCATCGTACTTTTTATTATAATCATTAGGAAGCGCATAAACTGAATATGGGCGTGTCGGTAAAAAATTAAATTTAAATTGCCCCTTCCCGTTTACTTTTGAATAATATAATGGCTTGTCTTTATAAATGGCCGAGTCCTTGCCAACAGGGTGGAGTACGACAATCAAATTACTATCAATGGCACCTGTTTCAGCAATGCGCACATTCCCATTAAAGGAGCCGGAATCTAAATACTTTCCTGTACTAAATACATAAGTAAAGCCTTTTACTATGTTACCCTCGTTGACATCTTTGATGGCATTCCCAAATTGGAGACTATAAGTTGTATTTTTTTCTAAGGTATCATTGATTCTGATGCGCAACATATTTAAGCGCGCATCAATTAAGGGAGTTGTTTTGATACTTGGAGAAAATATTAAATTTTCTTGGATAGATTCTGCTGTAATATATTCATTAAAAGCAATCACAATTTCCTTAGGTTGAATATTTAAGCTGGAGTCTTTTGGTTTTGCCACTACTAAATAGGGAGGTAAACTGTCTCTAGGCCCTCCTGAAGGGGGAACAATATTAGCGCAACCCTCCATCTGTAAGGCGGTGATGCCCACTCCTACAATTAATACCAACCATTTTATAAATGAACCCTTCTTCATATACTGCAAACTTAATTGATAATCGAATAGCTTACCCAAATTCAACCCTATTTTGGCTTTAATTTATTTTATTCCTCCTGTGTTTCGCTTTCGGCCTTTATTTCATGTAAAGCCACTGCTAATTCATTTGTTTTTACAAAATGACACCAATGACAATCTGCCTTACCGCAGCCTGTATAAAAATCCTTTTGTTGAATTTTTGTCCAAACGGCTTGTATTTGCTGATTGACTGTCGTGATATCTGCTTCGGTGATAGGAACGACTATTTTTTCAAACTCCTTTTTTTTATTGGGTTCTACAAAATCAAATTCGGCAGTGGTCACATCCCAGTTTTTAGGATGGTGCTTTAATAATATTTTATAAAATACGGCTTGTCTCCAATAATCTCCTCCAATAGGATTTTTATCATGCGGGCCTTTTAATTTTTCACGCGCATTGTCGATATTGCCTGTTTTGTAATCTACCACGACTACTTGCTTTCCATTAAATTCAATTTTATCAATAGCACCTTTTAAAGGAATCTCATTCACTACTACGTTTGTAATTCGATATTCGGTGGTGACTACTTTATTCCATTCGTTGACATAGTAATCATAATACTTGATTAATACCGTTTCGCCCAATTCCATTTTATCTTTAAACTCCTGTAAAGTAAAAGCCTCCCGATGTCGATGCATATAGTAATTAAAGTCCTGAATCAATGTTTGCTTATCCGGAAAATCATGCGTAGCCGAATCCTGCATTTTTTTAAATAATTTATTTAAGGCCTCATGAATAGCCGATCCGAAAGTAGTGGCTTCTGATTTTCCAGAGGGCACCCTAATTAAACTATTATAATAAAAATGTAAAGGGCATTTTAAATAGTTATTTAAAGCCGTTACATTCATCGAAAACTTTTCTAATTTCGATTGTATAAAATCCTCCTCTAATTGTTGTATTTCCGGCATTGGAGCCGTTTGTAATCGAAGTAATTTATAAGTGGTTTTAATCGTGGGCTCTAATTCCATTTTTTGTATAGCCGCTTCCTTGCCTTCGAGCAATTCAATAATAAATTGACTTGGTTCCGCTTCCTTTCCGTCTGCTTTGTATTGGCTATAGGAAATATTTAAAAACTGTTTAGCACGAGTAATCGCAACATAAAATAGTCTTCTTAATTCTTCCTTATCGTCGGCGTGCTCTAAACTATTAATCACCGTATCGGGCAGTGTATAGCCTGCAGTGGCAGTACTTCTCTTTTTTTCCCAATAGTGGGCATTTGTACCTGCTAAAAATACATGCTTAAATTCCAATCCCTTACTGCCATGGGTGGTCAACAAATTAACCCCCGCTTCGTTTCCTGTAGTGATAGGTAAGGGTAGGCGAATCTCTTCACGACGCATTAATTTTAACATATCCACTAAGGCATTCAAATCTAAGCTAGGGTGGCGATGCGTTTCATCTTTAATAAAATCAAAAAAATGACTTACTAATTCTAATTCATAACCCTTATCTATTCCGGTTAATACGCCTTGAATGATGCCTGTTTTTTGTAAAACCTGTTCTACTAAATTGAGTAATGTGACATTCGCTACTTGACTTATCAAGTCCTCTAATACTTTCATCGCTTTTGCTACTTCTACTAGGCCGCCTTCGGTAAATAAATTAGTTTGTGCAACATTGGTTTTATCTAATAGGACTTTCCTAAAAGTATTTGTTGCGCTATTGTATTTTAATTGATTGGCCTCTACCGTTAAAGTGGCAATGGTAATAGGGGAGATGTTCCACCATTTAAAATGTAGTATTTCAAATAATATATTGGCTCCTTCATTGGGTTGATCCCACTCACATGCTAGGTAATCTAAAATTTTTATGATTTGTTGTATCAATACCTGATCAAATAAATTGGCAGTTCGTTTACTGTATAATGGTATATTTTTTTGCTTTAAAAAATGTGTAATTTCTTCACCATATTTATTTTCCTTGAACAAAACAGCAATATCCTTAGGTTCGGTACCTGTTGTAACTAATACATTGATTTGTTCTGCAATGGAAATCATTTCTTCCTGCGGATCGTTATAACAATAAATGTTCGGTGGTGTATTAATGGCTTCATTTTCTGGAAGGGCTGCCTTTAAATTTTTAGATAAGCCTTCCATTTTATTGACCAACCTTTCTTGGTTATTATTAATTAATAAAGTAGAAGCATCTAAGATAGGTTGCGTGCTACGGTAATTATTTTCTAATACAATGGTTACAATGTCTTGCTGGTATTGCTTTTGATAATGCAACATGTTTTCGACATTTGCACCTTGAAATCTAAAAATACTTTGATCGTCATCTCCCACTACAAATAAATTAGGCTGCTCCCAAAAATTCACTAATAATTCAACTAACTGATTTTGTGTACCACTGGTATCTTGATATTCGTCTACTAAAATATATAAATATTTTTCCTGGTATTGAACAAGTAAATTTTTATTTTCTTTAAATGCGGTGATCACCCAATTGATCATATCATCAAAGTCATACCTGCTGTGGTCCTTCATGAGCTGTTGGTAAATATCAAAGGCGCTCACCGCTGCTTTTAATTTTTCCATTTTTTCGATCGCAGCATCTACAAGACCTTGCTTTAATGAACCTGCTTCAAACTGTTTATATTTTCTTCTGTATATAAATTCATCTCTTGTAGGAATATCAATGACATAACGATCAATTTGTTGAATCAAATAAGTACTTGTCCAACCTTCTTTTTTCATGGTACTAAATAAACGACTCAGGTTGCCCATTTCGTAATACACATCACCACGGTATCTTTTTAATGGATTTTTTTTATCAAATTGGTCAATGAGTTTTTTTAAGAGTTCTATTTTTTCTAATTCAGAAATGGGGTCTAAGCTTGGTTTGTCAAATAAGGATAGATTATCTTGAATGATGTCATTGCAAAAAGAATGAAATGTAGCAATATTAACTTTATAGGCACTCGCACCTATAAAACCCACCAGTCTTTTGCGCATGGCAATGGCCCCTGCGTCGGTATAGGTTAAGCATAATATATTTTCAGGAGCGGTATCGGTTTCCAATAAAATTTTTCCAATACGGGCGCCCAAAATTTGGGTCTTACCTGTTCCTGGACCAGCAATCACCATCACCGGTCCGTCGATGGTATCTACCGCTTTTTTTTGTTGTGCATTCAAAGCAGCATAAACTGCTTCAAAGGCTTTTTGTTGTGCGGCTTTGGTTATCATAGGATAAAATTAATGGCTTTAAGGGGAATTATTGCAACAAAAACCTTTTTGCTTTGTTATACTTTTATGTCAAAAGTTTATTCCATTCACACCGAGCAGTTTATTCCCATTACATTAGCAGAAGCCTGGGATTTTTTTAGTAGTCCGGCCAATTTAGCCAAAATCACTCCTGCGAAAATGGGGTTTAACATTATCAGCAAACACCATGGTTCAAAAATGTACCCAGGTCAAATCATTGAATACACGGTAAAGCCAATTTTAGGTATCCCATTATATTGGATGACCGAAATTACCCATGTGCAGGAAGGTGCCTATTTTGTAGATGAGCAACGCTTTGGGCCCTATACCATGTGGCACCATCAGCATCACTTTGCCTCTGTTCCGGGGGGTGTAAAAATGGAAGATATTGTGCATTACAAAATTCCATTGGGCTTTTTGGGAGATATTGCACAAGTGATTTTGGTCAAAAAGCAGTTGCAAGGCATTTTTGATTTTAGGTTTCAGGCAGTGGAACAAAAATGGGGTACTTACAAGCCTTAGTAAAAATAAATGGGGGTATTTCCAAAATACTTCCCCTGTTTGATGGTTTGTATGTTTAATTTTAATGAACTTCGTCCTCAATTTACTTTGATTCATGGCACATACAACCAATGGGCATACACACAAATTCTCAGTAGCAGGCTTATTAGTTACTTTAGGAATTATTTACGGAGACATTGGAACCTCCCCTTTATATGTGTTTAGTACCATTATCAATCACAAAGTAATTACAGAACAATTAATCTACGGTGCTATTTCTTGCGTCTTTTGGACACTGACTTTGCAAACTACTTTCAAATATGTTTTATTAACCCTTCGCGCTGACAACAGGGGAGAGGGCGGTATTTTTTCTTTGTTTGCATCGATTCGCCGTTACGTTAAATGGATTTATATACCGGCTATCATAGGAGCTGCCATGTTATTAGCAGATGGTATGATTACACCACCCGTTTCTGTGTCTTCCGCTATTGAAGGATTGGCGGGAATTAAAGGGTTGGAGAAAATTATTGTACCAGGTAATAACTTAACCGTAGGTATTGTTTTAACAATTATCTCTTTACTTTTTTTCTTTCAACGTTTTGGTACAAAAATTATTGGTTTTGCATTTGGCCCAATTATGTTGATTTGGTTTTCTATGATTTTAATTTTAGGCTTGATTCAGGTATTTGGTAATATCTCTATTCTTAAATCATTGAATCCTTATTATGGGCTTGATTTATTAGTGAATTACCCGAAAGGTTTTTGGATTTTAGGTGCTGTGTTTTTATGTACTACTGGAGCCGAGGCTTTATATAGTGATTTAGGTCATTGCGGCCGTAAAAATATACAGGTAAGCTGGATGTTTGTCAAATTCGCTTTGGTCATGAGTTATATGGGACAAGGTGCTTGGTTATTAAATCATGTTGGAACTGTCTCTAATGGTATTAATCCTTTTTTTGAAATAATGCCTCATTGGTTTTTGTTACTTGGTATTGGTATTGCAACCATTGCAACCATTATTGCTAGTCAGGCTTTAATTAGTGGTTCTTTTACTTTGATCAATGAAGCCATCAGTTTAAATTTTTGGCCACGTGTCACTGTAAAATTTCCAACAGATCAAAAAGGTCAAATTTATATCCCAAGTTTAAATTTCATATTGTGGGTGGGTTGTGTTACTATGTTATTGTATTTTAGAAAAAGTGAGCACATGCTAGCCGCTTATGGATTCTCTATTATCATTACGATGATTATGACTACCGTCTTAATCAATTTTTACATGTTAAATGTTAAAAGATGGAATCGCTGGGTGGTAGCGTTTATCATTCTTATTTTTAGTATTGTTGAGATTTCATTTTTTGTAGCTAACGTAGTAAAAATACATGAAGCACTTATAACATTTGTCTTTTCATTCAGTATGATATTTGTGATGATGATTTGGCACCGTGCACGAAAAATCACCAATCGCTATTTGGATTTTGTAAAATTAAAAGATTATTTAGAGCCACTTGCTGAATTAAGTGCAGATAAGGATATACCAAAGTATGCCACACATTTAGTTTACTTAACCAAGGCAAATAATCATAGAGAAATTGAGCATCGTATCATTGATTCTATTTTAAATCGAAAACCAAAACGTGCTGACATCTATTGGTTTTTACATATTGACCGAACCGATTCTCCTTACGGCATGGAATATTCCATTCGTGAATTAGTAGATGACAAAGTGATGCGCGTTGATTTTAAATTAGGATTCAGAATTCAGCCCCGTGTTAATTTGTGCTTTAAAAAAGTAATGCAGGAGTTAAATGAAAGTCAGGAATTGGGGATTTATAGTAAATATGAATCATTGAAAAGTAAGGATTTCCACACTGATATTACTTATGTTATTATAGAAAGTTTCTTCTCAATCGAAAATGAATTATCCTTTAAGGAAGATTTTATTATGGATGTCTATTTTAATATTAAGCATTTATCTCAAAGCGATCAAAAAGCCTTTGGATTGGATAATGATATGACTGTTGTTGAGCATGTGCCATTGCTTATCAAAGCCAATGAGCAGTCACTATTAAAAAGAGTTTACGAATAATACTTTTATTTTTCGACTAAGGCAATAACACTAATTTACTTATTTGATTTTGTTTGCCTATTGCTACTATCCAATAGTAAGCGTCTTGATTTTTTTGAATCCCTAATTTTTTGAATTGGATAGAAGTGATGGGACCATTGATCATCGCTTCTACGCTGTATATATCGTTTTCTTTTTTTAAGATAGCGTATTGCTTGATGCCTGTTTTTTGCGTATTGTTAATGGCATATTCGGTCGCTGATTTTTTAACTACAATAGGCGTTTCCATTGCGTATTGAACTAGCCAAGGCATGGGAGGCAATAAGGCGGGCCTTTGATAATAATGTTGTTGCAAACTGTCATTCCATCCATTGGCATTCGTACTGAAACTTTTACTACTAAAGTAGATACTACCATTGGTGTTTTTTAAGGAGCGTACCCGATTTATTTGATAGGGAATTTCATTTTTATCTTTCCAGCCTACATTAGTTCCGGCTCGATAAATGCCATGTCCTATATATAAATTTTTACCATAGCTATTGTCATTCCACCAATTAATAAGTTCATCATAATCTGCCAATGGGTGCCCATGTTCCCAATATATTTGAGGAGTAACATAATCTATCCATCCTTTTTCTAACCATAATAAAATGTCGGCGTATAAATCATCGTAATTGGTTTGACCCGCTTTGGTATTACTTCCTTTAGGGTCAACTGATTTATTACGCCAAACTCCAAAAGGACTTATACCAAATTGTACACCAGGTTTGGCTTGTCTGATAGTTGCATTTAATTGCTTAATAATAGTATCACAATTGCTTCTTCTCCAATCCTCTTTGTTTAGACCTCTTGTATTTTTAGTATAAGTGGCTTGGTCAGGAAATTCTTTTCCTGCAATCCGATAAGGATAAAAATAGTCATCCATGTGAATAGCGTCAATATCATATCGATTCACTAAATCGCGTACCACTCGATTGGTGTGTAACCATACTTCGGGTAAGCCCGGGTTAAAATATTTTTTATCACCATAGGTTAAAAACCAATCTGGATGCAATTTCGTTAAATGATTAGGAGAGATACTTGATTTATTGATATTAAAAACGGCACGATAAGGATTGATCCAAGCATGAAATTCCATACCTCGTTTATGCGTTTCTTGTATCATAAATAGCAATGGATCGTAAAATGGACTTGGTCCTAAGCCCTGAGTTCCCATTAAATATTCACTCCATGGTTCCAATGTGGACGGGTACATCGCATCACCCGATGGGCGCACTTGCATCACAATGGCATTCATGCCGTTTTGTTGGTGCTTATTTAATAAGGCGATGAATTCATTTTTTTGTTCTTCATTACTTAAACCTCTTTTACTTGGCCAGTCAATATTTTCTACAGTAGCCACCCAGACACCTCTAAATTCAAAAACATTTTTATCATTCGTTTTTGGTTGACCGTTGGTAAAAATAAAAAATCCTATAAATAGGATACTAAAAATGAATCGCATGAATTATTTTTTATTCGTTGTTGGCAGATCTGATTTTATCCAAAATTTGGTTTATCATGACTGCTTCTTTTTCGTCAATCCCTTTTATTATGGTATCTATTTGGTCATTAAATTGATCTAGTTTTTCAACCAATTGAATTCCTTTTTTAGAAAGAGTGATGTCCACTAATCGTTTGTCCTTCACACAAGTATTTTTTTCAACCAATCCTTTGGCGATTAGACGGTCAACAATGCGGCTGGTATCGCTCATTTTATCCAACATGCGTTCCCTAATTTTTAGGGTACTTAATGGGGCATCACTACCGCGTAAAATTCTTAAAATATTATATTGCTGTTGGGTGATTTCTTCATTACCTAAAATTTGAGCAATTTTTTCATTTAACCAGTTGGCGGTATAAATGATGTTGATACCCATCTTTTGGTACTCATTTCTGAAATTAGGTTGTTGTATGTCTTTTTCAATCCCCATTATTTAAATGTACTTATTTTATAAATGATTGTGCATACATTTTTTTGAAAAAATCAAATACAGGTAGTCCGCATAAAGCACCCATGGCATCGGCTAGCATATCTAATACTTCAAATCCCCTACTAGGGACATAATATTTTTGGTAGTATTCCATCCCAATCCCATATAATATACACGCTATGAGTGCTAGGGCCTTTGTTCGAGTTGTTTTTAGTGATGACTTCTCACTCATTTCAAAATGGAAAAATAGGGATAAGGCCAAACTCCCAAACAGTGCCATGTGCACTATTTTATCTGCAAAAGGCAAAGACATAATAACAGATATCCAACTATTAGGATCAGGCATATCACTTCCAGGCAAACTCAATAAAATAAAAATGAGTATCAATTCAGCAATGACCCAGCATAAAGTTTTTAATGAGGTTGCCATAATGGATTAATGCACCAATTGGCTGTATGCCTCACTTGTCATAAGTTGCTCTACATCAGCAGCGTTATTCAGTGTTACTTTTACCATCCAACCGTCACCATATGGGTCAGTATTCACCAGCTCCGGTTGATTTGCTAAGGCAGGATTTATTTCTGCAATGGTACCCGCAACTGGTAAAAATAAATCACTTACCGTTTTAACTGCTTCTACTGTTCCAAAAACAGCTTCGGCAGAGAGGCTTTTGCCCACAGTGTTGATATCGATGTATACAATGTCGCCCAATTCGCCTTGCGCAAAATCGGTAATGCCAATAGTGGCAGTGTTTCCTTCTACTTTAATCCATTCATGGTCCTTGGTGTACCTTAAATCAGCTGGGAATTGCATATACTTATTTTTAATTGTTGCAAAGATTCATAAAAAACACAAAAAAACAATGCCCTAAAAATTATTGTTGGCAAAATAGAGCAAAATATGATCCTTTAAAAAGGCCTCTTGTTCTATTAAATTCATAACAGGGGTATTCTTGATTTGTTTAAAATGGGGCCAACCCTCCTCATCCTTACCCTCATTGACATAATAACCACTAGGGGAAAGGATGGTACAAATGGCCACATGCATCAAATCCTGTTTTTGTTCCTTGCTTATTTTTTCACGGATATAGCCAGTTTCTTGTAACCCCACTAAAAACAGCACGGCCTCCACATCGGGCTTTTTGCCAAATTTGTCCATTAATTTTTGCTCTAAAGCCCACCATCTGCTCTGAAAATCGTCTGCGATTGATGCCATGTATTTCTTTTTTCAAATTATTAAGCAAAGGTAGGGGATATCTAGGCGTAGTTGTATGCTTTGATTATCTTTGAAAAAATATTGTTGACATGTTACAGGTTAATTTTTTACGCCAAAACCGCGAAATAGCAAAGCAGAAATTGGCTATTAAGCATTTTGGGAACCCCGATTTAGTGGATACCGCCATTGAAATTGATGATGAACGCAAGCAATTACAAGCTGCTTTTGATGAAACCCAAGCGAAGGTGAATGCGGCTTCCAAAGAAATTGGGGGATTGATGGCAAAGGGAGAACAGGACAAAGCGGCGGCCTTAAAAAATGAGGTGGCAGATTGGAAAAAGCAATTAGATCCTTTAAAAATAAAGATGGGGGAGGTAGAAACAAAATTACAAAATACCTTGGTCCAATTTCCTAATTTACCCCATGATTTAGTGCCCTTGGGTAAAACCCCTGAAGAAAATGTATTAGTAAAGGAAGCAGGTTCCAAACCAAATTTACATTCAGGGGCATTGCCTCACTGGGATTTGATCAAAAAATATAATTTAGTTGATTTTGAAACTGGGGCTAAAATTACGGGTAGCGGTTTCCCTTTATACATTGGTAAAGGGGCAAAGTTTCAACGCGCATTAGTACAATACTTTTTAGATTTTAATATTGCTGCAGGTTATACCGAATACATTCCACCGTTTATGGTGAACGAAGCATCTGCATTTGCAACAGGACAATTGCCTGATAAGGAAGGTCAAATGTATCATGCTACTGCAGATAATTTTTATTTAATTCCAACAGCTGAAGTACCCGTAACAAATATTTTCAGAGATGTTATTTTAAAAGACAGCGATCTACCAATACAAATGACGGCTTATTCTCCTTGCTTTAGAAGAGAAGCAGGAAGTTTTGGAAAAGAAGTACGAGGTTTGAATAGAGTACATCAATTTGAAAAAGTAGAAGTCATACAACTTGTTCATCCCGATAAAAGTGATGAAGTTTTAGATGAGATGGTAGCCCATGTTGAAAAATTATTAATTAGCTTAGGACTTCCTTATCGTATTTTAAGATTATGTGGAGGGGATATGGGATTTGCTTCAGCCATCACCTACGATTTTGAAGTGTATAGTGCAGCGCAAGCAATGTGGTTAGAAGTAAGTAGTGTTTCAAATTTCCAAGCATACCAAACTTATCGAATGAAATGTCGCTTTAAAGATGCAGAAGGCAAAACCCAATTTGCACACTCCTTAAATGGAAGTTCCTTGGCCTTGCCTCGTATTTTTGCTGCTATTGTAGAAAACTATCAAACCGAAAATGGAATTGCATTACCAGAAGCGTTGCAATCTTATTTTGGAGCGACTCATTTAGTATAACCAAGCTTTTAAAATATACTGAACCTTAGCCCAAAAGCAAATGGGTACATTTCAAAGTAAGTAGCTTGTTTGTCAAATAAGTTGGTTAGTCCGTAGGATCCAAACAGACGAATACCTCCAATGCCTAATTCTCCAATAGTAGCGACTCTCCAATTATTTAGATTAAAGTTACCATTGTATTTTTGTTTCCCTCTTTCGGCGCTAATTTGTTTGTTACGAGCACTAATCAAATAACCTGCACTTAGACCTGCACTAACATAAAAGTTCCTTTTA
The DNA here is from genome assembly GCA_026391435.1 of Bacteroidota bacterium. Taxonomy (GTDB): domain Bacteria; phylum Bacteroidota; class Bacteroidia; order Chitinophagales; family Chitinophagaceae; genus Sediminibacterium. The sequence continues at coordinate 59,816 of JAPLEJ010000040.1, forward strand.
TTTTGAGGATTCGGTTGATAGTTCAATTGGATGGGCATTGTTAAATATTCGGCAAACAATTTATTTTTTGAAAAAGAAATATTGTCCATGATCATTTTAGAAGGCAGGTCATTTCTAAAACTTACTGGTTGATCAAATCTAAAATTAAACATCTCAAGACCAATACCATATTTTAAATTGAGTTTATGTTGGTATAAGTTTACTTTTTGTTGCACAATCCATAGATTAAAATTACTTGACTTGCTGTTATTTAATTTTAAGTTATTAGGGGTTACAGTGTTTGAAGGCATGTTGCCTGGGTATAATTGCATGATATATACTAAAGAAGGAGATTCGTCGCGATAGTTGGCAAATCCCAAATCAAAAACAAACCAATTGGTAGTAACTTCTTTTAATTTTCTAGGAGTTTTATAAATTTTGACACCACCAAATTCACCTTTGATCCAGCCATTATTAAAATGGGTAGTACTGTTTTCAGATTTGACAATTTTATATCGTCCTAATTGAAGCGTATCTGAGTTGTACATGACAGTGGTATCTTGATTGCTTTTAATTAATATTCTCAGGTCTTTACTTCCTTGTCCTTTAATAATAGAAATGCTCCCCACTTTAATAGTATCCGATTCGATTGATATTATTTTTTTGGCGCTACTATCTTCTTGTGCCTTTAACCCACCTGTAATTAATAAAATAGTGGCTACTAGTAATGTCTTTTTCATAATTTTTTATTTTTCCTTCTCTAATTTATTTCTTTTAAAAAGTGCTGATATTTTACGACCTACCTCCCTAAACTTAGTCTTATCAATTTCCAAATTTCCAATATATAAAATACGATCCTCGTCTTCTTGTTCTATATCTAATTCCTTGTAGGTGATTGGAATAGCGGTCGGTTCAGAAAGCGATTTATTTTCGATTTCTATTGGATTTATAGCTGTTATAGCTTCAGGCAAAGTAATTTTGGGTAGTTCAGTATTATACGCAACTTCATTTCCAACTGACTCGTTGTGTAGTATTGTAGCAGGCTCTAAAGTGAGGTTAGTTGCAGGGGTCCATTGTTTATGATTCACTATAACGCTGCTGCGTATTAGTTGGACCACTTCATTATTAAGGACGGGCTTATTTATAGGCGTTTTAGGAATTGCAGTTCTTGTCAATACAATATCGGTCGTATTTTTTTTTGTCGTATTCAATATTTTGTATCCTAAAAACAACATTAAAATAGCTGCAACTGAACCCATGCCGTATTGGGCATACCATCCCCATAAAGGTTTTACGTTAGCTTCTTTTTTATAGAGCGTATTTTTAAAGGCAGGGTCTAAAGTCAATTCATCTTCAATAGTAAACTTGCTTTTTCTCCATTGTGTAAGTGATAAGGTAAGGCTAAGGTTCACCTGAAGCGATTGTTCAAATTTTTTAATTTCACTAGCGGACATTTCGTTGTCTATATATGCTAAGCATTGCGTGTCGAGTTCACTGATTTGGTATAAACTTAATTTATCTTCATAAATTAAGTTCTCTTCTCCAGTCAAATCATTATTTGAAACTAATTTTGAATTTTGTAAAAGAGACAATTCGTTTTGATAGAAAGGATTTTGCTGAACAAACAATTCGACTGCTGCTTTTTCCTTCGCAGAAAGTTCGTTGTCAACATACAACAAAAAATAGGTTTCGTAGTTATGTATATTGACTATCATGATTGATTCATTTTTTCATTTCCCATCAATCTTGTTTTCAAAAATAATCGAGCGCGATGCAAATACACTTTAACTTGACTTTCCGATAAGTTCATAATTTCACCAATTTCCAAATAAGAATACCCTTCATAGTCTTTCAATAACACCAAGCTTTTTTGTGTTGGATTTAATTCATTGATGGCTTTGAGTAATATTTGTTTGAGTTCATTGTTGGTGGATGGCTGTGTCACAAAATCCGATTCATGAAATTGATCTAGCGTGTGATTTCTTTTTTCTTTTCGAATGTGATCAATCATTTGATGATAGGCGACTGTAAACAAATAAGATTTTCCTTTTTCGGAGGTTACATTATGTTTATTCATCCACAATTTTTCAAAAGCAATTTGTACAATATCTTTGGCATCTTCTTCATTGCGCAAGTTTTTAACCATAAATCGGTATACTCCATCGGAGTATTCGTCTACACATACATTGTATTGCTGTTCTGTCATGGATAAAATAGGGGGATGGCCTCCTTGTAAATCGTTAAACGAAATTGGGTTGAAAATGTTACAACACTATTTGCCTTTTTTTCATCCTTAAGCTATTGACTCTTAATAGTTAATGATTTGCTCCTGAATATTGACAGGGAGTTCACGCCATTCATATTGTTGGTTGCGAAGTTGTGGTTCGAAACCTGCTTCTGCAATGGCTTCTTGGATGGATTTGTAAGTGAATCGATGAGGAGCACCCGCAGCACTCACTACATTTTCTTCTAGCATAATACTTCCAAAATCGTTGGCACCTGCTTCTAAACAAACTTGGGCTGTTGCTTTTCCAACGGTTAACCAACTTGCTTGAATATTTTTAATATTAGGCAGCATAATTCTACTAATGGCAATCATTCGGATATATTCTTCGGTGGTCGTTAAATTATGAACACCTCTAATTTTAGTAAGTAATGTATCTACATCTTGGAAGGTCCAAGGAATGAATGCTAAAAATCCTTTGGCATCTTTTGGTTTTTTATCCTGTACTTCACGAATTCGTACCAAGTGAATAAATCTTTCTTCTAAAGTTTCTACATGACCAAACATCATGGTAGCACTCGTTGTAATATTTAATTGATGTGCAGCTGCCATAACATCCAACCATTCATCTGCGCCACATTTACCATTGGATACTAATTTACGAACACGATCCACTAAAATCTCGGCACCCGCGCCTGGTAAGGAATTCATGCCTGCTTCCACTAATGCTTTTAATACATCGGTGTGACTCATTTTTTCTAACTTGGCAATGTGTGCAATTTCAGGGGGTCCTAAAGTGTGTAATTTGATATCAGGAAATTCTGCTTTGATTTGTTTAAAGATCCCTGTATAAAAATCCAAGCCTAATTCAGGATGGTGTCCTCCTTGTAATAGTAATTGATCGCCACCCCATGCAATGGTTTCTTTAATTTTTTCTCTGTAAGTAGCCATATCCGTGATATAGGATTCAGGATGTCCTGGTATGCGGTAAAAATTACAAAACTTACAGTTGGCTATACAAACATTGGTGGTATTTAAATTACGATCTATCTGCCATGTTACTTTTCCATGGGGCACTTGCTTTTTTCTTAATTCGTTGGCAACATAACTCAATTCAGCCAACGGGGCATTTTCGAATAAAAACATCCCTTCTTCCTTGCTTAAATGTTCAAAATTTAAGGCGCGTTGGTAAAGTGTTTCAAGCTGCATATCTATACTTTTAAATGTCAGCAAAGTTACATGATTAACACCTTGTTGAAAAGCACTATTTTGGTTGATTTTATCGGTTTTCGATAAAATTAAATGACCATAGCAAGCAATAGAAAAGGAACTATTGTACTTATTAAGTAATTTTGACCTCTTTATGATACAATTTGAAAAATTTGAACTTGCCAATGGCCTAAAAGTCATTGTACATCAGGATAGCAGCACACCTATGGCCGTGGTGAATGTTTTGTATAATGTAGGTGCGAAAGATGAGGACCCTAAAAAAACAGGCTTCGCCCACTTATTTGAGCATTTAATGTTTGGGGGTAGTGTCAATATACCTGTGTATGATGAGCCCTTGCAACGCGCAGGTGGCGAAAACAATGCTTATACCACCAATGATTTAACCAATTATTATTGTCAAATTCCTGCCGAAAATATTGAAACTGCATTTTGGTTAGAAAGTGATAGAATGTTATCACTTGCTTTTAGTGAAAAAAGTTTAGAAGTACAACGCAAAGTAGTTTGCGAAGAATTTAAAGAACATTATATCAATAAGCCCTATGGAGATGCTTGGCATAAAATGAGGGAGTTGGCATACACAAAGCATCCTTATCGTTGGATGACCATTGGCGCTTCACTAGCCCATGTGGAAGATGCAAAAATGCAAGATGTAAAAGATTTCTTTTTCCAATTTTATCGACCTAACAATGCCATTTTAGTTGTCACAGGAAATGTTACCACTGCTCAAGTAAAACAATTGGCTGAAAAATGGTTTGCTCCTATTGCAGCGGGCAAGCTGTATCAAAGAGATTTACCTGCAGAACCGGTACAACAAAAAAGTAGATCAATGGATGTGCGTGCAGACGTGCCATTAGATATGTTAATGATGACATGGCATATGGGTGGTCGCATGGATGCGCGTTATCATGCAACTGATTTATTAACTGATGTCATTGGCGGAGGCGCTACTTCAAGATTATATGAGCAATTGATCAAAGTGAAACAAATTTTTTCATCGATTGATTGTTATCATTTTGGAGCAGTAGAACCAGGACTTGTTGTGATTGAGGGTAAGCTGGTAAAGGGAGTGACCATGTCGGTTGCCGAAAAAGCAGTCATGGACGAAATAGAAATAATTAAAAACACTTTGATGCCCATGAACGAAGTGCAAAAAGTAATTAATAAAACAGAAAGCTTAATTTGTTTTGAGGATATGAGCATCATGAATAGGGCACATAGTTTGGCATTTTATGAATTGCTAGGGGATGCGAATTTAATGAACCAGGAACTAGAAAAATACCAACTAGTCACACCTGAAATTTTAAAACAAACCGCACAAGAAATTTTTCAGGACAACCATCGTAACACATTATATTATTATAGTAAATCCTAACATCATGGCATTAGATCGACTTCTTGCTCCTGTTATCAAAGATGCTATTGATTTTGATATTCAATTAAAGCCTTATCAGCACTTTGTTTTAGACAATCAAGTAGAAGTGTATACCTATGAAGGGGGTGCTGAAGAAGTGATGCTGATGGATATGGTTTTTTTTGCAGGCAATACTTATGAACAAAAAAATTGGGTAGCTGCGGCCACTAATTTTTTATTAAAAAATGGGACCACGCAAAAAAACGCTTTTGAGATTAATGAAGCCTTTGAGTTTTACGGAGCACATCTAAGTCGAAATTGCTATAATGAAACAGCTACCATTGCTTTACATTGCTTGACCAAATATTTTAAGGAAGTAATTCCAATAGTGGGTGAATTAATTGCAGAAGCTAATTTTCCTGAGAAAGAATTAATGATTTATCAACAAAATTTAATTCAACGATTATCCCTTAATTTAAAAAAAGGCGATTTTATCGCCAATCGTTTAATTGATGAATATTTATTTGGTATTGATCATCCCTATGGAAAGTATGCCCTTGAGCAAGATTATAGAAATGTAAATAAGGAGGATTTGCATTGTTTTTATGATACTTATTATAAACAGGGCAAGTGTATTATTTTTATGGCAGGTAAGTTCCCAGGCAATATGCAGGAGCTTTTAAATAATAATATTGGTCAGTTGCCTTTAAATAAAAAGGAAATCCCTGCAGTGATGCATCCTATTGTATCTGCAACACAAAAAAAGTATAGTGTGATTAATGATGCTGAATCGGTACAAGGGTCTATTCGTATTGCACGACATTTCCCAAATAGACATCATCCCGATTTTGCACCTACGCAAGTATTGAATAATATTTTTGGTGGATTTTTTGGTTCGCGTTTAATGCGTAATATTAGAGAGGATAAGGGCTATACCTATGGCATACATAGTTACTTACAAAACCATGTTCAATCCTGTGCTTGGATGATTAGTACAGATGCAGGTAAGGATGTATGCAAGCCAACCATGGAGGAAGTATATAAGGAAATGAAAAAATTAAGAGAAGAGTTGGTCGAAATAGATGAGTTAAAATTGGTTAAAAATTATATGTTAGGTGGTTTGTTGGGCGACTTAGATGGGCCCTTTCAAATCATTGGTCGTTGGAAAACTTATATCTTAAATGATTTAAACGAGGAATATTTTTATAAGACCATTGATATCGTAAGGGCGATACAGCCAGAAGAATTAAAGGCCTTGGCTGAAAAATATTTTCAACCAGAAGATTTTTATGAATTAGTAGTGTATTAAATGAATTCAATTTATCTTACTCTCATTTGATCCAGTAAAATGAATAATATGGGAAAATTTTTTACTAAAACAATTGCAACTGCATTGGCTGTTTTATTGGTTGCCTATTTAATGAAAGGAGTGACTGTGGATAATACCATCACCGCTTTATTAGTAGCTTTGGTTTTAGGCTTACTTAATAATTTTGTAAAACCCATTTTAGTGGTATTAACCATTCCATTTACTGTTTTCACATTAGGGCTATTTTTAATTCTGATTAATATTTTCATCATCTTTACTGTTTCTGAAATTGTACCAGGATTTCATGTGAGTGGATGGTTTACCGCCTTTTTATTTGGGATATTGGTCAGCTTTTTTACTTCAATCATAGAGTCAATTTTAGGTACACCTGCCCCTAAAAACTAGTTATTTTTCCTACCATTTATCCTTTTCTAAGCTCGTTCAAAGAATTATATTTTATATAATATATTGTTAATCAATCTATTATCATATTTATAAAAATAATTATAGTACTATGTATTGCATAGTACTATAATTTTAGGTATCTTTGTGTTTCAATCTTATAATTATGGATATTCAAAACACACAAAGTCAAATGCGCAAGGGCGTTTTGGAGTTTTGCATATTGTCCATCATTCAACAAGGGGAAGTATATCCAAGTGATATTGTTGAGAAAATGAAACTGGCCAATTTGCACATTCTAGAAGGAACCTTATATCCTTTATTGACTCGTTTAAAAAATGCAGGCTTATTAAATTATCGTTGGGTAGAAAGTATTAGCGGACCACCTCGAAAATATTTTGTGATGACAGACGAAGGCAATGCTGCCTATAATGTTTTATTAAAAACATGGAATGAAATGGCCGATGCAGTGCAGCTTATTACAAATAACACAAATCATATTAACACACCAGAAGCGAATCAAGCTTTATAAATAAAAGACAATGAAAAAAGTAATCAATATTAATTTTCAAGGACGCATTCTTCCCATTGAAGAATTAGCATATGAAATTTTAAAACAATATATTGATAGTTTACGCGACTATTTTAAAAACGAAGAAGGTTGCGATGAAATTATAAATGATATTGACTGTCGTATTGCAGAATTATGTGACGATCGTTTGAAAAAAGGGGCGCCATGTATTACCGAAGTGGATATGAATTTAATTATTACAAGTATTGGTCGTCCAGCTGATTTTGAAGCCCAGGATGGCTTTGAAGCAAGTTCATCTTCCAATACTTATTCTACTGAGTATACGGCGGGTGGCAATGATCACGATAATGAGTCAAGCAATAAAGATCAAACACAAAATAAAAAACTATATCGCGACGAACACAATAAAGTATTAGGCGGCGTTTGTAGTGGTATTGCTAATTATTTTAATTTAGATCCACTTTTAGTAAGAATATTATGGATATTTTTAATCGGCGTGAATATTTTGGGGTATTTAATTTTATGGATTGCAGTACCTAGTACTTCTGTCAAAGAAGTAGGTGGTGTTCGCAAGCGTTTATTTAGAGACATAGAAAACAAATTGATTGGTGGCGTGAGTTCGGGCTTGGCAAAATATTTTAGTATTCAAGTTTGGATTGTGAGAATTTTATTTTTAATACCTTTTATACGCTTTGTGGTCAATTTTAGACACCTGCATTTATGGCAATTTTGGGATTCACCGGATTTCCCTAATTTATTAGATATTACTTTTAGTCCAGGTGCTGTTTTTGTATATATTGTTTTGTGGTTGGTATTGCCCGAAGCTAAAACCAGCGCAGATAAATTAGAAATGGTAGGTGAAAAAGTAGATTTGAATAGTATAAAGAATACCATTCAAAGTGATTTAGAAGGTTTTGGAACGAGAGCAAAATCATGGGGTAGCGCTCAAAGATCAGCGCGTCGGGAAGCAAGATCGGCCCGTCGTGAAGAAAGTTCAAATCGTCCAAATGAAAACAAAGATGAAAACATATCTAATAATAATAAGTCAGAAAATAAAGGATGTTTTCATTTTGCAGGTAATATCATCACTATTTTAATCAAAGCCTTTGTCTACTTTATATTGGGGATCATTATTATTTCATTACTTGCGGCTTTGTTTGGTTTAGGTGTGGCAGGAACTAGTTTATTACCACTTAGAAAATTTATCTTAGAAGATGGATTACAAAATTGGTATGTCATTGGAGCTATTATTTTATTTATTTGGGTTCCTGTTATAGGTATTGTGACAGCCGTTGTGCGTAAACTAGCGGGCTTTAAAAAAGCGAATTTATTAATCCGATCTAGCTTTTGGGCTTTATGGATTTTGGGTTGGGTTTGTATATTTTTGTTTTTTTCAAGTTTAACTAAATCTTTTTCTAAACATAATACCCCAGTTGAAAAAACGGTTGTATTAACGAATGCGAAATTGAATTTTTTAACGGTGACTTCAGAACCTAAAATGAAGTACTATGAGGACCATTGGTTTAATATTACTCCTTTTGAAAAGTATACTGATGAAGATACTTTTTATGTAAGAAATTTACGTATCCGAATTACACAATCTAAAACTGATAGTTTTGAAGTTAAAATAATAAAACTAAGTAACGGAAGCACTAAGGAAGAAGCCAATAAACTTGCTAATAACATCAATTTTAACATCACTCAAAAGGACAGCGTTTTATTTTTAGATCGTGGTATTGGAATTAATAAACAAGATAAGTTTAGAAATCAACATGTCATTATGACCATAGCTGTTCCTATTGGGAAGCGCATTAAGATTGCTAAAAAGGGATGGCAGCAAATTAATATGAATGTCAATGGCCATGGTATTCGCACAGAAAGAATGGGTGACATTGGTTTCGGGAATGATTCATGGGATGGGGAGTGGAATAATTCCTTTGATGATGAGTCTTTTAGTTATGATAGAGGTGTTGAATATTTGATGACGGCATCAGGATTAGAAAAAATTGGCCGAATGGATATTGACAATGAAGTGGGACAGGATGAAGATACAAACGATATCGAGCAGCAGTTAAAGGATTTAAAACAAGAACGTCAAAAACTAGAAGGCGATTTGAAAAAATCTAGGTCAGAGAAAATGAAAGAATTAGAACAAATTAATCGTGCATTAGAAAAAAAATCAAACGATCAAAAAGATAAAAAAACGATTACCAATAATACTGCAGTGATACCCAATTTGAATAATGTGAGCAAAGTGGCAAACAAGTTTGGCGATTTGCAATGGGTGATGGAAAGGTTTGCTTATTAAACCTGGTTGGCACTTTCTATAGTTTTTAAAATATTAACACCCTTCTGAAAAGAGGGGTGTTTTATTTTTGCTATATTTGACTAAATTAAATTCTGATGAGCGAAGTTTTATCTACCCCCTTTACCCACAAACACATTGCTTTAGGTGCTAAGATGGCGCCCTTTGCAGGTTATAATATGCCGATTAGTTATACCGGAATAAACGACGAACACGCTGCAGTGCGCAATGGGGTTGGCGTCTTTGACGTAAGTCATATGGGAGAGTTTGTTTTAAAAGGGGCCGATGCTTTGGACTTGATTCAACGTGTTACTTCAAATGATGCATCCGTTTTAGAAGATGGTAAAGCACAGTATAGTTGTTTACCTAATGCGACAGGCGGCATTGTGGATGATTTATTGGTGTACTGCGTTGAAAAAAATAAAGTGTACATGTTGGTGGTGAATGCTTCCAACATTGAAAAAGATTGGAACTGGATAGTGCAGCATAATACGAAAGGAGTTGAGATGCATAATATAAGTCCTAAAACAGCTTTGTTGGCAGTGCAAGGACCCAAGGCGGCGCAAATTGTACAAACACTTACATCAATGGATGTAATGAATATTCCTTATTATAGTTTTTTAAAAGGGAAACTATTAGATATTGATAATGTTTTAATTAGTGCCACTGGTTATACTGGAGCAGGAGGAGTAGAAATTTATTTTGAAGACATCAATAACAATGCCAATAAAATTTGGGATGCTTTGTTTGAAGCAGGATCCCCTTTTGGTATTAAGCCCATAGGTTTAGGCGCACGTGATACTTTAAGATTAGAAATGGGATTTTGTTTATATGGTAATGATATTGATGATACCACTAGTCCATTAGAAGCAGGACTAGGTTGGATTACAAAATTTAATAAAGAATTTACCAATTCAACAGCATTGGCTGCACAAAAAGCAAATGGAGTTAGCAAAAAATTAATAGGTTTTGAAATGATTGATCGTGGCATACCTAGACATTATTACTTAATTAAAGATGCAGCAGGTAATGAAATTGGTTCTGTGACTTCAGGAACACAAGCTCCTAGTTTAAACAAAGGCATCGGTCTTGGATATGTCCAAACCTCATTTGCTAAATTGGATACCGACATTTATATTGACATTCGTAATACTTTAGTTAAAGCCAAGGTGGTCAAGTTTCCTTTTAAATAAAGACTGGCTTTAAATTGATTCCCTGTATTTGTACCCGTATTTAAGGGAATAAATACTGTACATCTGTATTCATAGTAATTGCATTTTTGTTTCTCAACAAAACATAGATAAATGAAAGCAATTAAAAATCGAGTACAGTTAATGGGTTACTTAGGAGCAGATCCAGAAATTAAAATTTTTGATGAAACAAAAAAACTAGCCAATATCCGGTTAGCAGTGAATGATCGCTACAAAAATGCCAAAGGCGAATGGGTAGACGAAACACAATGGTTTAATTTAGTGGCTTGGTCTAAATTAGCAGTGTACGCTGAAAAATTTTTAAAAAAAGGTATTGAGGTCGCTGTAGAAGGTAGATTGATGAACAAATCCTATACCGACAAAAATGCAGTAAAAAGAGTAAGTACAGACATCTACATTTCAGAAATTTTAATCTTAACCAAGAAAAAAGAGCTTGTGTAAACTTCCCGCATTTTGTATATTTGTGGTCCTATGGCGCAAAAAAAATCCAAACCCAGTATACATACTGTTTTAACTCCTCAGTTGCTAGACTTATATGAAATAAAAGATAGTATCGTAGTTATTATTGATGTGTTCAGGGCAACCTCTACGATGGCCACTGCTTTATTTAATGGCGCAAGAAAAATCATACCAGTTGACTCACCTGAATTATGTATTGAAATGGGCAAGCAAACTGGAGGAGTTACTGCAGGGGAAAGAGATGGCAAAATCATACCAGGATTATCTTATGGTAATTCGCCGTCGGAATATCCAAGGTCATTTATCGAAAATAAAATTTTAGTGATCACCACGACCAATGGCACTAAATTATTACATATGGCTTTAAAGCAAGGGGCTAAGGACATCATCACCGGGTCCTTCCCTAATTTTTCAGCTGTTGCCAACTATCTAAAACAACAAGGTGTTCCCGTTATATTAGCATGTTCGGGTTGGAAGAATAGATTCAATATTGAGGATACTTTATTTGCTGGAGCAATCATTGAAGCACTTAAAGATGATTTTACCATTCATTGTGATAGTAGTTTGATGGCAAATCAATTGTATTGCCAGCATAAGGATGATTTAGCCCAATACATTCAAACCACCACCCATTGGCATCGTTTAGCTGCTTATGGCTTGGAACAAGATATGTTGTATTGTATTTCGATGGATACGGCCCCTTCTATACCTATTTATAAAGAGGGCGCCTTAATAAACGGACTATAATTCATTCATTTTCAGCTATTTTATGAAATTGGGCTATGAATATAGCCCGCAAAGCCCTACATTTGCAGATTGCCCTTTTTGAAGGGTTATTTGTATAATTATGGCATTACCCTATTTAGTTAAACACATTTATAGCTACGGCACCGAAGAGGTGATTCGTAGAGGCAAGAAAATTTTTGCCTTGAAAAATATTGAATTGGTCAAATTTGATCCTTTAATAGGAAGTATCCATTGCAGGGTCAAAGATGATGGCTACACTACTTACTATAAAGTCACTATTGAAAATTTTAAAAATCCAGCTACCTTATCATTAAGGTGTGGATGTCCTTATAATTTATCGGAGGTTTGTAGACATAAAGCAGCTGCCTTATTTTATATACAGGATTTACTTGATAAGAATTTGTTGGATTACAAACCAGCTTCTTATAACACTTCACATACGCAGCTAAGAGCTAAAGTTTTAGATCTTAAAACCATTCGGATGCTTTGCTCAAAAGCCACTTTCGAAAAGGCTGAAACTACCTTAAAGTCAATACGACCTCATATTGTTTCAAGTGAAAATGAGCGAGTGGTAGCAGAAATGGATATGGCAGGCAAAACCCATCATATCATCATTCAAAAAAATGAAGAAAGATTTTTTGATACTTCTTGCGACTGCTTATCTGAAACAGAATACCCGTTATGTATACATAAGACCGTATTGTTGTTACAATTGTTTCAATTAAAAGGGGCTGATTATTTTGAGACCATTCGAAATTGGGATCGAGAAAAAAATAAACTATTAGCGCTGTATGGTTACAGTTTGGAAGATAATACCAAGGATAAATTTGAATTTATTTATCATGACGGAAAACCATTTTTAAAAGTATTGGATGCGGGCATCAAAAAAATAAATGAAGAACGAAAATCCTCTTTCAAGCGCCCTATGGGAAATGATTGGGATATTGAAGAAATAGATGAAACCAAAGCCCCGCCTCAAAAAACCATTGAGCGACTAGGGCTTGTCATGCAACACCATCCTACCGAATATCCTTATATCAATTTTAATGTGATCAAGGGTGAAGTGAATGAAGATGGGACTTCTTATGTAGGTAAGGTTGAAAAATTGGATATTTCCAAATTTGTGATACCAGATGAAATAAAAGAAGAAGATAAATTATTACTTCAATTGGTTCGCAAATTACAACCAGCAGAACTGACGAAGTATTTAAATAAAAATTCTCCTTTTGGTCAATTATGGGATAATATCATTCATACAGAAGAATCTAATTTACCAGAAGATACAAAGGGACATATTCAAGAATATTTACATCCTAAAATTGAAAAATTATGGAAGGATTTATCTGAGCATCCTTTTAGCTTTTTTATTCCGCATAATAAACCTTTTACTACCGCAAATTTACAAAAAGCAGAATTGGTTTTTGCAAATATCCAACCTTGTTTCAAAGTAGAAAGAGAATCCGACCGATATATTGTATATGCACAAGTGAATTTACCAGATGGTAAAGTTCCCATTGAAGACAATCATGCTAAATCGCATTATATCTTTCAGCATCAGCATCAATTTTTTTGTTGGAAAACAAAAGAGGATTTGATTTGGATTGAGCAATTTTTACCTACGGGTTACCACGAAGTTAAATTTGACCAATGGCCTGGTTATTTACAATCTACTTTATTGCCTTTATCTAAATTATTTAAAGTAGAACTTGACAATGTTGCACAAGAGAAAGTAAAAGGGGTGAAGCCTACCCTTCAAATTTTATTAAAAGAGGAGCAACAATATTTACATTTCGAGCCTTTGTTTGTTTACAATGACATCATTGTTCAAAAAGACGATGGTCCCTCAGTCATTCAACAAGTGGGAGATAAGATTATCATTTTAGAAAGAGAACTTGCCGCAGAAAGGACATTAGTGAATGAGATAGAGCAATTGCACTCAGGTTTTGTTCGATTTAATGAAGGAAATGTCTTGTCCTTAAAAGGAGCAGAGGTTTTAAAAAATAATTGGCTATTTCTTTTCATTGATACTTTACGCGAAAAACAAATTCCATTATTTGGTACCGAATATTTAAAGCAATTTAAATTCAATACAGCAAAGCCATCCACTCGTTTATACATTAGTAGTAATACGGATTGGTTTGACGCTAAAGTTGAAATTTCCTTCGGCGATCAAAAAGTGTCTATACAGGATATTAAAAATATGTTGTCCAACAAACAACAATTTATTCCTTTAAAAGATGGTAGTTTAGGCGTCCTTCCAGAAAAATGGCTCAATAAGTATTCCTTATTATTTAAAGTAGGAGAAGGAAAAACAGATAATCTTAAATTAAGTAAATATCATTTCTCCATCCTTGATGAATTATACCAACAAAGAGACGAGGAAGAATTAATATTTCAATTAGAAGGCAAGTACGAAAAAATTAGAGAGCGATACGCGATAACGGATATTGCACCACCAGCACATTTAATGCCCATACTTAGGCCTTATCAGGTGAGCGGATTTCAGTGGTTAAATTATTTACATGATGTACAATGGGGTGGTATATTGGCCGATGATATGGGATTGGGTAAAACCATTCAAACCTTATCTTTCTTGCAACATTTAAAGGAAAAAAATGGCAAGTTGGTTGCTTTAGTAGTATGTCCAACAACCCTATTGTTTAACTGGCAGAATGAATTAAAAAAATTCACACCTAGTTTAACTTATCAAATCCATCATGGTGGAACCAGAAGCCGTAAGCAAATTTTAAAAGAGGATATCGAAGTCATCATTACTACTTATGGTACACTCAGAAGTGATATTAAAATGTTTATTGAAGTTGATTTTGATTATGTGATACTAGATGAAAGTCAGGCCATTAAAAATCCTTCAAGTAAAGTAACCAAGGCCGCTTGTTTATTAAAAGCAAAAAATAAATTGTGTTTAAGTGGTACGCCATTGCAAAACAATACATTTGATATTTATGCTCAAATGAATTTTTTAAACCCCGGCATGTTAGGCACCATTGAATATTTTAAACATAATTTTTCGATGCCGATTGATAAATTTGACGAGAAGGAGCAAAAAGAACATTTAAGAAAATCGGTTTTCCCTTTTATACTAAGACGTACCAAAGAGCAAGTAGCAAAGGATTTACCTGAAAAGCAAGAAATGGTATTGTATTGCGAAATGGGCGATGAGCAAAGAAAAATTTATGAAGCTTACCGTAATGATTATAGAGATAAATTGATTGGGATGGTGGAAGAAAAAGGGATTCAAAAATCACAATTATCTATTTTGCAAGGCTTAATGAAATTGCGCCAAATTTGCGATAGCCCTGCTATTTTAAAAGAAGAAAATTATCCAAATGCTTCAGTGAAATTGGATGAATTAACACGCGAAATTGCTGAAAATATTGGCGGTCACAAAGCATTGGTCTTTTCCCAATTTTTAGGTATGCTGGGATTAATCAAGGAGCAATTGACCAAAATGGGAATTGATTATGAATATTTTGACGGAAGCAGCACCATTCAGGAAAGAGAAAGAGCTATTGAGCGTTTTCAAAATGACGATAACTGTAGGGTATTTTTAATTTCTTTAAAAGCAGGTGGAGTAGGATTGAACTTAACAGCCGCCGACTATGTATATATTGTGGATCCTTGGTGGAATCCTGCAGTGGAGCAACAAGCCATAGATCGTACCCATCGTATTGGTCAAACAAAAAACATTTTTGCGTATCGTATGATTTGTAACGATACTGTTGAAGATAAAATTTTGAAATTACAAGATCGTAAAAGATCCTTAGCGAAAGACTTAATTTCGGATGAAGATGGATTTGTAAAATCCTTGTCCAAAGATGATATTGCCTACTTATTTAGTTAGCAACTCCAACTACTTTTTTTATTATATTTAGAGTATTAAACTTTAGATGATGAAAAAACTTTGGATTTTATTACCCATTCTTTTTATATCTTATTTTATAAAGGCGCAAGCGCCTATTCGTTTTCAATCCATGCAAGGCTTGACTATTTTAGGAAGGCCATTCCCTAAACAAACCACTTATCGACGCTTCCCAGATAGCTTAGAAACATTACTTCGATTGCCTGTTTGGCAACTAAGTACTAACTCAACCGGTCTCGCTATTTATTTTGAATCTAATTCGACTCAAATAAACGCAAAGTGGAAGACTGGCGCTAGTACTAGCTATCCGCATGTAGCTGCAACACTTGTGAAAGGTTTGGATTTGTATGCATTAGATCATGATAATTGGTATTATGTTGGTATTGGCAGACCCAATCATGCTAGTGGTCAGGACGCTACCATCATAAAAGGGTTGGATGGCAAGAAGCGATCTTATTTATTGTATTTGCCCGATTATGAAACAACCGATTCATTATTCATAGGAATTGATTCCAATGCGATGGTGCAAAATGTAACGCATTCTGTTTTTGAAAATAAAAAACCTATTGTTTTTTATGGCACGAGCATTGTACAAGGTGCGTCTGCCATGCGCAGTGGAATGGCTTATCCAGCAATCATTGAAAGAAGATTACAAAGGGAAACCATCAATTTAGGATTTAGTGGAAATGGTCAACTTGATTCCATGCTTGCAGTGGTCATGGCAAGTATCAATGCCTCCTGTTATGTTATTGATTGTGGTCCTAATTTAAGTCCGCAACTAGCTGAGGAACGTACGCTTCCTTTTTTAAAACAACTTAGAAAATTAAGTCCGCATACGCCTATCTTATTAGTGGAGCAAATTGAATATCCCACAGCAAGATTTATTTCAACTGTGGATGAAAAAATTAAATCAATCAACCAAAGTTTTTTGAAAGCCTATGAATTATTAAAGCAAGAAGGTGATCATCATATTTATTACCTGCCTTCAAAGGGATTGATAGGAGCCGATGGCGAAGCCACAGTGGACGGGGTTCATTTAACCGATCTTGGTTTTTTCAGAATGGCAGAAGGGCTCATTAAAAAGCTAAACACCTTTATAAAATAATTGCATTCTTATTGTTTCAAATTACAGTAACGCTTATTTTAATTCAGCTGCTGCTATATTTGCTTTTGGATTTTTTAAAAATTCATCTTTACATCCTGTCGAGCAAAATCCATAAACCTTATGATCATAATGAGCAGTATCAGTTACCCCAGCAGTAACAGGCATGCCGCAGGTAGGGTCTTTTTTATTATCTAACAATGCAATGTCATAAGTTTTTTCAGTGGTGCTGTCCATTTTTGTTTTTGCGATCGTGTCTGACTTTGCCAAATCATTGGAAGGAGGCGTTGCATTTCCACAAGCAGTCATGATTAAAATAGTAGATAGCAGGGTTACTGAAAGGATCTTTTTCATAGCGTTTGATTTAGGTTTCTATTGAAGCAAAATTACATCTCTCCATGCTCAAATACATACTAACACCTATTCTTTTAGTGAAGATTAGTCGCATTATAGGTCTAAAAGCCAAATTTTAAGGCAAAAGGGGGCTCGTTTATGTATTTATTTAATACTTTTACACCTCATTCCTTCAATAAGGATATTATTAAATGAAACAGGCAATACAACATATCATTTTAACTAGTGCACAAAATGCACCGGTCCCTGTTTTGAACAGCCCTAGGGCGACTCGTTTTCCGCGTTTGGATAAATTCTTTTATCGACGTGGATTCTGATAGGACGAGCAATTGGCAGTTGCCCCTATCAGTGGAAAAAGCCCCGACATAGTCTCTTTAACCGCCAAACTGTTCAATCATTTAAATTATTTACATCATTGGAACCAAACATTATAGTTCGATTAGCCGATAGTGGCGATATTTCATATGCAGCTACCATCACCGACGAAATGGCCTCTTCCGCAAAAGCGCGTGGTACCGGTATTGCCAAAAGAAGCCCTGAATATGTATCTCAAAAAATTCAGGAAGGTAAATCTGTTATTGCATTGACAGCTACTGGAGAATGGGTGGGCTTTTGTTATATTGAAGCATGGCAACATGGACAATTTGTAGCAAATAGCGGGTTGATTGTAGCACCTGCTTATAGAAAGACAGGGATTGCTAAAAAAATCAAACAAACTATTTTTCAATTATCTAGAGAAAGATATCCGAATTCAAAGCTGTTTGGTTTAACGACTGGATTAGCTGTTATGAAAATTAACAGTGAATTAGGGTACGAGCCTGTTACTTATAGTGAATTAACCGATGATGAAGAATTTTGGGCAGGTTGTAAAAGTTGCGTGAACTACGATATTTTAATGAGTAAGGATCGTAAAAATTGTATGTGCACAGCCATGTTATATGAACCCAAGCAATCACAGGATACGAAAGAAGTGGTTGCTGCATTTTCGAATAATTCAAAATTATACGAAAGATTTATGAAGATAAAACAAAGCAAACTGTTGAGTTGGCTTATAAAAAAATAATTGATTATGGAAAAAGTAGTAGTTGGATTTAGTGGCGGATTGGATACCACTTTTTGTGTTAAATATTTAACCTTAGAAAAGGGATTGGAAGTGCATAGCGTTATTGTGAACACAGGTGGATTTACTGAAGAGGAATTAAAAAAAGTAGAAGCGCATGCCTATGCATTAGGAGTAAAGACACATACCACAGTGAATGCGGTACAAGGTTATTATGACAGTATCATTAAGTATTTAATTTATGGCAATATTTTAAAAAATAATACTTATCCATTAAGTGTAAGTGCAGAGCGATTAAGTCAAGCCTTACATATTGCAGCGCATGTAAAAAAATTGGGTGCCAATATTGTGGCGCACGGAAGTACGGGTGCGGGAAATGATCAAGTGCGTTTTGATATGATTTTTAATATCATGATTCCTGGTGTTGAAATTTTAACACCGATTCGTGATTTACAATTAAGTAGGGAAGCAGAAATTACTTACTTAAAAGAAAAAGGGGTGGAGATGAATTTTGAGAAAGCGGCTTATTCTATTAATAAAGGATTATGGGGAACCAGTGTGGGAGGAAAAGAAACATTACAATCAAAAGGAATGTTACCTGAATCCGCATGGCCTACACAAATGACAAAGCAAGGTGCAGAAGAAGAATTGGTGATAGGTTTTGAGCAAGGCGAAATTAAAACAGTCAATCAAAAAACTTTCTCATACCCTACTGAAGCTATTCAATTTATTCAATCAATAGTTGGTCCTTATGGTATTGGTAGAGACATTCATGTCGGGGATACCATCATTGGCATTAAGGGAAGAGTAGGTTTTGAAGCAGCTGCGCCAATGGTTATTTTAAAAGCGCATCATGCATTAGAAAAACATGTATTAACAAAATGGCAATTATCTTGGAAGGATCAATTGGCACAATTTTATGGTAACTGGTTACATGAGGGACAAATACTAGATCCAGTGATGCGAGATATTGAAGCCTACTTAACTAATTCGCAAGTTCAGGTTTCAGGCGAAGTCTTTATTCAATTACATCCATATCGTTTTCAAATTATCGGAATTGAATCACCCAATGATTTGATGAGTGCCAAATTTGGCAAGTATGGTGAAATGAATACGGGATGGACAGGTAATGATGTAAGAGGTTTCACTAAAATATTTGGCAATCAAACAGCGATTGCACATTATATCAAAGAGTCAAATAAAAAACATTAAGATGCAAAATATAAAAATTGGAATCGTAGGTGGAGCAGGTTATACAGGCGGTGAATTAATGCGTGTATTATTGCGTCATCCTCATGCCACTATTTCGTTTGTGCATAGCAATAGCAGTGCAGGTGCTTTGGTCAGCAGTGTGCATACTGATTTATACGGAGAGACTGATTTGGTATTTAGCGCTAATCCTATACCTCCAATTGATGTTTTATTTTTATGTGTTGGGCACGGTGAAGCAACTCAATTTTTATCAAAATACACTATACATGCTTCCGTAAAAATAATTGACCTGTCACAGGACTTTAGATTATCGGCCCATCATCAAGTAGGAGAAAGAAATTTTGTATATGGTTTACCTGAATTGCAAAAAGAGGCCATACAAAAAGCACATAATATCGCTAATCCTGGATGTTTTGCAACTGCGATTCAATTGGGTTTATTGCCCTTAGCTGCAAAAGGATTATTAGGGGATGTATATACAACAGGAATTACAGGATCCACTGGCGCAGGCCAAAGTTTAACTGCCACTGGGCATTTTAGCTGGAGAGCGAATAACATACAAGCCTACAAAACTTTACAACATCAACATCTTCATGAAATAAACCAAAGCTTACAATTACTTCAAGGTAATCATCAGCCTGCTGTTCATTTTGTTCCTTGGAGAGGTGATTTTACTAGAGGTATTTTTGTGACTTCTATTGTGACAACAGATATGCCATTAAATGCTATATATGATTTGTACAATTCATTTTATGCAGCACATCCTTTCACTCATATTAGTAAAACAAATATCGATTTAAAACAAGTAGTGAATACCAATAAATGTTTGATTCATATAGAACAACAGGGTAATAAAGTGGCTATTCATTCTGTCATTGATAATTTATTAAAAGGTGCAGTGGGTCAAGCGGTACAAAATATGAATTTAATGTTGGGTCTTTCCGAATCGGCAGGGTTACAATTAAAAGCTAGTCAATTTTAAAATATATTACACATGTCATTATTCAAAGTATATCCTTTAAATCCTATCGCTATCACCAAAGCATTGGGTAGTCATGTATGGGACGATAAAGGACAAGCCTATTTAGACATGTATGGCGGTCATGCTGTTATTAGTATTGGACATACACATCCTCATTGGGTAAAAAGTATTGAAGCGCAACTGCATGCAATGGCTTTTTATTCTAATTCGGTGATCATGCCTATTCAAGAAAAATTAGCAACTGCCTTAAATGAAATCAGCGGTAAAAAAAACTATCAATTATTTTTATGTAATAGTGGCGCCGAAGCCAATGAAAATGCATTAAAATTAGCCTCCTTCCATACTGGACGAAAAAAAATTATTTCATTTCAAAAAGCATTTCATGGCCGTACTTCATTAGCCGTTGCTGCGACAGATAATCCTAGTATTATTGCCCCTGTCAATGAAACTGACAATATTATTTTTTTACCTTTCAATGATGTGGCCGCATTAGAAACTTGTTTCGCACAAAACCCAGATGCTATTGCAGCCGTTATTATTGAAGGCATTCAGGGAGTGGCCGGTATTT
The DNA here is from genome assembly GCA_026391435.1 of Bacteroidota bacterium. GTDB lineage: Bacteria > Bacteroidota > Bacteroidia > Chitinophagales > Chitinophagaceae > Sediminibacterium. Next base: position 80,723 of record JAPLEJ010000040.1, read on the forward strand.
ACGAAGCAAGCGATCTTTTTTTACAAGCTATTCGAAAAAATTGTGATCAGTACGGTGCTATTTATATTGCAGACAGTGTACAATGTGGTTACGGACGCACAGGTCAATTTTTTGCGCACGACCATGCGGGTGTTGATGCAGATATTTATTCTATGGCCAAAGGAATGGGTAATGGATTCCCTATTGGAGGTATCTTAATTGCGCCACATATCCAAGCTAAATTTGGTATGTTAGGTACTACATTTGGCGGTAATCCATTGGCCTGTGCAGCAGCACTTGCGGTGATTGAAGTCATGCAAAAAGATAATTTAATAAAAGCAGCTGCAGAAAAAGGCAGTTTTTTAATACATGCTTTACAACAAATCAAAGGAGTGAAAGTAGTAAGAGGAAGAGGGCTTATGATTGGTTTTGAAATGGAAGAAGGATTTGCTGATCTTAAGAAGGTATTGTTGAATGATTTTAAAATTTTTACAGGCGAAGCGAAACCTAATGTGATTCGTTTATTGCCTTCTTTGTCTATCACAACAGCAGAAATTGAAATATTTTTAATAGGTTTAAATAAAGCGGTTCAACAGCTTTCCAATACCAAAGCTTAAATTTAGTATATGAAACAATTTATTTCAGTTAAGGATGTAACCAACATTGACGCCTTGGTATCAAAAGCCTTGGCCTACAAAAAGCAGCCTTTATTGGATAAGCAGTTAGGTGCGCATAAGCGCATTGGATTACTTTTTTTAAATCCAAGTTTAAGAACAAGACTAAGTACACAAGTGGCTGCTCAAAATTTAGGCATGGAGCCCATTGTTTTTAATGTAGATAAAGAAGGATGGGCATTGGAATTTGCAGAGGGGGCTATTATGAATGGTACCACTGTTGAGCATGTCAAAGATGCAGCTACTATATTGGGAAACTATTTTGATATATTATGTATTCGTTCCTTTCCCAATTTGCAAGATAGATCTGTGGATTATTCCGAACACATCATCCATCAATTTATTAAATACGCGGGTGTTCCCATTGTGAGTTTAGAATCGGCGACATTACATCCATTACAATCTTTAACCGATATCATTACTATTCAAGAGTCAATGGCTTTGAATCCTATATTTAAAAGTAGAAAACCTAAAATAGTTTTAACCTGGGCGCCTCATATAAAAGCCATTCCTCAATGTGTTGCCAATAGTTTTAGTGAATGGGTGAATGCTTGGGGACAGTCCGATTTTGTTATAACACATCCTAAAGGATATGAATTATCGACAGACTATACAAAGGGCGCTCATATAATGCATGACCAAGACGCCGCCTTAAAGGACGCCGATTTTGTTTATGTAAAAAATTGGAGCAGCTATCATGAATATGGCAAAGTGCTCAATACTGATACACAGTGGATGTTAACAATTGAAAAATTAGCATTGACACAAGATGCAAAAGTAATGCATTGCCTTCCTGTTCGTCGTAATATAGAATTAAGTGATGCCATATTGGATGGCCCTAATAGTATGGTTACACAACAAGCATCTAATAGAGTCTGGGCGGCACAATCGGTATTATCATTTATGACTTTTAAGGATCAAAAATAATTATGGAATCTTTATACATCATTAAAATAGGAGGCAATATTGTTGACAATCCAAATTTGTTAACGACTTGTCTGCAAGCTTTTTCAAAATTGAAAGGGTCGGCTATTTTAGTGCATGGAGGCGGGAAGTTGGCCACGGAAATGGCAACGAGTTTAGGCATTGAACAAAAGTTAGTAGACGGAAGAAGGGTTACAGACGAGGCCACTTTAAAAATGGTAACGATGGTATATGCGGGTCATATCAATAAAACGATCGTGGCTCAATTACAAGGAATGGGAGTGAATGCATTAGGTTTATCTGGTGTCGATGCTAATTTAATGACAGCGCATAAAAGAATAACAAGTACAGTGGACTTTGGGTTTGTGGGAGATATTGATTTTGTGAATAGCGCATTTGTTCAAGAACAATTGATACAAAATAGACGCTTGGTGATTGCCCCTATCACTCATGATGGGAAGGGTCAATTATTAAATACCAATGCAGACACGATTGCACAAAGCATTGCAACTGCAATGGCTGGCCTGTATGATGTACATCTTATTTATGGATTTGAAAAAGAAGGCGTTTTAGAGAATATCCAAGATGAAGGTTCTGTTATTTCGTTTATAAACCAACCTATTTACGACCAATTAAAGCAAGATAAAATTATCTTTGAAGGGATGCTTCCTAAATTGGAAAATGCTTTTCAAGCTTTAAGTAGCGGTGTAAAATCGGTTCTGATTGGGAAGGCTGAAAAAATGAATGAATTAATAAATGGTACCGCTGGTACGACAATCAAGAACTAATGTCAACTAATAATATACAAAATACAGATAAAATGAGAGGGCTTCAAAAGGAGGCCCTTGCGTTATTAAAAGCTTTAATCGCTATTCCTTCCTTTAGTAAGGAGGAAGATAAAACAGCGACAGTGATCACTTCTTTTTTTTCGGATCGAGATATTAAAACAGAAAGATTAAAAAATAATATTTGGGCATTTAACTTACACTTTGATGCACAAAAACCTTCCTTATTATTAAACTCACATCACGATACCGTAAAGCCAAATAAAGGCTACACGGTGGATCCTTTTAGTCCAATTGAAACGGAGGGGAAATTATATGGATTAGGAAGTAATGATGCAGGGGGTTGTTTAGTAAGTTTAATTGCCACCTTCTTATATTTTTACGATCAGCAAAATCTACCTTATAATATTATTTTTGTTGCATCTGCTGAAGAGGAGATTTCGGGTCATGATGGCATTGAATTAGTATTACTACAACTTCCTAAAATTGAGTTTGGTATTGTTGGAGAGCCTACTCAAATGGAGATGGCTATTGCCGAAAGAGGTTTGTTGGTATTGGATGTAGTAGCCACTGGTAAAGCAGGACATGCAGCCAGATCCGAAGGAGAAAATGCATTGTATAAAATTTTATCCGACTTAGATTGGTTTAAAAATTATCAATTTGAGAAAGTGTCTGAAATTTTAGGGCAGGTTAAAATGACGGTAACAGTAATTGAAACAGATAACAAACAACATAATGTCGTTCCTTCCACTTGCAAAATGGTGGTAGATGTGCGTGTGAATGAATTATATAGTTTTGAAGAAATTTTAGCTACTATCGCACAGCATGTGAAGTCGGAAGTAACACCAAGGAGTTTAAGATTAAGATCAACTGGAATTGCTTTAGATCATGTTATAATCAAAGCAGGATTGTCGATTGGAAAAGGTTATTATGGATCAGTGACGACTTCTGACAAAGCCTTAATGACATTCCCTACTTTAAAAATGGGACCTGGTGATTCAGCGCGTAGTCATACGGCCGATGAATTTATATTCATCAATGAAATCGAAGAAGGCATTATGACTTATATTCAATTAATTTCAACTATTTTTAATAATGAGTAAGCTTTGGCAAAAAAATAATAAGGTAGAAGGGGCTGTAGAAAAATTTACCATCGGGAATGATCAAGCCATGGATCAGTACCTTGCTGCATATGATGTATTAGGATCTATTGCACATACCACTATGTTATCAGAAGTAGGCTTATTAACAGCCACTGAATTAGGCCAATTAAAAAAAGCCCTCATTGAAATTTATCGTTCTATTGAAGCAGGTCAATTTAAGTTAGAACCTGGGGTAGAAGACATTCATTCTCAAGTTGAAATTTTATTAACTGCCCAATTAGGGGATATTGGTAAAAAAATTCATAGTGCCCGTAGTAGAAATGACCAAGTTTTAGTGGACATCAAATTATTTCTTCGTGCCGAATTGATTCAATTGAGTGCATCAGTGCAAGATTTGTTTACATTACTACAAGCAAAAAGTGAATTGCATAAAAATGATTTATTACCGGGCTATACGCATTTACAATTAGCCATGCCTTCGTCCTTTGGACTTTGGTTGGGTGCTTATGCCGAAAGCTTAGTAGATGATATGACGCTTTTGCAATCTGCCTATACGATTATAAATAAAAATCCACTGGGATCTGCAGCTGGGTATGGTTCTTCTTTCCCCATTAATAGAACAAGGACAACCGAATTATTAGGATTTGAGACTTTAAATTATAATGTGGTATATGCACAAATGGGTCGTGGAAAAGCAGAGCGAATTACAGCCATGGCTTTGGCGAATTTGGCGGATACCTTATCTAAACTAAGCATGGACGCTTGTTTGTTCATGAATCAGAATTTTGGGTTTATTCATTTCCCCGATACTTTAACGACTGGATCAAGTATCATGCCGCATAAAAAAAATCCGGATGTATTTGAATTAATTAGATCTTATTGTAATCGTATTAAAGCTTTGCCAAATGAGATCATGATGATGACCACCAATTTACCTTCTGGCTATCACCGTGATTTGCAATTATTAAAGGAACATTTATTTCCTGCTTTTGGGCAACTTAGAAATTGTATTGAAATGGCGTCTTTGATGATTGAAAATATGGAAGTCAAAAAGGATTTGTTAGCAGATCCTAAATACCAATATTTATTTAGTGTGGAGGAAGTAAATAAATTAGTGAATGCAGGCATGCCTTTTAGAGACGCTTATCAAAAAATAGGTAAGGATATTGAAGCAGGTCAATTTAGCTATACTACGGATATCAAACACACCCACGAAGGTAGTATTGGTAATTTGTGTACTAGCCAAATTGCAGCTCAAATGAAATCGGTTCAAGCTAAAATGGCCACTGAAAAGGTGCAACAATGCTTGGATCAATTATTAAAATAGCATTTTATAATGTATTTTTGCGTTCACCTTTATTCAATTATTAATCAACCAACATAAAAGAATGAAAAAAATTATATTCATCCTTGTTTCTTTTTGTATGATGGGGGTTAGCTTCGGGCAAACCTCAAAAGCAGTCGTAGTTAAAAAGCCTGTTGCTGCTTCTGCACCTATTGTATTTAAGAATTCAAAAGACAGTGCATCTTATGCATTAGGTTTTCGCGTAGCGCAAAGCATGAAAGGGCAGGGTTTACAAGACATCATCATGTCTTTATTTGAAAAAGGATTTAGTGCTGGAGTGATTGCTAAATCGGCCATTCCAGATAGTTTATTAGATGTTTGTATCAAAAAATACCAAGATAATATGAGTGCAGAAAAAATCGCAATCAATCACGCCATTGGCGCTGAATTTTTAGCTAAAAATGCTAAAAAGCCCGGAGTAGTAAGTATGTCTAACGGCATGCAATATGAAGTCCTTGTGGCTGGAACAGGAACTGTAAAGCCTACTTTATCCAACACGGTTAAATGTCATTATCATGGCACTTTAATTGACGGAAGCATTTTTGACAGTTCAGTTCAAAGAGGCGAACCCATCAGTTTCCCTTTAAATGGAGTAATTAAGGGTTGGCAAGATGCTGTTCAATTAATGACAGTAGGAAGTAAGTGGAAATTGTTTATCCCTGCTAATTTAGCATATGGTGATCGTTCTGCTGGGCCTACTATCGGACCTGGATCTACCTTAATTTTTGAAGTAGAATTATTAGGTATACAGTAGTCGAAACTGACCTATTTAAACTATTTAAACACCTCCGTTCCAAGTACTTGGAACAGGGGTGTTTTTGTAAGTATTAAGTGGTAAATTTGCACATCGAAATAAAAACAGAGGACTATGATTCAAAAATATTTTAAAATAGCAATTTGTATCGTATTGGTAAATGCCTGTACACCCAATAATGTTAAAACAGATCCTAAAATTGCACAACTGATAGATAGTGCTGGGATGCAAGGCAACTTCGCGTTATTAGAAAATGGAACGGAGCAATTTACGATACATAATTTATCTAGCTATAAGGATACGGCTTCAGCACCTGGTGCAACTTTTTTCATTATTCCTTCCTTAATTGGATTAGACAAAGGTTTTATAGATCATAAGGATACGATTCTTAAGATCAATGACAGCTCACAATGGTGTATTAATTTAATTTCCAAAATAGGCCGCCAAGAAATATTAAAAGTGGCAGACTCCTTGCATTATGGAAAAGGTATTGCGACTGCGGGTAACGCCTCTTTCTGGTCTGATCAATCTTTAAAAATCACACCAGATGAACAACTTGGCTTGATGAAGAGATTGTATTTTAAAGAATTATTTTTTCAAAAAAAATCACAAGAAAAATTAAAAAAAATGATTTTGATCGAGGATAATGCTAATTACCGATTAAGCTATTTATCTAGTACCGACACCAGTACGCATCAAAATGCAACCTGGTTGTTAGGCTATGTGGAAGAAAATCAGCACCCTTATTTTTTTGTGTTAAACACACATGCGAAAAATTCAGCAGCTTTACTTGACCAAAACATTAAATTACTTAAGCAAATTTTACTACAACAAGGGTTTTTAAAAGGAACTAGGTAAACTTAAGTTGTTTGTAAAATATTTATCTTTACCATCATATTATATGCAATACTATTGTAATTCACTTACTTCTTATCAACGCCTTATTACTCGTGAAGTAAAGGTGGGTAATATTGTAATAGGCAATGGACAGCCCATTCGGGTCCAAACCATGACCACAACCGATACAATGGACACAGATAAAACCGTGGACCAGGTGATTAAGTGTATCAAAGCTGGCGCCGAACTAGTTCGAATTACAGCTCCTAGTAAAAAAGAAGCCGACAACTTAGCATTAATCAAAGCGGGGCTATTGGCCAAAGGATATGACATTCCATTGGTTGCCGATATTCATTTCACGCCCAATGCTGCTGAAATTGCAGCTACCATTGTAGCTAAAGTGCGAGTGAATCCAGGAAACTATGTAGACAAGAAAAAATTTGAACAAATTGAATATACCGATGCAGAATACTTAGAGGAAATTGAACGCATCCGTGAAAGATTTACTCCTTTAGTGCTTATTTGTAAAGAACACGGCACCGCTATGCGCATTGGAACCAATCATGGTTCACTAAGTGATCGTATCATGAGCCGTTATGGTGATACTGCTATGGGCATGGTCGAAAGTGCTATGGAATTTTTGCGTATTGCAAGAAGCTTGGATTATCATCAAATCATTCTAAGTATGAAATCAAGCAATCCGCAAGTGATGGTACAAGCCTATCGCTTGTTGGTGCAACAAATGCAAAATGAGTTTAATGAATGCTATCCTTTACATTTAGGCGTCACCGAAGCAGGCGATGGTGAAGATGGTCGTATCAAGAGTGCTATTGGAATCGGTACTTTATTAGAAGATGGCATTGGAGATACCATACGTGTTAGTTTAACAGAGGATCCTGAATTAGAAATTCCTGTTTGCATGGATTTAGTGAAACGTTACCCTGCCAATCGTTTAAAAGGGATTCAAAATATTCCAACAATAGAACAGCTTCCTTATAGTCCTTTTGAATATAAAAGAAGACCAACCATTACGGTTTCAAATATAGGTGGTAAGCAGGTTCCTATTGTGATGGCCGATTTTAGAAATAAAACAAATATTACTCCCGACGATTTAATAAGTATTGGATACCAATATAATGTTGCTACAGACAAATGGACCATTTCTGATTCTGCTGCAGATTTCATTCACATTCCCAATGAAGTTTTAAGTTTTGAACTACCAGGTACTTTGCGTGTGATTACTACGCCCGAAAATTGGGAAAATGTCACTGACCGAACCAAATACCTACCCTTGTTTGATTTTAGAAACTATATTCAAGCGTCAAGAAAAAGTGCCTTTATCAATTTTGTTTCTATAGATTGTTATTGCACAAAAAATGGAATTAGAGATGAGCAATTAATGGAGATTGCAAAAGATAAATCGGTTGTATTTTGTTTGAGTAGTCAGGTTGCACATGCCATGCCAGCCGTTCGTCGTATGATGATTCGTTTAATGGATTTAAAAATACAAACCCCTGTTGTATTGATGACCAATAGTGCCTGGTTAACCACAGATGAGCATTTAATTCATTTTGCAACAGAAACTGGGGCACTTTTTTTAGAGGGAATGGGAGATGGAATTTCTTTAGGTGTTACGTCGAAAGTAGCGGAATTAGCCAATCAGTCTCTTGAGGTTGGAAAAGTTTCAGGACGTAATTATTTTAACAATTATTCATTAGAACAATTTTTAAATACGACTGCTTTTGGAATTTTACAAGCAACACGAACGCGCATTTCTAAAACAGAATATATATCATGCCCTAGCTGTGGTCGTACCTTATTTGAATTACAGGAAACAACTGCTAAAATACGATCTGTGACCAACCATTTAAAAGGTCTCAAAATTGCAATTATGGGTTGTATTGTAAATGGGCCAGGGGAGATGGCAGATGCTGATTTTGGCTATGTAGGTAGCGGGGTGGGGAAAATCACATTGTATAAGGGTAAGGAGATCATGAAGCGAAACATTGACAGCGCCATCGCAGTGGACGAATTAATCCAATTATTAAAGGAGCATAATGCTTGGGTAGATCCCCCTAGCGTATTGTCATAAATTCAATTGACATGTATCATATTATTTATGGCTTCTTTTATTTTCTTTCATTACTTCCTTGGCGGATTTGTTATGTCATCAGTGATGGGGTTGCTTTTATTTTACAAAATGTTATTCAGTATCGAAAGGACATCATCAATAAAAATTTAGCCATTGCTTTTCCCAATAAATCAATTTTAGAAAGAAAAAAAATTGCTACACAATTTTATAAAAATTTTATGGATTCGTTTATTGAAACCATAAAACTTATTTCCATTTCAGATGCGGAGTTTCAAAAACGATTTACTTCCAATGTCGAAGTGTTAAATAACTTATATAGTTCGGGACAAAGTGTACAAGTAGTCGCAGGGCATTTTTTTAATTGGGAATTTGCAAATTGGGGGGCAGCTAAATATGGCAAGTATCCCTTTATTGGAGTGTATATGCCTTTAACCAATCCTCACTTTAATAAGTTAGTATTAAAAACGAGAGAGCGGTATGGTAGTATTATGATTCCAGCTACTCAATTTAAAACACAGTTTCATAAATATTCAACCCAAGGTAATTATGCCATGGCTTTAGCAGCTGATCAAAATCCAGGCAATCCTTTATCGGCTTATTGGATTTCTTTTTTTGGCAAGCTCACACCATTTGTAAAAGGCCCTGAAAAAGGAGCTAAGCTCAATAATACAGCACAAGTATTTGCCTACTTTCATAGTACGAAACGGGGGCACTATCATTTAGAATACGAGGTCATGACCACATCACCTAATTATTTTAAGGACGGACAATTAACAGCTGCATATGTGAGAATGTTGGAAGAAAAAATTAAGCAGAATCCTGCAAATTATTTATGGAGTCATAAGAGATGGAAATACGAGTATGACCCAAAACAACATGCTCCATTAGTGGTGGATTAAATTGCGTCCGTATTATCTACCGATTTATTTTTCTTAGTTAATTCAATCGTAAAGCGATCTTTAAGTAAAAGAATATCTTCCCAACCTTGCTTTACTACTCTAATATTATGAATTCCTTGCCTTTTGAGAATGCTTGCAGCGAGCGTATTGGTTTGTCCATCCTGACTAATTAAGTAAATATTAAAATGCTCATCTAATTCAGACATACTTCCTGGATCTGCAAAATCCAATAGTGGAATATGGATGGCGTCTTTTAAATGTCCTGCATCATACTGCTCTTCGGTTCTAATATCTAATACCATTAAAAATTCATCAAATGGTATATCCATAGCTAACTCATCTGCTTCTACTTCAATTATTAAGTCATAACGCTTGTCGGCATTTCGCCAAGCTGCAAAGCCTCCATCTAGCCAACCTTTAATATGAGAAAAACCTAATTTTTCAAAATACGCGATTGCAATTTTTTCATTATCATTATCTCCAACAAAAACAAGTGGTTGTTCAAATGACAATAAACCTAATGCAGCCGCTTGATGAATTATTTCAGGCTTAAAATGAATGGAATTAGGCACATACCCCTCTAAGAATAAAGCTTCATCACGTGTGTCAATGATAAAAGCATTTTCGTTAGCGACGATTTGTTGAAATTGATCGACAGATAAAGACATATTATCCTACTAGGTTTTCAACGAATTGATTTACTTCTTGTAATCGATTGTAGTCTACATTATAAAAAATAAATTTTCCTTCGCGAATAGTACTTACAATACCTGCTCTTCTTAATATCGCTAAATGTTGAGAGGCAACGGACTGTTCTAATCTTAATTTTACATAAATTTCAGTTACCGTTACTTTTTGATGTTCATCAATTAATTTTACAACTTGCTGCCTAAGTTTATGGTTGAGTGCACGCAAAATCATTGCAGCTTTTTTTGCATGGAGTAAATCAATTTTCAACGCAGTGGATCCGTTGTTAAGTTGTAAGGATGGTAATGATTGGTTCATCAGAAAACAGTTTTGGGGGATTAGTTAATGAATTTACAAAGAAAAGCAATTTATTTTATTCTACTTGATATTTTCATAATATATATTGTATTTAAAATAGGCTAGTTGGAAATAAATTTTGTTTAAAATTCGACAATCTTCTTAATCAAAGGTTTAACATTAATTCCAAAAAACTCAAATTATTATATAAGTGGTTTTAAATAGTATTCTTTTAAATAAGAGGGGCTTGAATAAGCCAAATTTTCAAAATTCTTCTCCTCCCATTTCACCAATGCTAACGAAAGCATATCGGTTAAAGTATAATTTTGATCTAAAAAAATTGTGCTATTATATTGAAAATTAGTTAGTTGCATTAATTCCTTCGTTTTCGCTACTCCCGAACCAATACAAACAAGAGGCCCTTGATCCTGAAGCCTAGACATTAGAGATTCCTCTATAATATAGGCTTTTTCAGCTTCTAGGATCTGGAGAGATAAATCAAAAACACCTCCAAAAACTTCCATACGCTTAGCGTCAATCATTGAAAAAATTTGATAATTCGGAACTGTTTGCTCTTTCCCGTCCTTGGATATTTCTCTAATTGCCGCTTTAGCTAATAAAGCAAGGGTGGATAATCCAATCAAAGGCTTATTTAAGGCATAAGCCAAACCCTTTGCACTAGCCAATCCTACCCTTAATCCTGTATAACTCCCAGGCCCCAATGTCACCACCACGGCGTCGATCGCTGTTAAAGGGATATTGACTTGTTTACACATTTCTTGTATTCCCGCCTGTACAAATTCGGCATGGGAGTGGCTAATACTATTTTGTTTTAAAGCGAGTATTTGCTGCCCTTGGCTAATGCCAATTAAGGCATCGGGACCTGAAGTGTCAATATATAGGAGTGTGCTCAATCTGTTTTAATTGTTTTGCAAAAATAGGTGGTGATTTGATAGAAAAATAAGAAATTGCAGGACTTAATTTAATTTATGTCAAAACAGATCATTCAAACCAACAAAGTGCCTACACCCATTGGCCCATATAGTCAAGCTGTCATTGCCAATGGCTTTTTATTTGCTAGTGGACAAGTTGCTTATAATCCAGCTACCGGAGAATTGGTATTAACCGATATCCAAGCCGAAACCAAACAAGTCATGGAAAATATCAAAGCTATTTTAGAGGAAGCGGGTTTGAGCTTTGCCCATGTCGTAAAAACGAGTATTTTTTTAAGTGATATGCAATTATTTGCGCAAGTGAATGAAGTATACGCAAGTTATTTTACATCCGATTTTCCTGCAAGAGAAACAGTAGCTGTTAAAACTTTACCACGCAATGTAAATGTAGAAATCAGTATTACAGCTGTGATTGCATTGTAAATTATTTTACAACGACTTGATAACTTGTTTCAAAAATAATATCCTCATAGGGCTTCAATAATTGGAGCCCTATTTTGTTATTAAAAGCGTTGGGAGCGCCACTTAAATTTTCAATAGCAATACTTTGTCGATCTGGGGGAGTATACAATTGTAAATAAGGATAATTCGCGGAAGGGCTGACTGTTAAAATAAATTGATCATTTTCCAATCGACATTGAGTAATACTAGGGTCAAGCACATAACCATCATCTAAATGAAGTTTACCTAATTGCTTTCCTTGATCAAATCTTTTGTCTGGAATGTTTTTTCCTGTGGGAAGTAAATCAGCATCATATTCCATTTTCCCCTCACTTAAAAATTGAAGGGTACAGTTGTCAATAGAGGTTCCTAAAGTAAAATAGGGATGCCAACCATCTACCATTGGTATGATGGTTTCACTTTGATTGGTTACAATGGTCGTGACAGATATTTTATTATTTTTTTCTAAAGTCCATTTTACTTGTAAGCTATAATTAAAAGGAAATCCTTTATCGTTGGCAGTGTAATGGTGTTCTAAAACAACAGAGGCTTGGTGTTCATGAATTTCAGAAGATACTATCGTAAACAAAGCGTCATAGATAATACCATGAATAGCATGCTCCCCTAAGTAAAAATGCTCGATGGCATAATTTTGATTTAAATGGGTGTATTGACCCTGATGTAAACGACATACAAAAGGGCTCATTTTAGCACTTCTAAATCCTGCTTTTTCAAATTCTTTCCAACCTTTTTCAAATGGATTACCCGCAATAAAGGAGTGAAGTGTACCTTCTTGCTTTAATTCCCAGTGATTTAACAAAGCGCCCTTCGTTGAAATTTCAATGCTTACCTCGAGTTCGGTATCTCTTATTTGTATCACTTGGAACGTGTCAATGGGGTAAATTTCAATTTGAAAAGGCATTGTATTTTGTTTAAATGGTAAATTAAAACTATTCTATTAACTTTGAGTCGTAAAGGAATTAAATATGAGAAATTATTTTGTTTTAGGCTTGCTTTTTTTGGCAACGACTTCAATGGGACAAACCTACCGAAGATATGATAGCACATTGAAAATTGGCAAAGTGGGATTTCGTATTACTTGTTTTAATAAAAGCATTGAACACAATAACTTAACAATAAGGCCTATTGGATTTAAGGCGGAGATAAGAGAAATTTCATCTGAGATTAGAGCAAGGGTTTTATCCGCTGAAATTGATGATTTAAATAATGACGGCTTTCCGGACATCATTATTTTTATTGAGGAGGCAAAAGGGAATAAGAGCTTGTTTTGTATAAGCTCAAAAGAGAACGAACGAATGGAAGGTGTTTTTTTTCCGGATATTACCGATGATATGCAATTAAGTAAAGGCTATCGTGGTAAGGATGAATTTAAATTAGTGGAAGGCGTTTTGTTTAGGAAATTTCCGATTTTTGATACGGATACAGCCATTAAGACACCCACTCCCAAAATGAGACAAATACTATATCGTGTTGTTCCAGGAGAACAAGGCAGTTGGAAATTTAAAGTCTTTAAGAATTTTGATATAAGTCCAACTGTTCAATAAATTTATTGAACTACCTATTTATTGACCATTGGTGATGACTATTTTCCCTACTGCTTTTTCACTGCCCGCGTCATCTCTGGCAAAAACAAGGTAAATTCCGGTTGCTACTTTATTGCCCTCATATGTTTTACCTTCCCAAATAGCTTGCCCTCCAAAAGCCCTTGTTTGGAAAATGAGCTTTCCGCTTAGTGTAGTAATTTTTACTAAAGCATTATCTGTTAAACCTCGAATAGCAATGGGCCCATTGTAATTAGGTGCGACAGGATTAGGGAAAATCAAAATATTTTTCATTGTCGAAACTGGTGCTGTTGCAGTGCTTCGATAACTTACCATTTGGTTTTGCGTATTAAAAAAAACTTCTCCTGTATTGGGTTCAATGATAATTTGGTTAATGGTATCATTGGGCAGGGGGCTATTATTTTTTGTAAATCTTTGGATGATTTCTGTTCCATCGGTGCTCAATAACCAGCTGCCATTGTTAGTGCCTATCCATTTTCGATTGGCGCCGTCAATTGAGATACAATTCACTGTTTCTTTTTGAAATAAGAGTCCGGCAAAGCCATTATTATTTTTTATTTGTGGCAGAAATGCTTTGCAATTATTTATTTCATTACAATCAAAAAGGCCTATTCCATTATTAGTGCCCACCCACATAGTTCCATTTTTATCTTCTACGATACTGGTCACCGTACTGCTGGGTAAATTATTATTATAGGTATTTAAGATGCTCCATTTTTCTCCTGCTGCTGCAGGATTATACACGATGATGCCATGGGATTGCGGTGCGATCATCCAAGCCTGACCTTGTTCATTCACAATCATTTTTTTTATACCAAGCAAGGAAATGGTATTGGGCGGAGTTATTAATTTCCAAGAATTATTTTGCAGCTGAACAATACCTTGCTGATCTAAAAAAGCCCACAAGGTACCATCTTTACCAAATTGAATATCACGATAAAAACCTTTGTAGGCAACAGGGTTTGCTATTTCTATAGTTGCTTTATCAAAATGATAACGAAGTAAGCCTAGTGATGAAGTAAACCAAGCGCTACCCTCTATTGGATCAATAGCACTTGAATAGCAATAAGGTAATTTTTTCCCATTTATAAAAGTAATGGTTTTCCATCCATTTTGGTTGTACATGCTAAATCCAATACTATTTTCACCAAAGGGAGCAATTAGGTATTCGGAATTTATAAAAATTTGTCCATGTATATTTCCATCAGGGCCACCTAGTGGAATCCTTTGCGTAGTTGTATTTTTTAATAATAATCCATTATTACTATCTGCTACCCAAATATTACTTTGGTCCAATAAAAAATCAACTGGGTTGGATAAGGCGGTGGAATCTATAATTGTATTAGCGCTTTTGTCGGCATTTATTTTTATTAATTTTCCAGATAATCCATTACTAGCTGATGCATATAATCCTTCTTTAATGAGTTTTATGTTTTTAATTTGTCCGTTATCTATTTTATAATAAGGTGAAGCACTAGGCAATTGATAAATCATATTTTCGCTTGCACCAAACACGATGTTATTTAACTGTGTCAGTTTATAAATAGCGGCGTTGTTATAGTCGGTATTATTTTGCCATTGACTATTCGTAATCCAATTGTTTTTTAAAGGGGATATCCAAATTCCATTTTCTGTAGAAGCGTACAAGTTAGATGAGGTGCAAACTACTTGATATGTTTTAGTAATTTGTCGATTGCCATTAGGAAACCATGTATCTTTTATTTCATGTTTTAATAAATCTAAGACGACTATTCCAAAATCAGTAGAAAGTAGCGCCCATTGATGAAGTAAATAAATATGATTTATTTTTTTACTTGGATAAAGATTAGATAATAATAAATCGGTGATCGAATATACTTGGTCCCCTTTGATAATATCAATATTACTATTATTATAAGCTACAATTAACTGCCCAACTTCCTCGTCCCAGGCGGTACAAGAAATAGAAACATCATGCAATCCAGTAGATTTTCCTGCTAATTTTATTTTATTTTTTGCTGATAAAAAAAATACTTGCTGATTACTAGCGCCAAGAATTTTATATTCGCTGTTCGCACTATTCACATTGCCTAATTGAATAACGGCAAGATTGTTAAAATGTTCCCTCCATTGACCAATGCCACCTAATTCATTTTGCCCAAAGCTGATCAATGGGCAAATGAAAAAAATAAATATAAATAGCCTCCGCTTCATTTAAAATTAATTTAGGTCGTGTTTATTTTAGAGCGTGGTATATGGCTTCTTGTATTTTTGGGCGAAGATTAAGTTCACTATATGCTTTATTGTTACGAGTGGGGTATACTCGATTGGCTAAAAATATAAAAAGTAAATCATGTTCTGGATCGGCCCATACACAGGGGCCAGTAAATCCTGTATGCCCAAAAGTGGAAGGAGAAACACTTAAGCTTGGATAGGGATCTTTTAGGCTTGCATTATTTTTTTCTGGTTTATCAAAGCCCAATCCTCTTCTACTATTTTCTGTATTATAAGCAGTAAAATGGGCTACAGTTGCCGGTTCGAAATATTTTTTTCCTTCCCATTCTCCTTTATTCAATAGCATTTCGTAAAGCTTAGCCAAATCGGTTGCATTACTAAATAAGCCTGCATGACCAGCAATGCCACCCATGACCGAAGCGCCCTCATCGTGCACAACACCTTGCAACAATTCATGACGATAATAATCATCCACTTCGGTGGCGGCTATTTTATCAAGACTTGTTTTTTGTAATGGTAAAAATCCTGTGGAAGTCATACCCAATGGGCTGTAAAAATTTTGAGTAGTGTACTCATTTAAATTCATTCCAGATACTTGTTCAACGATTTGACCTAGAAAAATAAAATCATTATCACTATAAACATATTTTCCGGCTGTGGTGATGGGACTTTTTAAAATTTTATATTGAATGGTATCCATCCAGCTGTCTAATAAATATTTGGTGGGGGTAATCATTTTGTGATGGTCCTTATCACTAACACTAACTACTAAGTTTTCGATAAAACTGCCATCTGGTTTCATTAATGATTCATAAAATTTGATAAAGGGAAATAATCCTGCTTGATGTAATAATAAATCCTTTAGTGTAATTTTTGCTTTTTCATTACCCACTACCCATGGCAAGTAATCGCCAATGGTGTTGTTAATATCCACTTTCCCTTCCTCTACTAATTTCATGATGGAAACGGTCGTTGCACTCACTTTTGTTACAGAAGCTAAGTCGTAACTAGTTTCAAGTGTTACGGGAGCAGATTGCTCACCTGCAATTTTTCCATATGCTTTATTAAAAATAATCTTATTGTTTTTAGCTACTAAAACCTGACATCCTGGAATTGCTTTTTTTCGAATAGCATCTTCTACTATTGAATCAATGATTGATAATTTATTGATGTCAATATCTAATGAGGTCACTTGAGCTTCTGTTGTTGCAGATATTGAGGTAGTTTCATTTTTATAGCTTGCCCCCATTGGTAGATTGTCACTCACTGTTACAGGTAATTTTCCAGTGGCTTGGATTTTCCCTTGAAGCCATTGCAATACCGAATTTTGTGTAAAAATATTATCTTCGTATGCGAATAATATGTTTTTAATTTTATTAAAATCGGCTACTGCGTAAGGATTCCCAAAAATAAGATACATCCAAGAATTAGGATGTTCTTCTTGTAAGAAAGTCAAAATAGGAGTGGGTATTTCAAAATGTTTTGCGGGGCGTTTATTGTAATTGTGAAGTCCAATGATGACTTGATCGTATTCGTTTAAGCTTGTTTTCAAATTTCCCAATTGACCTAGTTCCCCTGCACCTACATAAATAATTTTTACTTGGAATTGTTCAGCTAATTGTTTTGTTAAACTGTTTTCTTGAGATTGGTTTAGCGCTACATAAACTATTTTTTTATTTTTATTTAATATTGGCTGTGTAGAATTATTATTTAGGAAAGTGAGTGATTGGGATGCCATTTTTTCCTTGATGGCCGCTACTGATTTATTTAAATCTGCAGTGATATTTGTGGTATCGATCACTTGTTGGTTGTATAAGCCATGTTTGTATTTCGCAGTCAATACTTTAAGTACCCTTTTGTTTATATCATCTTTTGAAATCCTTTTTTCTTTAATTGCGGTTCGTATTTTTTGAATTGTTTGCTCAATATCGCCAGGTAAGCAAAGCATATCGTTGCCTGCTATGATGGCTTGTACATTGGCTTCTCCTTGCGGAAAATAATTAGTAATGGCTTTCATATCCAAAGCATCTGTTATACTAAGTCCTTTGAAACCCAGTTCATTTTTTAATATTCCATTAACTGCTTTAGCAGATAAGGAAGTGGCTAAATTGGGGGTATTATCAATGGAGGGAACGGACAAGTGTGCCACCATAATAGATTCAATACCTGCATCAATCAATGCTTTGAATGGGTCTATTTCCATGGCATCGAGCTGCTCCCTTGTTTTTGTAATAAGTGGAATATCTAAATGAGAATCTACGGTGACATCACCATGGCCTGGAAAATGTTTTGCTGTTGCCATGATGCCATTGTCTTGCATTCCTTTCATATAGGCAATGCTGTAGTCGGATACGGTTTGTTTATTTTGTCCAAAACTACGATCATTAATGACGGGGTTAGCAGGATTATTATTGATGTCTGCAACAGGAGCATAGTTCACTTGTATGCCTAATCTTTTACATTGTGCAGCGACAGCAGCGCCCATCTCGTAGATTAAATGACTTGAAGACATTGCACCAAGTGAAAGTTGTCTTGGGAACATTTCGACACTATCCAAACGCATGCCTACACCCCATTCCGCATCCATGGAAATAAGTAATGGTGTTTTAGCAATAGATTGATATAAATTAGTTTGGATTGCTTCTCTTACAGGCCCTCCTTGAAAGAAGCAAAGCCCTCCCACGTTAAATTTTTTTATGAGCGAAGCAAGGGAATCTACTTTTTTTGCATCCCAATTGCTATGGGCTCTAATGATCATTAATTGTGCAATCTTTTCATTAAATGATAATGCATTGTATTGTTTTCTTACCCATTTTTTTTCATTTTTATTTTGGGCATCAGCGCCTTGTGCTAAAATAAAGAAAGCAAATACAAAGGGGATTATTTTTTTGAACATAAGAAAGTATTTATTTTATTTCTACTTTATGTAACAGTTACATAAAAGTTAAATTCATTTTGTATTGCAATTTAAGGATAAAAAAAAGCTTACCCTTGGTTAGGTAAGCTTTTTTATAATGTTATCTATATTCTTTAGATACTAGGAATTGTCTGCTGTTTCTTCTTCCTCGTCGGCTGGCAAAACGGGTTCAACGCCTGCTTTTTGTAATTGGGCAAACCATTTTACCATTTTCTTCATATCGCTTGGGTATACGCGTTCGAAATCCATTTTTGGGTATACCTTTTTAAAATAGGCTTGAGTGGCTTTTGCGTCCTTTTCGGAGGGTAATTTTTCACTTGATTTGCCCATGGCTATGAATACTTCTGCCAAGAACACATTATCGTGGGTTGTGAACACCTCAATGCTCTCTAAATGTGAAAATTGGTGTGCTCTTGAGCTAATGAATTGAGTGGTATTGTTTTCGAGTGATTTTGCTATAGCACCATCGCTTTTACTAGTCAATAATTCGAATAATCCTGACATGCCTGAAACGGAGATCAATTTGTTGTATTCCATATGAACGGTACTTTTTTTTACGGGCGCAAATTACTGAAAAACACCCAATTTTCATTTTTTAAACTACCTTTGTTTATCATAAAAAATCAAGCATATGCCTGGGTTTGAATTATTTGGAGAAGAAGAAAAAAAGCAAGTCAACGAAGTCCTTGAAACGGGTATTTTGATGCGTTATGGCTTTGATGGGCCTAGAAAAGGTATTTGGAAATCAAAAGAGTTAGAACAAGCCATTTGCCAAACCTTTGGTAGTCAGCACGCCCAACTTACATCTAGTGGTACAGCCGCATTAACTACTGCCATGGCGGCATTGGGAATTGGAGCGAATGACGAGGTGATTATGCCTGCATTTACCTTTGTAGCAAGTTTTGAAGCCATATTGAGTATGGGGGCTATTCCCGTTTTAGTAGATATTGACGAAACTTTAACCTTATCGCCTGCCGCAGTCAAAGCTGCGATTACACCTAAAACAAAGTGTATTATGCCAGTGCATATGTGTGGCAGCATGGCCGACTTAGATGCCTTGAAACAAATTTGCGATGAGCATCATTTAATATTATTAGAAGACGCCTGCCAAAGTATTGGCGGAACTTATAAAGGGAAACACCTTGGAACTATAGGACACGCGGGTACCTTTTCATTTGATTTTGTAAAAACGATCACCTGCGGCGAAGGGGGAGTTGTGATGACCAATGACAAAGATGTTTATACAAAAGTGGATGCCTTTACCGACCACGGACATGATCATGCTGGTGTTGATCGTGGTGCAGATTTACATCCCTATTTAGGATACAATTTTAGAATCAGTGAATTGCATGCGGCAGTAGGTTTAGCCCAAATAAAAAAATTAGATTTATTTATTTCAATTCAACGAAAAAATAATCAAATACTAAAGTCCTATTTAGAGCAGGTGCCTGGTATTCGTTTTAGAGTCGTACCCGATCCTGCTGGAGATAGCGGAAGTTTTTTATCTTGGTTTTTACCCACTGCTGAAGCAACCGAGAAAGCCATTGCTGCATTTAAAGAGGCGGGTATCATGGCAGGTAATTTTTATTGGTTTGCTAATAATTGGCATTATATAAAAAAGTGGGATCATTTAAAAAATGCAAATAGTTTGTATCCTTTAAGTGAGGCACAACAAACTGCTTTAACCAAATTAAACAAGACCGATTTTTCTAAAAGTGATCTTATCATGAGTAAGTGTATATCTACCGCCATTAGTTTGGTTTGGACAGAAGAACAAGTACATGAAAAAGGGGCTAAGTTTTTGCAAGTTTTACAACAAGTACTTTCCTAAACGCTATATCCCATGTCATTAGGGCAGTCATTGCAACAAAGGCAGTTACAGCGATTATCGCCACAGCAAATACAATTAATGAAATTGTTGCAAATTCCTTCTGCTCAAATAGAACAAAGGGTCAAGGAAGAAATGGAGGAAAATCCAGCACTTGAAATGAATGCCGATTTGTTAGACTCCGATACAAGTTCAGATGATTTTAATGATGAATTTTTACAAGGAACGCAAGAGGAGGAAGAAGCTATACCTGTTGATGAATTTGAAATGAGTAATGAGGATTTGAATGAATATAATTATGACGAGGATGTAGCAGATTACAAAACTAAGGATGACTATTATCCCGAACTAGATAATGATATTGTAGTTCCTATCAAAGCTGAAGTAAGCTTGAATGAACAATTAATGAATCAGTTAAGTATGTTGGCTTTGGATGAGCCTTCTTATAAAATTGCAGAGCAAATTATAGGAAGCTTGGAGGACGATGGTTATTTACGCCGTGCTTTAAGATCTATTGCTGATGATATGGCATTTAAGCAAAGTATGTGGGTAGAAGAAAAAGAAATTGAAGTCGTTTTACAACAAGTGCAACAGTTTGATCCAGCGGGGATCGCCGCACGCGATTTACAAGAATGTTTACTGTTGCAATTAAAACGAAAACAATCAGATGCAAGATTAATAGATGGGGTAGGGCAAACGAATACGACTTCAAATATAAAATTAGCCATTGCAGTCATTGAAAAATATTTTGAAGAATTTACGCGTAAGCATTATGATAAAATTCAAAAAAGTTTGCATCTGAGTGATAGCGAGATAAAAGAAGTATTACATCAAATATTAAACTTAAATCCTAGGCCAGGGGCCGATACTACAGAACAACCTAAGTCCGGAATGTACATCATTCCTGATTTTACAGTAGTTATTAATAATGGAATAGTAGAATTATCATTAAACAGTCGAAATGCGCCGCCACTAATTATTAGTGATGACTATAAAATGATGTTAAAAGAATATGAGCGCGGAAAAAAACAAGATAAATCACAAAAAGAAGCTGTTTTTTTTATTAAGCAAAAAATAGATGCGGCAAAATGGTTTATTGAAATGATTCAACAAAGACAACATACCTTACTCATGACCATGAAGGCTATAATGGCACATCAGCAAGGTTTTTTTGCCACAGGGGATACCACTCAGTTACGCCCTATGATTTTAAAGGATATTGCTACAGTGACTGGATTGGATGTGTCTACAGTGAGTAGGGTGGCCAATAGTAAATATGTACAAACTGAATTTGGCACTTATTTATTAAAATACTTTTTCAGTGAATCATTGACAACCGATTCAGGAGAAGAAGTGAGTACGAAGGAGGTAAAAGCAATTTTATTAGAAATGATTCAACAGGAAGATAAACATAAACCATTAAGTGACGATGAATTAACACTTCAACTGCAACAAAAGGGATACAATATCGCAAGGCGGACGGTAGCTAAATACAGAGAATTATTAAATATTCCAGTAGCAAGACTCCGAAAGGAATTATAAATTAATTTGAATACCCTTATGCAAGAAAATACCCCCGCGCCAGTCGTGAAATATTTTGGAAACATCATTTCCTATGTTTTTCATCCCTTATTTATTCCCACTTATTTCATGCTCTATTTAATTCAAGTAGTTCCGTATGAATTTGTGGGCATTACGGATTGGCAATTAAAATTGAGGGTATTTAGTGTTTTTTGGTTAACTGCATTTTTCCCGGCATTTGCCGTTTTTTTATTATGGAGATTAAAATTAAGCAACAATATCTTTTTGAAAACTCAAAAAGAACGTATCATACCCTATGTAATTGTGATGTTTTTTTATTGGTGGATGTATTATTTAAGCCGCAATTTTGTGGACCAACCATTCGCCTTAAAATATTTTTATTTTGGCGTTTTTATTGCTAGTTCTTTAGGATTAGTAGTTAATAATTTTATCAAAGTAAGTTTGCATGGTATGGCCATGGGTGGTGTATTGACCGCCGTCTTTTTAGTGGGGATTCAGTACCCCATTAACAATATGATATGGGATATATTGTTGATCTTTATAACAGGTATAGTGATTAGTGCGCGTATGATAGTGAGTGATCATAGTCGTCAAGAATTAATCGTTGGTGTAATGATAGGAGTATTAACTCAAACAGTGGCTTATTTATGGGTGGGGTAATTTAAAAATAAAACTATGTGGCATCAATTAGGTAAGGCAATTTTAAAGTATAAAGTATATTTTTTATCCTTTTTATTTATAGCCACTATTTTCATGGGTTACTTTGCTGCTCAGGTTAAGTTGAGTTATGAATTCACAAAAGCCATACCCGAGGATAATCCTAAGTTTGTTATTTATAAAAACTTTGTCAAAAAATTTGGTGTCGATGGAACCACCATCGTTGTCGGTTTCCAAACAGATAAAATGTTTACCACGCCTGTGTTTAATGATTTATTTGAATTACATCATCAAATCAAAAAAATTCCAGGTGTTACTGAAGTTTTAAGTATTCCATTTGCATATACGCTTTCTAAGGATACCATAACAACGCGCTTTCTTGCTCAAAAAGTTTTTCATGCTCCTTATACGACTGATAGCGCTCTATTCGCAGATCAAAAGGTGTTTGAACAATTGCCTTTTTACAAAAATTTATTATACAATCCAAGCACACATGCTTACATGATGGCGATTAGTTTTATACCTGACTCCATCAATAGTGCTTCAAGGTCACATTTAATACATCTATTAGAAGATCAATTAAATGTTTTTACAAAACACACTAATTTGGCTGTGCATATTAGCGGCTTACCCTATATCAGAACTATTTTAGCTAATCGTATTAAAAAAGAAATGCTATGGTTTTTAATGGGGTCTTTATTTTTATCAGCCATCACTTTATTATTATTTTTTAGATCTTTTTCTGCCACTTTAATGAGTTTAGCAGTGGTAGCAATGGGGGTGATTTGGAGTCTTGGAACCATGGTTTTATTGGGTCAAAAAATAACATTATTAACCGCATTAATTCCACCCTTGGTGGTAGTCATAGGGATTCCTAATTGCATCTATTTTTTAAATAAATACCATACGGCATATAATGAAACACAAGATCGTGATAAAGCGATTGTGCAAATGGTAAGCAAGATGGGTATTGTTACTTTATTTTGCAATCTCACTGCTGCCATTGGATTTTTTGTTTTTGCATTTACTAAAAGTCCATTGTTAAAAGAATTTGGATGGGTATCTGGAATAAATATTATGGCTTTATTTTTTATAAGTTTATTTTTTATTCCTCCTGTTTTAAGTTATTTAGCGCCTCCAAAAGCACAGCATGTTAAATATTTAGACAATCCATTTTTAACTTCCATTTTAGTTAAAATTGAAAAATATACTTTTAAGCATACTAAATGGGTATTTAGTATTACCCTCCTTTTAGTCATTGTTTCTATATTAGGTGTGTTGCGAATTAAAAAAGAGGCTTTTATAGTAGACGACCTTCCAAAGAAAGACAAATTGTATACCGACCTTAAATGGTTTGAGCAAAATGGGGGAGGTGTGATGCCTTTGGAAATTATTATTGATACCAAAAAACGAAATGGTTTATTGAGAAGCATTAAACCATTAGAAAATATAGACGCTTTACAGCAATATCTCGTGCAACAACCGGAATTGGGCAGACCTTTGGGATTACTTGAAGGGATTAAGTTCGCTAAGCAATCCTTTTATGATGGAGATACGATTGCTTATAGTGCACCCACCGCTACCGAAATGGCTTTTATAGCACCTTATTTAGCGATGGCAAACAATAAAGTAAATGATAGTAATAAGAATCAAGGCCCCAGTCAATTATTAAATAAATTCATAGATTCTGCAAAACAACAAACAAGGGTAAGTGTGAATATGAAAGATATTGGAAGTGCCCAATTACCTAAATTTTTAACACGACTAGATAGTGCGACGAAAGCCATTTTTGATAGTACGAAATACAATATTCAAATCACAGGGAGCAGTGTTACTTTTTTAGAAGGTAGTAATTTTATAATTAAAGGGTTAGGGGAGTCCATTTTTTGGGCATTTTTGTTAATTGCCATTTGTATGTTGTTTTTATTTAGATCCTTTCCCATACTTATTTGTTCATTGATTCCAAATCTGGTCCCTTTATTAATTACTGCGGGCGTCATGGGATGGGTAGGTATTTCCTTAAAACCATCCACGGTATTGGTTTTTAGTGTCGCTTTAGGAATTGCTATTGACGTAACCATTCGTTTTTTAATAAACTATAAACAGGAATTACAAAAATTTGATCATAAAGTACATCCAACATTAATACAAACCATTCAACATACTGGCATAAGTATTATTTATACTAGTTTAGTATTAGTTGCGGGCTTTGTTATATTTTGTTTTAGTGAATTTGGAGGTACCCAAGCATTAGGATGGTTAACTTCACTCACTTTGGTGGTAAGTACATTAACCAATTTGATATTATTACCTGCTTTGATCAAAACTTTCATCAAGGGCAAATAATAATCAACATCTTTAAAATGAACTCCCTTCAATTATTGGAATAGTTTTCCTAGGGTTTCTTGTAAAGCTTGTCCTCTTAATTCTGTAGCTATAATTTTTCCAGTAGGGTCCAATAAAACATTAAATGGAATGCCTTCTATTTGATAGGTATTGACCACTACACTTTCCCATTTCTTTAAATCGCTTATGTGTAACCAGTTAAGTTTATCTGCTTTAATTGCTTCCATCCAATTGGCTTTATTATCATCTAATGAAACACCTAAAACAGTAAAATTTTTATTTTTGAATTTTTCATAAGCTATTACTACATTCGGATTTTCAGCTCTGCAGGGTCCGCACCAACTCGCCCAAAAATCGACTAATACATATTTGCCTTTAAAACTACTTAAGGTTTGGATTTTACCTGTCACATCCTGTAAAGCAATCTCGGGTGCCATCTGACCAATAGAAAGGGGGCTGGCTTTGGTGTTGGCTTGTACCTGTGTATTTAATAAATTTGCAAATGCAACTAAGGGTTCCGCTTTAGTACGTTCTGCAACAACTTTAGCCAATGCCAATACTTTAGCAGATTCCATTGATCTTAAACTTAAACCTAATGTATAGTATAACAAAGCAGGACTGGTCGCTTTAGTTAAGTTCATCTCTACATAATCATTTAAATCCTTGATCTTATCTACTTTTTGCTTTTGTAACCAAAAAATGGTACTGTCTTTGCCTTTTTGTTTTTGTAATAAATCTAAATTGTATAAAGTAGAAAATAGGGAAGAGTCTTTTTGACGGTATTTTTGTAAAAATTCAAATAAATTTAAACTACTTGCTGAACCCTTTACAGCATAGCTGCGGTAATTATTGGCATCTGCATTGATTTGAATATGATCACCATCATTAATGAAAATAATTTCCATTTCTTGATTTGTAGATAAACGATAGAGCCCTTCTTGTTTTGCAATAAATTGAAATTGGTATCGACCTTCTTTGCTAATGGTAATAGAATCCAAGGTAATTATAGGTTTGCCCCCATAAGGCACTTCCTGTAAAAGCAATTTTTGATTTTCTGCATGTTCAATGGTACCAGATACCATAAAATTGCTGCCATTTTTATTTGATTTACAGCCAGTACTAAGTAGTGTTATTCCTACTATTATCGTCAACATTGATTTTGAAAGCATACCCTAATTTTTAATTTATATAAATATAACGCTTATGATTGATTCAATTTTTTTTCTAGTATTTGTATGGCAGCTTTCGGATCTGCCTTCCCTTGACTTAATTTTTTAACTTCTCCAGCAAAAAGTCCAATGAGTCCTTTTTTCCCTTTTTTATATTCGTTCACCTTGTCAGGGTGGTTCATTAATACCTGGTTGACCCATTCTTCGATTTCGTCATTAGACAAGGTTTGTAGTAAATTACTTTTTATTGCAAACTCGGTAGGGGATTGCGCTTCTTGCATGATTGCTTTAAAAACCTTTCCGCTGGCTACAGAAAAATTCAATTGATGGCTATCGACCAATTCTAATAATTCAACTAAATAAGGTATCAAAGGAGTAAGCTGCTCGTAATTGGTTTCTGTTTCATTTAAGTATTCTCTGATAGGACCCATTATCCAGTTGGCAGCCGCTTTATAATGATTAGTGTGTTTTGTCCAAATGGTATAAAAGTCGGCTTCTTCCTTGTGCTCACATAATTGATCAATATCGTAATCAGATAATGCATAGGTTTCCTTCCATGATTTTTTTAATGCATTTGGCAAAACGGGCATCGCAGATTGAATATCATTTATGTATTTGTCAGTTAATTGGAAAGGTGCTAAATCGGGATCAGGGAAATAACGATAATCATTGGCATCCTCTTTATCTCTGATCGAAAAAGTGGTATCACTATTGGCATCAAAACTTCTTGTTTGTTGTAAAATAGCGGCACCTGATTCAGTGATTTGTATTAATCTATCAATTTCAAATTCAATTGCCTTTTTTATATTTCGAATTGAATTTAAATTTTTAACTTCTACTCTAGTGCCTAATTTAGTTTCTCCTTTTAATCGAATAGAAATGTTAGCATCGCATCTTAAACTCCCTTCCTCCATATTCCCATCGCATACACCAATCCAACGTACCAAACGGCGCACTTCTGTTACAAATAAAAAGGCGTCTTCGGCCGAATGAATACAAGGCTCGGTCACCATTTCTACTAAGGGTGTCCCCGCTCTGTTTAAATCAATATAAGTATCTGTATCGGATAAGTCATGAATACTTTTGCCAGCATCTTCTTCTAAATGAATACGGTTAAGTTGAATGATCTTATCACCTTCCTTACTCTTAATAGGGATGGCGCCTCCTACACATATTGGTGTGGTGTGTTGTGTTATTTGATACCCTTTTGGTAAGTCGGGGTAAAAATAATTTTTACGAGCAAAATAGTTATTGTTTTCAATTCGAGATCCACAAGCCAAACCTAATTTTATCGCGTATTCAATGGCTTTCGAATTGGTTTTAGGTAGGGTGCCCGGGTGTCCCATCGTGATGGCACTGATATGGGTATTAGGAGCTGCACCAAAAGAAGCAGCATCCCCACAAAACAATTTGCTTTGCGTAGCTAATTGAGCATGAATCTCTAACCCAATGACAGCCTCATATTTT
Organism: Bacteroidota bacterium; assembly: GCA_026391435.1. GTDB lineage: Bacteria > Bacteroidota > Bacteroidia > Chitinophagales > Chitinophagaceae > Sediminibacterium. The sequence goes on from JAPLEJ010000040.1 coordinate 108,216, forward strand.
TCTGCAATTCCCATGCAGCAAAAGTACAATTATTTAAGGCTTAATTTTATATTAAATGAGCTAAAAAAAGACCGTTCAATTGCATCTGAACGGTCTTTTTCTAGACTTCTATAAGAATGAATTCAATTACAAGTCAGCTGTTTTTATTTTTTTTGGCATTCTTACTTCTATAGTACTATTCTTACCATTTCTTGTAATATTAAATTTGAAAACGGTGCCTTCAGTGGCCAATTTAAAAATTGGCTTTACGCCATCCACATCTTTCACTTTTTTATCATTTATTTGAGTAATAATATCGTTCTCCTTTAGGCCTGCTTTCGCAGCTGGGGAATTTTCATTAACAGATGAAATTTTAACACCTTCACTATCTTCAATATCTTCAATACTGATGCCTAATTTTGGTTTTTCATTCATTGGAAAAAGTCTATTGAATTCTTGTATTTGCGGTAATTCAAAACCAAATCTCTGTGTTCCTCTTCCTCTATCCGATGGTGCATTAGGTCTTGCATCTTCTAGTGTAAATGGCCCATTATTGGGTACACTGAAATTAAAAACTTTAGGGGTATTCGTATTTTTATTTTTTGCCAATTCTACTGTCAGGTTGGAACGAACACCATTTTTTAGAATGGTCACTTGAACTTTATCAGAAGGCTTAAATTTTCCAATGGTTTCATACAAATCAGCAGGACCTGTTATTTTTTGATCATTCACATTGGTGATAATATCACCTTTATGCAAACCTGCTTTTTCTGCCGGGCTGCCTTCGCTCACTTCATTTATTTGAGCACCTCCCTCGGTCGGTTCAGTGATAACACCTAAAAACGCATTATTAGTTTTAGGCATTTCAATGGCGGCATCATCCTCATCTTCATCAGCTTCGTCGTTTTCAATAATGATATTGCCATTCCCTTTTATTTTTTTGTCGCTTTCTGTTTTATAAGGTTTTCCCATTCTTTTTAAAATAATACCTCGGTCACCTTTCCCATTTATTCTTGGATCATTTTCGTCTACCACTTCTCCATTGATCGTAATTTTATCACCGTCTATTACAACATTCACATTTTCCTCTTCTCCTTTTTTATTTTTTTCATCACGCACTGTAACAGTAACTTCTTTCTTATTTTGATTTTCCTTTTTGTCTTTACTTGTCGCGTTCTTTTTTGTCGTAACCACCACAACGCCATTCTCTCCTTTTTTACCATATATTTTGGTGGCAGATTCTCCTTTTAGTACATCTATACTTTCAATATCATTGGGAGAGATGCCATCTATATCTTTAGACTCTTTTCCATCGATGATATATAAAGGATTTATTTTATACCCCTGTACAATTTTTAAGGAAGGTGGTCTCACCTCCACTATTTTTTTTTGTGCTAAACAAAATGTAGTGAGCATACATAAAATAAATAGGCCAGTTAATTGCTTTATCATAAAGGTGTTTTTAAATTTTTCAATGATAGCCCAAATGTAGGCAAATTATTTAACTACGAAACAATTCGGAATTGTTAAATTTTAGATAATACCAAAGGTGGGGTATTTATATAAAAAGCCTTATCGATGAATTGATAAGGCTTTGTTAATGAATAAGTTAGATTAATTTAGTAATGCTTTGACTACCTCAATTACTTTGTTCAGTTGGGAAATATCCTGTCCTCCCGCACTTGCAATGTTTTTTTGTCCGCCGCCCCCACCTTTAATTAAGGGTGCTATTTTTTCTTTAATGATAAGAGGTGCTTGCCAATTTTTTTCCTTTACTAAATCATCACTAATGGCTAATACAACATTTGCTTTACCTTCATTTGCAGCAGTTAATACGACTAGGGATGATGAATGTATTGCAATTAATTGTTGCGCCAATTTTTTCAAATTTTCAGGGCTACTTAAAGATAATTGTACTCCTAAAAATTGAATATCTTGAATCGTATTAAATTGAGTACTGTATTTTTCAAATAGTTCATTGACCAATAAAGCTTCCTGACTTTCTAATTTTTTTGTAAGTTCTTTCTGACTTGACAGTAATGACAAAATGGTGTCATTTAAAATATCAGTCGAAGAATTTTCATTCCACTCTGGTGCAATAAAACCTATATTTAATTTAACAGCTATGCCTGCACAAGTTTCTGTTAGTTGCACAATTTGTTTATGTAATTTTTCCTTTACTTCAGTGAGGTAGATAGATGCCGCGTCTCCTACAACAGCTTCTATTCTTCTCACACCAGCTGCCACCGAAGCTTCGGCTTTTAATTTAAAATTACCAATCTCTCCAGTATGTCCCACATGGGTTCCGCCACAAAGCTCAATGGAATAATTAGGGTCCATGATCACAACGCGCACTTTATCGCCATATTTTTCTCCAAACAGTGCCATAGCGCCCAACGCGATAGCATCGTCCTTGCTCATTTCATTAATGACAACAGGAATATTTTCTTTTACTTTTTCATTTACGATACTTTCAACTTTTACTATTTCATCTTCGGTCATTTTTGCAAAATGTGAAAAATCAAAACGCAATTGTTCGCTATTCACCAAGCTCCCTTTCTGTGCCACATGCTTTCCTAATACTTGGCGTAAGGCAGCATGCAACAAATGGGTAGCAGAATGATGCAGGGTGGTATCATGTCTATGCTTAATATTTATACGCGCTTTTATCTTTTTACCAATTTGTGTAGGTAATGTGTCGGTAAAATGAATAAATAAATTATTTTCCTTTTTTGTATCCGTCACTTCAATGACAGATCCATCTTCAAAAGTGAATTGGCCCGTATCGCCCACCTGACCACCACTTTCAGCATAAAATGGCGTATCGGAAAGTACCCATTGGTATGCCTCTTTGCCTTTTGCTTTTACGTGACGGTATTTTATTACTTGGGCATCAACTTCATTTTGGGTGTATCCTAAAAATGAAGTCTCTTTATCAGGATTCACTTGAATCCAATCACCTGTATCCACAGCAGTAGCGGCGCGGCTTCTATTTTTTTGCTGTTTCATTTCATTGTCAAACCCTACTTCATCAACGGACAATTCATTTTCACTTGCGATCAATCTAGTTAAATCAACTGGGAATCCAAAAGTATCAAATAACTCAAATACCAACTTTCCGTCAATCACTTGATTTTTTTGATGCGTGTGAATGATGTCATCCATCCGCTTTAATCCTTTTTCAAGTGTTCTTAAAAATCCTTCTTCTTCTTCCTTTACTACCTTGGTTACAAAATCCAATTGTGCAGTTAATTCTGGGAAAACATGTTCGAATTGTTTTGCCAATAAAGGCATCAATTGATGTAATAAAGGATGCTTATAATCTAAGTAGGAATAATAATAGCGTACCGCTCTTCTTAAGATGCGTCGAATCACGTAACCTGCGCCTGTATTGGCTGGCAACTGACCATCCGCAATGGTAAAAGCGATTGCTCTGATGTGATCGGCAAGCACTCTAAAGGCGATGGCTTGTTTACTTCCACTAAAATCATATTCCTTTCCAGTGATATGAGCTACTGCTTCAATAGTGCCAGTAAACACATCCGTATCGTAATTACTTTTTTTATTTTGAATCACGCGTACTAAACGTTCAAAACCCATACCTGTATCTACATGTTTATTGGGCAGGGCTTCAAGGCTTCCATCTTTTTTTCGGTTATACTGAATAAATACATTGTTCCAAATTTCAATCACTTGAGGATGATCCTTATTCACTAAATCACGACCTGGAATTTTTGCAATTTCTTCATCAGACCGCATATCGACATGTATTTCACTACACGGACCACATGGACCTGTGTCACCCATTTCCCAAAAATTATCTTTTTTATTTCCGTAAATAATTTTATCCTCAGCTACCCATTTTTTCCATTGGGCTAAAGCTTCACTTGAGGGAGGTAAGTTCTCAGAAGCGTCTCCTTCAAAAACAGTTACATATAATTTAGCAGGATCAATTCCATATACCTTAGTTAGTAATTCCCAACTCCACTCAATGGCTTCCATTTTAAAATAATCTCCAAAACTCCAATTGCCTAACATTTCAAACATCGTATGATGGTAGGTATCTACACCCACTTCTTCTAAGTCATTGTGTTTTCCACTTACGCGTAAACATTTTTGGGTATCGGCAATACGACTATGGCTAGGTGTTTGGTTGCCTAAAAAATAATCTTTGAACTGGTTCATTCCAGCATTAGTGAATAATAATGTAGGGTCATTTTTTACTACAATAGGGGCCGAGGGAACAATCGCGTGCCCTTTAGATGCAAAAAAATCTAAAAATTGTTGTCTTATTTCGGGACTCTTCATCATGTATCTGAATTTTAAGCAGTGTTCATCTTAAAAAGCTATATTTGTGTTGCTTTTTTTAATGACCTCAAAGGTAAGGAATTGGGGCTTTTTTATGGCCTTCCTTGCCAAATAATCGGTTAATTCAAATGAAGAAAATTAAATATCACTTTAATACCCATACACTTAGGTTTGATAAAGTGGAAGTGCCCTTAAAAGTAAGGCTACTTCAGCTTTTTGGATTTGTGGCTGCCTCCATTGTGACGGGGGTAGCGATTGTGGCTGTCTTATTTCAATACATTGATTCTCCAAAGGAAAAATTACTCCGTCAGCAAAATGAAAGCTATAAGGCGAATTATAGTGTCATTCAAGATCGAGTTAAGCAGTTGGAGTTGCAAATGACCGAGTTGGAAAATAGGGACAATGAAGTATATCGTTCCATATTTGAATCTAGTCCGATACCAGATAGCGCTCGTTTAAAAGACATGGAAACATTGAAGGAAGTGCGCATGATTCAAAACTTATCAAGTTCCGCTTTGTTGTCGAATATGATTGGGCAATTAAATAATTTGAGTGTTCGATCCTCTTTTCAAGATAAGTCCTTTATCGAAGTGGGTGCGATGGTGAAAAACAAAGAAAAGTTGTTAAGAGCGATTCCTGCGATTCAGCCAGTGAGTAATAAAAATTTGAATCGAATTGCGTCAGGTTATGGCTATCGAATTGATCCTCTTTATAAAGATTATCGTTTACATGCAGGGTTGGATTTTACTGCAGCGTCAGGTACACCAATTTATGCAACGGCAGATGGGGTGGTACAAATTGCTGGTTTTAATACGGATGGATATGGTAATAAAGTAGTGATTAATCATGGCTATGGTTATCAAACATTATATGGGCATATGTTTCGTGTCAAAGCTAAAGTAGGACAATCTGTAAAAAGAGGAGAAGTGATTGGATATATAGGAAATACAGGCAAGAGCACTGGACCACATTGTCATTATGAGGTAATCAAAAGAGGCATTAAAGTGGATCCTGTTTATTATTTTTATAATGATTTAACACCAGCTCAGTTTGATAGAATCTTAAAAGCTGCAGCAGCTAATAAACAAAGTTTAGATTAACCTTCAAAATGAGCAAAGAATGGACCCGCAAGTGCTTGCTTTTTTAAATAGAATTACCTACAGTATTGGTATGTCTTTATTATGGATGGTATCCAATACAACCATTGGCATTATGTGGGGTTATGCCTTTATGCAAGATCATTGGCGTTGGAGCAATACTTTATTTTATATTTATCTCCTTTCTAGCTTGGGCGGATTATTATATGGCTTATATCAACTTTGGAAAACACCTATCCAATTTGACCACTAGCTACTGTGATCGGAGATAATTTTCCACTTACCATTTATTTTTTTAAACACAAGTGTAAAGTGTCCACTTGCATCCCCCACGGTTCTTTTTAAGAAAAATTTTCCAATCACAAAATAATGATCCGTATTCAATGGTTTCATACTGATCTCGGAAAAACTAAGTTGCCCCATATGCGCTTTGTCAGGGTAATTTTTTTTATAATTTTTTAAAGTCGCATTATAACCATAAGTGGGTCCATTTTGTCCCATAAACAACAAACTATCATTTTCCCAATAGCCTACCATGAAGTCTTCAATATTGCCTTGATTCCATGCGCTTTGTTGGTGATCCAAAACGGCTTTTATGAATGAGGTTTCTTTGTTTTGGCTAAAGCCCATTTGACAAATAACAAAAGCGAGGAGGGTGAGGTATTTTTTCATAAGATAATTTTAAAATGTATTATGGAAGTTAAGTAAAATAATTAAAAATTAATCATAATTTGTAGCTGTGACGTATAAAAAACATTTAAAAAAGGATCCCAAATTGCAGGAATTATTAAAATCGGAATCCTATACCTTATCCAAAAGAAAGAATACGGCTATTCGATTGATAACAAGTATTGTAAGTCAACAATTAAGCACCAAAGTGGCAAAAATTATTTTTGATCGCTTTTTAAATATTTATCAAGGGAAGGAGCCAAGTTGTCAAAAGGTATTAGATACACCTGATGAAGTATTAAGGGCCATTGGATTAAGTCATTCCAAAGTAGGATATGTGAAAAATGTAGCAGAATTTTTTATAGCCCATCAAATTACGGATAAGCAATTGTATCAAATGGATCCTGAATCGGTCATCGAATTATTAACTCAAATCAAAGGAGTGGGAAAGTGGACAGTGGAAATGTTATTAATGTTTAGCTTAGGACATGAAGATGTTTTCGCAGTTGATGACTTAGGTATTCAACAAGCAATGATCAAATTATATAAAATAAAGTATACTACTAAAAAAGAATTGCAAATTAAAATGTTGGCAAAGGCAAAAAATTGGTCGCCTTTTAAAACATATGCCTGCTTGCATTTATGGCAATGGAAGGACAGTGTTGCTGTATAAGATTAAACTGAATTTCGAGCAGCATTAATGACACCAAACATGGTTCGAGTGACTAATTTTTCGTAGGCCGCTTTTAATTCATTTTCAATCATCGGATCCTGTAATTTACACAATCCATATTGTTGAATGGTCAATAAAGGCAATACAATACGATCTCTAAGCAATATAGAATGTTTAGATAAAGTATCTTTTTCCATCAAGCTATTGCTTTTATTTAATTCTAAATACAATTGAGTAGTGAGGGCGAATTCATCTTTAATGATTTGTCGAATTGGGCTAAAAGTAGGGTCTGATTCAATGTACTTTGTAATCGCAAAATTAGATTTAACCATACTCATCATACTATTGTCAATCAAAGTTCTAAAAAAAGAAATAGTATTAAATAAGGACACCACTTCACTCCAAAGTCCTTTTTCTTTGAGTACCTGAAGTGCAGTACCTACGCCATAATAGCCAGGCACGTTTTGTTTTAATTGACTCCAGCTGCCAACAAAAGGGATTGCTCTTAAATCAGATAAATTAAGTTCCCCTTTTACACCCCTTTTGGTAGGACGACTTGCGATATTACTTTTCCCATAATAATTGAGGGGACTAAATTTTTGTAAATAGGGGAGAAATTGCGGATGTTGCTTGAGTTGTTGGTAAGTGACATAACTAATATGTCCAAGTTCGGCTAATGTTTCCCTATTTTTTTCAGTGAGTTGCAATTGGGAGGAAGTCGCTATTTCGTTACTTATTCCAGCACTTAATAACTGTTCAATATTGAATTGCGCAGATTGGATGGTTCCAAAATTAGAAGTAATGGTTTGGCCTTGAACGGTTAACTGAATTTCTTCGTTTTCAATTTGGTTGCCCATTGAAGCATAAAATTGATGTGTTTTTCCGCCACCTCTGGAAGGAGGGCCACCTCGACCATCAAAAAATTTAACTACAATTTTATTTTCCCTTGAGATATGCGTCAATGTTTCTTTTGCTTGGTAAATACTCCAATTGGCTTGTAAGTAGCCGCCATCCTTGGTGCCATCACTAAAACCAAGCATGATGGTTTGTTGGGCTGATCTTTTTTGCAAGTGTAATTGATATAGTGGATCATGATATAAAGTAGTCATGATGGCTTCTGCACTTTTTAAATCATCGATGGTTTCAAATAAGGGAACAATATCTAATTCCGCCAAATGGATATCCCAGCCACATAGGCGACATAAGGCATATAATTCCATCACATTCACAGCCGATTGACAATTACTAATGATATAGCGATGACAACCATGAACGCCATTCATGTCTTGCACCAATTTAATAGCATAGATACTTTCAAGGGTATCTTTTGTAATGGGCTCGCTAAAATCGGAAGGATGCAGTTTCCCCTCTAAAGAAGCCAATACTTTCATTTGATCTTTTTCGGAAAGTGTATGGTACTGCTCTGGTAAAATACCTGTACCATTTTGTTTTAACAGGGTTTCATGAATATCTAATAAAACAGAATGATGTATACGACTATCTTGTCTTATATCTAAAGAAGCGAAATGGGTACCAAATAATTGCACTTTATGAATTAAACTTTCTAATCTGGATAGATACAAGGAATAGTCTGATTCAATTATTATTTTTTTAATCTTAGTAAGGCATTCAATGATTTCATTTTTATTGATGGGATTGGCCTCGTCAGGTCTGAAGACATTTTCATATAAAGTAGCTTCTAATTCATTGATTAAAACATCCACGCCCGAAAAAGTTAATTTTCGTTTTAATTTTCGAACATCTCTGTAATAACATACTATGATACTACTACGTAATGCTTTTGCTATCGTTAAAGTGGTGTTTGCATTTACAAATGGATTGCCATCTCTATCTCCTCCAGGCCAAAAGCCTAATTCAATAAAGGGGTTATCGCCATCGTATTCGTAATCAAAAACATCGCGAACAATATTGCTGTATATATTACCTACTGAAAAATAAAAAACATTTTCTAGGTACCACATTAAATTCAAAGCTTCATCTGTCGGGCTTGGTTGTTTTTTATTAAAGAAAGGCGTAAGCCCTAACTGCTGTATATATTGATTAATCGTATTGAAATCATTTTTCCCAATGGCTTCCCCCATGTCGTGGATAATGCCCAATACATTGGCTGGATAAAATTGGGTAGGATGTGCAGTGAGTACAATTCGAACTTTAAATTTATTCAATTTAGCTTTTAGAACTTCTGTGTTATTGGTGAACTGTGCATCTCTAATCAATGCTTTTAAACTTCCAATTCCATCCACTTCATTGACACTTGAGAAAGCGGCATCCTCGATGGCATCAAAAAGAACGACTTGCCTTTCAATGTATTGAACATATTTAAATAAGTGATCTAATTTTTCAGTCTCACTATCCACATAAGTATGCTGTTTAAAAAAGTAGTCTACAATTTCTATCGGAGATTTATCCTTACTAAACCCTTCTTCACAGGTTTGTAATAATAGGGGGAGTAATGCACCTACATTCGCTACGCCTGAGTACGGCAATGCTGCAAATAAACTATTGTAGATAATATATTTGTCAGAGACATTTTTACGAAATTGTCCGGCGTAATTATGGGAGCTGGTTGGCATGATTTATAGTAATAAAGGTACTAAAAAAATCATGAGATTCGCCGAAAGCCTTATCAGTATTGATTCCTAATGAATGTTCGTTTTAAAAACGACTTATGGTATATGTGTAGGAAACTTAATATCATGGTAAAATGCAAAGGTCCATTTTTCCTTTTGTCCTTTTTCCCACCATTGTTGACGCCATGCCATGGACATCTTACCGTCTAAATCATATTTGGCAACAAACCTAGATTTCATTTGTTGCAATTGTGGTGCGACATCGGCTCCAAAAAATATAGTTTGATTCTCCTTTCTCAACCAACAAACTTGATGAAACAGACTATGCCCCCCGGTTACCAGATAATGAATGATATCATCAATGACTCCTTCGTCCTCTGTCAACCAGTGGACTTTGCTGAATTGTTCTAGTATTTGAATCTGATCAACAAGGTAGGATGCGCTGTTGGCATGGATGGCTAAATCATATTCTCTTTTTTGAATGTAATAAGTTGCATAGGGGAAACTAATAAATCGCTCTTGATGTTGTGGATGCATATAGCTTATCCCTCCAGCGTGGTCTTTGTGCAAATGGCTCAAAAATACTTTGGTAACACTAGAGGGGTCAATACCCAAGCTCATTAAATTAGCATGAATTTGCAAAATTCCTTCATTATTAAAATAACCCAATCCTGTATCTAGTAAGATGATATCTTGATCGGTGATCACGACAAAGGGCTGCACTTGAACCAAAATACTGCCTTTAGGAGGACTCTGCATCAGATGAGTATCAAAGGGCTTGAACACTTTAGTTTCGTCAATCGAAAAACTACCTTCCAATAATGGATAAATACGCATATATATTATAATTAACGAAGCACCATTTGTCTGTCGGCGTCTAATCTTAATAAAACAAATACCAAAACGGTAAATGTAAGTAAAGAAGATCCGCCGTAACTAATTAAGGGTAATGGAATCCCCACCACTGGAAATAAGCCAATGGTCATACTTATATTGACTGCAATATGGAAAAAAAAGATACCGACAACGCTATAAGCATAAACCCTTGAAAAAGTACTCCTTTGCCTTTCGGCAATTCTGATGAGTCGAAAAAGAAAAAATAAATACAAGATTAAAAAAGTAAAAGTGCCTACAAATCCGAATGCCTCACCTAATGATGTAAAGATAAAATCGGTGTGTTGTTCAGGTACATATTTTCCCCTTGTTTGTGTACCTTTTAAAAATCCTCTTCCCCAAAAACCTCCAGAACCTATAGCAATCTTGCTTTGCTTGACATTGTAATCATCTGGTTTTTTAGCTGCTTTTTTATTAACGGATAAGTTTGCAGATTTTACATTTTTACTACAATCGTATTCCTTGCCCATCATGCTATAGATACGTGTGCTTTGATAGCATTCGAAAACATTATTAAATATGTAAGGAACAGTGTATCTAATCGTACCAAAACAAATTCCCCAAATTGCTATAATGACCAATATGGCTTTTTTATTTCGTTTGAATTTTTTGATGAGATTCAAAATAAATAATCCAGCCATTACTGTAATGATGATGGAAAGCAGGGCAGGATCTAATAAAAGTGTTGCAATCACTAAAATGGCAAATGAAAGTAAAAAGACTAAAATAAGTGGAGGAAGTCCTTCACGATACATTGCAAAAATGAAAGCGCTATACACCAATGCCAAGCCTAGTTCGTGCTGCATGACAGAAAGTATGGCTGGTAGTATAATCATAACACCCGCAATCAAATGCGATTTTAATTTAGAAAAATCGGTTTCAGGTTTTGAAATAAATTTAGCCAAGATCAATGCTGTAAATATTTTACATAATTCAGCAGGCTGTAAATTAAACACACCTGCAATGGGTATCCAGCTTTTTGAACCATTGATATTTTTACCCAATACAAAAGTAGCCAGCATTAATAAGATACCCAGTACATATAAAATATTAGCAAAGGCAGTAAACACCTTACTGTCCATGAGTAAAATAAAAATGGCAATAACTGCACAAAACAGTGCAAAGTAAATTTGTTTGCTATAATTGGTCTTGGCAGTTAAAAAAGAGTTACTCCAATTTAGATTAGGGTTGTATTCGACCATGAAAATGCATAAAATGCCAATGGCCACCATAATCATATATAATAAGATGACTGCAAAATCCGTTCCTTTTGAAAAGTTATTGTTATTATAGTTTGACATTTTTCTTTGCTGTCGCTTTTTTCTTTTTGTTAAGTGGATCTAATGCGCTGTCTTTATTAATTTTTGTTGAGGGAATCGGTTTACTTGGCGGTGTCGCTTTGGGAAGGCTGTCTATTTTTTTAGCGGTATCCATGATCTTTTTCACAGGAGCAATTTCGGACAACATTTCCATGTCCCATGCATCTGCAATTGCGTCATTACTGTATTCTATGGCAGTAAGCATTTCTGTTTTATTGTTTCGCACATACCAGCTTTTGATGGCAGCAGGCATTAAATCAACATTCGATAAATTTTCAGCCTTTACTTTACTTTCCTTTGTTAAAGTATCATTTAAATATTTTTCAATCATAAGACCAGCAATAGGGCCCGCCCATGTCGCGCCAAAGCCTGCATTTTCTACTACTACAGCCACTGCAATGGTTGGATTATCTTTTGGAGCAAAACATACAAATAAGGAATGGTTTTTTCCATGAGGATTTTGCGCGGTTCCTGTTTTTGCACAAAATTCATGTCCTGGCACTTTGATCATAGAAGCGGTTCCCATTACAGTGACATCATGCATGCCTTCTTTTATAATTTCAAAATATTGCTTTGCTATTTTAGTGACTTCATTTTTTATTTTATATTTTTCAAGCATGGCATTATCTTCCTCATCTTGGTTTTCAATGCTGTCTACAAAATGGGGGGTGTAATAAAATCCATCATTGGCTAAAAATGCCATTGCATTTGCTAGTTGAAGAGGAGTTGCTGTCATACGATCTTGTCCTATTCCTAAAGTTAACATATAACAACTGTTCCAATATTTAGCGCCACCAAAGTCACGATTGTATTGTGCTGTATCTGGAATGCTTGCTCTGTTTTCACTTGGTAAATCTATTCCTAGTTTTCTTCCTAATCCAAATGCATTCACATATTCTTTCCATTTCAAGTACCCCACTTTTGCATTATGGTATTCTGGATTATCAATGGCCATTCTAAAAATTTGCATAAAATAGGAGTTACAAGAATTGGCTAATGCTAATTGTAATGTAGATGCGTGACCTGGATTATGGTGTTCACATTTTCTAGGATCACCACATGCCCCATAAGTGCCTCGGCAATTATATCCATAAGAGGGTGTAATTAAACCTTCGTCTAATGCAATTAAAGCCCCTAAAGGTTTAAAGGTAGATCCTGGAGGATATTGACCTTTAATGGCACGATTATAGATGGGTCGAGCTGTATCTAATAATAATCTACCAATTGTTTTGCGTCGCTGATTGCCCGTAAGTAAATTGGGATTATAGCCAGGGCTTGAAGCCATGGCGATGATGCCACCCGTTTTAGGATTAATGGCTACCGCACTTCCAATTTTATGTTGTAATAATTTTTCGGCTAATTGCTGTACTTCTACATCCATGCTTGTAAATATATTTCGACCCGCAATAGCTACTGTATCATATATCCCTTTTTCAAAAGCGCCTTGAATTTTTCCTTTATTGTCTCTTAAGAATCGATTCACACCTCTTTGTCCCATTAAAATAGGTTCGTAAAATCTTTCAAGTCCTGTCATACCTGCATAATCACCCATCTCATATCCGTCTTGTTCATGTTTTTGTAAAAAATTAACATCCACTTCAGCGACATAACCTAATACATGTGCAGCAGTATTGTAGGGGTAGGATCTAATACTTCGTTCAGATAAAGTAAAACCAGGAAAGCGATATAAGTTCTCATTTAGTTGCGCATATACTTCGGCCGACAAAAAGGCTTCGAAAGTGCTCGCTTTGACTCTTGTATTTTTTATGATGGCCTCAATCATTCTTTTTCCAAACTCTACTTTGTCAATTTTTAATATCTCACAAAGCATAGCAGTATCTACTTCTTTAGCTTCATTTGGAATGACCACTAAATCATAGCTAATGGTATTTTCAAGTAATGCTTTTTTCTTTCGATCATATATAATACCACGATCAGGGTAAATAATTTTTCGGTATACCGCGTTGTTGTCGGCTGCTAATCGATACTTGTTTGAAAATATCTGTAAACTAATTAACTGCCCAATGATCAAAGTGAAAATAATACCAATGATAATTTGAATGATACCACCTCGGTTTTGATTATATACAGACATGGATTATCTTTTTAGCTTTCGACGGTTCATGATAAGTTCCACTAAAAAGATTAAAAGGACGCTCATGGTTGTAGTGGCAATGACTTTACCTAAGAAATAAGTAAAGCTTCCAAATTCTAGCCACTCTAATAATACCAAGTAAAAATGATGTATAAAAGTTAAAGCAAAAACATAGAACAAATAAGGTCCCCATCCCATGGTTCCAACACTAGGCTCTTTATGCACTTCCTCCGAAGCTTCCTGTGCTAATAGCAAATTTAAAATACTTGGTCGAATATAAGCCATGAGTCCACAGGCGGCTGCATGAAGCCCAGGAGTATTTGAAAACAAGTCTAAAACAAATCCAAGTATAAATCCTAATATAGTAATGGACAATCGATTGATTCCAAAAGGCAACCATAAAATAAATAAGAAATATAAATAGGGCGTAATGAATTGGTGAACTGGGGGTACTTCTTTTAAGATAACTACTTGAATCAGCAGAAATAAAATAAACCGAATGCTATTTTTAATAAAACTATTCATTTGGCGTTTTATTTTTTTCAATATTTAATTGCTCATTCATTCTTCTATTCTCCACTAAATAGATAAATTCTAAATTATAAAAATTGGTAGCCGATTTTAATTCTAAAGTTAAAAAATTACTAGAGGGGTCTACAATCACTTTGGTCACACGTCCAATCATCAACTGTGCAGGAAAACTGGCTGAATAAGGACTCGTTAAAACAGAATCGCCTATTTTTGGGGCCGCACTTTTAGAAATATTTTTTAAAGTGAGTATGTCAGGATCACTTCCATCCCATTCAACAGTGCCTGCCACTTTATCTCTTTTTAACATCGCACTTACTTTACTGTTTCGGTGCAACAGACTCATTATTTTACTATAACGATCACCTACTTCTATCACAATACCCACAATACTTCCGTCGGGGCTAATGGCGGCCATATCTTTTTTAACACCTTGCAATGTACCGCGCTCAATAGTGACGTAATTTTTTTGAAGTGTAAATGTATTACCCACCACTTTGGCGGGGTAATAATAAAACTTTCTAATTTTTTCAAGACTGTCTTTTCGTAAAACAAGGGTGCCTAATTTTTTGCTGGTATCAAAGGGAATAAAATTTTGAGCTAATTGATTTCTCAACATGGCATTTTCGGCACTTAACTTTGCATTCGTTGTTTTTAAACTAAAAAAGTAAGACGCATTATTATAGCGCGTATTAATATCCCCAATAAACTGATTGGCGATACCTCCAAAAAAAGTTTGATGTGATTTGCTGTAAGACGACAACGTCACTAATGACACAATTTGTAGTATCAAAAAACTAAAGAAAGTAAAATTTTGTCTTATGAACCCAATGATATTCTTCAATGGTGATCGCCTTTAAACGTATTGATTAAATAAATCTCTTATCTCATGATAAATGGAAAACGCTGATAATTTTTCAACGCAATACCTGTTCCGCGAACAACACTTTTAAGTGGATCCTCTGCAATATGAACAGGCAATTTGATTTTAGAACTCAAACGCTTATCTAGTCCACGTAACAATGCACCTCCACCTGTTAAGTATAATCCACGACGATAAATATCTGCTGCTAACTCAGGTGGTGTTGTTTCTAAGGCTTTTAAAATAGCTTCTTCAATTTTAAAAATGCTTTTATCTAAAGCTTCTGCTACTTCTTGATAAGTCACCATGATTTGTTTTGGAATACCTGTTACTAAGTCGCGACCGTTCACTGGCATATCATCTGGAGGATTATCTAAATCCTTTAAAGCAGCACCTACATGAATTTTAATTTGCTCTGCAGTTCGTTCGCCAATTAATAAACTATGATAACGTCTTAATGATTCCATAATATCTGCAGTGAATTCATCCCCTGCAATACGAATACTTTGATCACAAACAATTCCTGCCAATGCAATCACTGTAATACCCGTTGTACCACCTCCAATATCAATAATCATATTTCCTACTGGTTCTTCCACATCAATTCCAATTCCTAATGCAGCTGCCATGGGTTCGTGAATCATATACACTTCCTTTGCACCTGCTTGTTCCGCACTATCGCGTACCGCACGTTTTTCAACTTCAGTGATAGAAGAAGGAATACAAATAACCATTCTCCAACTTGGAGGAAATAAAGGCTTCTTAGGATAAATCATTTTCATCAACTCACGAATCATTAATTCTGCAGCATTAAAATCGGCAATCACACCATCTTTTAATGGACGAACAGTTTTGATACTTTCATGCGTTTTTTCATGCATTAACAATGCTTTTTTACCAACGCCTAAAACTTCCTTCATATTATTTCTGTTCAAAGCAATAATAGAAGGTTCATTTACGACAACTTCGTCATTGTGAATGATGAGGGTGTTTGCGGTACCTAAGTCCATCGCAATTTCCTGTGTAAAAAAGTTAAATAATCCCATTGTAAATCGTTAATTGTAATATTCAAGTTGAATGTAGCAAAATTCAACTAAAATTATCGAAATACAAAGCTTTTTATAAATGATTCAAAAAAGATTTTTCTAAAACAACTTAGGGAAATTCAAAGCCAATATCGTTTCTGAAATACATACCATTAAATTGGATCATGGATAAACCATATTTTGCTTTCAAAACGGCTTCTTGTAAATGGTTTCCTTGCGCAGTGACTGCTAAAACTCGACCACCATTGGTGACGATCTCATTTTCCTGAAAGCGAGTGCCAGCTTGAAATACATGAATGTCTGGTAAGGCTTGAGCTTGATCTATTCCGGAGATTACGAAATTATTTTTATAGGATCCAGGGTAACCACCACTGACTGCCATTACGGTTGCAAAATGGGCGGTATGGTATTCAATATTAACATCTTCTAAAGTGCCATTATCTGCTGCTGCTAATAAACTCACTAAATCGGTTTGTAATCTAGGTAGAATTACTTCGGTTTCAGGGTCTCCTAATCGGCAATTGTATTCAATGACAAAGGGTTCACCTCCTTGATTCATAAGACCAAAAAATACAAACCCTTTGTACTCCATTCCTTCCTTGTGAATGCCATCAATAGTGGGTTTTATAATTCGTTCTTCCACTTTTTTCATAAATACTTCATCCATAAAAGGGACAGGACTCACGCATCCCATTCCACCCGTATTAAGCCCTGTATCACCTTCTCCTATTCGTTTGTAGTCCTTTGCGTGTCCTATAATTTGGTAATGCTTCCCGTCGGTAAGTGCGAAAACACTTACTTCAATCCCTGTCAAAAAAGCTTCAATGACCACCTTCGTGCTCGCTTCACCAAATTGCTTATTTAGGATCATTTCAGCAAAACTGTCTAAAGCCTCACTGTGCGTTAAAGCAATGATGACGCCCTTTCCAGCCGCCAATCCATCGGCTTTTAATACAATGGGTAATGGATGTTGGGCAATGTATTGTTTTCCTTGTTCATAATTTTCAATTGTAAATTCGGCATAACTAGCGGTGGGAATTTCATGCCTTTGCATAAAGTGTTTGCTAAATGCCTTGCTTCCTTCTAATTGCGCGGCTTGGGCACTAGGTCCAATCACATTGATATGCGCCGTTAAAGGATCCATGCCAAAAAAATCATAAATACCCTTTACTAATGGATCTTCGGGCCCCACGACAATCATATCAATAGTATGTTCAATGGCTGCTTTTTTTAATGCCTCAAAATCAGTGAGGGGAATGGGCAAATTGGTCCCAAACATTGCAGTGCCGGGGTTTCCAGGCGCAATAAATAATTGATCACATTGATGACTTTTAGCCATTTTCCAAGCTAAAGCATGTTCTCTTCCGCCTGCACCTATTAATAAAATATTCATATTTAGATTGATTGCCCCACGAAAGTAAAATTTATTGAAGGGATTTTATTAAATTGAGGCAATTAAATAACAAATTGATTATGTCTTCAGCAACATCAAAACACCCAAAAGGTCTCTATGTCTTGTTTGCCACTGAAATGTGGGAGCGTTTTAACTACTATGGAATGCGGGCTATCTTGGTATTATTTTTAACCAAGGCCCTCCTTTTTGATAAAGTATTTGCATCTCAAGTATATGGCAGTTATACAGGATTGATCTATTTAACTCCTTTGTTAGGTGGGTATATTGCAGATCGCTTTTGGGGGAATAACCGCTCCATTATTGCTGGGGGCTTGGTCATGGCTATAGGTGAATTTGTTTTGTTTTTTTGCGGCCATTTTTATGAAAATGCTGCCATCGCCACTCCATTATTTTATACTGGTTTGGGTTGTATGATTGCGGGTAATGGCTTTTTCAAACCCAATATTTCTAGTATGGTGGGTCAATTGTATGCAAAAGGGGATAAGCGAATTGATTCGGCCTACACTATTTTTTATATGGGGATTAATACAGGCGGGGCTTTAGGTCCTTTTGTTTGCGGCTTAGTGGGGGATACAGGAAAATCAGGTGATTTTAAATGGGCATTTTTTGCAGGAGGCGTTGCCATGTTAATTAGTGTCGTAACCCAAATGATGTTTCAAAAAAAATATTTGAAAGATCCCGAAGGCAATGCTTTGGGCGAAGCACCAGCGAATGCTCCTAAATGGTTTCAAAAAATTCCAGTGATGGTTGGATTCTTATTTTTATTATCCATGGTCACTATTGCATTGGTTTATATTGATGTTAAAGTAGTGAGCTATTTATTTTATTTATTACTAGGCTGTATTAGTTTAATTGCATTTATTGTTTTTTCAGATACCACTTTAAATTCCATAGAGAAACAAAAAATTCTTGTCATTTTTGTAGTCTCCTTTTTTGTTATCTTTTTTTGGAGTGCTTTTGAACAAGCAGGTGCCAGCTTAACTTTTTTTGCTGAAGAACAAACCAATCGAAATGTGGGTTGGTTTACGGTACCTTCCAGTTTTTTCCAGTCTTTGAATTCCATTTTTGTGGTGAGTTTTGCACCCGTATTTGCTTGGTTGTGGGTGAAATTAGGAAAGCATGAACCTTCTTCTCCTTATAAAATGGCGGCGGGTTTAATGTTATTAGCTCTAGGTTATTTTTGGATTGCAACAGGCGTAAATGGAGTAGGAACAGGCGTTAAAGTAAGTATGATTTGGTTAATAGGGATGTATATGATGCACACTTTTGGTGAATTGTGTTTATCACCTATTGGCTTATCCTTAGTGAATAAATTAGCCCCATTAAAATTTGGATCTTTATTAATGGCAGTATGGTTTACAGCGAATGCGTTTGCGAATAAATTAGCCGGTGTATTTAGTGCTTTGTATCCGGAGAATGGGAAAGTGACCTCCTTTATTGGTTATCAAATTACCAATTTGCATGACTTTTTTATGTTCTTCGTTGCCATGGCTGGAATTGCATCTGTGATTTTATTTATACTCTCAAGTAAGTTGAAAAATTTAATGGAGCAGTAAATTCTAACTAATTATAAAACGCCCTTTACAATTTCATCTACTACTGCGGGATCAAGAAGTGTTGAAGTATCACCCAAATTTTTCAATTCACCTTCGGCTACCTTTCTTAGGATGCGTCGCATAATTTTTCCTGAGCGTGTTTTAGGAAGGCCTGATACAAATTGTATTTTATCGGGTTTTGCAATGGGGCCAATGATGCGAGTGACAGTTTGTAAAATATCTTTTCTAACCATATCAGCAGTGCCGTGTGTGTCTTGACCATGTGATCCAGTATATATCACATAAGCGTAAATGCCTTGTCCTTTAATATCGTGAGGATAGCCTACTACTGCACTTTCTACAACCCCTGCATGCATATTGATTGCGTTCTCTACTTCGGCGGTTCCAATTCTGTGCCCACTTACATTTAATACATCATCTACGCGACCAGTAATTCTTATCTGTCCCAATTCATTTTTCAATGCGCCATCGCCAGTAAAATATAATTGATCATAAGTAGCAAAATAATTGGTTCTACATCTTTCGTGATCACCATAAGTAGTGCGCAGTATGGCAGGCCAAGGTTGTGTAATACATAAATTTCCTCGATACAATCCCTCTTCCATATTGGTGACTTCTTCTCCTTTATCATCCACTAATATGGTGGACACGCCAGGCATTGGATACGTAGCCCAACCTGGTTTTCCTGGTGTAATACCTGCCATATTAGAAATCATAATACCTCCTGTTTCTGTTTGCCACCAAGTATCTACAATAGGACATTTTTTCTTGCCAATATTTTCATCGTACCAATGCCATGCTTCTTCATTGATGGGTTCTCCAACAGTACCCAATACTTTTAAACTACTTAAATCATGGTCCTTCACGGGCCCTAATCCAAATCCCATTAAGGATCGAATGGCGGTAGGCGCCGTGTATAAAGTATTTACTTTGAATTTATCAATGATATCCCAAAATCTTCCCGCATCAGGAAAAGTGGGAATGCCTTCAAACATTAAGGAAGTACCGCCAGCACTCAATGGTGCATATACAATATAACTATGCCCGGTAATCCAGCCCACATCGGCAGTACAAAAAAAGATGTCGTTGGGTTGGTATTGAAAAACATTTACAAAAGTATAATTGGTATACACCATATAACCTGCTACACTATGCACAACGCCTTTTGGTTTGCCTGTAGATCCAGAAGTATATAATATAAATAAAGGATCTTCGGCATCCATTTCTTCGGCAGCGACTTCGACTACTCCTTGCGATTCTACTTTTTTAATTTCATCTTCCCACCAAACATCTCGCCCTTTGATCATAGATACCGCGGTTCTTGTTCTTGTACAAACAATGACACGCTTTATTGTTTTGTTTCCAATTAACGCATCATCGATGACTGATTTTAAAGGGATATCTTTTGCACCACGGTTGGCACCATCACATGTAATAATAAAAGTAGCATTGGCATCTTCTAATCTGTCGGCAATACTTTGTGCCGAGAATCCACCAAATATAACGCTGTGGATAGCGCCAATACGAGCACAGGCCAACACTGCGATAGCGAGTTCAGGAATCATCCCCATATAGATACAAACACGGTCGCCTTTTTTTACCCCATTATTATAAAGTACTTGTGCAAATTGACAAACCTTAAAATGTAATTGTTTGTAGGTGATGATACGATGGTGCTCCTCAGGATCATTGGGTTCCCAAATGATAGCGGGGGTGTCTCCATTTTTTTCTAAATGACGATCCAGGCAATTTTCAGTGATATTTAATTTTGCACCTTTAAACCATTCAATTTTTGGTTCTTTAAAATTCCATTCTAATACCTTATCCCATTTTTTTCGCCAAGTAAAGTTTTCTGCAATTTCTGCCCAAAATTTTTCAGGATGATCGATACTTTTTTTATAAGCCTCGTGATAAGCGTCGAGGGTTTTTATTTGATAAGGGTAGCTCATGGCGAATCGTTGTAAATAATGTTTCTCAAATTTACATTTTTCAGTTTAAATTATTAACTTGAATATTCACTTGCAAACCATTAAATCCATGAGTCAAGAAAAAAAACAAAGTAGCATCGCTTTTGTCATAGGCGCTTCGTCGGTAGGAACCTTAATTGAGTGGTATGATTTTTACATATTTGGGATGTTGGCTACCATCATTTCAAAGCAATTTTTTCCTGCAGATGCAGGCACTGCAGCACTTTTAAGTACTTTAGCCATCTTTGCGGCAGGTTTTATTGTTCGCCCTTTTGGGGCATTGGTTTTTGGTCGTTTGGGGGATTTGATTGGCCGTAAGCACACTTTTTTATTGACTTTGGTTATCATGGGTGGGTCTACTTTTGCAATTGGGTTGGTGCCTGGATATGCCACTATTGGTTGGGCAGCGCCTATATTGGTTTTAATCCTTAGATTATTGCAAGGATTGGCATTGGGAGGTGAATATGGCGGGGCTGCGACCTATGTGGCGGAACATGCGCCTGCAGGTCAAAGAGGATTTTGGACCAGTTGGATTCAAACAACAGCAACCCTTGGTTTATTTTTAGCACTTGGGGTAATTATATTTATTCGTTCTAGTCAAGGGGTTGAAAAGTTTAGCGCAGAATGGGGTGGATGGAGATATCCTTTTTGGATTTCATTATTATTAGTAGGCGTATCCATTTTAATTAGAATGCGCATGAGCGAGTCGCCCATGTTTTCTAAACTAAAAACCGAAGGAAAAACTTCGGTCAACCCATTGAAAGAAAGTTTTGGGCATAAAAGAAATTTTAAAATGGTTTTATTGGCTTTGTTTGGAGCGGTGATGGGTCAGGGTGTGGTGTGGTATACGGGTCAGTTTTATGCACAAAGTTTTATTGAAACGGTATGTAAGGTCGAATTCATTCAATCTCGAGATTTAATGTTATGGGCGATATTAATGGCTACTCCTTGCTTTGTATTATTTGGATGGCTAAGTGATAAGATTGGACGAAAATGGATTATGTTATTTGGAATGCTAGCAGCGGTATTAACTTACCGACCTATCTACAAACAATTTTTAGTTTTAACAAATGCAAAGAATAGAATTGAAAAAATTGATTTAAGTAAAACTGTTGTATCTCCTAAAAAAGTCATTATTGATAAAAAAGACAACACTAAAATTTATGTAGTTCAACATTTTGATACCGCCTACACGGATGGCGCTGTATTTAAATATACCAAAACGGATACCTTGCAATTATCTGCGACTTATGATCCTAGTAGTTCTATAGATTCTTTATCTACTACTAAATTGATTTTAACTCATTCCGCAAAACCCAATGTGGTGATTGAAAAAACGATGGACCATAGTACTTATTGGTCACTCATTTGGCTGGTCTTTATACAAATTGTTTATGTCACGATGGTGTATGGTCCTATTGCGGCCTTTTTGGTAGAAATGTTCCCAACCAAAATCAGATACACTTCCATGTCACTGCCGTATCATATTGGTAATGGCGTATTTGGTGGCTTGGTTCCATTTTTAGGAACCCTTATAGTTGAGTTTACAAAATCCTCCGCTACTCCTAATGGGGATGTGCTCGCAGGATTATGGTA
This sequence comes from Bacteroidota bacterium, assembly GCA_026391435.1. Taxonomy (GTDB): domain Bacteria; phylum Bacteroidota; class Bacteroidia; order Chitinophagales; family Chitinophagaceae; genus Sediminibacterium. The sequence continues at coordinate 130,810 of JAPLEJ010000040.1, forward strand.
TCCAATAGGCGTTGCGTCGGTGTGCTTTGTCATTGGGCTCATTTATTTAACCAACAAAATTGATAAAAATGTAATGGATTAATCTCTTATGAAAAGAGGTATCAACAACATGTTAAATTATACTTATTATGAATTCAGTTAAAAAATTATTAGGCTATGTATGGATGCTATTAGCACCTGCGTTAATTTGTTTTTTATTATACGAGGCATTTGAAAAAATTTCATCTGCTGCAGCTATACATAAAGCAAATGTGACTTTACAATGGGTGATTATCTTACTCGTTTTTACGCCTATTTGTATTGGGTTTTTCATTTTTGGAAAGTATGCCAGCGACAATGAGTATGATCATTTACCCGAATCTTCCCAGGAGATTGAATAAGTATTTCATATTCGTTTAAGGATTGTTACTTATTTTTGATCATGTCATTATCGGTCGATCAATTAACTAAAAATTACGGGGCTACCCTTGCAGTGGACCAGGTCTCTTTTGCTATTACAAAAGGGGAAGTGGTAGGATTTTTAGGTCCTAATGGTGCAGGAAAATCAACCACCATGAAAATGATCGTGGGTTTTTTGCAGGCAGATAAGGGCAGGGTTACTTTAAATGGGTTATCTCATCAAGAAGATGCTGTCGCGTATAAAAAAATGATCGGGTATTTACCTGAATCCAACGCTTTGTATGAGGATATGTATGTGAAGGAGTATTTAAGTTTTATATCGGAAGGACATCAAATTGAAAATCCAAACAAAAGAATAAAGGAAGTAATCGATCAAACGGGTTTGGGTTTGATGCAAACAAAAAAAATTGGGCAACTTTCTAAAGGTTATAAGCAAAGGGTGGGTATCGCCGGCGCCATCATGCATCAACCCCTTTTATTATTATTAGATGAACCAACGGCCGGTTTAGACCCCAATCAATTAATTGAAATACGAGCACTTATTAAATCCTTAAGTGCACAATCCATGGTATTATTATCAACGCATATTTTACAAGAAGTCACTGCCCTTTGTGATCGAGTGTTAGTATTGCATCAAGGGAAATTGGTTACGGATGCACCTATGGCTAATTTATTAGAAAAACACCAAGCCAGTTTGGAAGAAATTTTCAAAATCCTTACCCATTAAAAAAAAGGGTGTAAATTGCGGTCTCCATTCGTATATCAACATTTTATAGAAATTAATAAGCATTATTTATGAGTTACATTATTGAAGTTCATGCAAGACAAATTTTAGACAGCCGTGGAAATCCAACAGTAGAAGTGGATGTATTAACCGATGAAGGCGCGATGGGTCGAGCTGCTGTGCCAAGTGGTGCAAGTACAGGTATTCACGAAGCAGTTGAGTTAAGAGATAATGATAAAAAAAAGTATGTAGGCAAGGGTGTATTAAAAGCAGTTAAAAATGTAAACGATCAAATTTCAAAAGCCATTGAAGGTTTTGACGTAACCGCTCAAGCTGCTATTGATCAAGTGATGATTGATTTAGACGGCACTCCTAATAAAGGTAAATTTGGTGCGAACGCAATATTAGCCGTAAGCATGGCGGTTGCCAAAGCAGCAGCAGAGGAAGCCAACCTTCCTTTATATCGTTATATTGGAGGTACCAATGCAAAAACTTTACCTATTCCAATGATGAATATTGTAAATGGTGGAGCGCATGCAGATAACAAAATTGATTTTCAAGAATTTATGGTCATGCCAATTGGCGCGCCTAGCTTTAGCGAAGGTTTGCGTTGGGGCGTTGAAATTTTTCATCATTTAAAAACAGTGTTAAAGAAAAAAGGATTTAGTACTAATGTGGGTGATGAAGGTGGTTTTGCACCTAATATTCAAAGCAATGAGGAAGCCATTGAAACCGTATTAGAAGCGATCCATGCAGCTGGATATAAAACAGGATCTCAAATTGCGATTGCAATGGATGCAGCGAATAGTGAATTGTGGGATGCTAAAAAGAAAAAATATGTTTTCCATAAAAGTTCAGGAAAGGAAATGAGTAGTGATCAGTTAGTGAAGTATTGGGAAAAATGGGTGAAGCAATATCCAATTATTTCAATTGAAGATGGCATGGCCGAGGACGATTGGAATGGCTGGAAAGCTTTGACACAAACTATTGGAGATAAATGCCAATTAGTGGGAGATGACTTATTTGTAACCAATGTAGATCGTTTACAAATGGGTATTGATAAAAAAATTGGAAATGGATTGTTGGTAAAGGTGAATCAAATAGGTACTTTGACCGAGACCATCAATGCGGTAACATTGGCACAACACAATGGTTATAATACCATTATGTCGCACCGCAGTGGCGAAACGGAAGATACCACCATTGCAGATTTAGCGGTGGCTTTAAATTGTGGTCAAATTAAAACCGGATCTGCATCTAGAACCGATCGTATGGCTAAATACAATCAGTTGATTCGTATTGAAGAAGCATTAGGCGAAACAGCTATCTACCCTAAAGGGAAGGTGAAATTTGGCAATAAATAGGAAGGGCCTTTAAATTTTTAAAAGTCTTTGCACAAAAAGGTTGGGTTATTATTAGAACTACGCTAATTTTACCCCAACCTTTTTTTATGTCATTTTTGAAAAAAATAATACCCTTTGTTGCTAATAGATACTTTGTTGTGTCCGTTGGATTTTTTGTTTGGATGCTATTTTTTGATCAAAGAGATTTTTTTCAACAAAAGGAAAGATCAGCTGAACTAAAAAAAGTTGAAGCCGCTAAAAAATATTATCAATTAGAAATTGACAAAACAAAAAAGCAACTTAATAATTTACAAAACAATCCTGCCTCTGTTGAAAAATTTGCAAGAGAAAGATATTTATTAAAGCGTGAAGGGGAGGAAGTGTATTTATTTGAAGACACGATGCTTGCGCAAAATAAAAAATGACAAAGAAGGAGCGTTATTTAAATGTGCTTTCTTACTTTCAGCACCATCAGCCCATTGCGGAAACTGAATTAACCTATGCGTCTGCGTTTCAATTATTAGTAGCTGTTATTTTATCAGCACAGTGTACTGATAAAAGGGTGAATGCCACCACTCCTGCTATATTTAATAGTTTCCCCACGCCACAAACAATGGCAGTTGCTACTTTTGATTCCTTATTTACATTGATTAAAAGCATTTCTTATCCTAATAATAAAGCCAAGCACTTAATTAAAATGAGTCAAATGTTAATTGACCATTATAATGGCGAAGTGCCCATGACCATTGATGCCTTGGTGACACTGCCTGGTGTCGGACGAAAAACGGCAAATGTAATTACCAGTGTAATTGATCGGCAACCTAATATGGCCGTAGATACGCATGTATATAGAGTAAGTAGAAGAATTGGGTTAGTGCCCATGACGGCGACCACGCCCTTGGCAGTAGAAAAAGAATTAATCAAACATATTCCTTCAGCACAAGTTCATAACGCGCATCATTGGTTGATTTTACATGGCAGGTATACTTGCCTAGCACGAAGTCCCAAATGTGATGCTTGTGCTATTCGACTTTTTTGTAAGCAAGGGTCTAAAATTTAAAAGCTTCCCTCGAATGATCGGGAGAAGCTTTTAAATAAATAACGAGTAATTATTTTATAATTTTTCGATTGCGTCTACTAATTCATGTTTTGCAATCGGGCTTCCCATGATTCTATTAAATCCTTTTGCATCCACAAAATATTTATCTCTAATAATTTTAATAAGCTGCCCATTATTGATTTCAGGGATTAATACTGTTTCAAAATTTTTCAAGATATCTCCTAAATTTTTAGGGAATGGGCGCATGTACTTAATATGAGCATGACTTACATCTTTGCCTTTGGCTTGTAATTCTTGTACTGCACTTTTAATGGTACCATAAGTAGATCCCCATCCTAATACCAATATCTTTCCTTTTTCATTACCGCTATCAATAGTTTGTAAAGGAATATAATCTGCAATTTTTTCAATCTTAGCTTCTCTAGTTTTTACCATGAACTCATGATTTTCTGAATCATAGCTCACATTACCTGTTTCGGCTTGTTTTTCCAATCCACCAATACGGTGCTCTAAACCTGGTGTTCCTGGAATAGCCCATGGTCTTGCTAATTTTTCGTTTCTCTTATATGGAAGGTATTTTTCTTCTCCTTCGTCTAAGCTTGTTTTAAATTTCACTTCGATTGCAGGAAGATCACTTGCATTTGGGAATTTCCAAGGTTCAGCACCATTGGCAATATAACCATCGCTTAATAAAATGACTGGTGTCATATGTTGCAATGCAATACGCACGGCTTCAAATGCCATCTGAAAACAATCACTTGGTGTTGAAGCTGCAATGATTGGAATAGGTGCTTCACCATTTCGTCCATAGTAAGCTTGCATCAAATCACTTTGTTCAGTTTTAGTAGGTAAACCTGTTGAAGGACCTCCTCTTTGAATGTTGACAATCACTAATGGAATTTCTAACATCATTGCTAGTCCCATGGCTTCGGTTTTTAATGCCATACCTGGTCCTGACGTGGTAGTCAATCCAATGGAGCCTCCGTAGCTTGCACCAATCGCTGCAGCAATACCTGCAATTTCATCTTCAGCTTGAAAAGTACGGATTCCGAAATTTTTATATTTACTTAGTTCATGTAAAATATCAGTAGCGGGTGTAATAGGGTAAGAACCTAGAAATAATGGAAGACCACTTTTTTGTGACCCTGCAATTAAACCCATCGACAAGGCTTGGTTTCCCATAATGCTACGGTAATGACCAGGCTCCATTTTAGATTTTTCAACCCTGTATCGAGTGCTAAATAATTCTGCAGTATCACCATAGTTATATCCCGCCTTTAATACATCCACATTACTATTAAATATATTAGGCTTTTTACCAAATTTATCTTTTAAAAACTCGATGGTATTGTCTAGACTACGATTGTATATCCAATAGATTAAACCCAATACAAACATATTTTTTGCACGTTCTCTTTCTTTATTCCCTAATTCAGTATATTCTTTTAATGCTTCACGTGTTAATTTGGTAACATCCACTTTTGTTAATTCATAACCATCTAAGCTTCCATCTTCTAATGGATTCACACCATCGCTATAGGCAGCTAAGCGTAAATTTTTAGTATCAAATCCTTCAAGATTGGCGATGATTTTTCCACCTTTTTTTAAACCTTTTAAATTTACTTTTAAAGCGGCAGCATTCATAGCAACTAATACATCACAAACATCACCAGGAGTGTATACTCTGTTTGAACTAAAATGAATTTGAAATCCACTCACTCCAGGTAGGGTTCCTAATGGAGCTCTGATTTCGGCAGGGAAGTCGGGGAAGGTAGCTAAATCAATTCCTAATAGCGCTGTGTTATTTGTAAACTGTTGACCAGTTAATTGCATACCATCACCACTATCTCCGGCAAACTTGATCACCACATCCTGTAAAAGCACTTCATTTTGCATAAATCTTAAATTTGAGCACGAAGGTACTAATGATAGGCTTAAAATGGCTATTTTTTAGCACTTTATTATAGATTTCTATAGTAGCTTTGCGCCCATCATTGATTCATTTTATGCAGTTAGGCCTAGTTTTTTATTACTTGATCGCTTTTTTTGTAAATATTATTACTTTTTCGAATACTTCTAGTATAGGAAAGCACCTTGTGATACCCCATTCTGTTCAACAAGTTAGACCCCTTATAGATAGCAATATCAAAACCATTTACCTCAGTTTTGATGACGGTCCTTTAACAGGCACTACCAATTGTATTGATATTTGCACAAGAGAAAAAGTACCTGCCACTTTTTTTGAAGTGGGTTTACATCAATCTAGATCGGCTTTTGGTAAAAATGTATATCAGCAAATTTTAAAAGACAGTGCCCTTTTTGCATTTGCTAACCATAGTTTTTCCCATGCTTATAGTAAGTACATTTCTTTTTATCATCATCCTGATTCTGCATTATTGGATTTTTTAAAAGGAAAATATTATTTGAAACCTACGAATAATATAACAAGACTTCCCGGGAACAATGCTTGGAATTTAATGACTAAAAAAAGGGCTAGCGAGTTGGTTTCACCTTTGGTGAAAAAAATGGATAGTATAGGCTTTAACATTATTGGCTGGGATTTACAATGGCGTTTTAATAAAAATGGCAGACCCATTCAAAGTCCAAAATGGATGGCGATGCAAGTTGATAGCCTCTTTTTTTATAATCAAACTGTGACCAAAAATCATTTAGTAATTTTAATGCATGACCAAATGTATAGAGCCCCTCAAGATTCAATCAAATTAGAAAAATTCATTCAATTACTCAAGCAAAATGGGCACTATACTTTTCAAAAATTGACCCATTATCCTGGATTAAAGCCTAATATCTAAACCTGGCGGGATTAACTTTTTTTTAGATATTTAATACAAACTATTTAGTATTTTTGAGTAACCAATTAAATGAATTCATTATGGCAATGTTTAAATCAGGTAATCCAACACTTACCGCAAAAATTTTTGACAAAAGTTTACATGAAAATGCAAGTGCTTTCGGTGTGATGAGTATAAGAGGTACTATGAATAAATTTGGATTTTTATTATTTATGGTCATGGCTTCTGCAATGTATGTATGGAATATATATGCCGAAGGCAATGTTGCTACTGCATCCACTTTAATGATTGCAGGCGCTGTTGGGGGATTTGTATTAGCCATTGTAATGATGTTCAAACCTAATTGGGCTGGATATATTGCACCTGCTTATGGCATATTAGAAGGTTTATTTATTGGAGGCATCAGTGCTTTTTTTAATGCGATGTTCCAAAAATCCTACCCCAATATTGTATTGCATGCGGTAGGATTAACATTAGGAGTGGCACTCGCTATGTTTTTATTATATAATTTCCGAGTGATCAGCGTCACCAATCGTTTGCGTTCAATCATTATGTCAGCAACCTTAGGTATTGGTTTATTTTACTTAATTGTATGGATTTTAGGCATGTTTGGTGTGGACATGGGATTTGCTTTTGATAGTTCTCCATTAAGTATTGGAATCAGCTTATTTATTGTAGGTATTGCGGCACTCAATTTATTATTAGACTTTGATGCGATCGAAAAAGCAGCCGAAATGGGGGCGCCAAAGTATATGGAATGGTATAGTGCTTTTGGACTATTGGTGACATTAGTTTGGTTGTACCTTGAAATTTTAAGATTATTAAGCAAGTTAAACTCAAGGAACTAGAGGTATTTTTGCAGGTTTAGATATAAGAATTTATAGGAACAGTCTCGGGTGAATCACTCGGGACTGTTTTATTTTGGGCTGTTTTTTTTATCTGCCTATAAAAATGGTAAATTTGAAGTATAACCCTTAGGAATGGATTTTAAGCGCGACAAATTAGAGGAGGACCAATTAATTTATTTTTATCGTTCCTTGCTTTTGCCAAGAATGATAGAGGATAAAATGCTTGTGTTGTTACGCCAAGGTAAAATTAGTAAGTGGTTTAGTGGGATTGGGCAGGAAGCCATTTCTGTAGGGGCTACCTTGGCCATGGATATGAATGAATGGATTACGCCTTTGCATCGCAACTTGGGTGTATTTACGGCAAGAAATATGCCCTTAGTAGATTTGTTTAGACAATGGCAAGGAGATCCATCTGGTTATTCAAAAGCACGCGAACGAAGTTTTCATTTTGGAAGTAAAGCACATCATATCTGTGGAATGATTTCACATTTGGGTCCTCAATTGGCAATTGCAGATGGGATTGCATTGGCCTATCAATTAAGAGGTCAATTAAAAGCCACGCTAACATTTACTGGAGAAGGTGGTACGAGTGAGGGCGATTTTCATGAAGCATTAAATGTGGCGTCGGTATGGGGACTGCCTGTCATTTTTTTAATAGAAAATAATGGATATGGATTAAGTACACCTACAAGTGAACAATATCATTGCGATTATTTAGTTGACAAAACAAAGGGATATGGCATGGAAGGTGTGCGTATTGATGGAAATAATATTTTAGAAGTATACCAAACTATTAAGGATGCCAGAGAATATTGTATTAATACCCAACGACCTTATCTTATCGAGTGTACTACTTTCAGAATGCGTGGCCATGAAGAAGCGAGTGGTGTAAAATATGTTCCTAAGACATTAATGGAACAATGGTCTCGTAAAGATCCGATTAAAAATTATGAACAATTTTTAGTACGAGAAAAAGTATTGACCGAAATGCAAGTGGCGTCAATTCGTCATGAAATAAAAGAGCATATTGAATCTGAATTATACATAGCCACGCAGCCTGAAGCCTTATCTGTGTCAATGGAGCATGAGTTGTTAGATGTTTACGCGCCTATTGTTGATAATAACATTACTCCTTTTGAAAAATTAAATAATCCCATTTTAACGACTAAGCGATTTATTGAAGCCATCAGTGATGCATTAAAACAATCCATGGTACTTTATCCTGATTTGATTTTAATGGGTCAAGACATTGCTGAATATGGGGGTGCATTTAAAGTAACCGAAGGCTTTGTTGAACAATTTGGAAAACAACGCATTCGTAATACACCTATTTGTGAAAGTGCCATTGTGGGCGCTGCATTAGGTTTAAGTTTAGAAGGAGTGAAGTCGGTGGTGGAAATGCAATTTGCAGATTTTGTAACGATGGGATTTAATCAAATTGTAAATAACCTTGCTAAAATTCATTATCGATGGGGCCAAAATGCGGATGTGGTTATTAGGATGCCAACAGGCGCGGGGGTAGGGGCTGGTCCATTTCATTCTCAATCCAATGAAGCTTGGTTTACCCATGTACCTGGATTAAAAGTAGTATATCCTTCCAATCCAGCAGATGCGAAGGGGTTAATGATTGCGGCATTAGCAGATCCTAATCCTGTTTTATATTTTGAGCATAAAGCATTGTATCGAAGTAGGAGTGGTGAAGTGCCTGATGAATATTATACAACGCCAATAGGTAAGGCGAAAATCATAAGTAGTGGAGAGGATGTTTGCATTATTACTTATGGCATGGGCGTTGCATGGGCCCAACAATATCAGGAAGCAAATCCAAATATTTCTGTTTGTATTTTAGATTTACGCAGCTTAGCACCTTTGGATTATGAATCTATAAAACAAGTGGTTCAAATGACGGGTAAGGTTTGTTTATTGCATGAAGATAATTTAACCGGAGGCATTGGAGGCGAAATTAGTGCCTGGGTTGCAGAACATTGTTTTGAATTTTTAGATGCCCCTATTTTGCGATGTGCATCACTAGACACGCCCATCCCATTTAATATGGAATTAGAAAAACAATTCTTAGCCAATAGTAGGTTAGAAGAAACGATGCAACGATTATTGACTTATTAATCAAAAAATCCGCTTAAATTTTATTCTTTGGATCAAGTAAACAAGCCTACCCGTTTATGGGTAGGCTTGAAAAATCATTAGATAAAAATGAATAAGCCTCTTAGATTTTTATCAAGAGGCTTATTCATTAATTAGGGTTATTCATACGATACACGCGCAAAAAATTTCCACCCAACACTTTGCTGATATCTTGATTGGAATAACCTCTTGCAATTAATGCTTTCGTAAATAAAGGGTAATCAACCACTGTTTTTAATTGTTTTGGGGCAGAGTTGATACCATCAAAATCAGAACCTAGACCTACATGGTCAATACCTATTAGTTGAACAATATGATCAAAGTGTTGCATGAGTTGTTCTAAATCGGGTTTGATCTTTTCACTTTCTGCAGGGTATTTATCTGATATCATTGTGAAAGCATATTCGCTTTGTAAGCCAGTGGCCAACAAGGAATCAATTTCGACGGTATGATTTTTTCTGAACGCTGCATCTTTTTTTGAAAAATTACTATCTACAAATCCCGAGAAAAAATTCAAGCAAATTACACCACCATTTTTCCCAATCGCTTTAATTTGATCATCTTTTAAATTTCGAGAAACCGGACAAATACTATACGCATTACTATGCGAAGCAATCACTGGCTTTGTAGTTGTTTTAATGGCATCCCAAAAAGTAGTTTCCCCTACATGTGATATGTCAACAATGATTCCCAACTTATTCATCCGTTGAATAATTTCTTTTCCAAATGCAGAGAGTCCTTTATGTCCTGTGTATTTTGGATTTTTTTCATCTGTATGAGAGCTGGCCCAGCTTGGTGAATTATTCCAAGTCAATGTCATATAGCGAACACCTCTTTTATAAAAAGTATCCAATCGGTTGATATCCTCTTCAATCATATGTCCACCTTCAACGCCATATTGTGCCACTATGATATTTTTTTGAATCGCTTTTTGTATCTGTTTCCAAGTTTTTGCTACGACTATTTTATCTGGGTTCCTCGCCGCTACTGCATCTAGGGTATCCATCTCTCTCATTGCCCAAGCATAAGGGTTTACTTTGTCGCCATCGCACCAAATGGAAAATAATTGATAATCTACCCCTCCTTGCTTAAAACGGGCTAAATCTGAATGATTTATTCCTTTTAAATCCTGGTCCAAACTCACTTTCTTCTCAATGCAGGCAGTAATACAGTCATTATGTGTATCCACTAGGACGGATTTAAAATGAATGGTTTGAGCATGGGCGCCTACTGTAAGGAGTAGTAAAAGGGTGCTTAAGTATTTCATACAATAGGATTGTTTTAATTGACAACTAAAATAACTATTTTTGCTCACCTAAAAACGACTATGTTAGATAAATTAGAAGCCATACAAGCCAGGTTTGAACAAGTGGGGGTGGCTTTGACCAATCCTGAGATCATCAATAATCAATCCGAGTTCGGGAAGATGAGTAAGGAGTATCGTGCCTTAGAAAAAATCATGAAGCCTTTCGAACGCTATAAAAGGGTTTTAGCCGATCATCAATTTGCAAAAGAAAGTTTAAATGGGGACGATCCTGAAATGCGTGAATTGGGTAAATTGGAATTACCTGCTTTAGAAGAAGAAAAAGTGCAATTAGAAAAGGACTTAACTAAATTATTAATACCCAAGGATCCGCAAGATGATAAAAATGCCATCATTGAATTAAGGGCAGGGACTGGCGGTGATGAAGCCAGTTTATTTGTGGGAGATTTATTGACCATGTACACAAGGTATTGTCAAAAGAAAGGTTGGAAAGTAGCTATTGCAAGTGAAAACGAAGGAACTGTTGGTGGATATAAGGAAGTGATATTAGAAGTAACAGGGGAAGATGTGTATGGCACTATGAAATTTGAAAGTGGTGTACACCGAGTACAACGCGTACCAAGTACCGAAACACAAGGAAGGGTGCATACTTCTGCTGCTACTGTTGCTGTGATGCCAGAAGCGGAAGAGGTTGATTTTGTTTTAAATCCTGCAGATGTAAAAATGGAAACTTCACGAAGTGGAGGTGCGGGTGGTCAAAATGTAAATAAAGTAGAAACCAAAGTAATGTTAACGCATATTCCAACAGGCACTGTTATCATTTGCCAAACGGAGCGTTCGCAATTAGGTAATAGAGAAAAAGCCATGGGGATGATGCGTACGAAATTATTTGAAGAGCAGGTTCGTAAGCAGGAAGATGAAATTTCTCGTCATCGTAAAACTTTGGTAAGTACTGGTGATCGAAGTGCAAAAATTAGAACCTATAACTGGCCACAGGGAAGGGTGACAGACCATCGAGTGGGTGTGACTTCTTATAATTTAGATGCCGTAATCAATGGTGAAATCGAAGAATTTATTGAAGCTTTACAAGTTGCAGAAAATGCAGAAAAAATGTTAGTGCAACACTAATTATTTATACTTCTTATTTAGATACAGCGATACTTTTTTCCCATTCCCAAGCGGTGCGCATCATATCGTCTAAAGAATAATTAATTTTCCAACCTAATTTTTGGACTGCATAATCATTGTTGGCATAAATCGCAATAATATCACCTGGTCTTCTAGGTCCAATTTGATAATTCAATTTTAATCCAGATACTTTTTCAAAAGCCTTGATGGCTTCTAAAACAGTAATACCATTGCCTGTGCCTAAATTAAAAATATCGCAAAGGTGCGGCTCATTTTTTTTGATGGAATACTGAAGTGCTAAAGTATGCGCTCGTGCAATATCACAAACATGAATGTAGTCGCGAATACAACTACCATCTCTTGTATCATAATCATCACCATATACTTGCATCGTATCTAATTTACCAATGGCCGTTTGTGTGATGGCAGGTACTAAATTTTGTGGACGCCCAATAGGAAGCTCGCCAATCGCAGTAGAAGGATGTGCTCCTACTGGATTAAAATAGCGTAATAAAATAGTGGATAAAGGTTTTACAAAAGCAGCATCCTTTATTATGGTTTCGCCCATTTGTTTGGTGGCACCATAAGGAGAAGCGGCAGGTTGCAATTCTGTTTGTTCCGTTACTGGAATGGAATGAGGATTACCATATACAGTACAAGAAGAAGAAAATATAAAATGCATGGCCTTGTACTTGACCGCTAATTTTAATAAATGAACTAAGGAAAAAAGGTTGTTCTCGTAATATTCTAAAGGCATTTCTACCGATTCGCCTACCGCTTTAAAAGCGGCAAAATGTATCATACCAATGATACTTGGGTTTTCTGTAAAAATAGATTCGGTGGCTTGGGCATCTGTTAAATCAATGGCATAATTTTTTATTTTTTGCCCAGTAATTTTTTCGATTCCTGCTAATATATGGTGAGATGACCTAGAAAAATTATCAACAGAAATAACATTAAAACCATTTTCGATTAAATCGACAATCGTATGGGCGCCAATGTATCCACAACCTCCAGTCACTAATATGGTTTGCATGTTGAAAATTTAGTATTCAAAGTAACGAAAAAATATCCTTAAGACATCGTATTAGGCAATGTAAAACCGACCGTCGTGCCCACATTCACCGCACTTCGAATGTGCATCTTCTCTTGGTGTGCTTCAAGTATATGCTTGCAAATGGCCAATCCAAGTCCTGTGCCGCCAATATCCCTACTTCGGGCATCATCTGTTCGATAAAAGCGTTCAGATAATCTTGGAATATGTTCTTCTGCTATACCAATACCATCATCGCTAATTTCAATCAGTACTTTGCCGTCCTCTAATTTATAAACACTGGCAATAATCTGACCATCTATTTTTCCATATTTAGCTGCATTGGAAAATACATTTACTAAAACCTGGTAAATTTTATTTTTATCCGCAAAAACAGTGGTGGGTACTTCGCTTCCTTTTTTAAAATGAAATTGTATATTTTTTTTAATTCCTTTGATGCTTAAATTTTGAGCCACTTCATTAATTAAGTCTTGAATGATAAAGGAGTGTTTTAAAATAGGGTCTTTACTAATTTCCAAATTAGTAATGGTGTCCACGTCGTTTACAAGTTGCACTAATCTTAACACATTGGCATGTGCTTGGTTAATAAATTTTTTATATTGAGCGGCATCCTCTATTTCCCCATCGCTTAGTAATTCAAGGTAACCTTGAATAGCAAAAATGGGCGTTTTAATTTCATGAGATAAATTTTGTAAGAATTCTTTTCTAAATTCCTCATTCGATTGAAGGGTTTCAATTTCATTTGCTTTTTGAACAGCCCAGGCTTCCACATCTTCTCTCACTTCATCCATTCCCTTTTTAGGCAACAAGTATTTCTGATAAGCTTCTTCTCGCTTACTTGCTTTGGTTTGGGCAATTAATTTGTAGATCAATTTTATTTTTCGGTAAATAAAAAAATCTAAAATCTGATGAATCAATAAATAAGAAATAGTAAAACTGGCAACAAAATAAAAAATAAAATAACGCCAATTATGCATTAACAAGTAAATACTAATGGAAATGCAAATTGATAGCAATAATGCAGTCAGTGCAGCGATTTGTTTTGGAGATAAATTTTTTTGCTTAAACATAGTCTCAATGCCTATTGATATTCGACTACGAAGGTATCTAATTTGGAACTAATAATCGAATTTGTAACCCACGCCCTTCACCGTGGTAATACAATCAATGCCTAGCTTAGCTCTAATTTTACGAATATGTACATCGATGGTTCGGTCACCCACAATGACATCATTGCCCCATACTTGCGATAATATTTCGTTTCTTAAAAAAACGCGTCCTTTTTGTGCGGCTAATAAATATAAAAGTTCAAATTCTTTTTTGGCTAAAACATGTTGAACACCGTTCAGTGTTGTTTTATATTGAGTAGGATCAATACTTAGTCCATTGGCGGTAACAATTTTACTATCACCTGCACTTGGTTGAATTCTTCTGAAAAGGGCAGTGATTCTGCTGATTAATACTTTTGGACTGATGGGCTTACTTACAAAATCATCTCCCCCTAATTCCAAGCCTTTTATATGCGATACTTCGTCATTTAAGGCAGTCAATAAAACAATTAAGGTTTTATCAAATTGGGAATTACTTCTTAGGTATTCACATACTTCAAAGCCGGTTCGCTTTGGCATCATGACATCCAAAATAATACAATCAGGTTCAAATTGTTTTGCTTTTTCAATCGCTTCACTTCCATCCACTGCAGTAATGACTTCAAAGCCTGCCTTTATTAAATGAAAGCTAATAATTTCGATGATGTCTGGTTCATCATCTGCAATCAATATTTTTAAAGGAGTATCTGCCATAATGAGTACAAAAGTAATTCTTATATGGGAGAACCTACTTTAAGTATTCCGTTATCAAATTGTTAACTAAATCTATGAAATCCAACCAAATTAAGCTTTCAGAATATGCTTGATATAGGGATTATGTATTTTTTCCCTTCCCAATTGGGTCGCTGGGCCGTGCCCAGAATAAATGGTTAAACTATCCGGTAAAGGAAGTATTTGTTCTCTAATACTTTTAATTAATTCAAGGGGGTTAGATCCCGGCAGGTCTGTTCGGCCAACACCATCCTTAAAAATTAAATCGCCCCCAAGCATAAAATCTTGCTTTTCATGATAAAAACACACACTTCCTGGTGAATGCCCAGGAGTGGCTAATACTTTAAATTGGTCCATACCAAATTGAATGATATCGTCTTGCTCAATAAATTTAATTTCACCGATATACGCCTCCGTAGGAACGCCCCATTTTTCAGCAGCTTCGGGCAAGCGGTCTAGGACTACTTTTTCATTGGGGTGAATATGAACAGGTAGATGGTAGGTCTCACTTATAAAATTATTCCCAAACACATGATCCAAATGGCAATGGGTATTTAAAAATAAAGTGGGCGTTAAATCATGCTGAGATAAAAATTGTTGCAACTGCGCTTTCTCAATTTTAGTATAACAACCAGGATCCACGATGATGGCTTCCTTTTTGTCGTTATATAAAACATAAGTGTTTTCCTGAAAGGCATTAAAGCAAAATTCTTTTATAGTTAACATGTCAATTTTTGAATGGGGAAGCTGCAATTATTTTTGCGTACTTAAATAAGTGCAAATATTTTTTACAATGGAGGGGCCTTCATAAATGAAACCTGTCCAAATTTGAATGAGTGAAGCGCCTGATTTCATTTTTTCATGTGCTTCCTCTCCATTGAATATACCCCCACTTGCGATTATTGGAATACGACCTTGTACTCCTTTATTTAAATAAGATAATACTTCGTTCGACTTAGTAAATAAAGGCTTTCCACTTAATCCGCCTGGGCCAATCTTTTCGGCTCTTTCCACATTAAGTCCAATCAATAAACTACGATCTATAGTGGTATTGGTGGCGACCAATCCGTCAATTTTTATTTCAGAACATAATTCAATAATATCGTCTAATGCAGACCATTCTAAGTCGGGCGCCATCTTTAATAAAATAGGTTTATTATTTTTATTTAAATTTTGCAACTCAGAAAATATTTTTCTTAAAGATTCTTTTTCTTGCAAAGCCCTAAGTCCTGGTGTATTGGGGGAGCTTACATTCACCACAAAATAATCTACTACGCTTTCTAGGCCTTTAAAGTTGGTGCAATAATCTATCCATGCATCATGATTATCTGTTACTTTATTTTTCCCAATATTTCCTCCAATGATTAAATTCGAATTGGCTTTTGCTTTTCTATCTTTTAATCTACTGGCAATTATTTCTAAACCTTCATTGTTAAAACCCATCCGATTGATCAATGCTTTTTGATCTGGTATTCTAAATAATCGAGGTTGCAAATTTCCTGCTTGTGGCTTAGGCGTCACGGTTCCAATTTCAACAAATCCAAATCCCAACATTTCTAGTTCATCTAAATGCGCGGCATTTTTATCAAATCCGGCACCCAAGCCTACAGGGTTGGGAAATTGTAAACCCCATAGGGAAGTACTTAAATCCCCTTTAGAATATTGAAATTGACTTGCTAATTTTTTTTTCAAAATGGGAATACCTGCCGCCATATGCAAACCCTGCATGGACAGTTTATGCGCCGTTTCGGGAGGCAGTAAAAAAAGGCTTTGTCTTATGAAGGGATATAACATATTGCAAATTTACAATGAAATATTTAGTTGCATAAACAACTGTTTATAAAAATCACTACATTTAGGGTGGAATTAGTCAAGTTTTTAAATTTTTTTTATGCAAGAGGCGTATATCGTAGCAGGTTTTAGAACTGCTGTAACAAAAAGTAAAAAAGGCGGTTTCAGATTTATGCGTTCTGATGAATTAGCCATCGAAGTGATTAAGGGTTTAATGAAAACTTTACCTGCTGTAGATCCCAAATTAGTTGATGATGTGATTGCAGGTAATGCCGTTCCTGAAGCAGAACAAGGTTTGCAATTTGGTCGCATCATTGCTGCAAAAGCATTGGGAATTGAAGTGCCTGGTATTACCATAAATAGATATTGCGCAAGTGGTTTAGAAAGTATTGCAATGGCGACTGCAAAAATCAGAACTGGAATGGCAGATTGTATTATTGCAGGTGGAACAGAATCTATGTCCATGGTCCCAACTGCAGGCTGGAAAACAGTTCCAGCGTATTCCATCACAGTGGATGAACCAGATTATTATTTGTCAATGGGTTTAACTGCAGAAGCAGTAGCGAATGAATATGCTATTTCAAGAGAAGATCAAGATGCTTTTGCATTAGCCTCACATCAAAAAGCAAAACTAGCTATTGAACAAGGGTTTTTTAAAAAAGGTATTTTGCCAATTGAGGTCAGCGAAACTTATATTAATGAAAAAAATAAAAGAGCAACACGCAGTTATATAGTGGACACAGATGAAGGGGTTCGTGCCGATACCACGATCGAAGCATTAGCAAAATTAAAACCTGCTTTTGCTTTAAAAGGATCTGTTACGGCGGGCAATTCATCACAAACAAGTGACGGCGCAAGTTTTGTTATGGTGATGAGTGAAAAAATGATGCTTTCGCTAGGTTTAAAACCTATTGGAAGATTGGTCAATTGTGCTTCCGCTGGGGTACATCCAAGAATTATGGGCATTGGTCCAATTGAAGCGGTACCCAAAGTTTTGAAGCAAGCAGGCATGACATTGGATCAAATTGATTTGTTTGAATTAAATGAGGCTTTTGCATCTCAATCCTTGGCGGTTATCAGAAAACTAGGTTTGGACACGAATAAAGTAAATATAAATGGTGGTGCTATCGCCCTTGGCCATCCATTGGGTTGCACAGGAAGTAAACTTACAGTACAGATAATCAATGACTTAGAGCGTAGAAATCAAAAATATGGCATTGTAACGGCTTGTGTTGGGGGTGGGCAGGGAATTGCTGGGATCTTGGAAAGATTGTAAATCTTGGCCTTCATTTACCGCACATCAAACCCTTTTGTTTTTTCTTCTAATTTTTTTACTTTTTTGCCTAAAAATTAATAGTTTAGGCCCTTATTTCATTTGTCAAAAAAGCAAATTTATAACCATGCGTATATCTATTTTAGGAACTCTTGTGTTGGCCTTCTTTGTGTCTATCACAAATGTCTCTGCACAAAAATCAAAAAAAGTGGCTGCTATTGTAGCTCCACCACCACCGCAAGTGGACATTAATAAAGTATTTAAAAACTGGAAGCCTCGTAATGTGGGGCCTGCATCCATGAGTGGTCGTGTGACTACTATAGATGTGGAAGTAGCGAATCCTAATAATATCTGGATTGGCGCTGCATCTGGTGGGGTATGGAAAACAAATAACAGTGGTGTAAGTTGGACGCCTGTATTTGATGAGCAGCCTATTTTAAATATTGGCGCAGTTGCAATACAACAATCTAATCCAAGTGTAGTATGGGTAGGAACCGGTGAAGGTAATCCAAGAAATTCTGTCAGTATTGGAGAGGGTATTTATAAAACCTTAGATGCAGGAAAGACATGGAAGAGAATGGGACTAGAGCAAACTAGAAATATTCATCGTGTGATTATTGATCCTACCAATCCTAATACTGTTTATGCAGGTGCGATTGGTAATCCTTATGGACAAGGAAAAAGTAGGGGTGTTTATAAAACTACAGATGGTGGTGATACTTGGAATCAAATATTATATACCAATGATACTTCGGGTGTAGGAGATATGATTATGGATCCAAAAAATCCTAATAAATTATTAGTAGCCATGTGGCATCATTATCGCAATCCTTATCATTTAGAAAGTGGAGGAAAGGGAAGTGGTATTTATATGACCATTGATGGTGGTAAAAACTTTATTAAACTAGGAAAGGAAAATGGATTACCAGACGGCAACTTAGGTCGCACTGGTATTGCCATCAGCAGATCTAATCCAAATAGAATGTACGCTTTAGTTGAATCTACTAAAAGTGGTTTATATAAAAGTGATGATGGTGGATACAATTGGACTTTGGTGAATGCACAAAAAGCCATTGTAGACAATCGTCCATTTTATTTCCAAGATATTATTTGTGATCCTTTGAATGAAAATACATTATGGTATATCAGTCAAACAGTAATGAAAAGTATTGATGCAGGTAAAAACTTTGAAACCATTATTCCTTATAGTGGCATACATCCTGATCATCATGCTTTTTGGATTCATCCTACCGATAATAAATTGATGGTAGATGGCAATGATGGCGGTATCGGAATTACAAGAGACGGTGGAAAAACTTGGATGTTTGATGAAAAAATTCCAGTGGGACAATTTTATCATGTGAATGTAGATAATGAAATTCCTTATCATATTATGGGTGGTATGCAAGACAATGGTTCTTGGAGAGGCCCTGCTTATAGTTATACGAAAGGAGGCATTAAGAATTTTAACTGGGATAATTTATGGGGTGGAGATGGTTTTGATGTGATGCCTGATCAAGAAGATGCCAATTGGGTATATGCAATGAGTCAAGGTGGTTCAGTAGGTAGATACAATACAGCTACAGGTGAATCTTCATTTATTCAACCTCCATCTAAAGATGCAAAAACTTTAATGAGATTTAACTGGAATGCAGCGATTGCGCAAGATCCGTTTGATAAAAAAACAATTTATTTTGGCTCTCAATTTTTACACAAGAGTACCGACAAAGGAGGTTCTTGGAAAGTGATTTCTGGTGATTTAACGACCAATGATAGTGCCATGATGGATCAAACTAATAATGGTGGATTAAGTATAGATATTACTGGTGCTGAAAATCACTGTACTATTTTATGCATTGCGCCTTCTTCATTACAAAAGGATTTAATTTGGGTGGGTACCGATGATGGTAATGTTCAATTGACTAACAATGGCGGTACCACATGGACCAATATCACTTCTAATATTATAGGACTACCTAAAGGTGCATGGGTGCAACAAATAAGGGCTTCTACTTATAATGTGAATGAAGTATTTGTGGTGGCGAATAATTATAGACAAGGTGATTTCGCACCTTATATTTTTAGATCAACTGATATGGGAAAAACTTGGACTAATATGGTGAGTGCTTCCAAAATTACTGGGTATGCATTATCTGTTATTCAAGATCCGGTTGAACCTAATTTAATATTTGTGGGAGCAGAGCAAGGTATGTTTGTGAGTTTAGATAATGGAGAGCGTTTTCAACAATGGAAAAATGGATATCCTGCAGTTTCAACTTTTGATTTTGCTATACAAGAAAGAGAATCTGATTTAGCCATTGCTACTTTTGGAAGAGCAATGTGGGTATTGGATGATATACGACCTTTAAGAAAATTAGCACATGATAAAGGAGCGCCGGCTTCCTTCTTTGTTACCGCACCTAGTTACAGTATCAATGCTTCTTATAAAAATTCACCTTACGAATGGAGTACATGGGGAATGTATGATGGCGAAAATCGTCCTACAGGATATCCTTTTACTGTATATCTAATTGATAGTTTGAAAAAAGTAAAAGTGCAAATTAAAGATGCCAATGATTTAATAGTGCGTAATTTAACTTTCACTGTAGATAGTGGCTTTAATAGACAATACTGGGGTTATGAGCAAAAAGGAATGCGAGGTGCGGGCATGCCTAAATTAGGCGGTGCTGGCGGCGGCTTTGGTGGTAGAGGCGGCGGTGGTCGTAGAGGTGGCGGTGGCGCTGGAGAAGAAGAAAAAGAGTACAGAGGTCGTGATGTACTCCCTGGCAAATACAAAGTAGTTGTTACTGCTAATAGTAAAAAAGATTCTACTTGGATTGAAGTTAAAGAGGATACAAGATTGGCAAGTAGGGTTGCGTTGATTAAAAAACAAGATGAATTAATGCATCAATTTCAACCAAGTGTTGACAAATTAAACACTGCACTAGATCAATTAGACGAAGTAGATGCTTTGTTATTAGAATTAACTGCTGAGTGGAAAGATAAAAAAGACAAAGGATTAGACACTTTAAATAAAACGCATAAAAAAGTAACAGAAAGTGCTAAAAAATTAAGAGAATACATCAATGGTAAAAAGCAAGACAAACAAGGCTATGGTACTGTAGATGTGATTACTCCAATGTCAACCATTCGTGGTGCAACCATGTTGATTAGTGGTAAAAACACAATGCCAGGTGAGCAAGAAGAATTAAAGTTAAAAGATGCCGAAGCGGCTATTCAAGATGTGATCATCAAGGCCAATGATTTTTTTACAAAGGATTGGGCGGCTTTCCGAAAATTAGTTGAGTCAACTCCTATTAAGAAGTTTAAAGATTACGAGATCATCAAATAAAACAATTTCAAAACCCCTTTACTTTGAACGTAGAGGGGTTTTGTTTTTTAGAATTAAATAAAATAAAATGAAAAAATTATTATTAAGTGTAGGATTATTAAGTTGTTTATTGATAAGTTCAACAACATATGCACAAAAAAAGAAACAAGCGGCTCCTGTGGTGGCAGTAACAAACAACTTAGCACAGAATCCTATTTTAAAACAACAATCTTTTCGTTTGGTAGGCCCTTTTAGAGGCGGTAGGGCAGCAGCGGGAGTTGGTTCTTATACCGATGTGAATACTTTTTATATGGGCGCTACTGGTGGTGGTGTATGGAAATCGATAGATGCTGGAAATAATTGGAAAAATATTTCGGATGGTTTTTTTGGTGGCACTATTGGCGCGATTGCATTAGCACCTTCTAATGAGTCGATTATTTATGTTGGAGAAGGTGAAAATTCGATGAGAGGTAATGTGAGTGAAGGCTTAGATGGGATGTGGAAATCGACAGATGAAGGAAGGACTTGGAAAAATATGGGATTAAAAGAAGCAAGACATATTGTTCGTATTATAGTACATCCTAAAAATCCAGATATCCTTTGGGCTGCTGTGATGGGACATTTGTTTGGGCCTAATGAAACAAGAGGGGTCTTTAAAAGTATGGATGGTGGTGTTTCTTGGAAAAAAGTATTGTATGTGAATCCACAAACAGGCGCGAGTGATTTAGTAATAGATCCAAGTAATCCTGAAATTTTATACGCAGGCACCTGGCAATTAATTCGTACACCTTATAGTTTAGAAAGTGGGGGTGAAGGTTCTGGTTTGTATAAGAGTACAGATGGTGGAGAAACTTGGAACTCAATTAAAACCAACAAAGGATTTCCAAAAGGAGTGTGGGGTATTACAGGTATTGCAGTAGCCAAATCAAATCCAGATAAATTGTATGCATTAATTGAAAATGCAAATGGCGGCTTATTTATGTCAGAGAATGGCGGTAAAACTTGGGAGTTAAACTGTAGTGATAATAATATTCGTCAAAGAGCTTGGTATTACACCAAGGTATTTGTGGATCCAGCAGATGAAAATAAGGTATACTGTCCGAATGTTAATTTTATGATTTCTAGTGATGGAGGAAAAACATTTGTTTCTGGAAGGACACCACATGGCGATCATCATGATTTATGGATTGATCCTAAAAACGGCAAGCGCATGATTGTTGCAGATGATGGTGGTGCGCAGGTGAGTTTAGATGGTGCAAAAAACTGGAGCACATTAATGAATCAGCCAACTGTGCAAGTATATCGTTTAAGTACGGATAATCATTTTCCTTATCGCATATTAGGTGCACAACAAGATAATTCTGCTTTTCGTATTTTATCAAGTACTTATGGCGCATATATTGGCGAAAATGATTTTGATGTAACAGCTGGTGGAGAGAGTGGTTATATTGTAGCAGACCCAACCAATAGCGATATTGTATTTGGAGGATCTTATGGAGGTCTAATAACAAGATATGATCATAAAACTGGCGAAAATAGAATTGTGAATGTTTGGCCTGATAATCCAATGGGTGCTGGCGCAGAAACAATGAAATATCGTTTTCAATGGAATCATCCCATTTTCTTTTCACCCCATAATCCTAAAAAATTATACACAGCAGGAAATCATTTATTTGCATCAGAGAATGATGGTGCAAGTTGGACGATGTTGTCACCAGATTTAACGACAAATGATAAAGCTCGTCAAAAAAGTTCTGGAGGTCCCATCACACAGGACAATACCAGCGTCGAATATTATTGCACCATTTTTACGGCCGCTGAATCACCATTGGAAAAAGATTTGTTATGGACAGGAAGTGATGATGGCTTGATTAATGTAAGTAAGGATGGCGGCGCACATTGGAAAAATGTGACACCGAAGGATGTCCCACAATGGATGATGTGGAACCGCGTTGAAGTAGATCCTATCAGAAAAGGAACAGCTTACTTTGCAGGAACCCGTTATAAGTTAGATGACTTTGCGCCATATTTGTATGTGACGCATGATTATGGTGAAAGCTGGGAAAAAATAACCAATGGTATTGATCCAATGCATTTTACAAGAGCCATTGTAGCTAGTCCACGTAAGGCAGGGGTTTTATTTGCAGGTACTGAATATGGATTATATATATCTATTAATGATGGTAAAAATTGGGAGCCCTTTCAATTAAATTTACCTAAAACGCCCGTAACTGATTTATTGATTCGAGACAATAATTTAATTGTGGGTACACAAGGACGCAGTATTTACATCCTTGATGATTTAAGGTTCATTGAAAACTATGATGCAGCCAATACAAATACAACAAAGGTATTTCCAATTGCAAAAACCTATCGTGTTCCTCCAGCCATGGGAGGGCGCCGTGGTCGTGCTATGAGTGCGAGCATTCCCAACAATGTAGGAACGAATCCACCTAAGGGAGTGGTGATTAATTACTGGATTAATAAAGCAACGGACAGCACTAAAGTTGTAGTGAATATTTTGGACGCAAATAAAAAATTAATAAAGAAATTTAGTTCTTCTGAAAAAGGAGGCCCTACCAATGAGGAGGGTTTACAACAATTCGTATGGAATATGTACCACAAGGAAATTGAAAAGCCAGAAGAAGGATTAATATTTTGGAATGGATCTACTAGCCCTGTTCTAGCGGCACCCGGTAACTATTATGCGAAAGTAACCATCGATAAGGATTCAGTTGAGTTGCCTTTCGACATTGTCTCTGATCCTAATTTTAAAGTGTCTGATGCCGATCTAAAAGCACAGGAACAATTTTTATTATCGGTTGCAGATAATTTTAGTTCTATTATGAAAACTTTAAAAGGCATAAAGGAAATAAGAAATCAAATACAAGTAGTTCAAAAGAAAACCAAGGATACCGCATTTCAAAAGCAAAGCACTAGTATTTTAGATAATTTAAAAACAATCGAGGAAGCCTTGCATCAAACCAAGGCGAAGAGTAGTCAAGATGTTTTAAATTTCCCTATACGCTTGGATGATAAAATGGCTGGTGTATTTGAATCGGCTGCAGCTGGTTATACTGCACCTACTAAACAAGTAAAAGAAACCTTTGCAGACTTAAAAGTACAAGTGGATGTACAATTAAAGTTGTACGATACCTTGAAAAAAGAAGGTGTTAAATCTTTAAATGAGGCAGTACATAAATTAGGTATTCCGGTGATAGGTAATTAATAATTTATAAATAGTATACATCAAAAGCGTCCCGAGGAATCGGGACGCTTTTTGTTAGTAGTATTCAAGTAGTATTTTGACTGTGCTTTATTTTTCAAAGTTTATATTTTTTACAATCCGACTCAAAAAATCACGTTATTTAAAATCAGCGTATAGTAAATATTTTTTTCGCTTTATTTTATACTCTGTTAATGGAGGCTCCCAACTTTTTCTGATGTCTGCTTCGGAGACGCCTGCTTTTAATTGTTCCATTAATACAGCATTACCTGCTAACTTATTAAAAAAGTAGGCGGTCGGCTCGCCCGATTTGGGACGAATGAAAAAAGAATCTTTTTGAGGAAAGCTTTTGTATATTTCAATGATTAATCCTAAATCAATTTGATGTGGCGGAGGCATTTTATTTGTTAAGTCCCATCCATAACATATTTGTCCATATAATTTTGAATTCATTGCGCCCACACGTGGTCCTGGTGTAAATGAAAATTGCTTATTCGAGATGCTAGGATGTCCAATATAAGCGAATGCATGTGGGGTCCCTCTTCCTTCACTCATAACAGTTCCTTCAATCAAACAGGTAGTAGCATACCAATAAATAGAATTCATGGAAGCTAAGTTGGGCGATGGAGGAACATCTACTTTGTACATTGAACTATGTGAATAGTTTTTATTAGGGATGATGGTAAGATTTAAATTTGATTTTCCGTCAACCACTTTTAACCACTTTTCCCCTTTTAATAATTGGGCATATTCGCCCATCGTTAAACCATATACCGAGGGGATTGTGTTTTTCCCCACTCCACTTGAAAAGGGTGCTTCTAAAACTGGGCCATCGACATAATGTCCATTAGGATTTGGTCGGTCTAAAATGACAACTGGCTTGCTATTCGCCATAGCCGATTCCATATAATATTGTAATGAATTGATGTACGTATAAAACCGAGTACCCACATCTTGCACATCAAAAAGCATGATATCTACATCCACTAAGTCGGCGGCATCTGGCGCATTTTTTTTACCATACAGTGAAACTATTTTGATACCGGTTTTTGCATCTATCTCGTCCGATACTTTTTCGCCAGCATCTGCAGTGCCTCTTAGGCCATGTTCGGGTGTAAATATTTTTTGAATCTGTATACCAGCAGCCATTAAAGTATCAATTAAGTGTTTCCCATTGACAGTGGCGGTTTGATTTGTAAATAAGCTTACGCGCTTTCCTTTTAGTAAAGGAAAATATTTTTCAGTTTGATAGGCGCCGGGTAAAATGGGTTTTTTATTCTGAGACAGAGCAGTACAAGTAATACTTAACAAGGCGACTACCCATATTGTGTGCATTATTTTTTTCATAATAAAAGTATCTTTGAAACACAATTTAGTATAAAAACAAAAGCGATGGTGGCTTATTTATTTAACTCAAGTACTTGCCTACAATGGGCATTCGGCGACCTACCCCAAAGGCTTTGGGTGAAATTCTAATAATAGGACAGAATTGATTTCGTTTATATTCGTTGCTGTTGACCATTTTTAAGGTTTTATCAACTAATGTATTTTCAAATCCTAAAGCTTTTATATCACTTGGATTAGAACGTCTTTCAATATATTGATATAATATTTGATCTAATACTTCATAAGCAGGTAAACTATCGCTGTCTTTTTGGTCGGGTCTTAATTCAGCACTAGGTGCTTTGTTAATAATAGAGGAAGGTATGATTTCCTTGTGGCGATTTATATACTTAGCCAATTCATATACTTGTAATTTATAACAATCTCCCAAAACGCCTAAACCACCTGCCATGTCACCATATAAAGTACCATAACCAGTTGCTAATTCACTTTTATTAGATGTATTTAATAAAATGTATCCAAACTTATTGGCGATGCCCATTAAAATATTACCTCTTGATCTACTTTGTAAATTTTCTTCGGCCAAGGAAAAAGGGAGATCCTTAAATAAGGGCTTCAAGGTGTTTAAAAAACTTTCATATACTTCCTTAATGGGTAGGGTATCGTATTTATTATCTAAGTTCTTACTTAACTGAACAGCGTCCTCCACGGAATGGTCTGTTGAATAAGGAGAGGGCATCAAGATGGCATGTACATTTTCCTTACCCAATGCCTCGCAAGCAATCGCTAAAGTAACAGCTGAATCTATACCGCCAGATGATCCTAAAATGGCTTTAGTGAATCCCATCTTTTGAAAATAATCTTTCACGCCTAATATTAATGCATTGTATACTTGTTCAATATTTAAACTAGGAATTAAAACAGCTGGATTCAATTCCTTATTCGGCACTCGATTGGCGGGTTCTAATATAGGCGCATTAATGCTGCCATCCTCATTACATTCAAAAGTGGCCATTGCTGAAGAAAACATAGGTAAAGCGCCACATAAATTAGCATCCTTGTCAAATACCAAGGAGCTGCCATCAAAAACAATTTCGGTTTGACTACCTACTGCATTACAATAAAATAATGGAATCTTATATTTTAATACATTGGATTTGATGGTTGCTTTTCGATCCTCGTCATGTGTATAATCAAAAGGAGAGGCACTTAAATTTAATAAAATGTCAGGCTGTTGATCCATCATTTTATCCATAGGACAAATTCGGTACAATGGATTATCGCCTAAGTTCCAAATGTCTTCACAAATGGTGATGGCTAAATTTTTTCCTTTAAAAGGAATCACTTTCCATTCGTCAGCAGGTTCAAAATATCTATTTTCATCAAACACATCATAGGTAGGTAAAAGTGTTTTATGAATTTCTGCTACCATTTTTTGATCATATAAGAAAAACGCAGCATTGTATAAATCTTTACCTTTTTTATAAGGATTGCGAGCAGGACTTCCAATTAAAACGCCAATGGTGTCTGCTGCCTCTTTTATACGGTCGATGGATTGATAGCATTGATTAATAAAATCCTCAAATTCCACAAAGTCTCTTGCTGGGTAACCGCACACGCTCATTTCACTAAATAAAATCAAATCGGCACCTTGATTTTTAGCCTCTTGGATCGCACATAAAATCTTATGTGTGTTTTGTTCAAAATTCCCAATATGATAGTTCTGTTGTGCAATGCAAATCTTCATGGGGCAAAGGTCGGTTTTTAACAGAAATAACCTCGCTTTTTTTGTACTTTCGAGTATGCGATTACTGTTTTTATATCTTTTCTTAGCTATTTTAGGCCTTAGTGCTTGTCAAAATAGTGCTGTCGACCCTGCTCAAAATACACCTGATATCGCGCTTACAATAGAAAGATTAGATCAAGTGATGTTTCAAACGGACAGTTTGCATTTAAAGGATAGTTTATCAGTGATGCAACAAAAATATCCTTTTTTGAAAGAGGTATTAGGCAAGCAAATCTTGGCCTTGGATAGCAATCAATGGCTCCCCGGTGTTCAAAATTTTATAAGTGCGTATCGTCCCATTTATCTCGAGTCTGCTGTCCTCCATGCCCCAGCGCAGGCACAGCCTCAGCTACAACTACTTTTTAAAAGGGTACAATATTATTTTCCTCGTTATAAATTACCTAAAAAAATTATTTATTTTATTGGACCATTGCAAGGGTATGGAAATAGCATAGGCGAAGATTATATGGCAATAGGATTGCAGATGTACCTAGGATCTCAATCTCATTGGTATCAATCTGAAGAATTTCAAAAATATTTTCCTCCTTACCTAAGTCAGTTTTTCACAACCGAATATATTCCTATTGCCGCTGCGAAAAATTTAATTCAAGATATAGCACCTAATGAGATGGCCACGCATAGTTTAATAGTGGAAATGATTGAGTTAGGTAAAAGACAATTTATTTTAAAAAAATTATTGCCACAAACAAGCGATGCCTCTTTGTTAGGGTATACGTCAAAGCAGTATGATGCCATCATTAATGCAGAACCAGATATTTGGAATTATTTATTAAAAATGAATTTGGTTTATTCAAAGAATCCGACTGTAATCAATAACATGTTAGGTGAAGCCCCTTTCAGCATTTATTTTGGTAATGAAGTTCCTGGGAAAGCAGGATTGTTTATAGGCTATAAAATTGTACAATCATGGATGGCGCAGCAATCTAATCATAAGCAGGACCAATTAGAAGCTCTGGTTCAAAAATCACCCGAGCAATTATTTGCGGAAAGTAAATACCACCCTTAGTCAATAAAAAATTAATTAAGCTTTACAGGCGCTGCCATTTTGAAGGCTGGAATATTAACATTGATCAGTTCCTTATTATCTATATTTTCCATTGTGTAGTAGCCTTGCATTTTTCCTAGTTCACTTTTTAAATGACAACCGCTTACATATTGGTAATTTTTACCTGGCATAATTAAAGGCTGAACGCCTACCACACCCTCCCCCTCAACAACGCGATATTCGCTATTACTGTCAAATACTTCCCAATAGCGTTTTAATAATTTAACTGGAAATGAATTGTGATTTTCGATGGTGATTCGGTAAGCAAACATATATTCATTTTGCAATGGATTACTGTAATCTTTTTGGTAAAAAGTTTCGATGCTTACTTCGACCCCTTCTGAAATTTTAGAGACCATAATCGTTCATTTCCTACAAGGACATTGGCAGAATATACTGCTTCGTAAAAATAACTAAAAATGGGCCTGATTTTGCAAAATAGGATGCCAATTTTTTTTAAACAAGCATTAAGTCTTGTACCTTTGCGCCATCGAATCAATTAGAGGGTATTTAGCCTTTAATATTCAATTTAAAACCTAAAAAATGAAAATTGCAGTTGCTAAGGGAGATGGCATTGGACCTGAGATCATGGAAGCCGTTATTGCTATTTTTAATGCTGCAAAAGTGCCCATGGAGTATCAAATGGTGGATATGGGAAAATGGGTTTTTGATAAAGGGTTTAGCAATGGGATGACACCCGAGGCCAAACAAACCATTGAGGATTTAGGTATCTTGTTTAAGGGGCCCATGGAAACACCTAAAGGTAAAGGCGTAAAAAGTGTCAATGTTACCGCTCGTAAAACTTGGAACACCTACGCCAACGATCGTAAATTTCAAACATTAAGTGGGGTTGAAACAGTTTTTAGCAAAGCAGGTATTGCAATTGATTTAACCATTGTTCGTGAAAATATTGAAGACACTTATGGTGGCATTGAACATATGTTGACACAAGATGTTGCGTTGGGCCGAAGATTTATTACGCGTCCAGGAAGTGAGCAAGTGATTCGTTATGCATTTGAAATGGCGAAGAAAAAAGGAGCGCGCCGAATTACTTGTGGCCACAAAGCCAATATCATGAAATTAACGGATGGCTTATTTCTTGAAGTTTTTAAGGAAGTGGCTAAGGAATATCCTGAATTAAAATCAGATGATGTTATTGTAGATGATTTGTGTATGAAATTAGTGAGTCGTCCCGATTTATTTGATGTGATTGTGTTGACCAATTTACAAGGAGATATTGTAAGTGATTTATGTGCTGGATTAGTAGGGGGGCTTGGTTTTGCGCCTTCTGCCAATATTGGCGATCACATCTCAATTTTTGAAGCGGTGCATGGAACAGCTCCAGATATCGCTGGAAAAAATATCGCCAATCCTACTTCTCTTTTATTAAGTGGTTTAAGTATGTTGCGTCATTTAGGATTAATGGAACAAGCGGTTGTTATTGAAAATGCTTTATTATTTACACTAGAATCAGGAGTGCATACTGGAGATTTTGGAGATAAAAAAATTCCTGCAGTGAATACAACCTTTTTTGCGGATGCCATTATTGCTAATTTTGGTAAACAACCTTTACATAATCCGAAACCATTCTTACCTAATTTTTATGTCACGCCGACTAATTTTAAATTGGAACATAATCCTATGTTACAAAGTGATTTAAGGGACCAACATAAAATTGTAGGTGTCGATTTTTTTATTGAAAGTGCTGATCAACCTAATGTGATTGCGGACAAGTGCTTAAAACATGCAAGTGAAAGTCTTACTTTAGTGACTATTACAAATCGGGGTACTCAGGTTTGGCCATCAGGTTCAGTCTTTACTAATTTGGTCAATCAATTTTATTGCCGTTTTGAAACAGTGAATGAAACACCACTTTCTCAGGATCAGGTCATTGATTTATACCGATCATTGGCAAAGGATTTTAAGATTTGTTCCCTAGAAGTGTTAAATATGTGGGCCGATAAAAAAGCGTATAGTTTGGCGCAAGGGCAGTAGGGGTCCAAGTTTTACAGCTTTGCCCTTCAATTTGTCTGTTTTTAATATAAAATTCCCCTTTCAGGTATGAAAAAAAACATTTTTAGCGTAATTTCACCACTCATTTACAAAATAGTCTTTTAGCTATGGCCGAAGTTATCTTAATGCCCCGTTTGAGTGATACAATGACCGAAGGTGTCATTGCCGCATGGCATAAAAAAGTGGGCGATACTGTGAATAAGGGCGATTTATTGGCCGAGATCGAAACGGATAAAGCAACCATGGAATTAGAAAGCTACCAACAAGGTGTGTTATTACACATAGGAACGCTTCGTGGTGGTAAATTACAAGTAAATGATTTATTAGCTATTATTGGAAAAGAAGGAGAAGATATTTCCGCTTTAATTTCACAAAACACAAATAAAACGGCTGAAGTAGTTTCATCAGATAAGGTTGCTGAACAAATAATTCCAGTAGCTGCCAACGCTGATAAATCTACAATTGATATTAGCAAGATGGATGAAGTAGTATTGATGCCAAGATTAAGCGATACCATGACAGAGGGCGTTATTGCTGGATGGCAAAAAAACGTAGGAGACCAAGTTAAAAAAGGAGAAATTTTAGCAGATATAGAAACCGATAAAGCAACTATGGAATTGGAATCCTATAAAGATGGGATTTTATTATATCAAGGAGCTAAAGCGGGCGAAAAAATATTAGTGAACCAATTGCTATGTATTATTGGTCAACCAGGATTAGATATCGATGCTATTGTAAAAGCAGTGGCAACTCCTAGTACTCAAGTTGCTGCTAATGCGCCTATTGTCAATGAAGCTCCTGCTCCAACTCAGTCAACAACTGTTACAATGGCACCTAACACTGCAGCACCATCAACAGTAGTGAATGAGGGCCGCATCTTTGCTTCTCCCTTAGCTAAAAAAATTGCAAAGGAAAAAGGAGTGGATTTAAAGTTTGTGAAAGGATCTGGTGAGCATGGAAGAATTACAAAAACAGATTTGGAGCATTATACTCCTTCCAATACAAGTTCAACTTTTGTACCAACTGCGCCATTGGGGCAAGTAAGCTTTGTTGATACTCCAGTTTCGCAAATGCGAAAAGTGATTGCTAAGCGTTTAAGCGAGAGCTTATTCACAGCACCCCATTTTTATTTGACAATGAAAATAAATATGGATGCAACAGTGGAAGTGCGCACTTTAATGAATGAAACTTCACCAGTCAAGATAAGTTTTAATGATTTTATCGTAAAAGCGGTAGCACTTTCTTTAAAACAACATCCTAAAGTAAACAGTAGTTGGTTAGGTGAAGTGATTCGCGCAAATCATCATGTGAATATTGGTATTGCTGTTGCAGTTGAAGAGGGTTTATTAGTGCCTGTGTTGCGTTTTGCTGATGGTTTGTCTTTAGCTCAGATTAGTGTTTCTGTAAAAGAGTTTGCAAAAAAAGCAAAAGACAAAAAATTGCAACCTGCAGATTGGGAAGGAAGCACATTCACCATTTCTAATTTAGGCATGTTTGGTATTGATCAATTTACAGCGATCATCAATCCGCCAGATGCTTGTATTTTAGCAGTAGGGGGCATTGCGCAAGAGCCAGTCGTAAAAAATGGTCAAGTGGTTCCAGGTAATGTGATGAATGTAACACTAAGTTGTGATCATCGCGTTGTTGATGGAGCGACAGGTGCTGCATTTTTACAAACTTTAAAAAGTTATTTAGAAACGCCCATTAAAATGTTTTTTTAATTGTTGGTCGTTCTAAAATAATAGAATAATGATCAGCTTTAACAGATATTAAAAACCCTAGCTTGAAAAAGCTAGGGTTTTTGTTTTAATTCGAGTCTCTCTTCCATATTTAATCAAGGTCGCATCCAATTGGAGCACCTGGAGGAATGGTTAATGGTTTTGGTAAACTTACTTTATCAGGGCTGTTGATACGATCGATGGCGAATTGATAATGTGCATTATGTATAGCGTCGGTAATAACAAGACGCTCTAATTTTAATTTTAATTGTTTTAATCTTTGTTGAGCGATACTGCGCACTTCATAATTAGCATCGGCACTTTGGCTTACTCCAATTAACCATTGTAATGTTTGTTGTTGTGTTTGTTGTTGAACGCTCCCTGCTAAGCCATTGGGAATAGGAGTGTACCAAGTATTTGCTAAAATGCCATCTAATACATAGTCCCATCCTATGACACCCGCCCTTGCTTTGTTTTGAACCAAACGGTTGGCACGTTCTACATTGAATAAAAAGCTTAATTCAAAGTCGGCTAATGTTTCGGCGGCACTTAATGCATCAAAACTCATTCCCGTTCTTTTTTCAAATAATTCACCTACTCCATAAAATAATGGAGGACGTGGGGGAATTAATTTTAAAATATTTTCAGGGATGGTTAATATTTCCGCAGACAAACAATTTAATGCCGCTTTTAACGCTTTTTGTTGCATTTCATTAGATAGGATGCTTGGTTTTATTTGATTAACATCCCCTCGAACACTATAAGTATAATTGATACCCCCTATTAATTTAGTTACTGCTTCGTATTGATAGCGATGGTAATTATATAAGGGTACTAATACATCTTCGAGTTTTGAAAGAGGCGTGCCATTCGGAATGGCTTCCTCGCCAAATTGGGACAATGATTTTTTTCTTACATCAATGACTTGTTTTAAACCTACTACTGCATCTGGTTGAATATCCCACAAATGGGCGTTTGGATGAAAGCCACTTGCAGAACGAGCATCTGCATCTGCTATAAATTGCAAACCATTTTTAGAATTTTCGGTCAATAAGTTTTGTAATGCAGCTGATTCATCTGTTGCTTTATCAAAATCCTGATAACCATACATGATGGCTCGTTTATCCCATTGACCTATTTCGTTGGTGTAAATGGTTGAAAAATCAATTTCTCCTTTTTCATTGACAAAAACATTGGGATGCGGATAATCCATTACAGAAGCGCGATCATTGAAACTTGATGCGTAATTGTGCTGCAGCCCTAATGTATGACCCACTTCGTGCGCTGCTAATTGTCTTAATCTGTGTATAGCTGCTGTTCTCATTTTATCTGTGACAGGCTTTCCATTGATGTAGGGCGACAATAAAGATGTAAATATTAAATAATCCTGTCTCACTCTTAAGGATCCTAAAGTCACTTGACCTTTAATTATCTCACCTGTTCTTGGATCTGTAATAGAGGAGCCATAGCTCCAACCGCGAGTTGAACGGTGAACCCAATTAATCATATTATATCGAATATCCATAGGATCCGCACTATCGGGAAGTACTTTTACTTGAAATGCATTTTTATAACCAGCGGCTTCATAAGCCTGATTCCACCATCTTGCACCTTCTAATAATGCAGTACGAATAGGCTCTGGGGTGCCATTATCTAGATAATATATAATAGGTTTTACTGCTTCACTTACTGCTGCACTTGGATTTATTTTATTTAAACGATGTCTACTAATAAACATTTTTTGAATGGGTGCACTGATATCACTACCATAATCAAAATAACTAATTCCAAAATATCCGCTTCGGATATCATATGGCCTTGGTTTGTAATTATTGTCTGGCAGGGCAACAAAGCTATGGTGCATTCTTAGTGTTAAAGCTTCGGTAGAAGGAGCTACTGTTTGTACAAATTTTCCAGCATCGGATCCACCCACAAAAGTAAGGATGGCTTCAAATTCTGAATTGAGGGGAAAGTTTTTTGTATTGTTGATGTAGATGGCAGAACGACCTTCATTAAGTATATAAGTACCTTGTTTCATTTTTCTTATTCTGTCGGCTGCATTATGGGCATCTCTTAAAAAAAATGGAGTGGCGTCTACTAAAACGGAATTGCCTTCCTCGGCTTCTACATTAAAACTAAATAAAATAGATTGTGCAAATGATTCGTTAACGGCTTTTTGTTCTCTTGGGTCATTAGTTTCAGCGCGGTAAGCAAGATTAGGTTGCGTCAGTAATACTTTTTTCCCAATTCGATTAAAATATACAATTCTAGTGTCGCCAATTTGTCCCCTGTCAAGTCCAATGTCATTGGATCCTAGGCCTGCGGGAAGTGAGTTGACATATAAAAACGAAGTATTCCACTTGTCAATAACTAGGAAAATTTTTCCTTGTGCTGCATCCCAATAATAATTAAAATACCCTTTACGTAATTCCATATTTTTAGTCTTATCCATTATGGAGTTGCTTTGCGCATGCAACATAAAAGGGAAACATAAAAGCAGTAATAAGTTTTTCATATAATTTGTTTTAACATAAAAAAAATCCCCTCAACACGAAAAATCGGAATGAGGGGATTAAGATATGAATTTTACCGCTAAATTTAAGCAGTAGGTGTGTCAGTGGAAGGGACAGTGAAAAGTGTAGGTGCTACAACAGCTACTTCAACAACAACTGGGGCTGCTTTTTTAACTGTTTTCTTAGGGGCTACTTTTTTCTTAGGAGCTGCTTTTTTAGGAGCCGCCTTTTTAACAGCTTTCTTTGTTGTTTTCTTTGTTGCTTTTTTTGGAGCTACTTTTTTCTTAGGAGCTGCTTTTTTCGGAGCCGCTTTTTTCGTTGCTTTTTTAGGAGCTGCTTTTTTTACTGCTTTCTTTGTTGTTTTCTTTGTTGCTTTCTTAGGAGCTACTTTTTTCTTAGGAGCCGCTTTTTTCGTTGCTTTTTTTACTGCTTTTTTAGGAGCTGCTTTTTTTACTGCTTTCTTAGGGGCTACTTTTTTCTTAGTAACTGCTTTTTTCTTGCTTGACTTTGCCATGATGAATATTTAATTTTAGTTTGTAAAGTAGATTTGCATGAAATTACAATGTTTTATTGTAACAAAATAAAATCTATTCATCTATTTATTAATAGATTTGTAAAATGAAAACACCAGTCACTTTGGTTTTAGGCGCATCGCCCAATCCTGATCGTTATAGTTTTTTAGCAACTAATTTATTACATGAAAAGGGGCTATCTGTATATCCTTATGGTATCAAAAAGGGAATGATTGATGAAATTGCTATTTTAAACGAATGGCCTAGTCAAATTCCTATTGATACTGTGACATTATACCTTGGCGCAGCTGCTCAAACGGAATATTTGGATGCTATTATTGCCTTACATCCTCGTCGCATCATTTTCAATCCAGGTACCGAAAATCCTTTGCTGGCTTCACTTGCAGCCAAGGAAGGCATACAAACCATGGAAGCTTGTACCCTCGTTTTATTGAGAACAGGCCAATATTAGTTTTTAAACTGACCCCAATTTGCTTTATCCAATGTTCTGTATTGAAGCGCCTCGCTAATATGACTTATTTGTATGTTTTTTTCGTCTTCTAAGTCAGCAATACTTCGACTTACTTTAATAATTCGGTCAAATGCCCTAGCACTTAACTGAAATTTTTCCATAGCTGATTTGAGTACTGCTTCCGCTTCGTTGCTAAGTGTACAATACTTTTTTAACTGTATTTTATTCATTTGAGCGTTGGTGTAAGTTCCTATATCGTCCTTAAATCGATTACTTTGAATATTTCTAGCTTTAAAGACCCTTTCTGCAATGCTTTCTGAACTTTCTTCTTCCTTTGATGCCCTTAATTCATGATATAAGATAGGAGCCACTTCGATATGTAGGTCAATTCGATCCAATAATGGCCCAGATATTTTATGCATATACTTTTGAATGGAGGTAGGGCTACAATGACATTCTTTTTGAGGATGATTATAATAACCACAAGGGCAGGGGTTCATGGCTGCTATTAACATGAACCTTGCAGGGAAGCTGACACTCATTTTAGCACGTGCGATGCTAACAACGCCTTCTTCCATAGGCTGCCTTAATACCTCAATGACAGAACGATTAAATTCGGGCAGCTCGTCTAAAAATAATACCCCATTATGTGCTAATGAAATTTCACCAGGTTGAGGGTAGCTTCCGCCTCCGATAAGTGCGATGGCGGATAAGCTGTGGTGGGGGTGTCTAAATGGGCGGTGGGTTAATAATTTATTCACTGCATCTAATTTGCCAGTGATGCTATAAATCTTACTGGTTTCAAGTGCTTCCATTTGATTTAATGGAGGTAAGATAGATACTAAGCTTTTGGCTAACATTGTTTTTCCTGCGCCCGGTGGACCAATCATAATAAGGTTATGGCTTCCTACGCTCGCAATTTCCAAGGCCCTCTTTACATGTTGCTGTCCTTTTACATCTGAAAAATTTGAAGGAGTGCTTTGTTTATTTTGAACCCAGTTTTTATTTCTTTTTATAGGAGATACAGATGAAGGATTTCTAAAAAAATGGACGACTTCGGTTAAATGCGTAAAACAAAATATATCTAATTGTTCCACTAAGCAGGCTTCTGCAGCATTACCAACAGGTAGTAACATGCCTAAATAACCTTCTGCTTTTGCTTGCATGGCCATGGCAAGCACTCCTTTAATAGGATATAATTTTCCATCTAGTCCTAATTCACCCATCATGATATATTGATCTAATAAATGAATAGGGGTCACTTGTTCGGAGGCAGCTAAAATGCCTATAGCAATGGGTAAATCAAATGCGGCCCCTGTTTTTTTAAATTCAGCAGGTAATAAATTAATGACCAACTTGGTGCGCGGCATATGAAAGCCATTTGCTTTAATGGCACTTTCGGTTCGATCTAAACTTTCTTTGACAGAAGAGTCGGGAAGGCCTACTATGCAATAGCCCTGCCCCATACTTACATTCACTTCAATGGTAATCGTAATGGCCTCAATGCCGACAAGGGCACTTCCTTTTGTTTTTACAAGCATTTTTTTGCTTGAACCTACTTTACATTCATGTTCTAGGTAAAGTATTAATACTTGTTTTTAGTGATCTCTTTTAACAGGTCAACCACCCCTTCTCGTTCTAAAATTAAATAGCCTAAGCGGTCTTGGCTTACCCCATTTTTTAACTGGTAATGAAAGACAAGTTCTTTTTGGCGCACTTCTGTTTCAAAATAATTAAATTGAATATTGGCATATTCCTTTAGGCCTTCACTTATTTCATATAAATGAGTTGAAATAATATATAAACTGTTTCTCCAATTTTGTAAACCTTTGATCACTTCGCTACTACACTTCATCGCATCTTGAACATTCGTTCCTTTAAATAATTCGTCAATCAAAACAAAATACTTTTTTCCATCCATTATTTTTTCAATGGTATTTTTTATTCTTTGTACTTCATTAAAAAAGTAGCTTTCCCCTTTGACTACATTGTCTGCAATATTTAGGTTGCTGATGAGCCCATCAAACAAGGTTAAACTTAATTTTTTTGCAGGCGCTCCGATGCCCACATGGGCTAGATATATAGCAATACCAATGGTTTTGATAAAAGTGCTCTTGCCTGCCATATTCGCCCCCGTTAAAAAAAGTAAATTACTGTTTTGAGTAAGTGTCAAACTATTGTCAACGGCTTGGGCAACTAACGGGTGGATGGCCGATGCTATTTCCAGTGTAGGCGTTTCATTATTTAACCAAGTGGGGAAAACAAATTGATATTTTTGAGCAGCTACGGCCATGCTATAGTAAGCATCTAGCTCATAAAAACAATTTAATAATTCTAAGGTATTGTTTTTGTATTGGTATAAAAAAAAGTAGGATAAGGAAAGTAATTTTTGTGGATGTTTCAAACTGTTTTGATCATTTAATTGAATCAAAGCGGGGTGACTTGTAAATTTTTTTATTTTTTCAACTAGGGATGTTACAATTGGATTTCCGTTTTGGATATCAAATAATACTAGCCATTGTTGGAGACTTTTATAAAATAAAATAAGGTGTTCTACTGAATAATGAATAAGCGAATAATCTGTAGCGTTGAAAAATTGGTACCAGTAAGCACCCGCAAAACTTATTTGAGTAGGTATTTTTATAAATCCGGTTTCAAAAAACTTTTCCATCACCAAAGTAGTACCATTGGTAATTTTCATTTCCTGAATAAAAGTAATTTCTTTTATAAATTGTTTAATGGCATCCTGCCTTTGCTCAATGGAAATAATCGAAGATAAAGGGTTAGAGAGGAATTGATCCATGCGCAATTTCCCCCCATTGGTTTTGCAAAAATTGAGGTAGGAGATAAGGCCCAGACTTTCGTCGCTATCAAATAAGCCAATATCTTTCAATGTAATTTTATCTACCAGCATAAAAATTACTTTTAGCTTCTGGTAAATTGTAGCCTTTGTCCTCTTATGCTTTCGTCAAATATTCCTTTATGGTAAACCAATTGACCATTCACAAAAGTGGAATGAATTTGAAAAGGGAAATGGCTGCCCAATAATGGGCTCCAGCCACATTTATATAAAATATTTTCATTAGTGACAGTATAAGGAGTTTCCTCTACAAGCACTAAATCGGCATAATAGCCTTCTCTAATAAATCCTCGTTCTTTTATTTGGAAACAAGTGGCAACAGCGTGACTCATTTTTTCTACCATTTTTTCCATGGTTAATTTCCCCTCCTTCACATATTTCAACATCAACATGACTGGATGCTGTACCAAGGGTAAACCTGCATGTGCATGCGAGTAATCACCTTGCTTTTCATCCCATGTATGTGGAGCATGGTCCGTTGCAATCACATCTAATTGATCGTTAAGTAAGCCTTCCCACAAAGCTGCTCTGTTTTCAGGTGCTTTGATAGCAGGATTACACTTAATTAAATTTCCTTTTGTCGCATAATCATTTGCAGTAAAATGTAAATGATGTACGCATACTTCGGAAGTGATGCGTTTTTCTGCTAGTGGAAGCATATTTGAAAACAACTGTAATTCCTTTGCAGTACTAATGTGTAATATATGTAATCGTGCATTAAACTTTTTTGCCAATTGAATGGCTTTGAAGGATGATTCAAAGCAGGCTTCTTCATTTCGAATGATCGGGTGATCGGAAATTTCTAAAATCGCTTTTGTGGATTCTAAAGCCGCTTTATTTTTTTTAATAATACTTTCTTCCTCACAATGCGTTGCTATTAATAGTTCCGATCCTTCGAATATTTTTTCTAAAACAAGTGGGTTGTCCACTAATAAATTACCTGTGCTTGCTCCCATGAATATTTTTACACCACATACCTCATTCTTTTTATCATTTGTTTTTAAAACCTCTTCCCAATTTTCTTGTGAAGTGCCCATGAAAAAGGAATAATTCGCTAAAGAATGTTGTGCACCCAATTTGTATTTATCTTCCAATAAGGCTTGTGTAAATACCGGTGGGACAGTATTGGGCATTTCCATGAAACTAGTCACACCGCCAGCGATGGCTGCTTTGGCCTCAGTGTAAATAGTTGCTTTATGGGTTAATCCTGGTTCTCTAAAGTGCACTTGATCATCAATGGCACC
>JAPLEJ010000045.1 GCA_026391435.1 Bacteroidota bacterium
GAAGTGCGCGTGATGCGGTGACCTTCCCTTCGCAGGCATTACCCTGTTCAGGTTCAACGGGTTTTTTCTCAGCTTTTTACAGCACCCCGAGGACAGAACAAAAATAGTGCGAATAATTCATATCAGCAACTGTAACTTTGTCCTTGGTATTTCGTTTAAAGGAATAAACACACATTTATGAAAAAGCTAATGCTCGGCTTCATCTTACTCACCGGCTGTACACTGAATGCGCAACAAAAAGGAACCATCGTTTACGATGATAATGTAGAAGTTCGCCAAGTTCCTAATTTTACAGCTATTAAAGTTTCAAACGCAATTGATTTATACCTGACACAATCCAATGATACCAAAGTGGCGGTGAGTGCTTCTAATGATGAAATAAGAGATCAAATTATAACCGAAGTCCAAGGTGGCACATTAATTATAAAATTAAAAGAAAATGGATCTTGGTTTAATTGGAAAAAGTGGGGTAATTATAAAACCAAAGCCTATGTGAGTGTGAAAGATATTTATGCAATCATCGCTTCTGGTGCCAGTGATGTTCATATTATTAATCAAATCGAATCTCCTAAAATCAGTATAAAATTAACCGGTGCTTCTGATTTGGATGGTGAATTTTTATCAACTTCATTGGTTTTTGATTTAACGGGTGCTTCGCATTGTAAAGCAAAAGTACAATCCAATTCCATTTCAATCACCACAACTGGAGCTTCTCAAATTGAATTAACTGGAAATGTAGATGATTTATCAGCAGTGGTTTCAGGAGCAAGTGACGCTAAACTTTATAATTTAGCAGCCAAAGCGGCGATCCTTAATTCATCAGGAGCAAGTAATATTAAAGCATCTGTTTCTGAACTTTTAAAAGCAAATGCAAATGGAGCAAGTAGTATCGATTACAAAGGTAATCCGAATATAAAAGAATCTACATCTTCGGGTGCTTCTAATATTAGACGCCGAGGTGAATAGAAAGTTAATGTTTATAATTTAGTTAAAAAAAAAGAAAATCTTTACAGATTTCCTTTTTTTAGTTCAGACACAGCATGATCAACTGCTCT
This sequence comes from Bacteroidota bacterium, assembly GCA_026391435.1. GTDB lineage: Bacteria > Bacteroidota > Bacteroidia > Chitinophagales > Chitinophagaceae > Sediminibacterium. The sequence goes on from JAPLEJ010000045.1 coordinate 1,056, forward strand.
AGCAGTTAATGCCATATAAGTAAGTGAGGGGTTTTGACAAGCGGAAGATGCCATCGCAGAGCCGTCAGTGATAAATACATTTTTTGCATCGTGCATTTGGTTCCATTTATTTAATACTGATGTTTTAGGATCCTTACCCATACGAGCAGTTCCCATTTCATGAATACAAAATCCTGGAGCAGGCATATTGTCGTATGTAGATATATTTTTTATACCAGCGGCTTCCAACATTTCGGCGGCACTATTTTTCATATCAACACGCATCTTCATTTCATTGTCCTTAAATTCACAATCAATATCTAAGGTGGGTAATCCCCATTTGTCTTTTTTATTTTTGTTTAAAGTCACTTTGTTTTCATAATAAGGAAGATGCTCTCCCCATGATCCCCATCCCATTGACCAATTTCCTGGCTCGGTGATACTTTCTTTTAATTCAACACCTATACCATTAGAACTTCCTCCTCTTCGAGAAGCGCCTCCTTGATATCCAAAACCACGAAGGTATCCAGCAGAGGATCCTCCGTCTAAATTTCTAAAACGAGGAACATAAATACCATTAGGGCGACGACCATAAGTATATTTATCTAAGAAGCCGTCAAAATCTCCACCTGCGCCAACGCCATAGTGATGGTCCATTAAATTATGACCTACTTGTTGGCTGCTGTTTCCGAATCCATTTGGAAACACTTCTGACACCGAGTTTAATAAAATATGAGTAGTGCCTAAAGTGGATGCATTAAGAAAAACAATTTTCGCAAAATACTCCTCGGTTTTATTTGTGTTCGCATCCAATATTCGAACCCCTTTTGCACGACCTGTTTCTTTATCGTATAAAATTTCAGTGGTGATTGCATCGGGTCTTAAGGTTAAGTTGCCTGTAGCAGTGGCTGCGGGTAGGGTAGCAGAGTTAGAGCTAAAATAGCCACCAAAAGGACATCCTTGATGACATTTATTTCGAAATTGACAAGGGCCGCGTGTGCCAATTTTAGCTGTATGGTTTGCCGATCTTCCAATAATCATGGGTCTTCCCATTTTTGTTTTCAAATTATCCGCTACCATTTTTTCAACACAGTTCATTTCCATAGCAGGCTGAAATTCACCATCGGGTAAATTAGGAATACCATCTTTATTACCACTAATGCCTGCAAATTTTTCAACATAGCTATACCAAGGAGCCAAGTCGTTGTATCGAATTGGCCAATCGGTGCCATGACCATCTTTTGCATTTGCTTCAAAATCAAGATCACTCCATCGATAACTTTGACGTCCCCACATTAAGGAACGACCACCCACATGATTTCCACGAATCCAATCAAAAGGTTTTACAGGATTGTATGGATTTTCGATATCGTTTACAAAAAACTTTTTTGAAACCTCATCATATGCATAGCACTTACTTTGAATGGGAGAATTTTTTCTATCCTCCTCGGTAATGCGGTTGCGATGTGTTAATTCCCAAGGTTCTTTTTCGGTTCCTTGATAATCTTTTATATGTTCAACATTACGTCCTCTTTCGAGGAGTAAGGTTTTAAGTCCTTTTTCGGTAAGTTCTTTTGCAGCCCAGCCTCCGGAAATACCTGAGCCTACTACAATGGCATCAAAAATGTTGGAACTAGTCATTTCATGAAAGTTTTTAATGGTACTTATTATCTATCATACAAAATACAAAAAATTATATTAACAGGCTAATCAATTTTAGGAAAAATTTAAACAAGAGTGTTCAAAACTTAATCGCTTAATTTTTTTTACTTACAAGTTTAGTACTTATTGGATATTTTTCAAATGCGATAAAAACAAAGAAGAATAAGATATTACATAATAGAAAAAGGGCTTCAATGAAAGCCCTTTTTCTATGCTATGGCAATAATACCTTTAGTATTTAGAAGTTATAAAACAGTTTTAACCCTATTACTTTTAAACTATAATTATTACTTACTGATATATTGGTATAACTGGCAACTAGATCAATTTTTTCAAAACCATACCCTATTTGAGGACTTATAGCGAAGCCGCCAACGCCACCTGATCCAGCAGTTAAATTTCCGTATCCAATTCCTAAACCTGGTTTAAAATTGCCAGCTTTGAAATTTGCGCCTACTAAAACAGGAATTATACCCCAAGAGCCCCCATCAGAACTAAAAGTGTTATATCCAGCTTGAATATATCCTTCAAAATTTTCTGAGATATCTGTTTTTCCGATAATATCAATACCAAATCCCATAGTTGACTTTCCGCCTGTGCCTGCAGTATAGGAGGCGATACCTCCGCCGGCACTAAATTTGAATTTTTTAGTTTGTGCATTTGTAACTGTAATAATCCCTAAAATAATAGCAGATAGTAATTAATATTTTTTCATAAAATTAATTTTCATTCCTACTCATTTGGCTTTTCGGAAACGCCCCGTTTGAATGGTTGCTGGACTCCATCTTATAGAATAAATATAACATATTTTAAATCCCCATTCAATTATTATTAATGGAATACTTTTTGCATATAGCAACTTTCAAATTACTTCTATTTAAATAGTAATTGGTAAAAGGGTAGTATGCAACTAGTTAAATACTTGCAGCTCAATCAATTATTTGAAAATACTCATTTTCTCATCATATATCGGGCTTTGAATACTTAATAAGTCTAAAACACTGTGAAATATATGATGCTGGGTCAAAATCGAATTGGGCTTATATTGTTTTGAATTATTATTGGACAGCCATACAAGAAAAGGAATTTCATATTGTTCTTTTGGCGCTATACTCATAGGCAAACCATGCATATATAAATTGTTTTCTCCCAAAGATTCTCCATGGTCTGAAATAAAAATCATTGCTTTTTTGTAGTCTTTTAACTGATCCAAGTCTTTAATTAGCTTAGATAATATATAGTCAGTATATACAATGGTATTGTCATACGCATTTAAAAGTTCGGCTTGAGAACATTTTGCTAATTCAACACTATTGCAAACAGGTTTAAAAATTTCAAACTTAGGAGGATACTTCTTACTATAGGAAGGACCGTGACTTGTGCTGGTATGTAATACTACTAATATCTTATTACTTTTACTAGATGCTATTTGTTCTTTTAATCCCGATAGGAGCACTTCGTCATAATTACAACCTTCCCCTTCACAATTTTGCATTAACGCTTCCTTGTTTTGATAATTCTTAATATGCAAAGGCGATTCGCCCCAATTGGTTGTTCTCCAAATCACCTCTACCTTATTTCTAAATAAATAGTTAGGCAAAGTTTCATATAAATCATTATTAGCTTCATGTTCTAAAATACATTTCACACCAGCACTAGTATAAGTTGCACCCGAGGTAGCATTAAAGTGGGATAAGTTAGGGGTATTAGAAAGCAGTGGGTTTGTATTTTTTTTGTAGTCATAAAGTGAAAAATTTTGCTTCCTTGAAGATTCGCCTATAACCAATACAACAACTGACTTTTCATTGTCTTTAATAGTAGCATCTGGTAAAATAATTTCTTTTCTGTTTTTATTACGCTCTTCAATAAAGTGGAGCGTAAGATTGGCAGTGTAGGACCAAGGCATTACCAAACCCCCTAGCTTACCCGAATTTTTATCGATCCATAACCAATTCTTGGAATTTACAAATGCTAAAACCAGAATAATTGAAAAAGTAAGAGCAGTGGCAATTAAAAATTTCTTAAATGTATTTTTTACAATTTTCACTCTAATTATAAAAATACATGGGATGATTCCGAAAATAATGATGTAGAAGATTAATTTAAATGAAAAAAAACTTGACGCCTCTCCGAATCTAGTATTAAGTATATTACTAATCATGCCACCATCTACAATAATACTGTATGTATTTATAAAGTATATTGAAATTGCATTAAGAATAAAACAAATGACGATTAGTATTTTACCAACCATCCCTGAAGCGTAAAATATGATGAAAAAAATAAAGAAATGTAATGCAACAACAACAACCGCTAGACTAACAATGGTCGCTAATCCACTTAAGGTTGTATAATCAAGGCTCTTGCAAGCAAATTCGAAAAATGGGTAATGAAACAGTAATAAATTAAGTATGCTTATTAATAATACAAATTGGGTTGTTTTTAAGTGGTTTATTTTGAACATAGCTGAATTTGAAAAATGAGCTTTAATAGCTATTTAAAAATACTAAATTAATTAGACTTTGACCATTGCCAACTATTCACTCAATAGCCCCTCAAATTCCCCTTTCTTCCCTAATTACACATCCACCCCAATAAACTTGGTTAGGAAGGAATATTGGCGTAACTTTGCCGTCCAAACATCGCGAGGTAGAGCAGCGGTAGCTCGTCGGGCTCATAACCCGAAGGTCGGAGGTTCGATCCCTTCCCTCGCAACATCATCCCGGGGAATTATGAAAGTGGGCTTTGTAAATATTTTTGGGAAACCGAACGCAGGTAAAAGCACTTTACTGAACGCCATTATGGGCGAGAAGATGGCTATTGTCTCGTCTAAGGTCCAAACTACAAGGCATAGGATCAAGGCCTTTTTGAACAAGGAAAATGAGTATCAAATCATCTTTTCAGATACACCTGGTATTATTGACCCTAAGTACAAGCTTCATGAGCGTATGATGGGTGCTGTAAAATCTGCCTTGGAAGACGCAGATATTGCATTATTGATGGTGGATATGAGAGATGATTTAGCCGAAGTGGATGCTATATTTAGTGCCCTTAAGCTAAAAGTGCCTTGTATTGTGGTGCTAAACAAGTCGGATTTGGCAGTTGGCACACAAGTTAAAGAGGCGAATGCCTTTTTTAAAGCAAAGTCCTATTGTAGTAAAGTTATTTCGATTAGTGCCTTGAATAAGAGCGATATAGAGCGGTTACTGAAAGTAATTTTAGAACTTACACCTGAGGGAGAACCCTTTTATAGCCAGGAGGATTTAAGTGATTTGCCGACTAAGTTTTTTGTGAGCGAAATGATTCGTGAAAAGATATACCAGCTGTTTGGGGAGGAAATCCCATATCATAGCGCGGTATTGGTGAACTCCTTTAAGCAGCAGCCTTTGTTGATTAAAATTCAGGCAGATATTATTGTAAACCGAGAAACACAAAAGGCCATTATTATTGGGGAGGGCGGGAAGATGATTAAGGAGATTGGGACATTGGCCAGGAAGGATATTGAGGAGTTTATAGGGTCCAAGGTTTACCTTGAACTATTTGTGAAGGTGAAGCCTAAATGGCGTGATAGCGATTTGAAGTTAAAAGAATTTGGGTATTAATGTAATTATAAAATAAATACACTTATTGTATTGATTTTTAATTATTTATACTATTATAATTGAATATTAAATTTAATTTATTATGAGTTATACAGTGGCCATTGTTGGAAGGCCTAACGTAGGGAAAAGTACTTTGTTTAATCGTTTCTTAGAGGAGCGTAAAGCCATTGTGGACGATATTAGTGGTGTAACTAGAGACCGCCAATATGGGGTCACTGAATGGAATGGTAAAACATTTAATGTCATTGATACAGGCGGTTTTGTACCCGACTCTCGTGATATGTTTGAAACAGAAATTCGCAAACAAGTTAAGATAGCCATTGAAGAAGCCAATGCCATCATCTTTATGGTGGATGCAGCAGTCGGTTTAACCGATCTAGATTCCTCTATGGCCAATATGCTTCGTAGAAGTACAAAGCCTGTATATGTGTGCGTGAATAAGGTAGATAACTCAACTAGGGCTTTAGAAGGAACCGAGTTTTATGGTATGGGCTTTGAGCACAATTATTTTGTGAGTTCGATTTCGGGAAGTGGTACAGGTGAATTATTAGATGCTGTGACCACAGGAATGAAAGATGAGCCTGTGAAAGTTGTCAATGCTGATTTACCCGAAGGTGCCGATCCTGAGGAGGAAATTGCCATTCCAAAGATTGCCATTATGGGACAACCTAATGTGGGTAAATCTAGTTTATTGAATGCCATGATAGGTCAGGATAGAACCATTGTATCGGATATTGCAGGTACGACTCGTGACACCATTCATACCCATTATAATATGTTCCAAAAGGAATTTGTTTTAATTGATACGGCTGGTATTAGACGAAAAAACAAGGAGAAAGATGATTTAGAATTTTATTCAATTATACGTGCTATTAAAGCCATGGATGAGGCAGATATTTGCTTATTGGTCATTGATGCTTTAAAAGGAGTCACTGCCCAGGATTTAAGCATATTTGGCTTGGCCGCTAAAAAAGGGAAGGGCATTGTGGTATTGGTGAATAAATGGGATCTGATTGAAAAAGAGACCAATACAGCAAGGGATTACGAGAAAGTGTTGAAGGACAAACTGGCACCTTTTACGGATGTTCCTGTTCTTTTCATATCTGCACTTGAGAAAACTAGGATTTTCAAGGCTATTGAACTTGCTTTGGATGTATATGAGAATAAGCACCGTAAAGTGGCTACTTCTAAACTGAATGATATTATGTTAAAAGTGGTTCAAAATTACCAAGCACCGGTGGTAAGAGGCCATATCATTAAAATCAAATTTGTGTCTCAATTGCCTACAAGAGTGCCTAGTTTCGCCTTTTTTACCAATTTCCCAGATGATATCAAAACCCCTTATCGTAATTACCTTGAAAACCAAATCAGGGCTAATTTCAAGTTTACTGGGGTCCCCATTAGGATTTATTTCCGCAAAAAATAAATTTTAACTAAAATTTGGATTTTTTGACACATAATAATATCTTCGCATTCGTATTAAATACCAAACTTAAAACCATTTTTAAAATGAAAAAAGTATTCGCAATCTTAGCTATCGCTGCATTAACTGCTTGTGGTGGTGCTTCTACTGAAGCAAAAACTGATACAGCTGCTGCTGCAACTGTTGATACAGCTGCTCATGCAACTGTTGACACTGCTGCTCATGCAACAACTGATACAGCTGCAAAGAAGTAATCTCAAAAGATTATAAATAACTTCTTGCAAGAAGGTCCTTCCCAATAATATTGGGAAGGATTTTTTATTTTAAGGCCATCCAACAGAAATCCTATGATAATTTCCCATCTTTGGCACTAATATTGCCTTATTAGGGTAGATATGACCTTAAAGCTATTATAGATCTAGGGTATGTCATTTTGACTATTAAAAATTGAGTAACAGTGGATAATAACTTTTTATTTAGAGCAGAGGAGGATAATGAATTCATACCCTTATTTTCATTTAATGAACAGGATATGGAAGGGGACAAGGACATGGTCATTGAAGACATCATTCCAATCTTACCCTTGCGCAATACTGTTTTATTTCCAGGGGTCGTAATACCCATAACAGTGGGAAGGGATAAAAGTATTCAAGCAGTAAAGGCCGCATACAATAAAGACAAACTCATAGGAGTGGTTTCGCAAAAAGATGGCAATATTGAAGATCCAACGCCCGCCGACTTATGTGCTATAGGAACCGTTGCAAAAATCATTAAAATGATTAAAATGCAGGACGGCGGCACTACTATCATTATTCAAGGTAAAAAACGCTTTGAGTTATTGGAGATGAAGGAAGAGGATCCGTTTTTTAAAGCAAGTATTAAAGTATTAGTAGAAGAAAAAGTAGATAAAGAGGATCAAAATTTTCAAGCTTACTTATCCAATATTAAAGATTTAGCGACTCAAATTATTCAGTTGTCGCCAAATTTTCCATCGGAAGCGGCAATGATTTTAAAGAATATTGAAAACCCTTTATTCTTAATCAACTTTGTAAGCAGTAATTTAAATGTGGAAATTGCAGACAAGCAAGGACTATTAGAGCAAAACAATCTTTCCTTGAGAGCGGAGAAATTGATTCAGCATTTACAACAGGAATTGCAATTTGTCGAGTTAAAAAATAAGGTGGCAAATAAAACGCGTACCGAAATTGATAAACAACAAAGAGATTATTTTTTACAACAACAATTAAAGAGCATCAAGGATGAATTAGGTGGGGATGCCAATGACCGTGAGTTGGCGGAAATGAAAAAGAAGGCCGAAAATAAAAAATGGCCCGACAGTGCTAAAAAATTATTTCAAAATGGGTTGGAGAAATTAGAAAGGATGCATTCTAGTACCCCCGATTATTCGGTGGTGTATAATCATCTTGATTTAATATTAGACCTGCCTTGGGATGAATATACCGACGACAATTATGATTTAAAAAACGCAAAAAAAGTATTAGATGCGGATCATTATGGGATGGGTAAAATTAAAAATAGAATTTTAGAATACTTAGCGGTGCTTAAAATAAAAGGGGATATGAAAAGTCCAATTTTATGTTTTTTAGGCCCTCCAGGTATTGGTAAAACTTCATTGGGAAAATCAATCGCTCATGCTATAGGCCGTAAATATATTAGAGTAAGTTTAGGTGGATTACATGATGAAAGTGAAATTAGAGGACATCGTAAAACTTATATTGGAGCAATGCCTGGTAGGATTGTTCAAAGCTTGCGTAAAGTAAAAACGTCCAATCCTGTTATGATATTGGATGAGATTGATAAAATTGGCAGCGACCACCGAGGTGATCCTTCCTCTGCTTTATTAGAAGTATTAGATCCCGAACAAAATCATAGCTTTTACGATAACTATCTTGAAACGGAATATGATTTAAGCAAAACCTTATTCATTGCAACAGCAAACGATATTAGTCGTATTCAGCCTGCTTTAAGAGACCGTTTAGAAATTATAGATTTAAGTGGATACGCTGTAGAAGAAAAAGTAGAAATTGCAAAAAGGCATTTATTCCCTAAGCAAAAAGCAGCGCATGGGCTTACTAAAATTAATTTTAAGTTACCTGATACCGTTTTAGAAAAAGTGATTGAGGATTATACAAGAGAAAGTGGGGTGCGTGAATTGGATAGGCAATTAGCATCAATTATGCGATATCAAGCGAAGCAATTAGCATATCAGAATAAGGTAAAATCTACTGTTACCAAACCAGATTTACTTAAAATTTTGGGGCAAGCAAAATACAGCAATGAAATTTATAAAACGGTGAATATGCCAGGGGTTGCTGTTGGATTGGCTTGGACTTATGTAGGAGGTGATATATTATTTATTGAAGTATTGTTGGCCGATGGCAAAGGAGGTATGAAATTGACGGGTAACTTAGGTAATGTCATGAAAGAAAGTGCTGATACAGCGTTTACTTATTTACAAGCCAATGCCAAAAAAATAGGAGTGGATCCAGCCTTGTTTATTTCTAAATCAATTCATGTACATGTACCTGAAGGTGCTGTTCCCAAGGATGGTCCTAGCGCAGGCATTACAATGTTGACTGCACTTACTTCGGCATTTACAGGTCGTAAAGTAAAACCGTATTTGGCAATGACAGGCGAAATTACTTTGCGTGGTCAAGTATTACCAGTAGGAGGCATAAAGGAAAAGATTTTAGCCGCCAAGAGATCGGGTATGAAAGAGATCATTATGTGTTGGCAAAATGAAAAAGATGTGAATGAAATAGACAAGACCTTTATCAAAGGTGTACAATTTCATTATGTAAAAAATATGCAACAAGTGCTTGATTTAGCTTTAGTTTAAGTTGATGATAAGCCTTTCAATCCCTAGCTTTGTAGTATGCGTCATTCATTCAAAAAAATACATAAGCTAGGGATTTTTATTTTAGCATTATTTTTTTGTAATTTTTCATTACAAGGTCAAACGACCATTGATAATATAGGAGGTAGGGAAGGCAATGCGGTATATAATTTTTTAACCCTACCTTATTCGTCAAAAGCAACCGCTTTAGGGGGGATCAATATTAGTAGTATTAAGCCAGATTTGGGATTGGCAATGTATAACCCATCTTTACTCTCTCCAACTTTGGATGGTTGGTTGCACTTAAGTGTGAAGCCTTATTTAGCTGAGATTAAACAATATGATCTTAGTGGTGCAAAATATATAGATAAAAAAAAATTAACGATAGGTTGGGGTGTTCATTACATGGATTATGGGACAGTAGCAATGACCGATATGTCTGGAAACCAATTAGGTGATTTTCATCCTAAAGACTACAGTGTTCAGTTGTCTGCGGCAGCTAATTATTTTAAAAATATTTATATAGGGACTACTATAAAATATATACAATCTAATTATGGATTGTATAAGTCAAGTGGATTGGCCATGGATCTCGGTTTAAAATATCAATCTAGTAACCAATTATCTCAAGTAAGCATTTTAGTTAAAAATGTGGGAACCCAATTAACTAGTTATATGGCTAAGGAAGAGCTCCCTTTTAATTTGATTGTTGGCTGGACAAAAAAATTAGAAAATGCGCCTTTCCAGTTTTCAATCACTGCCGAAAAATTATCTTTATGGCGTTTGGCATATAATGATACCAGTTTTAATAATCAACAAGGGTATACTTCGCCAGGATCACTTCAAAACTTATTTAATCATTTAATACTCTCGGGCGAAGTATTTATTGGGGATCAAGTTTCAATAAATTTAGGATATAATTTTATGCGTCGCTTTGATTTAAATATACAAAATGAACAAAATGGGTTTAATGGATTTAGCACAGGGCTGGCCATTCAATTACCCAGAATGGAAATCCAATATGGGAACGCATTTTTTCAAAAAAATATGTACCATCATTTTTCGGTGATGTATCAATTAAAAAATAAATAAATTTATTTTTTCTTCTTCACTGGAAATAAAGCTTTAGGCTTTAAGGCCTCCTTAATTGAAGGGGCAGCTTCTTTTTTGATTGGTTTTTCTGCAGCGGGTATAACATAATCCGATTCGCCTTTAATGTCATCTTCTTTTAGTAGGGATGGAATCTCGGTATCAAGAATAGTGCTGTCTGTTGACACAAAATTGATATTATTAAAGTCACCTATGATATTGGAAGGTCTTTCAAAGTTCGCGTTGGGATCTAGATTACATGCTGGATCGGCAGTCACCTTATTCATAAAGTAAGCCCAAATAGGAAGAGAAGCATGTGCACCTTGTCCAAAATAATTATCGGAGAATCGAATGTATCTATCATCACATCCCACCCAAGCGCCCGCTAATAATTGAGGGGTATAACCCATAAACCATAAATCACTGTTATCATTGGTGGTACCTGTTTTACCTGCAATGGATTGCGCTTTAATGTCAAATGAATACAAGCTTCGACCAGTTCCTTTTGAAATAACACCTTGCATCATACTTACTACCGAATAGGCGGTTACCTCGCTAATTACTTTTCTACGTTGTGGCGAAAAACTTTCCAGTACGTTGCCGTTTTTGTCTTCAATTCGATTTATAAATAAAGGCTGTGCATTATAGCCACCACCTGGGAACATCGTATAAGCTTGAACCATTTCGTATAATGAAATTTCGACAGCACCCAATGCAATAGAGGGATAGGGAGATAGGTCTGCTTGTACGTTGCATTTTTTAAGATAGTCAACAAATTGTTTTGCCGCTTCATTCCCCTTGCCATTGATTTGTTTCATAATATAAGCCGAAGCGCAGTTACGTGATTCAGCTAAGGCTTGTGCCATTGGCATGGACATTCCAGTACATGTTTTTGAAGTATTAGGGACCATGCCATATCCTTCGAAATTTTGTTGTTGATCTTGTACAATTGTAAATGGCGTAAATCCTGCTTTTTCTATAGCCATGGAATACAATAAAGGTTTAATAGTAGATCCTACTTGACGCCTTGTATTAATATTGACATGATCAAATTTAAAAGTTTTAAAGTCAACACCACCCACCCAAGCTTTGACTTCGCCTGTAAATGGATCCACCGCTAAAAAACCAGTTTGCAACATTTGCTTATGGTATTTTAAAGAATCTAATGGTGTCATTGTGGTATCAATAAATCGATTTTTGTTCCATGCAAAAACACGCATATTAATAGGCTCGTCAAATGTTTTTCGAATGGATGCATCCTCCATTTCATCTTTCTTGCCATTTCTCCAACGATCTGTTTGTTTGATCGCCAATTCTAATTGTGCACTAAAGTCATTCCAAATTTTTCCAGACTTAATATTATTTTGCTTATTAAATTCGCGTTGTAAATAAGCCATATGTCTTGCTACTGCTTCTTCGGCATATAACTGCATGCGTGGATTGATGGTCGTATATATTTTTAATCCATCTCGGTATAAATTATAGGCGTCGCCATTATTTTTTTTATGTTCCTTACACCACTTTTTCATATACTCCCCTAAAGTCATTCTAAAATAGGGGCCTAGTCCATTGTTCTCGTCTAGTTTTCGATAATTGGTGATAATAGGGTGTTGCTTTATTTGCTCAGCTTGGTCGGTGCTAATATAATTTTGCGCTGCCATTCGATTAATCACAAGATTGCGTCTTTCTAAGGCCAATTTTGGATTTCGATTAGGATTGTATTTAGTAGGGGCATTGATCATCCCAATTAAAAGTGCCGCCTCCTCAATGCTTAATCGGTCAGGTTCTTTTTGGAAAAAAGTGCGAGAAGCGTTACTGACTCCAAATAAATTATCACTAAAAGGAACGGTATTTAAATAAAGAGTTAATATTTCTTGTTTAGTAAAGTTGCGTTCTAATTTTATGGCTATAATACTTTCTTTTATTTTTTGGATTAATCTTAAAAATTTATTTTTAGTACTCCAGTTGTTAGTGAATAAATTTTTTGCAGTTTGCATACTAATAGTGGAAGCGCCACCTTGGCTTCCAAGAAAGGCAACAGCTCGAATCAGGCCTTCTCCATCAATGCCATAATGATCATAAAACCTTTTATCCTCAGTGGCCACTAAGGCTTGAATTAGATAGGGGCTGATATCTCGAAACTTGACACTTATACGATCTTCTAAATAATATTTTCCCATGGGGGTGCCATCCTGGGCATATACTTGGCTTGCTAGGGAAGCCGTTGGATTTTCAATATCATCTAAATCGGGCATATCCCCAATCCAACCAAAATTGAGCATTAATAAAAACAATAAAATCACACCCGCCGTAATGAAATAATATTTCCAAAATAGGCGGACCCAATTTTTAGGTTTTTCTGTATGGCTTGTTGTGGGTTTCAATGACAATTCTTTATTATTTATAAATATTTTTGAACATGTAAGCCTTATATTTTTGTAAGTGGTCCCTGTTTTTAATTTGAACAATATTTGACTTCCCTAAGATATATAATTCATATTGTTTAGTTGGAATAAATGACAATATTTCTGTGCTAAGCCTATTTTTTATTTTATTTAAGTAGCTGATACTACTGTTTAAATTTTCAAAAGGTCCAATCCAGACAGTAAATACATTTTCTTCAAATTCAAGGTAAGTTACATCTAATTTTTGTTTTGAGAATTCGTCTTTATTTAAATAGGACATAGCATTTACTACCTCCTTCACCATGATTTCTTTAATATTATTTGTAACCAGGGCGACATAATGAGATTCAGTATCATCTTTGGTGAAAAATAAGCCATCTTCTATAGCTGCTTTTTGAGTTGAATCTAATGTAGGCGAAATCGTTTTGGGTGTATTTTTCATCAATAAATCCTTGCTTGTATTACTTGACAAATTGATCTGTTCCGCAGTAGTTTTTAAAGAATCGGGATTTAATTTAGTTAAGTACAGTTCTGTTTCTTTTCTATTCTTTATTTCTTCGATAATGTTTTTAGCTCGATCACGAATGCGTTCATTTTGATGCAGGTAAATGATTGAATCCAAGAGAATTAATGCAGTGCTATCCATTCGTTGCTGGGCATACATTTTAACTTTTAAAAATTGATAGGCGGCAAACCACTTTGTTTTTCTAAGTTGCTGATCTAATAAGGGTGTTAAATTGGATAAGTTTTTCCAATTTCCAATTTGTGCTAAAAAATAAGCTTCCTTGTAGTTTTCTTCAACGCCCTTATCCTTTGCTTTTTTATTCTCAACACTTGATTTATTTGTAGAGTAAATACCATTTGGAAATTGTAGTTGAACTAATTTAATGACACTGTCTGCTGAAGCTTTATGCCCTTCGTGGATATATTGACTTGCGATATCTAATAAGCTTCTCTCGGTTATGACAGAATCGATATTTAAGTTGATTACTCTATTATAAAGGGGGAGGGCTTTTTCAAAATCATTAAGTTGTAGTAGAAATATTTGGGCATTTTCAAATGCTTTTTTATTTAATTCAATTTTGGATTGTTTTAATGATTCATCGTTCGTTATAAGTTGAGTAGAACTAACTGAATTTGCTGTTTTCGAATTATCTGTAATGGAGCCAATGACTTTAGTGCTGTCTTGTTGATATCGGGTTTGATTTAATTCGTTGCTATTGGATGTTTTGTATATAATTGCGTTACTTGTTTTTCTACGCCATTGATCTACGTTAGGACGACTGCCCCATTTTTGAATAAAATTTTGCTTGCCTAATTCAACGGAATTAGAATTTTCAAAATAAAAATCACTTCCTTCCTTTCGATTTTGGCTTATAGTGTTGTTCCCGTTATTGTTAGAGTAACTATTTGTTCCAAAAGGGTTTGAGTTGAATGTATTATTGCCAAATCCTGTGTTGTTGGCTATGTTGGAACTGGCTATGTTGTTCGAGTTTTGCTTTTGGATTGTTTCGTCAATAAATAATATTTGCAAATGTTCTGCTTTCTTTTTTTCATTTTTTTGCCATTTTTCAAACTGTGCTACTTGTAAATTGCTGTCTAATTTATAAATCCATTGAAGGGTATCTTGTTGTTGAATGATTTTGTCATTGATTTGTATTTGAGGAAGCCATTTTTTTCGATCTGTGATTTTATCAAAATCAGGGTTTGTTTTTAGGATGATGTTCAAACTATCATAAGCCAATTTAGAAACATCATATTGGCTTGCATTGTAATTGATAGCGGCAAGAAGTTCGAATGCTTTTTGCTTTTGAACTAATCCGTTTTCATTTTTTTTGATGGATACCAATAACCAATCATTGGCTTTGTCTAACGCTTTGTTTTGTATTGCTAATTTGGCCATTTCGAAGTAAATGATATCAGTAAAAGGCTTATACCTTTCCTTTTTTGACATTCGTTCAAGAGATTGCGCTAATTCGAACCAAGGAGTTTGATTTTGTTTAAAATCTATTTTAATTAAATTAATTTTTGCATATACGCTTATCAATGGGGTTATTGATTCTTTATTGGCTTTTTCATACCAAGTATAGGCATTCTTATCATTATTAGATTTTTCCCATAATTGCGCGATCAAATAATACCATCTAGTTTTAGCCATTTTATCCGGCGCATTGGGTAATGCTTTGATTAAGTAATTGGCAGCACTATCATATATTTCACTCTGATAATATCCATAAGATAATTGTTCATTTAAAAAAGGGTATAGTCGTTTAGGGAAAAAGGCATCTGATTTTAATAATTGTAATAAACTTAAACCCTCATTTAACGAGTTGGTTTCAAAGTAATTTCTTGCTTGCCACAACATGCTTTCATTTCGAATATTTCTATTCTCATAAAAACGATTATTTTCTTTTGTAGCGATACTAAATTTTCCATTGGTATTTCTCAAATTACTTCCTATAGGGATGTCCAAGCCATTCTCCTTTGCATCAAATGCATAGTTAATATATTGCAGCAAGCTGCCAGCTGTGTCAAAATTTTTATGAAATAAGTATGCTTTTGATAATAGTAGATAAGAGTCATCCACCCAATTGCTTCGTAAGTCATGTAAAACAATATTTGCATTACATCTGTAGATGATAGAATCGATGTCTCTCTTTGCCGTAGAGTTTAAATCGTAATCATAAAAGGGGAGTAAGGTGGTATAATCTTCTTGTAAGTTTAATCTAGCATCTTCAATAAATCCCAAAAGATCCTGTTCTGCGTGAAAAATATAATTATATTGAGAAACTGTATTTTGATAGGCTCTACGCCCAAGTGTATATTTCTTGTTCAATAACTTTTCATAGGGTAAAGGTTGTTCCTCCTCCAATGGCACAAATTTTTGAATGTTGCTATCTAATTTTTTTTTGACTTTATCTAAATTTTTAAATAAAAAGTTGTTAATTTTTTTTTGATTTGTATCTAAAAGACTATTTACTTTTTTTAATATTTTGTTTTTATTAAAATCAAGTAGTCCTTTTGTCGTATCCTGGGCAAATAGACAGTTTTGAGTTAAGCAAATACTGCTTAATAGGAGGATTCGATAAAACCGACTTTTTATAGGATTTGTCAACAATTGCATAGTAGGACTAATGTCGACTAAAATTACAATTAATTCTGTTTATTTTGTATCTTTATCAAGCAACTTTTATTATGGCAATATTAGACGATAATAATACATTTAAACGAACAAGTAATACCTATCGTTTAGTCATCATGAATGATGATACATACGACGAAGTCATCGCCTTTAGATTGTCTCGAACTTCAGTTTATATTGGCTTTAGCGTGAGCTTTATTTTATTAGTAGGTTTGACGATTGCATTAATTGCGTTTACGCCTTTGAAATATTACATTCCTGGTTATGGGACCAAAGAAAGCCAAACAGCACTTCAATTACTAAAAATACGAACTGACTCCTTAGAACAAACTTTGCATAATAAAGAGCAGTATTTGGAAGGGCTAAAAAAAGTACTCACCGAAGGGAATGTCCAAACGTTGGATACCCTCCCTTTAAAATTACCCGAAAGTTTACCTTCAAAAGATTAATTTTTGTGTCTTTACAAAACCACGATAAAAAAATAATAAAATCTACGGCCAATTGGTCCAAGTATGCTGGATTGGGTACGCAATTAATTACTGGTTTGTTATTATTATTATATATAGGAAAAAAAACAGACGCTTATTTTCAATATAAAAATAGATTTACTTGGATTTTGCCTTCCCTTTTTATATTTTATACATTGGCTCGAATTATTAAAGAAACACAACCCAAAAAGTAGTAAAAGGCGATATTAAATTACAATTATGACCACAAAACACTTTGTACCAGTAATGGTTACTTTTATTTTATTAGCCCTTGGTTTATATGGATATCAACAACTCGCATCGTCTAGTATTTTTATAATAGCTTCCTTAAAAGTTACTTTTTTGATGGCTGTTAATTTAATGTTATTCATGATGGCCATTGTTAATTTTATTAGAATCAACAAGATAGATAAGACCAATCCTAATGCCATGGTTCGGTCGGTTATTTTAGGTACATTATTAAAGATGGTTGTTTTTATAGGTGCAGCAATTATATATGTAAAACAAACCAATGTTCCTGTAGGGATGGTCACTTTGCTTGGAAGTATGGGTATGTATTTGATCTATACTTGGTTAGAGATTAAATCGGCCATAAAAAAATAGACTCGTCTACTTTACACACACTTTCTAAATTAATTCATTTGGCAAAGGTTGAACATCCATTACATGCATTAAATGCCTACTTGCCAGAGGGTTCATTTGAACCTGTTGTAGGATTAATCAACCAATACAAAGTTCACTTAACAGTCACCAAGGCAAGGAAATCTGTATTGGGGGATTATAGGCATGCTTTTTTAGGAGCCAATCATAAAATAACGGTGAATGGAAACTTGAATAAGTATGAGTTCTTAATTACTCTGTTACATGAGCTTGCGCATTTATTATGTTACGAGCAATTCAGAAATAGGGTGGAAGCACATGGGAAAGAATGGAAAAGTATTTATGGTCGTTTATTGGCTTCCTTTATCCAAATGGATATATTTCCAATAGATATTAAAAAAGCTTTGAATAAAACCTTGCTAAATCCTGCTGCTACTGCAAACGGAGAAACTAAGCTATTATTGGTTTTGAGGCGTTACAATGAAATTAAAAAAGAAGGGGTGAATTGGGTTGCGCATATTGCAGAGGGCACTTTATTTGAGTCGCTCAATGGCAAAATTTTTAAGCGTGGCAAAAAACGTCGAATAAGAATTGAATGTGTTGAAGTTGCTACAGGACAAGTTTATTTATTCAGTGCCCTCACTGAAGTGAAACTATTACCAAAAGATTAAATGGAATTATATAAAAAAAATACCCCCGGTTTTCGAGGGTATTTTAAATAGCATAAGAGGATTAAAACTAAGCCACGGCTTGCTTCACAAGTGCAGCGGCTTCGCTTAATTGAATAGCAGACTGCACTTTCAATCCGCTATCATCTATTAATTTTTTTGCTTCCACTGCATTGGTTCCTTGTAAACGAACAATGATGGGGATATTAATATTACCTAATTTGTTAAAAGCTTCAATTACACCAGCAGCAACACGATCACAACGAACAATACCGCCGAAGATGTTAATTAAAATTGCTTTTACATTAGGATCTTTTAAAATAATTCTAAATCCTGCTTCTACTGTTTGAGCATTAGCAGTACCACCGACGTCTAAAAAGTTAGCGGGCTCACCACCACTCAACTTAATCATATCCATTGTGGCCATCGCTAAACCTGCTCCATTCACCATACAACCTACGTTGCCATCTAATTTGACAAAATTCAAATTGTATTCTCCCGCTTCTACTTCTGTAGCATCTTCCTCAGATACATCACGCATTGCTAATAAATCAGGATGGCGCATTAAAGCATTATCATCAATATTCATTTTACAATCCACTGCAATAATTTTATCATCGCTTGTTTTGAAAAGCGGATTGATCTCCAACATGCCGCAGTCTAATCCAACATAAGCATTGTATAAATTAGTTACGAATTTTACACAACTTTTTAAAGCATCACCACTTAAACCTAAGTTAAAAGCAATTTTTCTTGCTTGAAAACCTTGTAAGCCACCACTAGGATGAATCCACTCTTTAAATATCTTTTCAGGGGTGTTGTGCGCTACTTCTTCAATATCCATTCCGCCCTCCGTACTATACATGATCACATTCATTCCTTTGGAACGATCAAGTAATATGGATAAATAAAATTCTTTAGTAGGTTGAGGCCCTTCATAATATACATCTTGTGCAATTAAAATCTTTGAAACTAATTTGCCAGCAGGCCCTGTTTGAATGGTCACCAATGTACCCCCTAAAATATTTTTTGCAAATGTTTCAATATCAGCTGCTGATTTACCTACTGCAACACCGCGCTGTTCAGTACCAACAATTTTGCCTTTACCACGACCACCTGCATGTATTTGCGCTTTGACAACTGCAAATTTGTTATTTGTTTCGCCAGCTATTTTATGGTAGGCTGTAATAGCCGCATCCACTGTTTCAACAGCGATACCTTCTTGAACGGGAACATTATAATTTTTAAGCAATTCTTTTGCTTGGTATTCGTGCAAATTCATACAATCTAAATTTTGGCGAAGATAGTAGATTATAGGCATAGAATCGCCCTAAAAATATATTTTGTTGTTTAAACATTGATTTATATATTTACAACCTATTAATAACATTAAAATATTATATATCAAGTGCTAACTAATTGAATACACAAATAATTTTACGTATTTTAGTTAGCTCAATCATTAAAAAAACACAAACAAATATGAAAAAAATCATTTTCGCAGTTACCTTAATCACTGCATCATTGTCTTTAGTATCATTTACCAAAAAAAATAAAATGATCGATGGCGTTACATATACAGTGAACGCTCAAAAAAGTAAAGTAGATTGGATAGGCTCTAAAAAAAGCGATTTTCACACAGGATTTTTCCCATTGAAATCTGGCTCACTTCAGGTGAATGCCGGTAAATTGACAGGTGGTAGTTTTGTTATTGATATTGCTGGATTAAAAGTAACAGATGAGCGTGGCGGTGAAAAATTACAAGGTCATTTATCTTCTGCTGACTTTTTTGATATTGCTAAATTTGGTGAAGCTAATTTTACAATTACGTCTGTTAAATATGTAAGTGAAGGAAAAGTAACGATCACTGGCGATTTAACAATGAAAGGGATTAAAGCAGTGGTTAGCTTTCCTGCAGTAATCAGAAGTGCTGATCTTAACGAAAAAGACAAAGGCTTTTTTGCTGAAGCTTTTTTCCCTTTTGACAGAACTGTATTTGGAGTGAATTATGGTGTAGGTATGGTAGATAAAGATGTGCAATTAGCCATTCATATTTATGCAGCTAAATAATTCAATATTGTAATTATATTAAAAAGGCCCCTGAGTAATCGGGGGCCTTTTGTTTATAAAAATGTAGGGTAGTACAATTACTTAAATCTCATAACGTTCCTTCAGTATATGTAAATGATGCAATGCATGTCCGAAAATGATAAAGCCAAGTGCATTAACAGATAAGGCATTTTCATTCGCCATTCCTTTCTGCTTCATGTCTTCCTCAGTAAAAGAAGAAAATAAAAGGTTGGTAGACTGTCTTACAATTTTCCATTCTACCTGCATTTCTTTCCAATTGCGATGTGAAGCAGTAGCTGATTTTGCATAGGCATTCTCATCAAAACCAGGAAGATTTATTTTTTCATGTCTTGCTATGGATAATGCACGATAGGTTAAGATCCTTTCTGTATCAATGACATGTTGAAACATTTGACGAATGGTCCATTTGTCTGGGGCATATGCAAAATTGATTTTTTCAGTAGGAATGGCATTCCATGATTCGATAATTCGGTCATTGTATTGTTGTACCAAAATGGAGTAATCTTTTCCACTTGTATAATTTATATAAGTTTGATGAAAGGGCGCAAATTCGGTGGCACTGGGTCGAGACATAAGGGTGTTTGTTTTGGTAAATATTCAATTTTATTTTTTAATTCTTGGTTCTTTTTTTCTTTCAATGGGTAATGGCGCCATTGCTTTGAATGATTTTGCCAATGTAATTGCATTTGCTGCATTCACAATACCACCCGTCATGCTTACTTCTAATAATGTTTTATCCATGTCCTTATTTGGAATTGCAAATTTTATAGAGGGATCATTGGGTTTCCAAGCACTGTTTATAATAATTTGTTTTACTTGGATGGCTGATAATTGTGGAAAGTAAGATCGAATCATAGCAGCGATATGACTTACGATAGGGGAGGACATGCTGGTCCCATTTAAATAACCATAATTATTAACACCAGGTAAGGTAGAATATATTTTATCTCCAGGGGATAGCACATCCACTGTTTTGCTTCCGTAATTGCTAAAGTCGGTTAATAAAAAATGCTTTATGGAAGGGTCGCTGCTTGCGCCAATGGTAATTACATTATTAGCGGTGTCTTTGAAGCTTGGAGAATAAGTATTGGGATAAACTTGTTTTATATCCAAATTGTAAAATTCATTGCCAGCAGAATGAACGAGTAAAACATCTTTTTGCGCAGCATATCTAATGGCACTATCTACCCAAGCTTGTTGAGGGGAATAGGATTTACCAAAACTCATATTTATAATTTTAGCGCCATTGTCAACTGCATATCTGATGGCTAAAGCGACATCCTTATCATATTCGTCACCATCTGGAACACAACGCACAGTCATTATTTTAATAGAAGGGTATAATTTATTAACGTTCCAGCTAGAATCTGGAATACTTGCAACTAATCCAGCTACATGCGTTCCGTGTCTTGGATCGGGACCTGTTATATCATTGTTGCCATAATATTTATCTGAAAAATCATCGTATCGATCTTTTATGATGTCTTCTCTTATTAACGGAGGTGCTGTTTCTTTGGCATTGGCCAATTTTTCTTTTGATTCAATATATTCTTCTAAGTCTTTTATTATTTCAGGATAAGTGGTTTCATTTTCGATACCTAAAATTTTTACAGTTCGTAAATAAGCCATTTTAGTATCTAGGGTGATTCGTCCAATGGGTTGGTAGGCTTCTAATTTCGGAATTGTAAAATTAGAATCAGGCAGTTCCTTTAGTAAAATATTACCCATTTTAATTAAAGCATTCATTGCCATCTTTATATATTGCAAAGTAGCAAGATCGTTTTCTGAAATCTGAATTTCGTTTTGTGTTTGTTTCCAAATTAGATAATCGCTTTTTTCCTTTGAACTCATTCGGTTGGTATCTAATGACTTCCCTTCGTATATATTTTTATATCGATGGTATATTCGGGTCATCTCGGCCGACGCTTTATTAATATTGCGTCCATCCTTACCGCCTAAAAAATTCCAACCATGAACATCATCCACATAACCATTATGATCATCGTCGATATGATTATTGGGAATTTCTTTTGTGTTGGTCCAAAGTAAATTTTTTAATGCGATGTGATTGGTATCTAATCCGCCATCAATGACTGCAATGATAATGGGAGCAGGTTTTTGAGGTAGGGTAGCTAAAACTTGATATGCTTTTTGTAAACTAATGCCATGTACGGAATCGGAACTTAAATCCTTCCAATGCCAATTTTGACTGTTTTGACCATAAATTAAAACACTAGTGCAACTGCATAAAATAATAAAAACAATACGACGCATATGAATTCAAAATTTGTAATGTATGGGTAGGATGTCAAATGATCTATCTTATTTTTTAATTTTTTCAATCAACTGTGTTGTTGAAAATCCTTCTACGATAGGATTGATAATTACTTTGCCACCATTTGCAATCACTTCTTTTGCTCCAACAATGGTGTCAATGGTATAGTCGCCCCCTTTTACTAAAACATCTGGCAATAGGTTGGATATTAATTCCAAAGGCGTGTCCTCCTCAAATACGACTACCATATCTACCAATACTAAATTGGCTAAAATAAGGGCGCGATCTTGGGTATTATTAATTGGTCGTTCTGGTCCTTTTAATCGTTTAACGCTATCATCACTATTGAGTCCAACAATTAAGTAATCCGCTTCCTTTGCAGTTTGTGATAAGGAGTATAAATGCCCTGGATGAAGTATGTCAAAACAACCATTGGTAAAGGCCACTGTTTTGCCTAAAATTTTCCATGAGGCAATCACCGCTTTGGCTTGGTCTATTGTTTTAATTTTTTGATTGATACTATCCACTAATCGCATATTACTTTGCTTGTTTATTTATAAAAGGGAGTATGATTAAACTTAATCCGCCAAGTACAATCACAATGATCACTTGTGAAAACCATTGCAAAGTGCCATTGGCTAAACCTAATGTATATTCAATGCCATTTAGCTCTAATACTTTTGCTAAAAAGTAGGCGTAAGCACCAATGCCTCCTGGTGTAATAATCATGCCAATACTAGCATAAGCTAAACAACTGATTGCAGTAGAAAAGGAACTGGCGGTACCTTCTGTTCCATACAATCCTATATAGGTAGCCAATAAATAAAGGAACCAAATACTGAATGTATAGAAAAAGAATAAATTATGCTTTTTCAATTTAGTAGCACTAATAACCCCTTCCCAAATTCCCAATAAAACACTTTTGATACTCGCAATAACATTTTCAAATTTATGCTTGAATGCAAAAAATAAAATGGTAGCAATAATAATAATCGTAATAATAATTCCTAATACAATAAATAAACCTTGATGAGAATTAGAAGCTTGGGTGACCTGTTCATGATTTAATTGATCCCAACCCGCTTTGATGACATTAAATTGTAAAGTAAGTGCCAATAAAAAAACAACACCTAAGCTTAATACATCAAATGCCCTTTCGGCAACAATGGTCCCCACAATTTTATCGGCAGGGACTTTCTCGTATTTTGATAATAAAGTACATTTTAAAACTTCTCCTAAACGAGGGATGGCTAAATTGGCTAAATAACCAATTAAAACCGCCAAAAAAGTGTTCATGATGGAGGGCTTGTAACCCAAAGGTTCCATAATCAACCTCCAGCGTAGGGCTCTTATAAAATGAGATAAACCTAAGATAAAAAAAACAGGGATGATGATCCAGAATTTGGACTTGGCAAGGGCCTTGGTGAATTTGTCCCATTCTTGGGGTGGAATTTGATGTAAACTCCACCAAATCAGCAAAATGCCAACCATGAAAAAGAATCCTATTTTTAAAAATTTGGCCATATGGAATGGGGTATTAACCTATGTTGTGCAATTTACGACCATTTGTTAAGATATGCGTTGGGGAAGGAGGTTTTATTAGTGTTTTTTGATGTTTCTTAAAGTCCTTGGATTTATGTAACTTCGCAGACTCAAAGATGGTTCTGAGATAAATACAAAATGAATGTCTGAAAAAAAACGAATCTTATATATCGCCACAGAAATGTCGCCCTATTTGGAGCTGACCGAGTTTGCGGAGGTAATCAATAAGCTCGCCATCAAAAGCAACGACAGTGGATTAGAAGTGCGTTGTATTATGCCAAGATTTGGCGTAATCAATGAACGCAGACATCGATTGCACGAAGTGGTTCGTCTTTCTGGCATCAATGTTCAAGTGGACGGAGATGACTACCCATTACAAATTAAAGTAGCCTCCTTGCCTAATGCAAGATTACAGGTCTACTTTTTAGAAAACGAAGATTTCTTTAAACGAAAACATATTTTTCACGACGAAAACGAAAAGTGGTTTGATGACAATGTACTTCGTACCATCTTTTTTTGTAGAGGAGCTCTTGAGACGGTGAAAAAATTTGGCTGGCCTCCTGATATCATTCATTGCAGTGGTTGGATGACTGGCTTAATACCTGCCTATATCAAAACCGCTTTTAAAAAGGAGCCCGTTTTTTCCAATGCTAAAGTGGTATTCACTATTGGTCAAAATACATTTGAAGAAAAATTAGCTAAGGATTTTTTAACTAAATCCTTGATTAATACCAATATGAAGGAAAAGGATTTGGAAGCGTTTAAGGACTTAAATAATACAGCTTTATTCAGAGGGGGCGCAACTTATGCAGATGCCATCACTTTCGGAGCTGATGTTATAGATAAAAAATTAGTATCTGAATTCTCAGTAGTGAAGGGTAAAAAAGTAATACCTTTTAATGGCTGGGACTCCGATTTAACAGAGTATTTAGATTTATACAACGATCTTGCAGCAAAGTAATCACAATTATATTCATGGCATCAATTAACACCCTTAAGAAATTTTCATTTTTTGTTTTATTAACCGTCCTATTTTTGGCCTGTACTCGTATTAGTACTTCGGAATTAGGCTTGGGACTTTTACCAGCAATGGATGCAGTTAATACAAAAGATACCATTTTGGATGTAGTAACAGAGACAGTGGATTATCCAGATTCTTTGAGAATTTATGGTTCCAATGAGCATATTGTTGGGAATATTTCTAACGATCCCATTTTTGGTACCACCCATGCAACCATGTTTTTTCAGCTTAAACCTGATGTGTATCCTTTTAATTTCCCTGGGGTTAAAGACAGCCTTGTTGTAGATTCTGCCGTTTTGATATTAAGTTATCGCGGATTTTATGGAGATTCTTCCAATCCTGTCACCATCAATGTCAACAATATTGACGAAGAGTCTGTAGCGATTCAAAAATACTATGCTAGTAATTATCCTAACGCCTATAATCTTAAAACTGGTGCACCCTTAGCTAATCCTTATACATTAGATTTTACAAAAGCCCGTGATTCCATCATTAGCCGTTTTGAACTTTCCACTAATCAAATCAGAATTAAATTATTACCGTCGATAGCGAATATGTTTATAAAAGGCTTTGACACTAATGGTGCTTATAGTTCTGATTCTGCATTGAGAGCTTATTTTAACGGGTTTGCAGTGACGACGAATACGAATAGTAATGTTTTAATTCGTATTGGAATGACAGATACCAATACCAAGTTAGGGCTCTACTTTAAGTCTTATGCAGTAGGCGGTACCAAAAAGGACACCTCTGTACTATATTTTAAATACAACGTAGCTAATCATGCAGATGCCAATTTCATTACAAGAAATCGGACTACTGCTGAGGCATACAAGGCGCTTAATAATAAATTAAACGATTCATTGGTATATGTTCAAACCAGTCCTGGTACCATGGTTAAAGTGGTTGTCCCTGGACTTAAAGTATTTAAGAATAAGTTGATTCATCGTGCTGAATTAATTGCAGAACAGGTCCCAGATGATGCTCGTTTGAATACCATCGAAAAACAAATGCTTCCTCCAAAATATTTATTCCTTGGAATGTATGATACAGCCACCAAGAGAGTAAGAAATGTGCCGAATGATTATATAGGTACATCTAGTGCTGAGGTCTTGAGAAGATTTGGAGGCTGGTTATCCTACAAATCAATCAAAGGCTACGATCAAGTGGCCACTTATAATTTTAATGTAAGTAGATATGTACAAGGGGTTATTTCTCGTACCGATTCTATATTTGATTTCCGTATTTTAGCTCCAGTAAATGATTCTATTATGTTTGTGCCACCTTATCCAAACAATAAGGCCTCTGGCGTGGATTACTTAACCAATAGCTTAGGAAACGAGCCTGCCATGGGTAGGGTTCGATTGGGTGGGGGAAAACATTCCAAATTCAGAATGAGACTACATATTTATTATTCAGATTTGTAGTATCGATATGATTAAAACTGCTTTTATTTATATATTTGCACCTTAAATACTCATCTATGCCTTATTTATTTACTTCAGAAAGTGTTTCTGAAGGACATCCAGACAAATTAGCCGATCAGATTTCTGACGCTTTAATTGACAACTTTTTAGCATTTGACCCACAATCCAAAGTGGCATGTGAAACTTTAGTAACAACGGGTCAAGTTATTTTAGCAGGCGAAGTAAAATCTAAAGCCTATTTAGATGTTCAAACCATTGCACGTAATGTGATCAAAAAAATTGGATATACCAAGAGTGAATATATGTTTGAAGCGGATAGTTGTGGAATTTTATCTGCCATTCATGAACAATCAGCAGATATTAATCAAGGAGTGGATAAGAAGAAAAAAGAAGAGCAAGGTGCTGGTGACCAAGGGATGATGTTTGGTTATGCAACAAACGAAACAGACGACTACATGCCTTTGGCTTTGGACTTAGCGCACAAAATTTTAATTGAATTAGCTGCATTAAGAAGAGAGAATAAAGCGATTACCTATTTACGCCCTGATGCAAAGTCTCAAGTAACCTTAGAGTACAACGATAAAAATCAACCTGTAAGGATTGATGCAATAGTGGTGAGTACGCAACACGATGATTTTGATGCAGAAGGAAAGATGTTAGCTAAAATCAAAAAAGACATCGTTGAAATTTTAATTCCAAGAGTTAAAGCAAAATATAAGAAATACGCTAAGTTGTTTAATAACGATATTAAGTATCATATTAACCCTACAGGCAAGTTTGTAATTGGTGGTCCTCATGGTGACACTGGTTTAACTGGTCGTAAGATTATTGTTGATACCTATGGTGGTAAAGGTGCACACGGTGGTGGCGCTTTCTCTGGTAAGGATCCAAGTAAGGTGGACCGTTCTGCAGCTTATGCAACGCGTCATATTGCTAAAAACTTAGTCGCTGCTGGTGTAGCAAGCGAAGTTTTAGTACAAGTATCTTATGCGATTGGTGTTGCTAAGCCAACATCTATTAACGTTAATACTTACGGTACAGCTAAAGTAAAATTAACCGATGGTCAAATTGGTAAATTAGTAGAAAGCGTATTTGATATGCGTCCTTACTTTATCGAGCAAAGATTAAAGTTAAGAACACCAATGTATAGTGAAACTGCTGCATACGGACACATGGGTCGCAAAAATGAGACAGTCACTAAAACATTTACAAGCCCAGATGGAAAAACAAAAACCATGAAAGTGGAATTGTTTACTTGGGAGAAATTAGATTATGTAGCCAAAGTAAAAAAAGCGTTTGGTTTAAAATAAAATAGTTAAAACAATAAAAATCCCTTCCCGAATCTCTGGAGGGGATTTTTAGTTTTATAATAAAATATATCTTGTATGGAGCATGAAAAAAATCCTTGGAAAACCATTAGTGGTCAATTGGTGTATGATAATCCATGGATTAATGTAACCGAGTATCAAGTCATTACGCCCGCGGGTACGCCAGGTATTTATGGGAAAGTACATTTTAAAAATATTGCGATTGGTGTCATTGCATTAGATGAGCAAGGGAATACTTATTTGGTAGGTCAACACCGCTTTGTATTAGATTCCTATAGTTGGGAGATTACAGAAGGGGGCTGCCCGGAAGGCACCGATTATCTTGAAACCGCTAAGAGAGAATTGAAGGAAGAGACGGGGTTTGAAGCAAAACAATGGACCGAAATTTTACGATTACATGTTTCAAATTCAGTTTCGGATGAATTTGCAGTGGTGTATGTGGCACAACAATTAATTGCAGGGGAATCAGCACCAGAAGACACCGAAAAGTTAGCCATTAAAAAACTACCCTTTGCTGAGGCCGTTCAATGGGTGATGGAGGGCAAGATCACAGATTCCATTTCGGTAGCTGCTATTTTAAAATGGCATTTCATTCAATCTAATGCAGGACATAAGTAAATGGATAATCATAATTGAGTAACTTTGAAAAATATGGAAGATCGACAACAAAAATCTGGGAGGCCTTATCAATCAAAGCCTCGTTTTAATAAACCGCGTTCAGCAACCACTGAACGAAAATTTATTATTGGCAGACAGCCCATTTTAGAGTCTTTTGGTACTGATACCAATATTGAAAAAATATTAATTCAAAAAAATGCAGATGGCGAAGGATTAAATGAGATTAAACATTTTGCAAGGGAAAAGAATATTCCCATTCAATTAGTGCCTATTGAAAAATTAAATGGAATGACCAAGGCAAATCACCAAGGGGTGCTGGCCTTTATATCTGCAGTTAAATATTTGGATTTACAAGAAGTGATTGACTTTGTTGTTTCCAAGGGAGAGACGCCTTTATTTTTAATGTTAGATGGGGTGACAGATGTAAGAAATATTGGCGCCATTAGTAGGAGTATACATTGCTGTGGTGCTCAAGCTTTAATTATTCCTGATAAAGGAGTGGGCGCACTTAATGAGGAAGCGTTTAAAAGTAGTGCTGGTGCATTGGAACATATACAAGTAGTTAGAGTATCTAGTTTATTAAAAGCTATTGATGCGCTTCATTTAAATGGCATACAAGTTTTTACAAGTGAAATGCGCGCCGATAAAAATATTCATGAATTAGATTTAACCATCCCCTCTTGTATTATTATGGGTGATGAGGGGAGAGGTGTTACGCCTTATTTAGCCAAGGCGGCAGATTATTTCTTTAAAATACCGATGGCTACCAATTTTGATTCATTTAATGTATCCGTAGCAGCAGGAATTATTTTATATGAAGCCATGAAGCAAAGAATGTTTCCGATCAATCAATAAAGCATGCCTACAAGTAGGTTAAATTATGAGCCAAATAAAATTTAAATTAACCTTAGATTCAAAGCGGTCCGAATATCCAATAGGGTACAGAGATCAACTATTTTTAATGGGGTCTTGTTTTTCTGAAAATATGGGCGCCAAACTAAATACACATCTATTTAATGTACTTGAAAATTCACATGGTATTTTATTTAATCCGATCAGTGTTTGCAACGCCATTGAAGATTGTATTATTCAAAAAAAATACACTTCCTCCGACTTATTTTTTTTGAATGATGTTTGGAATAGCTGGAATCACCATAGTAAGTTATCCGGTATTACTGAGTTAGAGGCCCTCAATAAAATAAATGAATCCATTAACCAAGGCCATGCTTATTTAAAATCGGCTAATCATTTGGTGATCACATTAGGTTCAGCCTGGTTATATCAATTGAACAATAATGCTCCATCGGCTAAGGGGCAAGTGGTTGCCAATAACCATAAGGCACCTGCGACTTGGTTTGATAAATATTTAATGAAGTCCGATATTTTAATTGAATTACTTCAAAATACGGTGAAGCAATTAAAGCAGTTTAATCCTCATTTGCATATTATTTTTACCATTAGCCCGGTTCGTCATTTGAGAGAAGGTTTAGTTGAGAATAATCGGAGTAAGGCAGTTTTAATTCAAGCTGTCCATGAAGTGGTTTCGCAATTTGACGCATTGGAATACTTTCCTGCTTATGAATATGTAATGGATGACCTTAGAGATTACCGATTTTATGCCGAGGACTTGGTGCACCCTAACTATGCAGCTTCTCAATATGTATGGGAAAAATTAGTAGAAACTTATATGGACAAGGATACCCAATCCATCATGAAGCAGGTAGCTGAACTTCAATTAGCAATGCAGCATAAACCTTTTTTTCAAGGCTCTGAAAGCCATCAAGCATTTTTGCAAAATTGTATTGTAAAAACGGAGCGATTGTTGACGACCTATCCTTATTTAAATTTCTCGTCCCATTTGTCGCATTTTAACGCCCAATTAGTTAAATAATATTGCGTAATTTAGTAGTCTAAATACATGTTATGCGATTATTGCCATTGATAGCAAGCGCTATCCTCACCACCGGATTGGTTTTTACTTTAGATACGCAACTTAAAATTGGAAATACAAAAGCACCGAGATTAGGTTATTTTTTATCTCCGCAACATGGATTTTGGAAGAATGCTGAAAAAATTAATACCAATTTCGATGCCACCATCATCGCTAATGAATTAAAAGGAAATGTAGATGTCTATGTAGATGATAGATTGGTTCCGCATATTTATGCTGATCATGATGACGATGCTTATTTTGTTCAAGGCTATTTACACGCAAAGTTTAGGTTGTGGCAAATGGATTTTGAAACCCGCGTGGCATCGGGTAGGTTAAGTGAAATTGCAGGAGCAGATAAATTACCCATTGATCGATTATTTAGAAGATTAGGCATGCCTTATGGCGCCGAACAAACTGAGGCAAATATTAATGCAAATAATCCCACTATGAAAGCAACTGTAGATGCTTATACAGCAGGGGTGAATGCTTATATTAAACAATTGGATCCCGCGGATTTGCCTTTTGAATTTAAGCTGATGAATTATGCACCAGAGGATTGGACACCCAAAAAAACATATTTATTTTTGATGTTCATGTCCTATGACTTAACTGGCCGTTCTGCCTCAGTCGATTTACAATTAACCAATACAAGGGATTATTTAGGATATGATTTGTTTGATAAATTATATACAAATAAACAAGACTCCTTAGATCCTATTATACCCAAAGGAACTGTTTATGCAAAGCCTTCTATCATTCCAATAAAGCCAGCCAATTCAGATTCGGCTTATTTACATACTACAAATGCATTGGCGTTTAATAATGTAGAAATGCTAGAGGCGCCCGATAAGAATAATGGAAGTAATAATTGGGCGGTGTCTGGAACTAAAACAAAGTCGGGAAGGCCTATATTATCTAGTGATCCACATTTAGGTTTAAACCTACCTTCTTTATGGTACGAAATTCAAATTACAACGCCCACACACAGTACTTATGGTGCTAGCTTCCCAGGTTCTCCAGCAGTAATTATTGGATTTAATGATAGCTTAGCTTGGGGTGTGACCAATGCAGGTCGCGATGTATTTGATTATTATGAAATTAAATTTAAAGACAGTACTCAAAATGAATATTGGTACAATGGTGCTTGGAAGTCGACAACAAAGAGAAAGGAAATCATTAAAGTGAAAGACAGTGCCGATGTGATTGAAGATATTGCAATGACGCATTGGGGTCCAACGATGTTTGATACACATTATCAAAATACGCAATCCAAAGGCCGTAGTTTAGGAGTTCATTGGACAGCACATTATTCATCTACAGGTGTTGAAACATTTTGTCTTTTAAACAGAGCAAAAAATTATGAGGATTATTTACATGCTATATCATTATGGACCTGCCCTGGACAAAACTTTGTTTTAGCAACTAAAACAGGAGATATTGCAATTAAGCAACAAGGAAGTTTTGTAGCAAGATGGGAGCGACAAGGTGATTTTATTATGCCTGGAGAGGACTCTAGTTATGCATGGCAAGGGATCATTCCTAATGATGAAAATCCAATGATTAAAAATCCAGCTCGTGGATTTGTAAGTAGTGCTAATCAGCCCGCAACAGATCCCACTTATCCTTATTATTTAGGAGCTGCTTCAGCTTTTCCATTGTATCGTGGTATTAGTGTCAATAAACATTTGACCAGCATGAATCAAATTACGCCACAGGATATGCAAGCGTTGCAAACAGACAACTATAATGTATTTGCAGCCACTGCCCGTCCAGCTATGATGCGGTATTTACAATTGGATCAATTAAGTAATGATGCCAAACGAATGGTTAATGAAATGACGAATTGGGATTTAAATAATAGCGTTCATTCAAAAGGCATCACGGTATTCAAAATCATTTGGGATAGTGTGGAGCAAGCCGTATGGGGTGATGAATTAGCAGGATCTGCAATTCCATTAACCAAGCCTGAAGCTTTTGTATTACTAGATCAAATGAACAAAGATTCTAATTGGGTGATTGCTGATAATATTCGTACCAAAGATAAAGTCGAGAACTTTAAAGATCAAGTTACTTTGGGAGTAGAGCGAGCCACTAAAAAATTATTGGAATTAGAAAAAGAGAATAAATTAGAATGGTCTTTATTTAAAGCAACACGCATTTTACATTTAACTAAAATGCCTGCATTGAGTAGATTAAATTTACCCATAGGAGGGGGCGTTAATATCATTAATGCAACCA
Organism: Bacteroidota bacterium; assembly: GCA_026391435.1. Lineage (GTDB taxonomy): Bacteria > Bacteroidota > Bacteroidia > Chitinophagales > Chitinophagaceae > Sediminibacterium. The sequence continues at coordinate 33,441 of JAPLEJ010000045.1, forward strand.
CCGAAAATCACGGCCCTAGTTGGAGAATGATTGTTCATTTAACCGACGAAATTGAAGCCTATGGTTTATACCCTGGAGGTCAAAGTGGTAATCCAGGCAGTCCCTATTATGATAGTTTTGTAAACACATGGGCTGCGGGACAATATTATAGATTTTTGTTTTTAGGAAAAGAAAAACTAAAACAAAATGCAAGAACAAAATGGCATCTTCAATTTAAAGCGGCTTAGTTAAAATTAATTATCCTTAAAAAGAATATCATGAAAATATTAATCAGTATTATATTATCAGCCTTGTTAGCCTATGCTGCAGGTATATATGGCAACCTTCCTTGGTGGAGTTTTGTTATCACTAATTTAGTAGTATCGATTGCCATTCCTCAAAAAGCGTTCTTCTCTTTTTTATCTGGCTTTATTGCTATAGGATTATTATGGTGCGGGTTAGCTATTTTATTAGATCAAGGGAATGACCATATTTTATCAATGAAAGTGGCTACAATATTACCTTTAAAGGGTTCATACATAGCATTAATCGCTTTAACTACTTTTATTGGGGCATTATTAGGAGGATTGGCTTCCTTGACAGGAAGTTTTGTGAGGTCTACAAAGTAATGAGTATGTAACTAGGAACTTATTATTTATATTTGCATTGAATTTTCCCAACCTGTAATTGGGATTAAATTTATTTTATGTCAGTATTGCACAATCGTATCTCCAATAAGGAGTTAAAAGAAAAATTATACCAGGAAAATTTTCCTCGTATCACCATAAGTTTTTACCAGTATTTTTCCATCAAGGATCCAGTGCAATTCAGAGATGATTTGTATCAAGGATTAAATGCTTTGCAAGTGTTTGGGCGAATTTATGTTGCACAAGAGGGAATCAATGCGCAAATAAGTGTACCCTCGCATTTGTTTGAAAATTTCAAAAAATATTTATACGTTATTCCTGAATTGAATGAACTTAGATTAAATACTGCGGTGAACGACAATGGGAAAAGTTTTTGGGCACTAAGAATTAAAACCCGTGCAAAAATTGTCGCTGATGGCATTGATGATCCAAATTTTAGTATGGAAAATAAAGGCAAATATGTAACTGCCCAACAAATGAATTCGATGTTGGATTCGTCAGAAACCATTGTCATTGACATGCGCAATCATTACGAATATGAAGTGGGTCATTTTGAAAAAGCAATTGAAATTCCATCAGATACTTTTAGGGATCAATTACCCATGGCCGCTGATATGATGAAGGGAAAAAAAGAAGCAAATATAATCATGTATTGTACTGGAGGTATTCGTTGTGAAAAAGCCAGTGCCTATATGTTGCACCATGGTTTTAAAAATGTTTTTCATTTGGAAGGAGGTATCATTAACTATGCGAATAAAATTAAGGAAGCTGGATTGGAAAGCAAATTTAAAGGGAAAAACTTTGTATTTGATGATCGATTGGGGGAGAAAATAACAGATGATATTATTTCAAAATGTCATCAATGTGGGGCGCCTTGCGATACGCATACCAATTGCAAAAACGACGGCTGTCATTTATTATTTATTCAATGTCCAAAATGCGCTGAGACATATGCTGGATGTTGCACACAGAGTTGCACTGACATCGTTCATTTGCCAATAGAAAAACAAATTGAACTGCGAAAAGGGATCGACAAAGGGCAGCAAATATTTAATAAAAGCAAACAGCGATTAAGACCTAGATTAGGAATAGATATTTAGTTATTCTTACAAGGATCCTAATTTTGTCAAAGAAGCTGACACTAAACTAAAAGTTTCTTCGTCAGATAATTTTTGAGGTGCAAATTTTTCGCCAATCACTTGCTCGTAAAGTTCAATGTATCTTTTAGAAATGGTATCAATCCATTCAACAGACATAAAGGGAACCGTTTGACCTTCCTTACCCATAAAATTATTTTCAATCAACCACTCTCGTACAAATTCCTTGCTGAGTTGTTTTTGTTTTTCTTTATTTTTTTGTCTCTGCTCAAAACCATCTGCATAAAAATAACGTGAAGAATCGGGTGTATGAATTTCATCCATTAAATAAACGGTGTCGCCAATTTTCCCAAATTCATATTTTGTATCTACTAAAATCAAGCCTTGTTTTGCAGCAATTTCTTTTCCTCTTTGGAATAAAGCAAGTGCATATTTTTCTAAAACTTTCCAATCGGCTTCACTAGCCAATCCTTGTCTAATGATGTCTTCCTTTGCAATGTCTTCATCATGACCCTCACTTGCTTTAGTGGATGGGGTGATAATGGGGGTAGGGAAAAAGTCATTTTCATTTAATCCTTCGGCTAATTGAATGCCACATAAAATACGACCCCCATTTTGATAGGTGCGCCATGCATGACCTACTAAATTGCCTCTCACCACCATTTCAATTTTAAAGGGGACACATTTTTTCCCAATCGCCACATTGGGCGCGGGGGTGTCTAATAGCCAATTGGGGCAAATATCCTTTGTTGCCTTCAACATATAGGCCGCTATCTGATTTAATACCTGGCCTTTAAAAGGGATAGGGTTAGGTAAAATAACATCAAATGCCGAGATTCTATCACTTGCAACCATTACAAGTAGTTCATTTTCAATGTAATAGACATCTCTTACTTTGCCATGGTAAGTATTGATTTGGCCTGGGAAGGGTGTGGATTTCATAGCACTAAATTAAAAGTTTTAACACAATTTTGATAATTTTTTCTGAAGTGGGAACAATTCAGTATTTTTAACTACGATTCATCTTAAAAACAATTAAATATGAGAAAATTTTTACGCCATTTTAGTCTTTTAATTATCCTTGCCTCAACGGTAATGTCTTTAAAAGCGCAAAATGCAGGTACTATTAATGGTACTGTTAAAAATTCAAGTTCTGCAGAGGTATTAGCTGCTGTTTCTGTCACAGTGAAAGGAACAACTAATGGTACTTTTACAGATGATAAGGGTACATTTAGATTAAATGTGTCTCAAAAAACACCATTTACTTTAGTGTTTTCATCTGTTGGATATACCAATAAAGAAGTTCCAGTTTCGTCTATAAATGCAAAATTAGAAGTGAGCTTATCTCCTTCGTTTGTACTTGGTTCTGAAGTGGTTGTGTCTGCTTCAAAAGTAGCAGAGCGTATTTTAGAATCTCCAGTATCAATTGAAAGAATTAGTAATACAACCATCAAGAATTCTCCTGCATCTAGCTATTATGACATCTTAGGTACCCTAAAAGGGGTGGATGTGATTACAGCTAGTTTAACTTTTAAAAGTATCAGCACTAGGGGTTTTAATGTGAGTGGTAATACAAGAGCTAATCAATTAATTGATGGAATGGATAACCAAGCGCCTGGATTAAACTTCTCAGTAGGTAGCGTAATTGGTTTAACTGAATTAGATGTTGACAATATTGAATTATTGCCTGGTGCTTCTTCTGCATTATATGGTGCAGGCGGTATGAATGGTACGGTTTTAATTAATAGTAAAAATCCTTTCAAATATCAAGGATTAAGTTTTCAAGTAAAACAAGGATTTAATCATTATGATAACTACCAACGTTCTTTATCTCCATATAGAGATTGGACGATAAGATGGGCTCAAAAAGTAAATGATCGTTTTGCATATAAAATTGCAGCTCAATTTGTTGAAGCGCAAGATTGGGTGGGTACAGATGCGACCAACTATTCTAGAACAACAGGTTCGCAAAATGGTCAAACCATCCCTGGAAATCGTCAATCAGATCCCAACTATGATGGTGTGAATTTTTATGGGGATGAGACAACCTCTTCATTGAGTTCTGTATATGGGTCTGTAAAAAACGGAATTATTGGAGCTTTAACTTCTGCTTATGCTGCTTATGGTCCATATGCTGGCGCTTATGCCAACGGTGCTTATAACTCATTATATGGTGCAACAAGCTCCTTCCCTAATTTGGCATCTTACTCCGCTTTCTTAAAATCTCAAAACGCTGCTTTAGCACCTTATGCTCCTTTGATTTATGGTAGTGCAAAGGGCTATTTTAACAGTGGAGATGTTTCAAGAACAGGTTATGCTGAAAAAGATGTAATTGATCCAACTACATTGAACGTAAAAATGACTGGATCATTAAACTATAAAATATCTGACAATACAGAAGCTTCTTTTAGCTTTTATAATGGAACAGGTAACACGGTGTACACAGGAAGTGATCGTTATTCTTTGAAGGAATTAAGAATGGGTCAATACAAATTAGAAATTAAATCTAAAGATTGGTTAATAAGAGCATATACTACTCGTGAAGATGCGGGTGCTTCTTTTAATGCAACTATCGCAGCTCGTTATTTTAATGAAGCATGGAGTCCAAGTTCTACTTGGTACCCTACATATATGTCTGCCTTAACTTCATATAGAGATGCAGGTATGCCAATACAAGCAGCTAATATAGCAGCTCGTGCTGTAGCAGATGCCAATCGTCCAACAGGAAACATTACACAAGATCCAAGATTTAAAAGATTAGTATCTACACCGATCTCTATGGGTGGTGGTATGTTCTTAGATAAATCCGAATTAAATGTTTTTGAAGGTCAATACAATTTAACGAACGCATTAGGTTTAGATAAAATGGGTGCTGATTTATTAGTGGGTGCTTCAATGAAACAATATGTATTAAACTCTCAAGGAACTTTATTTGCAGATACGGCCGGTGCCATTAAAATTAATGAAACTGGTGCATATGCGCAATTATCAAAAAAATTATTTGACGATGTAGTAAAAATTTCAGCATCTGGTCGTTATGATAAGAGTACTAACTTTGATGGTCGTTTTACACCAAGAGTTTCAATGGTAGTGAAAGTGGCTCAAGATAATAACGTTCGTCTTTCATATCAAACAGCTTATCGTTTCCCTTCTTCTCAAAACCAATGGATTAACTTGTTAGTAGGAGGCGGTACTCGTTTAATGGGAGGTTTACCTCAATTGAGAGAGTACTATAATTTTGCTACGAATCCTGCATATACTTTAGCTAGTGTGAATGCTTTTGGTGCAAGTGCAATGGCAGGTGCTCCAAATCCTGGTTTGTTAAAACAACAAGTATTTAATCAATTCAAGCCTGAGTCAATGACCTCAATGGAATTTGGTTATAAGTCTTTAATTGCAAAAAAATTATTAGTTGATTTTTATTACTATACTGGAAATTATACCAACTTCATTGGTGGTGTAACTGTAATTCAATCTCGTAATGCAACAGCGCCTAGTCCATTAGATGTATTAGATGCAAGCAAGCGTATTGGATATAGCATCTCTACTAATTCTGAAGGAGATGTAAAAACAAGTGGATGGGGATTGTCATTAGATTATTTATTGCCTAGAAATTTCAGTATCTCTACGAGCATCTTTAACGATGAAATTGGTGAAGTGGCTGATGGGGTGATTCCATATTTCAATACGCCAAAAATCAGAGCAAATATTGCCTTAAACAACAGCGGTTTCTTATTTAAAAATCGTTTAGGATTTAGCGCTAATTTCCATTATCAAGATGGCTTCGATTACGTAAGTACATTTGCAGTAGGAACACTTACTTCATATCAAACGATGGATGCGGTGTTAACCTATAAAATACCATCTTACAAATCTTTGATTAAAGCAGGTGGTACGAACATCTTTAACAAATACTACAAATCTGCATACGGTAGCCCTGCTATCGGCGCATTGTACTATGTAAGTTTTGCTTATAACATATTTTAATAGTTTAGGATGGGTTAGTCCTAAAGGTCCCTTCTCGATTTATCGGGAGGGGACCTTTTTTTATGGGTAAGAATTATATTTTTCCTTTATAAAGCTTTATTTTTGCCACTCAAAACAAAATGTACTTCATGCGATCAATACCATTTAGAGAAGCCCTTAGGGAGGCGATGAGCGAGGAAATGAGAAGAGATGAAAAAGTGTTATTAATGGGGGAGGAAGTGGCTGAATACAATGGTGCCTATAAAGTAAGCCAAGGGATGTTAGCTGAGTTTGGCGCAAAACGAATCATTGATACACCAATATCTGAATTAGGTTTTACTGCAGTCGCCGTAGGGGCCGCACAAAATGGTTTAAGACCCATTGTGGAGTTTATGACATGGAATTTTGCAGTACTTCCTTTGGATCAAATTTTGAATACGGCAAGCAAGATGCTTGCGATGAGTGGCGGCCAAATTGGGTGCCCTATTGTGATGAGAGGCCCTAATGGGAGTGCTGGGCAATTAGGGGCACAACATTCTACTGCTTTTGAAAGTTATTTAGCCAATATACCTGGAATTAAAGTTGTTTCTCCTTCTAATGGATATGATGCAAAGGGTTTATTAAAACAAGCCATTCGTTACGAGGAAGATCCTATCATGTTTTTAGAAAGTGAAGTGATGTATGGCGATAAATGTGATATACCTGATGATGAATATTATATCCCATTAGGTAAGGCGGATGTTAAAAAAATGGGTCGCGATATCACTATTGTGTCCTATAATAAAATGATGAAAGTAGCTTTAGGAGCTGCAGCAGAATTAGAAAAAGAAGGCATTAGTGCTGAAGTAATTGATTTAAGAACCATCAGACCTTTAGATTGGATGACTGTATTGGAAAGCGTTAAAAAAACAAACCGATTGGTTATTATCGAAGAGCAATGGCCTTTTGCTTCCGTTTCATCTGAATTAAGTTATCGTATTCAAAAGGAAGGATTTGATTATCTAGATGCCCCTATACGCCGTATTACAAGTGCCGATGCGCCCATGCACTATGCTCCTAATTTAGCCGCTTTGGCTATCCCGGATGTAGCAAGATCGGTGCAGTTGGTGAAGGAATTGATGCATCAATACAAATAAGATGATCCCTAAAGCGGTATAATCCTTTAAATTGACCACTTATATTAATACTTTGCTACTTTAAAAATATTTTAAACAATATCCCTCACAAAGGGATATTTTTGTTATATATAAATTAACCACAATTTTATGGGATATATTTTATTGATTCTTTATTGGCTAGGTTGGCATATCGGTATTTTTTTAATGCTAAAAAAAGCAGGTGTCTCAAATGCAAAAGCTATCCTCCCCATTTATAATACATGGGAAGTTGTAGAACTTTGTGGAATTTCAAAATTTTGGTTTTGGATTCAATTTATTCCAATCCTTGGTCAATTCGTTACACTATGGATTTCGATCATTTTTGTAATGCATTTTAAAAAAGTGGGCTTGATTCACCACGGTCTAGTTGTGTTAGTTCCCTTTATTTACTTACCCTATATCGGACTTTCTTCTGCTGAAAAATGGCATGGTCAAGATGCGCTGCAACATTACCACAAGTCTGCATCAAGGGAGTGGATTGATGCTGCAGTTTTTGCAGTCGTAGCTGCTACCTTAATTCGCACTTTTATATTTGAAGCTTATGTGATTCCCACTGAAAGTATGGAAAAAACATTATTGGTAAATGACTTTTTATTTGTTGATAAAATTACCTACGGTGCACGTATCCCACAAACACCTTTAAGTTTCCCATTTGTGCACAATACTATGCCAATGGCGCCCACGACACCTTCCTATTTAAAGTGGATTCAATTGGATTATAAAAGGTTGCCGCAAATAAGAAATATTAATCGCAATGATGTGGTTGTATTTAATTTCCCAGCAGGGGATACCATTATCAATCTACCAGAATTTGGAAGTAAAATTCCTTACTACGATGTATTAAGAAGTCCTGAATATAACAATAATCGAGAAAAATTATTAAACGATTATCCTATTTTAGTGCACCCCGTTGATAAAACAGATAATTACATTAAAAGATGTGTAGGTGTGCCAGGGGATATCATTGAAGTGAAGGGAAGTCATTTATGGGTGAATGGTAAACCGGGTAGGGCAGCTCCTTTTTCTCAAACCGAATTTATTGTCAAAACCAATGGTACGGCTATTTCTGAGGATTATATTCAAGACAGTATCGGAATTAATATTAACGAAGCAGGGTCTGATTTTCAAATCATGGAAGGCGTTCCTAATACATTTAAAATAAACATGACAGCAGCAGCTGCCGAAAGGTTAAAAAAATTACCACAGGTAGTTTCAGTTGATTATTATGATGATAAAGTAGTAGGGAATACTTTTCCTAATGACATCACCCACTTTACTTGGACGGTAGATAATTATGGCCCTATACAAATTCCTAAAAAAGGAGATGTGATTCAATTAAATGATAGTACCATTCAATTATATCGTAGGCTTATTTCAAATTACGAGCATAATGCTTTAGATGAAAAGCAAGGGAAGTATTTTATCAATGGAGTTGAAACGAGTACTTACATCGTGAAGCAAAATTATTATTGGATGATGGGAGATAATAGGCATCGTAGTCAAGACAGCAGATATTGGGGATACGTTCCTGAAACTCATATAGTAGGCCGTGCGGCAATGATTTGGTTTAGCTATAGTAAATCCATTCGATGGAATAGGTTATTTAGCCAAATAAAATAAAGGGTTCATGAAAAAAAAGTTTGAATTTGAATTTGAGTATTTGGAAGGAGTTCATTTACTTTCAAGCGCTGATGCCGCTTTATTAGAAGCTGCAAAAAAAGCAACTCAAACTGCTTTTGCACCCTATTCTAATTTTAAGGTAGGCGCTGCCGCCTTATTATCTAATGGAAATATTGTCATTGGGTCTAATCAAGAAAGCGCTAGTTATCCAGTAGGTATTTGTGCCGAAAGAGCCCTGTTAAATAGTATTGGTAGTCAATATTCAAATGAAACCATCTTATCCATGGCCATTAGCTATTCTACTGACAAAGCAGCCTGTGATGAACCAATTTCACCTTGCGGTATGTGTAGGCAATCCTTGCTTGATTTTGAAAATAGGTATCAAGCATCCATTAAAATAATATTAGCGGGCAAATCAGGCCCTATTATGGTATTAGAGACTGCCAAGGATTTGCTTCCTTTTGGTTTTGATGGAAGTATTTTAAAGTAATTAAAATAAGGTCTGTACGCCTAAGGCCAATCTAAATTCGTGTTGCAATAGCCATTTTTTTCGTGCTTTACCCCAGGCGTATCCTGTCAATGACCTGTCGGCTCCAATAATTCTATGGCAGGGAACAATGATGGCAATTTTATTTTTTCCATTTGCAGAGGCAGCAGCTCTAACGACATTGGGGTCACCCATTTTATGAGCTAATTCACCATAGCTTAATGTTTTTCCAAAAGGCACTTCATATAATTCTTTCCAAACTTTTTGTTGAAATTCGCTACCCTCTTGATCAATGGCAACATTAAAACTACGACGCGTACCTGCAAAATATTCAATAAGTTCCTCCATGCATTGGTGAATCACAGTAGGCATAGTCTCATCGGAAGTAATTAATAAATCAGTGACATCGTCGGTAAAGGTTAATGATTGGATGCAAAATTCGGATGATACCAATTTGATGGCTCCAATGGGGCTATGGTAAATATGAATAAAAGAATCTTGCATTAACCAATGGGTTGGCCGTTGTCTACGGCATGTGTTGGGGTGAGTAAAACAACTTCATGCTGCATATCATATACGCCTAGCAGTAAGCATTCGCTCATAAAGTTAGCGATTTGTTTTGGTGGAAAATTAACTACGGCAATGATCTGCATTCCCACTAATTGTTCGGTCGTGTAATGGGTTGTAATTTGAGCAGATGATTTTTTGATTCCGATGGGGCCAAAATCAATACTTAGTTGGTAAGCCGGCTTTTTAGCATTCGGAAATACCTGTGCCGTCAAAATAGTGCCACATCTGATATCAACTTTAGAGAAATCATCCCATTGTATCATAGCCATTTCATTAGTTGGTAATAAATTAATCCAATAAATTAGCTAAATCTGTTAAATCTGTTTGCTTGTATTGCAAAGTGGGGCTTTGAAAACATTTTGAAAATTCTAGCAATAATTTTTTGATGATTCTAGTATTTGAAAGGCGTTTATAATGCATGTTTTTCGGCTCTAAATTAGATCTTAAAAAATACTGATCTAAATCCTTTTGTGAAAATGCATGACCCGTGGTACCTTCTACATAAAATTGAATGTATTCTTGTGGGTTAGGGTACACTTCGGTGGCATCCCAATCGGAAGCATAAAAAGCAATAATACATTGCTTGGGAATATTAATAAATTGGGCATCAATCTCTAATTGCGAACAAAGCTCAGCATATAAAATAGTGTTGGCAAATGCGTTTCCTTTTTTGGATTGCAAAGGACCTGTCATTAAAAATTCATCAGGTTTCTCATAATTAATTTCAACCCCTTTAATTTGATAGTAATTATATAAAATATTACGAATCACATTGGCTTGCTCTAATGGAGTCAAATAATTATTCAACTCAAGCCAAATATTGCGTCTTATTTTTTCTAATTGATGTCTAAGGGTATCTATTGCTAATTCGGGGTACTGAAATTGGGTGACTAGTAAGGCACCTTCTAATAAAGAGGGTTCTGGTTTTGATTTCCACTGCGTAAATGCTTCCTTTAAATCATTCAACCTTAATTTGTAAATCATTCTTTCGATGCGCTCCAATGTAATTTCGTCCAAGGTATTTTCCCAAAGGTGCTCTAAGTCGGGAATAATAGGAGTGCCATAGTTTAACAGTCGATCTGATATGGTATTAAATACTTCCTCGTCTGGATCATCAATGAGTTGGAATAAGGCAGTCATTTCGGTGTCATTCGGCATATAGGTAATAATACTTTGTTTAATTAATATTCAAATCAACGCAAATTTGTTCAATTTTTATGTTTTAGTTATCCCAATGGTGTGGATATATTTAACAATAGTTTACATAATAAATAGAATTATTAAACGTTTGAGCAAATAGTCGCATATAAAGCATGCTTCTATTGCAAATTGCCTTTTCTTTGCATATACACTATTAACATGTTAAACGAAACAACATTGACGCCTAAATTCCCAGTAATGCAAAATTCATTGCATGCCGAATTAAAGCGAAGAGTAAATCAATACTTGGATGATCATGCTGTAAAAAGCACGGGTAATTTTAAGCTATTTTCAAAAGCGATCATTTTAATTACTTTGTTTGTTGCTACTTATATTCATTTAGTATTTTTTACACCTCCTACTTTTTATGCGATTTTAGAATGCCTCTTTTTTGGCGGCCTTATTGCGGCAATTGGTTTTAATGTAATGCATGATGGAAGTCATGGTAGCTTTAGCAAACATAATTGGCTAAACAAATTAGCCTCCTCCTCTATAAGTGTTTTAGGAGCGAGTAGGTTTATGTGGGCGATGAAGCATGTAACCATACATCACACTTATACCAATATAGATGGGGTAGATGATGATATTGAAGTAGGGGTATTGATGCGTATGGCACCTACACAAAAACATTATTTACTGCATCGTTTTCAACATATTTATTTTTGGTTTTTGTATTTGTTATTATATATTTTCTGGATATTTTTTACAGATTATAAAAAATACTTCTCAGGTAAAATTGGATCAGTTGCTTTAAAGCCAATGTCTATTGGCGATCATATTGAATTTTGGGTCGTTAAATTATACCATGCTGCTTTCTTTATCATTATACCTATTTATATGGTAGGTTGGGTAAGCTGGTTGGTAGGCTTTTTTGTCACAGGATGTTTTGCTGGATTTATATTAAGTATTGTATTTCAATTAGCACATACTGTAACAGAAACCGATTTCCCAGTGGCAATTCAACCGCAAAATGTAATGCCGGATGAATTTGCAGCACATCAAATACAAACTACTGCTAATTTTGCAACAAAAAGTAAAATAGTGAGTTGGTTAGTGGGCGGATTGAATTTTCAAATTGAACACCATTTATTTCCTAAAATATCACATGTGCATTACCCAGCTATTTCTAAAATAGTTAAAAAAACATGCGCTGATTTTAAATTAAAGTACAATGAGTACCCCACCGTATTGAGTGCGATTAAGTCACATGTTTTGTATCTTAAATTAATGAGTAAGCCAGCATTAGCTTAATTCTATTCTACTATATAAAAAAGGTCCTCTTACTAATAAGAGGACCTTTTTTTATGAAATCATTTGTAAGTTTAAGAAGCTTTCTTTTTTCTAGCCATCTTACGAGGAGGGTTGGCTTTTAATTCAGCGATGATGGCATTGACTTCCTCAATGGTTAAGGTTTCTACCTTTTCCTGCTGTTCCTTATTTAATTTAAAATTACGCAAACCTTGCTTGATATATGGACCATAAGGACCACGCAATAATTGAATTTTTTCCTTTTCAAATACTTTAATGGTTCTCTCGTCTTTTGCTTTACGCTTTTCAGCGATCATAGGGGTTAATTCCTCTAGGGTAACGGTATAAGGGTCCATTTCCTTGTTCAAGGAGTAGAACTTTTTAGCATGGGCTGCATAAGGGCCAAAGCGGCCAATATTAACAGACACCTCCTCCTCTTCAAATTGTCCCAACATGCGGGGTAATTTGAATAATTCCATCGCTTCATCAAAACTGATGGTTTCGATACTTTGAGAGGCTTTTAATTTTGCAAATCTTGGTTTTTCTTCCTCATCCTGATGTCCAATCTGAACCATTGGACCATATCTTCCCATACGGGTAATTAATTTTTTTCCACTCACTGGATCAAAGCCAAGTTCTCTTTCGCCTTTTGCTCTTTCTGCTGTTTCTAAAGTATGTTCAATGGTGGTATGGAAGGGCTCATAAAAAGCAGTAAGCATATCGCTCCATAATAATTTTCCAGCTGCAATTTCATCAAATTCACCTTCAATTTTAGCGGTAAAGTTAAAGTCCATTACTTTTGAAAAATGTAATTTTAAAAAGTCAGTCACTACTAAACCTAAATCGGTAGGGGTTAGTTTATTTTTCTCTGCTCCAGTAATTTCTGAAGATACTTCTGTTTTAATTTCGTCCTTATTATTCAATGAAAGGATTTGATAGTTGCGTTTTATACCTTCTTTTTCTCTTTTCTCAACATAATTACGCTTCATGATGGTTGAAATAGTAGGCGCGTAAGTAGAAGGACGGCCAATGCCCAATTCCTCTAATTTCTTTACTAAAGAAGCTTCGGTATATCTTGCAGAAGGTCGGCTGAATCGCTCCAAACCGGTCATTTCAATAAAATCTAATACTTGTCCAACTGACAATGGAGGTAATAAGCTTTCTTCTGATTCATCGTTTTCTTCCTCCTCGTCATCATTACTTTCTAAATATACTTTTAAGAAACCATCAAACTTCATGACTTCACCAGAAGCAGATAAAGTTTCTTTATTGGTAGACACTTCAATTTTAGCAACCGTTTTTTCAAATTGTGCGTCACTCATTTGAGAAGCAATGGTACGCTTCCAAATTAATTCATACAATCTATTTAAATCAGCATCATCTACTTTACTTTCATTCATATAAGTAGGTCGGATGGCTTCGTGCGCCTCCTGTGCGTTCTCGTTTTTATTTTTAAATTTACGAGGCTGATAATATTTAGCACCAAAGCTTGAATTAATTTCTGCTTTAATGGCATCCACTGCGGTTTCACTTAAACTAATACTATCTGTTCTCATGTAAGTGATTTTACCACTTTCATATAATTTTTGAGCAAGCAACATTGTTTTACTTACGCTATATCCTAATTTTCTTGAAGCTTCTTGTTGTAATGTAGATGTGGTGAAAGGCGCTGATGGCGTGCGTTTCCCGTCTTTCACATTAATATCTTTAACCGTATATTTAGCACCCTTACATTCAGTTAAGAATTTTTCGGCAGCATTCCCAGTCGCTAATTTTTGTGGACCTTCCGCTTTAAATTTTACTTTTTTCTTGTTGATATCATTTGCTGAAAATAGGGCTGATATTTTAAAAACACTTTCTGGAGTGAATTGGTTAATTTCTCTTTCTCGTTCTGCGATTAATCTTACAGCAACACTTTGAACACGACCTGCGCTTAAACTTTTTTGCATTCCAATTTTACGCCAAAGCACCGGGCTTAATTCAAATCCTACAATGCGGTCCAATATTCGACGCGCTTGTTGTGCGTCTACTAAATCCATATTAATGAACCTTGGATTTTCAACAGCCTTTTTTATGGCAGGGGCAGTAATTTCATGAAATACAATACGCTTGGTTTTTTTAGGATCTAAACCAAGTACTTCCGATAAATGCCAACTGATACTTTCTCCTTCACGGTCCTCATCCGATGCGAGCCAAACTTCCTTGGCTTTCTTGGCCATGGATTTTAATTCCTTTACTACTTTCTCTTTATCTGCAGGAACGGCATATCTAGGTGAAAATTTGTTTTTAAGGTCAATCCCCATCTCACTTTTTTCTAAATCACGGATATGTCCATAACAACTTCTTACTTCAAATTCTTCGCCCAAAATTTTCTCAATGGTCTTTGCCTTTGCAGGGGACTCCACGATTAATAAGTTCTTTGCCATATTACCTTTGGGTATTTATAAATTGAAAATCAACTATTTAGGAACCATGAAAAGGGCATTTGCTACCTATCTCATTTTTGTTTCTCGCGATGCAATATTAGAGCTTTCGCCTAAAAAATAAAAATTACCTATCCTTAAGGAGCTAAAAAAGCCATGATTTTATCAATAACCTCCTGTGTTTTATATACTTTATTGTGACCTAATCCTTTGGTTATCAAAAACTTAATATTGTTGGGGGCTATTTGTTTAAAATTTATTAAATCTTTATAGGGGCAAACCCTGTCTTCCTCGTCATGTACCCATAAAACCGGTCCCTTGTAATTCGAAATGGCCCTATCTGCTTCAAAATGGGTGATTGGACGCTTTGTTCTACTTAATACGACCTCCATAAAAGCCTTCCTAATCTCTGAACTAAAGTGCATCATATTAAAATAGTTCTCAAAAGTGGTCGAAGTTTTGGTGGCAGGAGCAATTAAAACAAATTTATGTTGTTCGGGATTTGAGATATTTTCTGCTAACATCGCAAGGGTAATAGCACCTAGGGAATGGCCAATAAAATGGTCAACTGGACCTACCGAATGGATCAATTCTTGAATGGCATTGGAATAGATGACTATATTAATGTATTTGCCTTCACTTAATCCATGTCCAGGAGCATCAAATAGGAGCACGCGGTATCCCATCTTTAATAAAGGAGCAATGTATTGTTCAAACTTAAATCCAAAGCTTGCATAACCATGGCATATTAAAACGGTCTGTTGGTTGGATTTGGGAGGGCTAAATTCAAATCCCTTTAGTTGAATGCCCTCCGATAAGGTAACTGATAGTGCTCGGGCCTGATGAAAGATGGCGGGAGCTTTGCGTTTTTTATATTTAGGATAAGGTGTGCAAAATAGGTCAAAAGCAATTTTTCCTGCTATAGGTGGAGAAACCATTGCTAAGGTTTTGAATTTAGTCCTTAAATATTGTAAGTACATCCTTTCAGAAAACCCAGACTTAGCCATTTTAATAAAAATTTGTGCAAAGATAGGATGGGGATACACAGTAGCCTTATTTTTTTTGTATTTCGCAAATGAAATAGGGACTTTGATTTAAAGCATTGACTGATAACTGCTATTTTTGCAAAAATCTATTTTGGACCTATGTATTCACTAAAAATCAATTTTGAACAAAAGGGATTAGAGTCAGTTACCCTTCAGGATGTTCAAGCAGACGAGAGTTTGCTTGAAGTGTTATTAGAAGCAGGTATTGAGTTGCATCATAATTGTGGTGGGGTTTGTGCTTGTAGTACTTGTCATATTTATATAAAATCTGGAGCAGCCCACATTGCTGAACTTTCAGATAAGGAAGAAGACTTTATAGATAGGGCCGTAAATCCACGCATTGAATCAAGATTAGGATGCCAATGTATTTTAGCGAGTGGAACTGGACAATTGGAAATCACAGTACCAGATCAAACACAATTTTTAGGAGAATAAACGAAATGTATTTTACCTATTTTAAAATAGGACCAACGATAAATTAATAAAAGATGAGTCAATTTGAACCCCCGATACATTGGAACGATCATGAAGATATCGCTCAAAAACTATATGAAAAATTTGGTGCTGATTATACCGAGTCAAAAATTTATAGGGTCCGATTTACGGATTTATTGGATTGGGTTTTAAGTTTGCCTCATTTTGAGGGTACAAGGGAGCAATCTACCGAGGGGCATTTGGAAATGATCCAAAGTGCATGGGTATATGAGTGGAGGGATAACCAAAAATAGGTTTACATTTGTAATTAAAATGTATTTGTCTTGTTAGCTACTTTAAAAAAAATTACTTGTTTTGTATTTGATGTTGATGGTGTTTTAACCAACGGCACTTTACAAGTGATGCCTAATGGTATTTTGGTGAGAACCATGAATATTAGAGACGGCTATGCTTTGCAATTGGCCATCAAAAAAGGGTATAAGGTATGGGTGATTTCGGGTGGACATTCAGAGGAGGTAAGACATCGATTAAATCATTTAGGAATTACGGAAGTCCACATGAAAGTGGCCAATAAAAAAGACCAACTGAACAACTTGGCATTGGAACATGGTGTTGTGCTAAGCGAAATTTTATTTATGGGAGATGATATGCCCGATTATGAGGCCATGCAAATAGCAGGTATTGCTGCTTGTCCAAATGATGCCGCCACTGACATCAAAGTGATTTCTCAATATAAGGCTTTGGCTAAGGGCGGCGAGGGTTGTGCCCGCGAAGTAATTGAAAAAGTACTTAAGTTGAATAACCATTGGGATGTAGAGGATCATATTAGGGCCAAATAATTAAAATATACTCAATTGAAATTATTCATCTCTTTTTGTCGATTAATACGATGGACTAATTTATTTTTTATAGTATTAGCGCAATGCTTATTTCAGTTTTGCATTTACAATCCGATATATCAAATTCATCCCAACGAAACACCTGCCTCTTTTTATCTCATTTTATTAGCCTCTCTTTTTATAGCAGCTGCTGGGTATGCTATTAACGATTATTTTGATGTGAATATTGATCAAGTAAATAAACCCAATAAAGTGGTGGTGAGTAATATTATTAGTAGGAGATGGGTTATATTTTGGCATTTCTTTTTTAGCTTATTGGGTATTTATTTAACGCTCATTGCATTACCATTTCATCCCTATTGGCATATTCATTTAGCAAATTTGCTGGCTATTTTATTTTTATGGTTTTACTCCACGACACTTAAAAAAAAGTTATTGGTTGGAAATGTATTAATAGCTTTATTAACAGCATGGGTGATTGCAGTTGTTTATTTTTCAAAATTTTCATTTACTGAATTGATACAGCCCAATGTAAAAACCGCTAGTACATTTAGATTTTTTAAACTCATGATATTGTATTCGGCATTTGCATTTGTGTTGACCATTATTAGAGAAGCATTGAAAGATATTGAGGATATGGAAGGGGATCAGAAATTTGGTTGTAGAACCATACCAATAGCTTGGGGGTTAAAGCCCGCTAAAGTGTATCTGGCGGTATGGTTAGTAGTCGTGATTGCTGTACTTGCAGTGATTCAAATTTATGTTATCCCTTTTGGTTGGTGGTTGAGTATTGCTTTCTGTATTCTTTTTATTATTATGCCCTTGATCTGGGTTTTATATAAATTACCTAATGCATTTACGCATCAGGATTTTAATGCACTCAGCAATGCCGTTAAATTGGCAATGTTGGCAGGCGTGTTATCATTGTTATTTTTTTACTTCTTGAAATAATTCATCAATTAGCTATTTGTAATTTGATTTATGGAAATACAACCCCTCATTTTAGCATCTCAATCTCCTAGGCGAAAAATGTTACTTGAATGGGCACATGTTCCTTTTAAAGTGATCGTATCTGATACTGATGAATCTTATCCAAGCGATTTAGCAATGCAGGAAGTCCCCGTTTATATTGCGGCCAATAAAGCAAAAGCAGTACAATCTAAAATGGAAGCAAAAACGGGAGGTCATTTTGATCAATGTATTGTAGCCGCTGATACCATTGTAGTTTTGGAGGGGGCCATATTAGGGAAACCGTCTGATGCGAGTGAAGCCATTGCTTCCTTGCAAGCTTTATCAGGTAAGTCGCATCAAGTGATTACAGGTGTCGTTGTTTTGTACCAAGGACAATCACATTCATTTAGTGAAACCACTAATGTTACTTTTCATGAATTAACAAAGGATCAAATTGAATTTTATGTTGAAAATTATAAACCCTTTGATAAAGCAGGAGGGTATGCCATACAAGAATGGATTGGAGTGGTGGGTATTCAAAGTATACAAGGCGATTTTTACAATGTCATGGGCTTACCCGTTAGCAAACTATTGCAAAAAATAAAGCAACTAGGTATTATCTAGTTGCTTTATAAAATTAAAATTTTGTATTAAGCTATTGCCAATTAAAACTTATTTCAAGTTCCACTTCAGGATGTAAGGTTTTCACTACGGGGCAGTGATGAGCAGCGCGCTCTAATATCTCTTTTGTTTTATCATCTAGATTTAATCCAGAAGGTATGGTTAGATGGGTAATAATTTTACCAATACGTCTTGGGTCTGAAACCATAACTTTAGTGACCTCCACTTTGGCGCCATCTAGTGCAATATTCATTGATTCGGCCTTAATACCCATTGTAGTAATCATACAAGCGCCA
Organism: Bacteroidota bacterium; assembly: GCA_026391435.1. Classification (GTDB taxonomy): domain Bacteria; phylum Bacteroidota; class Bacteroidia; order Chitinophagales; family Chitinophagaceae; genus Sediminibacterium. Next base: position 52,023 of record JAPLEJ010000045.1, read on the forward strand.
AGTCCAGTTGCGATTAAATCGGTGGGTGAAAAACGTTCTCCTTTTCCTTTGTTGTCGGTAGGTGCATCTGTTTCGAAATTAGAACCACTTTGAAGATGTAAGCAGGTGGTTCTTAAATTGGATTCGTAGGTTACGGTTGCGGTCATTGTAATACTTTATATAGGGTTAATATTTTTTATATAAATTAAATCGCCTTGTTTTGAAATGTTGCTAGGTTTTGGTTATTTGAGTTTAAACGAATGGTGACCACTAAGGAAAGTATAAAATATCCAATTAATATTAAGTTGAGTTGAGGGATATGTCTATTTGCACCAAACCAATCGCCTATAAAATAGATTATGCCTAATCCAAATAAACATTTTAATATTTCCCAAATATAAGCATACTTGCTACCATCCATTAGGTCTGTTAATGCGTAAACATATACAAAAATAAATGCACCATAAATAAACATGTTCGGGATTCCAATATTAGCGATGTTACCCAACATAAAAGCAACGCCAATAAAAATAATAATGAGCTGCATCCACATCCATACCACAAAATTGGAATTTTGATTGGTGTTGTACTTGTCAAAATGGTATACATCGTCAATTTTAAAAACAGGATTTTTTTCTGCAACATCAGTAGGGCGCCAGCCAGTAGGTTTAAACCAAACATTCATTTTATCAACAAAATTATTTGCGCGCCAAGCATCAGTAATTAATAGCCACATATGAATAAAGTTGATTCTTATGGGGTTCCAAGTTCTCATAGGGCGCGTAATGCCATAAACAGGAGGGATGTCAGCTCTTTCTTCCATAAAGGTGCCAAACATTTTGTCCCAGATAATAAATATTTGCGCTAAATTTTTATCAAGGTACTCTTTGTTAAAAGCATGATGTACTCTATGGTGTGAGGGGGTGACTAAAATTTTTTCTAAAATTCCCATACGATTAATGTACCTAGTATGATACCAAAATTGTGCAAAAAATTGAATGGGGGTCACCGTTGCTACCACCAGTGGTGAGATGCCCAATAAGGCAGCTGGAATCATGAAGAAGGAGAATATTTTTACAAAAGATGAAATAGGTTGGCGAACCGCACAGGCCAAATCAAATTCCTCACTACTATGATGAACAATATGGCTATTCCAGAAAAAGTTATTGGCATGATCAATGCGGTGTACCCAATAATGCGAAAAGTCGAGTGCTACAAATGCAATGACATAAGTGATCCAAGTGGATGTGATATGGGTTAAAGCAATTCTTTCTTCAATCCAGCTATAACTAATAATGGTAATACTAAGCCCCAATACTTTTTTAGTGATCATGGTAATAGCCGAAGTAAGGCTACTTACCGTATCCATATTATTCACTTTTTCCTTTTTGAAATACCAGCCATACCATTTTTCAATTAATATTAATGTAAAAAATAGAGGCATCACAATCAATAATATCTTTCCGTACTTTTCCATAGGGGGTATATAATTTAATTAAATGAGTACTGCTAATGTATTCATCAAGTATAAAGATAAGATTTAATTTTTGTCATTAATAGTTGAATTTATTCTTCATTTTTAAACACAAGTCATGTATTTTTGTGCCTAGTTATTACAAGATTAATATGTCATCAACACCTATCCTTTTACCCAACGAAGAACCCCGAATTAAAAAGCCAGATTGGCTTAGGGTAAAACTACCTATTGGGGAAAGTTATAAGCATGTTAGGGGATTAGTAGACAAGCATAAATTACATACTATTTGTGAAAGTGGAAATTGCCCCAATATGGGGGAGTGCTGGGGCGAAGGCACTGCTACTTTTATGATCTTAGGGAATATTTGTACTCGAAGTTGTCAATTTTGCGCAGTAGCTACAGGGCGTCCCAAACCAGTGGAATGGGATGAGCCACAAAGAGTAGCTGAAGCCATTTTATTAATGAAAGTGAAGCATGCAGTTTTAACAAGTGTCGATAGGGATGAATTACCCGATGGGGGTTCTATTATTTGGTTTAATACCATTAGAGCCATCAAAGCATTATCACCTGATACGACCTTGGAAACTTTAATACCTGATTTTAGGGGCATCCCTGATCAAATACAACGCATCATTGAAGCAGCCCCTGAAGTGGTTAGCCATAATATGGAAACAGTGGAGCGAAATACACAAAAAGTAAGGGTGCAGGCAAAGTATAGAAGAAGTTTAAAAGTATTGGAAACTTTAAAATTAGGGGGGATGCGCACCAAGACCGGAATGATGTTAGGTATTGGCGAAGAAAAATCAGAAGTAATTCAAACCATGAAGGATTTAATAGGAGTAGGATGTGATGTACTCACTTTAGGACAATATTTGCAACCCACTAAAAAACATTTAGCAGTACAAAGATTTGTGCATCCTGATGAATTTGCAGAACTAAGACAGATAGGGTATGAGCTAGGATTTGATTATGTCGAAAGTGGTCCATTAGTAAGATCCTCTTATCATAGTGAAAAACATGTGATACAAGGCTGGGGAAAAACAAAGTGGCAGGAAGAACAGCAACTTAAAAACTTATAAAATAAAAAGGAGCCACTAACAAGTGACTCCTTTTTTTATATAGATGGGTAAATAAATTTTTATAATTCCCACATTAATGCGCTAGCACCTAATATGGCGGCATCCGATTCTTTTAAGTGGCTTATTAATATCTTTACTTTATTTTGGAAAATTTCAATGACATTCGCTTCCAAATGTTCACGAGTGGGTTTTAAAATCAAATCTCCAGCCTTGGTTAAACCTCCAAATAATATAATGGCTTCGGGACTAGAGAACATCACAAAATTAGCCAAAGCCATTCCTAAAATTTTTCCCGTAAAATCAAAAACTTCTTTAGCTACTTCATCCCCTTTGGTTGCGGCTTCAAAAACAGCTTTAGAATTTAATTGTGCTTTAGGTACATCTCTTAAGATACTTGGGCGGTCTGTTTTTTCTAGTATTTCAATAGCAGATTCAGCAACACCCGTGGCAGATGCATAGCTTTCAAGTGATCCTCTTTTGCCAGTGCCTGCATGTAATCGACCATTAGGTATAATAGTAGTATGTCCTAATTCGCCAGCAAAGCCATCGTGCCCATATATTAATTGTCCATTGGCTACAATACCACTTCCAACGCCCGTTCCCAAAGTAATCATGATAAAATCTTTCATGCCTTGAGCTGCGCCATACATCATCTCACCAACAGCAGCAGCATTGGCATCATTGGTTAATCGCACAGGGATTTTAAATTTATCTTGAATCATTCGAGCCAATGGAATAATTCCTTTCCATGGTAGGTTGGGAGCATACTCAATATTTCCGGTGTATACATTTCCATTAGGAGCGCCAACACCAATACCTTTTATTCGACCCACGCCACCCACTTTTTCAATGAGTATACTTAGTTCTTGATGTAGCTCATCAATAAAAGTGTGTACTTGTTCGTGTTTTTTGGTAGATATCTCACTAGCAAACAAAACATTGCCCACATTATCAACGATACCAAACTTGGTTCCTGTACCTCCTATATCAACACCAATTACAAAAGAATCCATACTAAAATTTAAAATAGATAATCAATTAATGTCCACCACTTACTTGCGCATCAAAATCAAGTCCTTGTTTTTTTAATACACTCTTTAATTTTAAAGCAAGTAAGGCAAGAATACCAAAACATACTGCTGCTAAAATATAAGATTGGTGCATTCCAACACTTGCATTATCTCCTAGTACACCTTGTAATGGAGGTATGATAGCACCACCTAAAATCATCATGATTAAAAAGGCAGAACCTTGGCTTGTGTATTTTCCTAATCCACCTACGCCTAATGAGAAAATACAAGGCCACATAACTGAGCAAGCTAAACCACCCGCCATAAATGCATATACTGAAGTAATGCCTGTGGTGAATACACCAATAAGCATTGCTGTTGTTGCAAATATAGAAACAGCGAATAATGTTTTAACTGGTTTTTCTTGACCATAAAAGAAGGTAGCAACGGCAATGGCAATCCAGATGGCGTATCCGTAAAGATCAGATGTATCATTACCGTATACTTTACTTACACCTAATACCACAGCGAAAGCAATAAATGGAACCACAATCATCATTAATTTTTTCATAGTGCCTTTTAAGTTAAATACACTTACAGCACCTGTCCATCGGCCAATCATTAAACTACCCCAATACAATGAAATGTATTTTGAAATTTTACTTTCATCTAATCCTAATTCAGTAATATATCCAGGCGTTTTTAATAATGCACCAAAATTATTGTCAATGGTCACTTCCACCCCAACATAAATAAAAATGGCGATCATACCATAAATTAATTGTTGGTATTTCATCGCACCCCAACCAGCGTCATTTTTAATGGCGCTATTATTAGAATAAAACAAGACAACGATCACTGACAGTAAAGTCATGATGAGCAAGTTTAATTTAGGGACATTTGTCATTTGGCCTACTACTATAATAGCACCAATTAATAATGTCATGACTAAAAGAGATCCTGCTGCTTTGTTAGCGGATTCAAATTTCTCATCATTTTTACCATCAGGTAATTTTTTAGACAAACTAAAAAATATTGCAACCGCAGCAAATACACTGGCTACAATAATGTATAATAAATTAATATTCGTCACAGTAACAACACTGTTTTTGCTGTCAGGGCTACCAAATAGGAAAAAGCTAACAATTAATGGTCCAATGGTGGTACCAATACTGTTTAAGCTACCTCCTAAATTTAAACGGTGAGATCCAGTAGCAGGGTCACCTAATAAAATAGCAAAAGGTTGCGCTGCTGTTTGTTGTAATGAAAAGCCAAGTGCCACTACAAAAAAGGCGGCTAAAATGGCAGGGAAGGAATTGGCATTCGCTGCAGGTATAATTAATAATGCACCCACCACCGAAATCCATAAGCCATAGATGATTCCTTTTTTATAGCCAATCTTATTTAAAATATCATATCCAATTAGATTGGAGCATAAAAATAAAATCAAGGACCCAATAAAATAGGCACCATAAAATGCAGAACCAATCAATTGTGATTCAAATTGACTTAGGTTAAAATGGGTTTTGCAAAAAGGGATGAAAATACTATTGGAGGCTGCAATAAATCCCCAAAAGAAGAAAACAAGCACTAGTGTACTTAAAGCGCCTGTGTTGGTAGTTTGTTTGGTTTGGCTCATAACATTCGTTAATTTAATCGTTTATCGTTTTTCGATTGTGTAAAATACTTAAAATAATAATTGAATGTTCATTTTAGGGTAAATGAATCCTTAAATATTTTATTGACTTTCAATGACTTTTAGTAAATTTAAAATTAAATGAAGTAAGGCAATGGTAGTAGTTCATATTAGTACAGAATGTTATCCAATGGCGAAGGCAGGTGGATTGGGTGATGTAGTGGGAGCGCTACCTAAATATCAAAATAAATTAGGCGATGAAGCAATGGTGGTGATGCCTATGTATGGCACACCCTTTTTAAAAAATAATGAATGGGATACCCAATTTAAAGGGAAAACGAATCTAGGGGATTGGTTTTTTGAATATACCATCATCAAAGAAAGAACAGGTAAATTAGGCTACTCCTTATATTTAGTAGACATCAATGGCTTATTAGATCGACCTCAAATTTATGGATATGAAGATGACACCAATCGATTTCTTGGATTTCAAGTAGCCGTGGTCAATTGGTTGTCCCACTGGGAAAAATTACCTGATATCATTCATTGTCATGATCATCAAGCGGGACTTATTGCATTCATGATGAAATACTGTAATGATTATCAAAAATTAAAAGGGATTAAAACGTTACTTACTATTCATAATGCGCAGTATCATGGGGTGATGGATTGGAGTAAAAGTAATGACTTACCAAAGTGGGATCCTTGGAAACAAGGTTTATTGGAATGGGGTCACCAAATAAATTCATTAGCAACGGGCATTAAATGTGCTGATAAAGTAACCACGGTGAGTGAAACCTATATGCGCCAATTAAAATACCAATCCAATGGGTTGGAATCTTTATTTGAAAATGAACAAGCAAAATGTCAGGGGATTTTAAATGGAATAGATAATGAAATTTGGAATCCTGCTAGCGATCCTATGGTTCCATTTCATTATGACAAGGATAGTTTTATAGTAGGAAAGCAAAAAAATAAAGATGCACTATGCGCCAAGTATCATTTAGATCGGACCAAGCCTTTGATTGTTTTTATTGGTAGATTGGTGGGTGAAAAAGCAGCCGATGTTTTACCTGGCGCCATTCAGCATGCATTAGAAAAAACAAAAGGGGGCGCTAATTTTTTTGTTATTGGTGCGGGAGATACGGCTATTGAATCCGCACTGAATTATTTAACACAATTATTTCCTGGAAATTATAATTGTTGGATGGGCTACGATGAAAAAATTGGACATGAGGCTTATGCTGGTGCCGATTTCTTATTAATGCCCAGCAGGGTAGAGCCCTGCGGCCTCAATCAAATGTATGCCTTACGTTATGGGACTATTCCGATGGTAAGGGATACGGGTGGCTTGCATGATACAGTGATAGATATGGGTGACCCTAATGGATTTGGAATCAAATTTTTAAACGCGGATGAACAAGATATTGTGTATTCGGTACAAAGGGCCATTGAATTGTATGAGGATAAAGATAAATTAACTAAATTGATACAACAATGCATGTCGATAGACCATAGTTGGGAATCGGTAGTGCATGAATATAAAAAAGTGTATGAATCATTACAGTAAAATTGTTTTTTTATAATAAATTAAATCATCATGGCAGTATTTGCAAAACAAACTGTCTCCATAATTTTAGGTGGAGGTGCAGGATCGAGATTATATCCACTTACTGCTAGTAGATCAAAGCCTGCCGTACCTATTGCAGGGAAATACCGATTGGTGGATATTCCTATTAGTAATTGCATTAATAGTAATTTGAATCGCATTTTTGTGTTGACTCAATTTAATTCGGCTTCTTTAAATCAACATATAAAAAACACATATCATTTTAGTGCTTTTAGTTCGGGGTTCGTTGATATTTTAGCCGCAGAACAAACACCAGATAATCCAGGTTGGTTTCAAGGAACTGCTGATGCGGTAAGGCAATCCTTAAGGCATTTGGCAAAAATGGATTTTGAATATGTTTTAATTTTAAGTGGGGATCAATTGTATCAAATGGATTTTAGTGATATGATTGAAGCGCATAAAAAAAGTGGCGCTGCATTAACCATTGCGACTATTCCTGTTACAGAGCGAGAAGCGCCAGAGTTTGGAATTTTAAAATCCAACGCTGAACAGGTCATTACTTCCTTTGTCGAAAAGCCCAAAAAAGAAATATTGAAAGATTGGATAAGTGATACAGGTACTGTAATGCAATCAAAGGGACGTCATTATTTAGCTTCTATGGGTATTTATGTTTTCAATAAAGAAATCTTGTATGAATTTTTAAATGAAGTACATCCTACTGCAACTGATTTTGGAAAAGAAATTATTCCTGATTCCATTTCTAATTACAAAGTGTTAAGTTATCAATACGAAGGGTATTGGACAGATATTGGAAATATATATTCCTTTTTTGAAGCTAATATTTCATTGACCGATGAAATGCCGCAATTTAATTTATTTGATAGTACGCAAACTGTTTATACGAGATCAAGAATGTTGCCCCCTGCAAAAATTAGTGGTACGATTATTAATCATGCTATTGTTGCGGAAGGATCTATCATACATGCAGCATCTATTACTAAATCCGTCATTGGTATTCGCTCTAGAATTGGGAAGGATACTGTCATTAAGAATACTTATATCATGGGATGTGATTTTTATGAAACTATGGATCAAATCAATCAAAAAAATGAAAAGGGCCAGCCCATTTTAGGTATAGGAGACCGATGTGTTATTGAAGATGCCATCATCGATAAAAATTGCTCTATTGGCAATGATGTTCAAATTAAAGGGGGAACGCATCTTGAAAAAATAGATCATCCTTTATACACCATTAAAGATGGCATTGTGGTAGTCAAAAAAGGAGCTGTTATCCCTAATGGCTTTATTATTTAAATAAAAGGGGTTAGTCTGTCATTAATTTATTGTAATTTGTAGTGTAAAATTTACACTTTAAACGATTCTATATGCCTCAAGCTAATTTATTGGCCAAGCCAAAGATGTCGGTGATGCAAATCATTTTAATGAGTTTTGGATTTTTAGGAATCCAATTTGGTTTTGCATTACAAAATGGAAACACTTCGCGCATCTTAAGATCATTTGGTGCAGATGTAGATCAATTACCTATGTTTTGGATTGTTGCTCCTTTAGTTGGAATGATTATTCAACCTATTATTGGACATTATAGTGATCGCACTTGGAATAAGTGGGGAAGAAGAAAGCCTTATTTTTTAATAGGGGCTATTTTATCTTCCATTGCATTGGTAGTTTTACCCAATTCAGGAATGCTTACTTCGGTGTTACCTACTTTATGGATGGGTGCAGGTATGGTAATGATCATGGACGCTTCCTTTAATGTATCAATGGAACCATTCAGAGCATTGGTGGCAGATAATTTACCAGAGAGTCAAAGAACAAGTGGCTTTGCAATACAAACTTTTTTAATTGGGATAGGTGCAGTGGTTGGATCAGCATTACCTTCTATGTTAGCGAAAATGGGATTTTCACAGGAAGCAGGACCTACTGGAGTAGCCGACAATATTCGTTATTCATTTTATATAGGAGCCGTTGTTTTTATGGCTGCCATTTTAGTGACGGTATTTTTTTCGAAAGAATATCCTCCTGAGCAATATGCGCAATACCATGGCCAATCGGATACTGAAGTAAAACAAAAAAGTAGTTTGTTAGATATTTTTAAAGATTTTAAAAATATGCCGCGCACCATGAAACAATTAGGCTTAGTGCAATTTTTTTCTTGGTTTGCCTTATTTAGTATGTGGGTATTTACAACAGATGCAGTGGCGACGCATGTATATGGATTGACAGGAGATTATTCAAAGTCGGTTGAATATAATACCGCTGGCAATGTAGTGAGTTCGGCATTTGGAGTTTACAATTTAGTAGCAGCAGGATATGCACTTTGCTTACCTTTGATTGCAAAGTTTTTAGGTCGCAAAGGGACACATGCTTTTTCATTATTAGCAGGTGGGTTTGGATTGTTATCTATTTATTTTATTAAGGATCCCGCCATGTTAACTTATTCTATGATTGGAGTAGGATTGGCTTGGGCAAGTATTTTAGCAATGCCATATGTTATTTTATCAGGATCAATCCCTGCTGGTAAATTAGGCATCTATATGGGGATTTTTAATTTCTTTATTACGTTACCACAAATTGTTAATGGGATATGTGGTGGATTTATTGTAAAACATATTTACAATGGGCAATCTATATACGCTATTGTATTGGCTGGATTTTTATTAATCTGCGCTGCAATAAGCGTGTTATTTGTTTATGATGCTGGAACAGATAAAAAATAATTATAAAAAAGAAAAAAATGAAAAATTTATTTAGAATTGGATCATTGATCACTGCGTTTACATTGATATTAATATTATCTTCTTTTTCAAGTAATGCAAAGTCATTTAATACCACCGAGCCTAATATTAAAGCGTATCCAAGTAGTTGGTTTGTACAAATGAAGTGGAATAAAGTGCAAGTATTATTACGAAGTACGAGTGTCAACTTGTCCAACGCTACCATAAAATTAAATTACCCCGGTGTTAAAATTAATAAAGTACATAATTTTAGTAATTCACATTATGTAGCTGTAGATATTGAAATTGCCAACACAGCCAAGCCAGGAATCATTGCTTTTGATATTACGACTGGGGCAGTGTCCAATAAATTGGAATGGCCATTACAATCTCGACGTCCGGGAAAGGGAACGCAATTTGCACAAGGAGTAAATCAATCAGATTTCATTTATTTTTTAATGCCTGATCGTTTTAGTAATGGAAACGCAACGAATGATCGTATCGCAGGTTTAAAAGATCAATCCTTAAATAGAGATTCAATTTATGATCGTCATGGGGGCGATTTGCAAGGGGTTCAAAATCATTTAGATTATATTCAAGGAATGGGGGCGACTACCTTATGGATGACGCCTGTGATTGAAAATGATATGCCCAATAGAACGGAACATGGCTATGCATTTACAGATCATTACACGATTGAAAAAAGATTCGGAGGAGATGCTGCTTATTTACAACTGAGTGATGCATTACATAAGAGAGGGATGAAGTTGATTCAAGATGCTGTGTATAATCATGTGGGTTTATATCATTTTTTAGTTCAAGATGCACCAGATCCTAATTGGGTTCATCAATGGCCAACCTATACGCAAACCAATTACAAGGAGCAGACCTTTTTTGATCCTTATAAAGCAAGTGTTAATAATAAAAGAATGGAAGCGGGATGGTTTGTGCCGCAAATGCCAGATATGAATCATCAAAGTGAATTTGTTGCACAATTTTTAATTCAACATGCTTTATGGTCTATTGAAACATTTGGTATTGATGGATGGCGTATTGATACTTATATCTATAATGATGTGAATTTTATGAATCGTTGTAATCAAGCATTAGTTGATGAGTATCCTAAGATGACATCATTTGGTGAATGTTGGACTAATAGCGTTGCTAATCAAGCCTATTTTGTAGAAAATAATTTCAATATCCCCTTTAAAAGTAATTTACAAGGCGCTGTCGATTTTCAAACCCTTTTTAATGGCATTCAACCTGCATTAAATGAAGGCACAGATGGGGTTAATAAATTATACAATACTTTGTCCAACGATTTCATGTATAAAGATCCTACACGTAATGTCATCTTCCTAGACAATCATGATATGTCTCGCAGTTTTTCCACTTTTGGAAATAGTGTTCCCAAATTAAAAATGGCTATTGCTTGGTTAATGACTTGTCGTGGAATTCCTCAGTTGTATTATGGCACCGAAGTTTTGATGAAAGGATTTTCAAATCCAGATGGACTAGTAAGGTTAGATTTTCCTGGTGGATGGGCAGGGGATCAAAAAAATACTTTTACCGAAATGGGTTTAACCCCTGACGAAAAAGAAATGGTACATTACGTCAAAAAATTAGGAAACTTTCGTAAAACTGCTTCCTCCATTACAGGGGGTAAAATGACGCAATATGTTCCTGAAAATGGATTATATGTTTATTTCAGATATGATCAAAAGCAAACCATCATGTGTGTTATGAATACCTCATCTACTGATAAAAATATTGATTTTGTAAATTATACCGAGCGCACTGCAGGATTTAAAGGTGGAATGGATATTGTTTCTGGAGAAAAAACGGGGACAAAATGTACGGTGCCTGCACAAACATTAAAATTGATAGAATTAACTAAATAAGAATGTCTAAATACGAGGAAGTTCATTTTGTAGATACGCAACAACCTGTTTGGAATTATTCTCTTTTTTCAGAACAGGATATTGCTAATTTTCAAAATGGCACTCATTATTCTTTATATCAGCTATTTGGGAACAAGCAGATAAAAGTAATAGACACCAACGGAACTTACTTTGCAGTTTGGGCGCCCAATGCCACTGCTGTTTTTGTAGAGGGAAATTTTAATGATTGGAATTTACAAACACATCCTTTAAAAGTGAGGTTGGATAATTCAGGTATTTGGGAAGGATTTATTCCTAATATACTAAAGGGGGAAGTGTATAAGTATCATATACATGGTTACCAAGGAGTCAAATTAGATAAAGCAGATCCATTCTCGCATTATTGTGAATTGAGGCCGTTAACTGCTTCTATCACTTGGCAAACCAACTATGAATGGAAGGATGCTGCCTGGATTGAAAAACGCAAAACGGCCAATCGAATTGATCAACCTTATTCTGTTTATGAAGTGCATTTAGCGAGTTGGATGCGCCCTGATAAAAATAATCAAGATGCTTATAATACTTATTTGCAGATGATTGAGTTATTGGTGCCCTATGTGAAAGAAATGGGTTTTACGCATGTGGAATTCATGCCAGTGATGGAACATCCCTTTGATGGAAGTTGGGGTTATCAAGGAACTGGTTTTTTTGCGCCTACATCTAGATTTGGAAACCCACAACAGTTTGCTCAATTAGTGGAAGCCTTTCATGCTGAAAATATTGGTGTCATCTTAGATTGGGTGCCTGCTCATTTTCCATATGATGCACATGGTTTGTACATGTTTGATGGTGCAAATACTTATGAGTATGCAGATATGCGTAAGGGATTTCATCCTGATTGGAATTCGTATATATTTAATTACAAACGCGGCGAGGTAAAATCATTCTTAATCAGTAGTGCTCGATTTTGGTGTGACCAATTTCATATTGATGGCTTAAGAGTGGATGCAGTGAGTTCCATGTTGCGTTTGGATTACAGTAGGGAAGAGGGTCAATGGGAACCCAATGAATTTGGAGGAAATGGAAATATAGAAGCCATTGCATTCATCAAAGATTTAAACGAAACCTTATACCGTGATTTCCCAGATATTCAGACCATTGCGGAGGAAGCCTCGGATTGGCCAGGCATTAGTAAACCTACTTTTATGGGAGGGTTGGGCTTTGGTATGAAATGGATGATGGGTTGGATGCATGATACCATAAACTATTTTAAATTGGATCCTTTATTTAGATCAAAACAACAGGATCAGTTTTCATTTTCAATGATGTATTATTATGACGAACATTTTATGTTGCCTTTAAGTCATGACGAAGTGGTGCATGGAAAAAGTCCTATGATTTATAAAATGCCAGGGGACGACTGGCAAAAATTTGCCAATTTAAGATTATTGTATTCTTATATGTTTTTGCATCCTGGTGCCAAATTATTATTCATGGGAAATGAATTTGCCGCTACCAACGAATGGAATTTCTCATCCGAATTGCAATGGGATTTATTACAATTGCCAAGTCATAAAGGAATGAAAAATTGTATACAGCAATTAAATGCTTTATATAGAAATAATCCAGCTCTGTATGAATTACAATTTGATCCTGCTGGCTTTGAATGGGTAGAAACCAATAAGCGAAATGAAGGCGTATTGGCATTTAAACGCAAAGGGAAAGATAATAAGCAAGAAGTATTGGTGGTTTTAAATACGACCCCAGTTCCTCGACATCAATTCCCCATTCATGTGTATGGGAAAAAAACTTGGACTGAAATTTTTAATAGTGACGCACCCAATTACTGGGGCGTGGGTGATTTATACAATGATAAGATCATAGCGAAAAGCGCACCCGAAAATAAAGAGTGGCAAATACTACATTTAGATTTACCTGCCTTATCTGCAATTGTATTGAAGTAATTTGGAAGCATAAGATGGTTAATTACTTATGAAACAGGTGCTTAAATAACATTTTCAATCAAGTTTTCCACAATTTTTCATTTTGAGATAAAGTTCATAATTAGTTAACATGAAGGTGGGACCTTTGTATAAATAATCCAACTCGACAAAAAACATTACCCTTATGAAATCAAACAACAAAGCAATGTTATATGAAGCCGTTTCGGAATTCATACAATTGCATGCCTTTGATCATTTACTGGACAATGAATTAGCGCAGTTAAAAGCTTTATTAAATCAATGGGCGCAAACCACCGATTCAAATGAATTGCGTGAGCTCACTGAAAAACTAGTTCCCATTTTAAGTAAAGCCAACTTTTTTGTAGAATCTATTTCGCCTGCGGCCATTCAATTATGGTTTTATGCATTGTCTTACAATGAGATTCCAATTGGCAACATGATGCAAGGTTTTAGCAACTCGAATGAGTTAGTATAGAAAGAATAATAAATAATAAAAGAGGCCCCTTACGATTGCAAGGGGCCTCTTTTTATTTTGACCCATCAACTATAAATAGGAGACGAGTGAGATTCAATTAAAATAATCCTTTTTTAAGTGCTGTTTTACCTTCCCCAATTTTAAATCCATTGTGGTAAACTTCCACTTTGTATTCACCTTTAGTGAATTTATTTGATTGCTTAAAATCATAACTTACAGGTAATGCAGCATTTTGTTCATACACGACAGATAGTTTATTGGCATAAGCCCGCGCACCGTCCTCTCTTGTATTAAAATTACCACCGTCGCCAATAGTTTTACCATTAGGTCCGGTAATACAAACATATAATTCCTGATTGCCAGTAGGGGTGATTTTATTTTTGTCAATCATAAAGGCTAACCGTATTAAGCTAGCTCTGTTTGCATTTTCAGTTGCTTTTTCAGCACCATTACTTTTAACGCGAATGGCTTGAATGCTAAAAGTGGAAGCGTGTAAGGTGGACCCAATATCTTGTAATCGATCTTTTTCTTTTTGTGTCGTATTTAAGTTGTTGGTAAGCGTTGAATTTTTTGAAGTCAAATCCTGATTTTGCACATTAAGTTGTTTATTTTCTTCCTGCGCTTTTCCTAAGTCAGCCAATAGGTTATTGACCTTGCCATTTAAATCAGCAATCATTGATTTTGCTTCGGAAAGTTCCTTGTCAGTAGCGTCTTTTTTTCTTAAAATATTACTAATGTTTAACTTAAGTTTTTGGATATCAGTTGATTTTTCTTGTAAGGCGCCTTGCAATCCTGTATTTTCCTGAGTCAAGGAATCTACTTTAGCAGAAGCTGCTATAAATTCAGCTTGAATGCTGTTTTTTGTACTGTCTAATACCGCTACTTCGGTAGTAAAATTGGTAATAGTTTGTGTTTTGGTGTTATTGGTATTAATGAAATAAATCCAAGAACCAATTAACGCAATGAGTAAAATTCCGATAAAAATTTTATTCGAATTGCCAGTTGTTTCGTTGCTCATAAAATGGGTTGTTATTTGACCGCAAAGATATATTAATAAATATAAAATAAGTTCAATGTAATTTGTTAAACTTGCTAATAGCTCGTTAAAATAATTTTATATTTGCTTATGCCCACTTCAAAAATAATTGCCAATTGGAAAAACAAGGTCTTTGATGCCGTTTATTGGCTCGAAGGGGAGGAGCCCTATTATATTGATCAGGTGGTTGAATATGCCGAACATCATTTATTACCCGAATCGGAGCAGTCCTTTAATTTGACTGTATTTTATGGAAAGGATGCGGATTGGGCTGATGTGATCAATGCTTGCAAGCGATATCCTGTATTTGCAGAAAAACAAGTGGTTATTATTAAAGAAGCGCAGCACATGGGACAAATTGAGAAATTGGAGTCTTATATTGAAAAGCCCTTATCTTCTACTATTTTGGTGATTGCCTATAAGGATAAAAATGTAGATGGTCGTAAAACATTTGGGAAATTATTAAAAACAAAATCCATTTTTATTGCGACTAAAAAAATGTACGACAATAAATTACCTGAATGGGTGACTGGTTTTGTTTCAGAAAAGGGATATCAAATTACACCAAAAGCAGTTCAAATTATTGTTGATCATATTGGAAATGACATTAGTCGAATACAAAATGAAATAGATAAATTGGTGGTCAACTTAGGGGATCGTAAAAAAATAACCGATGATGATATTGAAAAGTACATTGGTATTAGTAAGGAATACAATGCGTTTGAATTTCAAGATGCCATTGCGCAGCGTAACTTTTCAAAATCAATAAGAATGATTCAATATTTTGAATCTAATAATAAAGCGGCACCGATACAATTGATACTACCCACTTTGTATG
Source organism: Bacteroidota bacterium (assembly GCA_026391435.1). Lineage (GTDB taxonomy): Bacteria > Bacteroidota > Bacteroidia > Chitinophagales > Chitinophagaceae > Sediminibacterium. The sequence continues at coordinate 67,702 of JAPLEJ010000045.1, forward strand.
CTTTTTTTAGCAAGCTGTATGCCATCTATGGCTTAGGCACAAGAGATGAAAAAACAATCATGAGTGAAGTAGGCGTGTCTTTTTACGCAGTTAAAAACTATATAGCAGCTGCTCGAAATTATCCAGTGGGCAAAGTGCAACACATTTTAATTTTAATACAGGAATATAATTTAAGGGTCATAGGTATTAATGACGCTGCTAATTCAGATGCCGATTTGTTAAAGGAGTTGGTCGTTAAAATAATGGATCCTGCTATGATGGATATTGCAGTAAAATAGTAGCTGCAGTCACTTTATCTAAGTATAACTGCTGTTTCAGGGCTTCTAGGCCACTGAATTTTTCCTCTCCTCTAATGAATTCATACACGGAAACAATGATATTGTTTTCATAAATATCATTATCAAAATTAAAAATATTTACTTCAATTACTTTTTTCTGTCCATCCACAGTAGGACGAATTCCGATATTCATCATACCATCAAATATTTTATTTTCTAAACAGGTACCCGTCACACGAACAGCATAAACCCCATTGGCAGGGATTAATTTTTCTTCATTGATGATGCGTAAATTGGCAGTAGGAAATCCGATGGTACGGCCTATTTGATTACCTCTCACTATAAAGCCTTCGAAAAAATAAGGATAACCTAATAATTGATTGGCTTTGGTAATGTTCTTATCTAATAAATAATTTCTAATTAAAGTGGAACTGATGATTTCGCCTTCCACTATTTGTTCGTTAATCTCTTCCACTTGAAACTGAAATGATTTACCTAGATCCTTCAGCATCTCAAAATCACCTAATCGGCCTTTCCCAAAATGATGATCGTATCCGACAATGATCGTATGGGGATGAAAATGATCAACTAAAAAATCCTTGATATAAGCATGGGCTGATAAATTAGAGAAAGTATAATCAAAGTTCACGACCACCAAATGGTCAATATTGGCTTTTTCAAGTAAAGCAATCCGTTCATCTAAACAAGTTAATTGTTTGATTTCGCCTGGGATAGAGGAGATGATTTTTCGAGGATGAGGATGAAAAGTGATAATAATACTTTCGCCACCTACTTTTTGGGCTATTTCCTTAATTCTCTTGATGATTTGGAGGTGTCCTGTATGCACACCGTCAAAAGCCCCTGTTGTAATGACAGCGTTTTTAAAAGGGGGTAATTGTTTTAAATCGTAATGAACCTTCATCTGTTAATGCTAAATATGGCACAAATGTAAAACAATTGTACCTTTGTGCCATAAACCAATTTAGTTCAATGTCATTGTATGCCCAACGCGGTGTTTCCGCTCAAAAGGAGGAAGTTCATGCAGCCATCCAAAACTTAGATCAAGGATTGTATCCTAACGCTTTTTGTAAGTTATACGCTGACTTTTTAGGGGGTCAATCAGATTATATTAATATTATGCATGCCGATGGGGCAGGTACTAAAAGTATCTTAGCTTATATCTATTGGAAGGAAACGGGGGATGCTAGTGTTTGGAAGGGCATTGCACAGGATGCCATTGCCATGAATTTAGATGATTTATTATGTGTTGGTATTTATGACCAAATATTATTTTCATCAACCATTGATCGTAATAAATTATTGATTACAGGAGATATTCTAAGTGTTTTAATTAATGGCACACAGGACTTTTTTAATACATTAAAAACTTATGGAGTTCATATTGACTTTTTAGGGGGTGAAACTGCAGATGTAGGTGATGTGGTAAGAACCATTGCTGTGAATGGAACGATGACGGCAAGATGGCCAAAGTCAAAATTAATCACCAATGATCTAATTGCGCCGGGGCAAGTGATTGTCGGCTTTTCAAGTCATGGACAAGCTACTTACGAAACCGAATACAACAGTGGACTAGGTAGTAATGGATTAACAAGTGCAAGACACGATGTGTTAAGTAAAGAATACGCCACTAAATATCCTGAGACCTTCGAGCCTAAACTCAATGATCAAGTGGTTTATATTGGTAAAAATAAAATGAGCGATATGCTTGAAATACCAGGCTATGGCTCCATTTCAGTGGGAAAACTATTATTAAGCCCTACGCGTACTTATGCGCCATTAGTCAAAGCTATTTTGACACAACATTTTAATGCAGTAAAAGGGATGATACATTGCAGTGGTGGAGGACAAACAAAATGTATGAAGTATTTGCCGGGTAATATGCGCATTGTAAAAGATAAGTTGATGGAACCGCCGCCCATCTTTCAATTAATTCAAAAAAATTCAGGGGCCAATACCAAAGAGATGTATCAAGTATTTAATATGGGGCATCGTTTGGAAATATTTACTGATTCAATTACTGCGATATCGCTTATTGACCTTGCTAAAACATTTAATATTGATGCACAAATTATTGGTCAAGTGGAAGCTTGTGATACAAAAGAATTAGTATTACAAGGAAGTTTTGGAAAGGAACTATTTAGCTATTAATTTTATCAATAGAATGATTAAAGCGTTCTTATAAATTATAACATCATGAGTGAAATTGTCGTTCAACTAGAACATGTAAATATTTATCAAAGTGGGAATCTCATTTTGCAAGAGGTTAATTTTGAAGTGCAAAAAGGTGAATTTGTTTATCTAGTAGGCAAAACGGGGACAGGGAAAAGTAGTTTGCTTAAATCTTTATATGGGGAAATCACGCTCACTGAAGGGCAGGGCAATGTGGTTGGATTTGATTTGAAACAAATGGATTGGAAAACCCTCCCTTTTTTAAGAAGAAATTTGGGTATTGTTTTTCAGGATTTTCAGTTATTGACCGATCGTAATGTGCATGAGAATTTGAGATTTGTTTTAAAAGCAACTGGTTGGCAGGATGAGCAACTGATCAACCAAAAAATTAACGATGTATTAGCCAAGGTAGGGCTTGAAAATAAAGGATTCAAAATGACCTTTGAAATGAGCGGTGGCGAGCAACAAAGGGTGGATATCGCTAGGGCATTACTGAATTCTCCTAAATTAATATTGGCAGATGAACCCACAGGGAGTTTGGATCCCGAAACCAGCGATGAAATCATGCAAATTCTATTCCAAATTGCTAAGGAGGATGGAACTGCCATCATCATGGCGACCCATGATTTTATGGTGGTCAATAAGTTCCCTTCGCGCACCCTTACGACCGAGGGAGGCAGGCTTGTGGCGAAGGCTTAATTTTTCTCCACTAATTGTACACAAAACACCATTTTAGCCTTGATTTCTTGGGTCTTTTTCTTATGTTCGCAGACATAAAAAAGAAGAAAACAAGTGAGACTAAAGTCATTAGAAATCAAAGGGTTCAAGAGCTTTGCTGACAAAACAATTGTAAGTTTTGATGAGGGTATAACAGGCATTATCGGACCAAATGGTTGTGGTAAAAGTAATATCATTGATAGCATAAGATGGGTGATAGGAGAGCAAAAAATTTCAGCGCTTCGAAGTGAAAATTTAGATTCTTTGGTTTTTAACGGAAGCAAAACCAGAAGTGCAAGTAGTATGGCTGAAGTAAGCTTGACTTTTGAGAATACTAAAAATTTATTACCAACAGAATTTAATAATGTTACGGTTACGCGTCGTTTTTATAAAAACGGTGAAAGTGAGTATCGATTAAATGATGTGGCTTGTCGATTAAAAGACATCCACAATTTATTTATGGATACAGGGGTGAGCACAGATAGTTATGCTATTATTGAATTAGGAATGGTGGATGATATTATCAAGGATAAAGATAATAGCCGTCGCAGAATGTTAGAGCAAGCTGCGGGCATCACCATTTATAAAACTCGAAAAAAAGAAGCGAAAAATAAATTAGATGCAACCGAGCAGGATTTGGCAAGGATTGAGGATTTGTTATTTGAAATCAATAACCAACTCAAAACACTAGAGAATCAAGCTAAAAAAGCAGAAAAATATTTTGAAATTAAAAAGGACTATAAGGATACAGCCATTGAATTAGCGAAGGCGGCCTTAGAAGGATTTAATATTAGTTACAAGGAATTGAATGAGCAACAGGATGCTGAAGTAGATAAGAAGTTTGAATTGGAAGCGGCCATCGCCCTAGAAGAAGCTGGATTGGAGCAAGAAAGAGTCAGCTTTATCGAAAAGGAGAAAGGCTTGCAATCCATGCAACATGAATTCAATGATTTGTTGCAAAACCTACGTTCAAAAGAAAATGATAAAAATTTAGCAGCACAACGCCTTGATTATTTAAATGACAAGGAAAAGTCTTTACAAGAATTTTTAGAAAGAGCTGAAGGCCAACTGAAAACTATTGGAGACTCCATTGAGTATACTAAATTACAAGTGGTTGATGAAGAAAAAATATTTGCAGATTTTAAAAATAGGGTAGAGCAATCTCAATTAGCTTTAACCAATAAGCGCACCGATTTTGATGACCAAAGAGTGGTGCTTGATTCATTGCGTCAACAATACCAACAAATTCAACGCAATCAATTTGATGCGGAGAAAAAAGTAGCTGTGGCGGACACTTCTATACAAAATATCCAAAGGTCACAACATCAATTGGAGGAAGAGCAAGGACAAAGGTTAACTCAGATTGAATCAATTACTACTCAGTTATCTGAAAAAGAAGCCACCCTCGCTACCAATAAAGCGCATTTAGCTGATTTGCATAAACAACATGATATTGCAAAAGCGGGCATATTTGAAACACAGGAACAGTTAGAAAAATTAAGATCTCAATTAGCCGATGAAACAAGGGTGTTGGATGCTAAGAAAAACGAGTACGATTTATTGAAAAGTTTAGTGGACTCTATGGATGGCTATCCTGATAGCGTTAAATTTTTACATAAGAATACGGGCTGGAATCACAATGCGCCTATTTTATCAGATATTTTATATGTCAAAGAAGCGTATCGTGCTGCAGTAGAGAATGTATTAGAGCCGTATTTAAATTATTATGTTGTCAATAATTTACAAGAGGGTTTACAAGCCATTCAATTATTAGACGATAATAAAAAAGGGAAAGCTAATTTCTTTTTATTGGATCAATTACAGGGAGCCCAAGTGTCATCAGCGCCTGCTAATACCATTTCGGCTTTATCTGTATTAGAAGTAGATAGTAAATATGCTGCTTTGGCGAATCATTTATTAGGTAATGTATTTATTGCCGAAAATGAACAAGCCTTACAACAAAGTTTTGATGGCATCCTTTTAGAAAAAACAGGGAAGTATGTTAAGGGTAAGTATTCTTTAACAGGAGGAAGCGTAGGTATCTTTGAAGGTAAAAAAATTGGTCGTGCCAAAAATTTAGAAAAATTATTGGAAGATATTCAATCACAAGAAAAAGTGGTTAATGAGTTAAAAGAAAAGATTCAAGCAAAACATAATTCGGTTTTAGAATTTAATGAGTTATTAAAGGAGAATGAAATTAGAGCGACAGATCAATTAGTTAATTCTTTAATTAATGATGTATTTGCGAATAAAAATAGATTAGAGAATTTACAATTAGCGCAAACATCAGCAAGTGCTAAGTTGGTAGATTTTGAAGAAAAATTGCAATTTGAACATACAGCCATTGCCGATACAAGGATTGCATTTGAGGCGTTGAATATATCCTTACAGGAAACACAAGCTAAGTTAGAAGATATCGAATTAGCATACCAAGCTGCAGAGCAAGCTTATCACTTAGCATCGGGCGAATTCAATGAGATGAATTTGCAATTGACAAAACAACAAAGTAAAATAGAAGCATTACAACAAGAAGTGTTGTTTAAGGAGAATCAGTTGAATGATTTACATGCTCAAATACAAACCAATAGTGTTCAGTTAACCGAAGCGTCAGCTGCCATTATTGAGAGTCGTGAACAATTAGAAGCATTGCAAGCAGGTTTGGTAGAATCTATAAGAGTGAAAGAGGAGGAGGAGTTGAAATTAAATGAAGCAGATCAATCTTATTACAAATTAAGAAATGACCTTCAAGAAAAAGAAAGTGCATTAAGACACCAAGTGAAGTCGAAGGAATTGGTGGATCAATTGATCAATGAGATTAAGGATAAACTAAATAACCTAAAATTACAACTGGCAGGAACCAAAGAGCGTTTGAATGTAGAATTCAAAGTTGAATTAGAGGATATTTTAGATGAAGGTAGATTTACTGAAACCTCTTTGGATGAACTACAAGCCAATACCGACCGTATGAAAAAGCGCTTGGAAAATATGGGTGAGGTGAATCCAACCGCCATTGAAGCGTATACTGAAATGAAAAAGAGATATGATTTCATTTTAGAACAAAAGAATGACTTAGTAACTGCGAAGGAAAGTTTAATGTTAACCATTCAGGAAGTGGAAGCGACGGCTAATCAGGCATTTTTAGCCACTTACAATACAGCGAGAGAAAATTTCCAAAAGGTATTTAAAGCATTGTTTACGGAGGAAGATTCTTGTGACTTGATATTGGTAGATCCTGATAATTTAGCAGAAACAGCGGTAGAGATTGTAGCCCGTCCTAAGGGTAAAAAACCATCTTCAATTAGTCAGTTGAGTGGAGGGGAGCGTACCTTAACTGCAACGGCAATGTTGTTTGCTATTTATTTAATTAAGCCAGCTCCATTCTGTATTTTGGATGAGGTAGATGCGCCTTTGGATGATGCCAACGTTGGCAAGTTTACACAAATGATTAAAAAATTCAGTGATAACTCCCAATTTATTATTGTAACTCATAATAAACAAACCATGAGTGCTGTTGATGTCATTTACGGAGTAACCATGCAAGAGCCAGGGGTAAGTAAATTAGTCCCTGTTGACTTTAGGAGTTTAAACAATTAATTTTTTTAGAACCTAATATAAAAGGGGTGCTTCATTATGATAGCGCCCCTTTTTTTTAATAAAATTTAAAAATATTCATTTTAGTTGTTTAAGTCAGCCATCATATTATTTGTCACTTGTTTTTTATTGTACCTACCTTTTAGTCGACAACCTGATTATTTTGATAGTGAAACAGCTCCTGCGATTATTGAAATAAAAGGGGATACAATAACAGCGCATTACAGTGAATTTGGTAAATCCTACTATTTAAAGTTGGAGACTGAAAAGTATAAAAATAAGGTTGGATCCAAAACCGAAGTGATTTATGAATTGAGTCACCCAGAAAAAGCGATTATAAACAAGGCTTGGGGATATTGGCTCATTCCAATGGAGTTGGCTTGGTCATTTGGCTTATTTTCGGTTTTAATGGGCATTGCCTATGCAACGACACATCGTCCACATCCCACTGCATTAGATGAGCAGTTAAATTTTACAGAAGTCCCGAAAAAAAAGTATGAGTAATGGGGGAGGCAAATGCTATCGCTTAAGTAATCTTTTAATTTCCTTGTCGACATCTCTATTTTTAATGGTCTCTCTTTTGTCAAATTCTTTTTTACCCTTGCCTACACCAATTTCTAATTTAGCATAGCGCTTTTCATTAAAAAAGATACGAAGTGGAATTATAGAGTATCCTTTTTCTTTTACTTTGGATTCTAATTTTTCTAATTCTCGTTTATTTAACAAAAGCTTACGATCATGTACTTCAATATGATTATTAGAATTACCGTGGGTATAAGCATTAATAAATAATCCCCTCACCCAAAGTGCGCCTTTGTCAAATATGCAAAAGGAATCATTAAAACTTACTTTGCCTTCACGAATCGATTTTACTTCGGTTCCAAGCAATACAATGCCAGCATCATACTTATCCTCGATATGATAGTTAAAATAGGCTTGCCTATTGTTAAGCTCGATTTGTTTGATCACTTTAGACATAAAAAAATCCGACCCCGAGTACTCGGGATCGGAGACAAAAGTAATATAAGTATTCTGTTTTTGAATTAGAAAATTGAACTAAAGCCAAGACCCTCTAATTTCTAAAAAGAAAGACCACTTCGGAAAGTTTGTTTTTAAGCTCTTTACGATCAATGATGAAATCTAAAAATCCATGTTCTAATAAAAATTCACTCCTTTGAAAGCCAGGAGGTAAATCCTTCTTAATGGTTTCTTTGATGACCCTAGGGCCTGCAAATCCAATTAAAGCACCTGGTTCCGCTATATTAATATCACCCAACATGCCAAAGCTGGCCGAAATACCTCCAAATGTAGGATCGGTTAATAATGAGATAAAGGGCAATTTAGCATCGCTTAATTGTGATAATTTACCACTGGTTTTTGCTAATTGCATTAAACTAAAGGCACTTTCCATCATCCTTGCACCGCCACTTTTACTAATCACTAAATAAGGAAGATGATGCTCGATACAATAATCAATGGCGCGACTAAATTTTTCGCCCATGACACTTCCTAAAGAGCCACCAATAAATTCAAAGTCCATACAAGCCACCACAATAGATTCTCCATTTACTTTTCCCACAGCGACACGCATAGAATCCTTTAAATCGGTTTTGGCATGAATTTCGTCAAGTCGTTTTTGATAATTTTTTAAATCGGTAAAGTTAAGGGCGTCCTTACTTTTAATATTATCAAACAATTCGGTGAATTGTGCTTCGTCAAATAAAATATCAAAATATTCATCACTGCCAATGCGATGATGAAAATTACATTTACTACAAATAAATAAATTTTCTTTTAGCTCCGAACTTGTACAAATATGATTACAAGAGGGGCATTTGGTCCACAAACCTTCTGGTGTCTCTTTCTTATCGGCAGTGGAAGTGGTAATTCCCTTGCGGATGCGTTTAAACCATCTGGCTTTTTTAGCCTCTGATCCAGTTGTTTCTTCTCCAGTTAAGTTTACTTCAATATCTTCTTCTCTGTTTTTCATTGGCAACTATTTAAGTAATTAGTACATCGCTTTTTAGGCGAGGTACTAAGGCAATCGTTTTCGTCTTTATGAAGTTATAAAAAAATAAACAGCCACCTCATTTTCATTGGGGTGGCCGTGTTAAAATTTTGTTTAAGCGTTTCGGTTAATACAGTTTAGGTCATTAAAGGCAACTTCTAAGCGCTGTATGAATGACTCTTCACCTTTTCTAAGCCAAACTCTTGGGTCGTAGAATTTTTTATTGGGCTTATCGGAACCATCTGGATTTCCTAATTGCGTTTGTAAGTAAGCCTCATTTTTTATGTAATATTTTAAAATACCTTCCCAGAAAGCCCATTGTAAATCGGTATCCAAATTCATTTTGATAGCACCATATCCAATGGCTTCTCTAATTTGATTTTGTGGTGAACCAGAACCGCCATGAAATACAAAGTAAACTGGTTTAGGAGCTGTTTTTAAATGTTGCTCAATATATACTTGGCTATTGTTTAAAATGTCAGGTCTTAATTCAACATTACCTGGACTATATACGCCATGTACATTTCCAAAAGCAGCTGCAACGGTAAACATATTACTTACTTTACTTAATTCAGTATAAGCATAAGCCACATGTTCGGGCTGTGTATATAATTTATCATTTTCAACACCACTATTATCTACACCATCTTCCTCGCCACCTGTAACGCCTAATTCAATTTCAATACTCATTCCTAATGGGGCCATTCTTTTAAAAAATTCAGCTGAAGTATGTATATTTTCTTCCAAAGGTTCTTCAGATAAATCCAACATATGCGAACTGAATAAAGGTTGCCCTTTTTCTTTGTTAAATTGTTCTCCTGCGTCTATTAAAGCACTAATCCATGGAAGCCATTTTTTGGAAGCGTGATCGGTATGCAATACAACAGGTACATTATAAAATTTAGCTACTTGATGCACATGTAATGCACCTGCAATAGCACCTTGAATATTAGCCTGTAAATTATCATTGGGCATTCCCTTGCCTGCGATAAATTGAGCACCACCATTAGAAAATTGGATGATAATAGGGGAGTTCACTTTTGCTGCAGTTTCGATGGCTGCATTAATCGTATCCGTTCCTGTTGTGTTTACTGCTGGAATTGCGAAATGGTTGTTTTTGGCATCATTGTACAAAGCCTCTAATTCCTTGCCAAATAAAACACCAGATGTGTACTTGCTCATAGTTAAATTATTATGGTGCAAATATACAAATTCTTGGCCAAACGGATGTTAGCCATATGCCCTTTTATACTAGATAAATAAGTGAGAAAATAAAAATTATGTAAAGCGTATAGACTATAAAGGGACTTATAAAAACCCTTTACTTTTCATCCAATCGTCATTGTATACTTTACCTATATAACGACTACCATGATCATGAAAAATACAAACCACAATATCTGTCGGTTGTAATTTGTCTTTTAATTGTATTAACCCTTGTAAACAACTACCTGCACTATAGCCACAAAAAAGACCTTCTTCTTTTGCTAATCTACGCGTCATTAAGGCACCTTCTTTATCACTCACTTGCTCAAAATGATCAATCACCGTCATATCGTAATTTTCAGGAACAAAATCTTCACCAAAGCCCTCCGCAATATAAGGAGCTACTTTACTATGGTCTATTTCACCTGTTTTAAAATAATGGGTAAGTAAGGATCCTACTGGATCAATGGCCCATATTTTAATATTCGGATTTTTTTCTTTTAAAAATGTTGCAGTACCCGTGATGGTACCACCCGTTCCAGCAGTGCAAACTAGATGTGTAATTTTTCCTTCTGTTTGATTCCATAATTCAGGACCTGTGCTTTCATAATGAGCTTGTCTGTTTGCCAAATTATCATATTGATTTACAAAAAATGAATTGGGTATTTCATTGGCTAATCTTCGAGCCACAGAGTAATAACTTAAGGGATCCGTTGGTTCCACATTGGTAGGACATACAAACACTTCGGCGCCCATGGCACGTAAAATATCCATTTTTTCCTTACTCTGTTTATCGGTGGTAGTGAAAATACATTTGTATCCTTTTACGATGGCAACTAAAGCTAAACCCATTCCAGTATTTCCACTAGTACACTCTATAATAGTTCCGCCTGGTTTTAAAGCGCCCGAAGCTTCGGCCATCTCAATCATCTTTAATGCCATTCTATCTTTAATAGAATTGCCAGGATTAAAATAATCTACTTTGGCTAGGATAGTAGCTGGAATTTGCGCTGTGATTTTATTAAGTCGAATCAAGGGCGTATTCCCAATTGTTTCAAGTATATTATTTAGCCACATAGAAAGATAAATCAATGTTGATTGGGTGAAATTAGGTTAAAAACAAGGAAAACTAAAAGATGTTAGTAAATACTAACTATTTGCAAAGTTGCTCGTAATAATATCGCAAAACTTTGATTCAACCATTTTTTCGGCTAATAAAATCAAGTTCATGAATGCTTTTGCATTACTAATACCATGCCCAATGAGGACAGGTTTATTGACACCCAAAATAGGGATGCCTCCATAATTTTCAAAATGGTATCTACTAAAAAATGAATCATTGCCTAAATTTTGATGAACTGCTGCATCATACATGGCTTCGGCCGTTTTTAAAACAATATTTCCGGTAAAGCCATCGCAAACAATCACATCTGCTTTGAGATTAAATATATCACGACCTTCTACATTCCCAATAAAATTTAAAGCCGTATTTTGTTTTAATAAGGGATAAGTGGCTTGTGCTAATGCATTGCCCTTTCCTTCTTCTTCTCCCATATTCAATAAGGCCACTTTAGGATTAGCAATATTTAAAATATGCTTTGCATATAAGTTTCCTAAAATTGCAAATTGATTTAATTGTTCTGGTTTACAATCTGCATTTAATCCTACATCCACCAAGATGCCAGTATAACCATCTAGTTTAGGAAGTAAGGAAGCAATAGTGGGCCTTAAGATGCCTGGAATTGGTTTTATACTAAACATGGAGCCTACTAACATAGCGCCCGTGTTGCCAGCGCTTAAAAAGGCGTCAATCTCGTCATCGGCTAATAACTTAAACCCTATGGAAATGGAAGAGTTGGGTTTTTCTTTTAATGCTTTGGTAGGATGTTCATGATACCCAATCACTTCTGGGGCATGAACAATATGTAAAAATGGTGACGAAAAACCATGATCCTGAAACAATTGTTTCAGTTGTGTTTCGTCACCAATACAAAATAATTTATTTTGGTATTGAGATAGATATTGTTGTACGCCTTTAACAGCTTCTAATGGTGCAAAATCACCACCCATCATATCTATGCCGATATTCATTTTATATGAATTACGCTTTTAAAGGCGCTTTCTCAGATACTAATTTACCCTTATAATACAATTTACCTTCTTGTACATGAGCGCGATGACGAACATGTATTTCACCTGTTGTACCATCTTTGCTTAAGGTAACTTCTTGTGCTACATAGTGAGTTCTTCTTTTAGCACTGCGTTGTTGTGAGTGTCTGCGTTTAGGATTAGGCATCTCTTATGTTTTAATTATTTATATTTTATTTAATCGACTATTATACTATTTCAATTCTTCTTTTCTTATTCTCCTAAGTTTTTAAACTTATCTAATCCCTTCCAAATATTATTGTTTGGAATTTCGTTGGGGTTAGATTGGAACTTTTTAAGTTGATCTAACACTTTTTGGTTGCAAGTGGATTCACCTTTTTCGTTTTCCTTACAAATTTTTTGCAAGGGGATACTCAAATTAATGAATTCATAAATCCAGCTAGCTACTGAAAAATGACTTTCGTGTCGGTCAATGTAGTAGATATCTGGATCCTCTTCATTGCTGTTCATGGCTTCGGGATCGTCTACTAATTTTACAATTAGGTTAAACTCATCCCAAAGTGAAACCGACAGTGGGTTCCCACAACGATCGCAAATGGTCTCTACCTTGCCATCCACATCAAAATGTAATTGCATAAAACCTTGGTGCTTATCTAATTTCAACTTCACCAATGTGTTACAATCACTAAAATCCTGAGGTCCAAAATTAATAAAGAACTTATCCTCGATACGGTATTCCAACTCGTGTAACCCGGGAATTAAACCCACAAATGCTATTTCGTAAGCCCTGTTTTGGTTCATAACCGTACTTATAAGGGTGGCAAAGTTAGTAAAAAGCAACCAAAAGACAAAGTTTATCCTAATTTTACGCTACAATTAAAATCATGTCGATTCGTCTTCCCAAAAGTCTCCAAATTGCCTCTGCATATACCTGGCATGCCCTTGCCGTTTTGGTATTCGTTTTTGGTAAAAATGCCCAATGGGTGCAGGATCTTTATACGGACAGGGTTTTTAAATGGTTCACTTATGGGCTTCGTGGTGTCATTGGGCACATCCCTTTTGCTATTGGGGAATGGCTTTATATAATTTTACTTATAATATTGATATACAATATTTTACATTTTCTATTTAAAATTAAAAGTAAGATTAAAAAAGGCTTGATGATGGGTAGAATGTTTTATAAGACAACCCGTGTATTGGCCATGCTCTATGTTTTTTTTCAAATGATATGGGGGCTGAATTATCAAAAAACAAGTCCTGCCCAGGATTTTGAATTAAAAGTACCCCTTTCCTATACCGAATCTCAAGTGGATAGCCTTAGCTTGGTCTATATTAGTCAACTCAATGCAGTTAGAACCCAGATTCTTGATACCCAAATAGACCAGTTAACCTTAGATTCCCTCATTGAACAAAGTAAGTATGCCTACTTGGTAGGTGCAAGGGCTTATCCCTTTTTGACCTATTTACATCCCAATATTAAAAAGGCCTACTTCCCAAGTTTAGGAGATAAGATAGGTTATTTGGCATTTTATCAACCCCTCAGTTCCGAGGCGATCATAAGGCCAGATTTACCCATCTTAACACAGGCCTTTACCATTTGCCATGAAATGGCACACCAATTAGGGTATGCATCCGAAGCGGAAGCCAATTTTGTAGCTTATCGTACTGCGTTACTTAATGACAATGTATTCATTCAATATTCGATGTATTTGCAGATGTTTACTTATGCGCAGGAGGCACAACTAATGCTGATTGCTAAATCTGGTAATTATAATAGATGGGAAGTAGTGGTTAAACGAAACAAAGCATTGTTGTCACCTAAGGTTATTGCTGATCGACAAAAGATCAAGGCCTTTTTTAAGGCAAGACAAAATAAAAGATTGCCGGGCTCTGAAAAAATGTATGATCAGTTTTTAATTTGGAATCAACAATCCAAAGGAATTGAAAGTTATAATGATGTACTATTATGGGTATTAGCTACACCACAAAGAAACTAAAATGTATTCTTCCACATCATACTTTCAATCGGCTTTTCAGGTTGACCACTGTACTTAGCATTTGATTTTTGATTGTATTTCACTTCAATTTCTCCATCCACTGGGAAATAAATAAGTTGTCCAATCGGCATCCCTTTATAAACGCGTACAGGTTGTTTTACAGAAATTTCCAATGTCCAGTAACCGCAAAATCCAACATCTCCTTTTCCTGCGGTGGCATGTATGTCAATACCTAAACGGCCGGTAGAAGATTTTCCTTCTAAAAAAGGAACATGTGCATGTGTCTCTGTGTATTCTAAAGTAACACCTAAATAAAAACCAGTAGGTTCTAAAACAAATCCTTCCTCTGGTATCTCAAAATAAGTGATGGTATTATGTGCTTTAGCATCTAAGATATTATTATCATAAGTAGCCAACCATTTTCCCAAATGAACATCATAACTATTACTTCCTAAATCTTTACGATCATAAGGCACCACTTTGATGGTTCCTTTTTCAATTTCTTCTAATATTCGCTTGTCTGATAAAATCATCTTAGTTTATTTTGTTTATGTTTGTCTTTGAATTATTAAAGTTGTAGGGTAGGGAATGCGGTGCAATTTAACTTAAAGCTTTTTTTTATGCCTTTCTTTTATCAACAAAATATTAACGAGACTACTTATTTTGCCATTTGGGCAATACAAGAGCCATTGTCCTATTTTGAAGAAGAAATGAAACTATTGGTGGATATTCAAAATGAAGATCGCAAATTGCAACATTTAGCAGCAAGATGGTTATTGAAATTAATGCGACCTGAAATTGCATTGGAATCAATTGAAATCGCAGATAATGGCAAACCTTGTTTGCCTGGTGCACCCTTTCATTTCTCCTTATCACATTGTAAAGGATTTGCAGCTTGCGCCATTAGCGAAACTGGGCCTATTGGCGTGGACATAGAAATGATACACGATAGAATTTCTAAAGTAGCACATAAATTTTTAAGTGTAGAAGAAAAACAATTGGTGACAGATATCACTGCAGACGCACTTTTAAAACAGTTGGCTTTTTATTGGGCTGCAAAGGAAGCGATGTATAAGATGTATGAAAAAAATGGGATTGACTTTTCAAAACATTTTAATGTAACACAATTAGCTGATCAAGATCAAGGATTGGTCACTGCCGAAATAACGCATCAGGACCTAGATAAAAAAGTACAATTACAATACTTATTTAATTCCGATTTTGTTTGTGTGGTTTGTTTTGAATAATAAAAAAGCCCATTCACCGCGATACTTAGGGTTGAATGGGCTTTGTGCGGAAGAGGAGACTCGAACTCCCACGCCCGGTTTATGGGCGCTACCACCTCAAGGTAGTGCGTCTACCAATTTCGCCACCTCCGCATCCATTTATAATTTATGCGAATGGATAAAAACTATAATCCTTTTAATACTTCATTTGCGGAACGAACATAATCATCATTTTTTGCTTCTGTTGCAAGCTTGATGCATGTAGTTGCACTTTCTTTCGCACCTGATTTATCTCCCAACAATTTTTGTGCTTTCCCTTTTAATAAAAACAACCAATATGCTTTTGCATTGGTCTCAATGGCTTTGTTCACATTCGCCAAAGTTTTTGTATAATCTTTGTCTAAATCAAAATAAAAATTGGCGGCAGTTGCGTAAGTATTTGAATTAATATTGGTTCCTGTAAGTGATGCTTCTACTTGTTTACGAACAGTAGGTTTGATATCTGTTGAAATAGGAATACTTACCAATACTTTACCCCATTTTAAATCAATGGTAGCTGTTTCGGGAGTGATATTGCCTATGTTCATTCCAAAAGTTTCAGTGTTATTGCTTGTAGTTTCAGGTTTTACTTGTAAGCGAACCACATCTTCTGACTCTTTGTATTCAAAACTTCCCCAACCTTTAGAATTGGTATTAAAAATAATAGTCCATTCTGTTTCACCAGGAATAGTAAATAATCCATAAGCACCTGCTGGCAATAATTTACCTCCGATAGTAACAGCATCAGAAAAAGTAATTTTGGTTGCACCATTTGCACCTGTGCGCCATACTTGACCTACTGGGGCTAATAAAGTACCTTTTCCATAAACAGGACGACCTTTTAAACTTGGTCTTGAGTAAACGATTTCAATTTTTCCTAGACCAAAGTCTTGATTTAATGTTTGAGTAGGACTAGCAGCTGGCATTTTAACTTGTGCACCTGCAACTAAACTCATAAAAGTTCCAATAATTAAAAGTAATTTTTTCATTTAGATAATTTTAGACAACAAACCTAGGCGTTTTTTAGCGATTTTATTGTTATTTTTTATGAAAAGCAGGATGAAAACGGTCCAAGGTGTCTCTTAGAAATTCCCTATTTAAATGTGTGTAAATCTCGGTGGTGGTGATGCTTTCATGCCCCAACATCTCTTGTACAGCCCTCAAGTCGGCGCCGCCTTCCACTAAATGAGTGGCAAAAGAATGCCTAAAACTATGAGGTGAAATGGACTTAGTGATGCCCGACCTTTTAATCAAGTCCTTAATGATGTAAAAAATCATCACCCTACTAAGGCCTTTGCCACGGTTATTTAAAAATAGGACATCCTCACTATTTTTGGCAGGAGTTTGATGCACACGAATGGTATCTTTATACAGTTTTATATATTTAATGGCATCCGATCCAATAGGCACTAATCTTTCTTTGTCGCCTTTTCCAATGACTCTTATAAATCCTACATCAAGGTATAAGCAAGAAATTTTTAACTGAATGGCTTCGGTGACCCTAAGGCCTGAACTATACATTGTTTCAAGTATGGCTTTGTTGCGCCCCCCTTCGGGTTTGCTTAAATCTATTTGTGCAATGATTTGTTCAATTTCTTCAAAGCTTAATACATCAGGTAGTTTGCGTCTCGTTTTAGGAGAGGGCAAAAGTGTGGTAGGGTTGATGGTACAAATTTGTTCTAATAAACAATATTTAAAAAAAGATTTTATACCTGAAATGATTCTTGCTTGAGAGGTAGGGGCCATTTCCATTTGGCCAATAGATTGAATAAAGGATTGTAAATGTTGCAAAGTCACTTCAGCGGGGCTGATGCCGGCTTCGTTGGCGACTAAATAGTTGGATAACTTATCAATATCTCTAAGATAAGCTTCGACAGAGTGATCACTTAGTGATTTCTCTAGTTGCAAAAATGCCTTAAAACCTTTTTTATAGATAGCCCAATGCATGATACTGATAATAGATTTGATGGTTAAGCTATAATGATTTTATTTCGCGCTAGATTAAACATAATATGAAAGTAAATTTAAGGTCATTTAAGCAGAAAGTAAGACACAACAGAAAACAATTAAAATCTTTTTTAACTAAAATAGGGAAGCAAAATTCAAAAGGCTGGGATATCAATGCAGAAAAAGTAAGTGCCCAAGTTTGGAAGGAAGTAGATTGTTTGAGTTGCGCCAATTGCTGTAAAACCATGACACCTACATTTACCAATACGGATATTAAACGCATCGCTTCTCATTTGAATACAACAGCTGCTGCTTTTAAAAAGGAGTGGTTGACTTATGATAAAAAGGACAAGGATTGGTTGAACAAAGTAACCCCATGTCAGTTTTTAAATTTAAAAACTCATAAGTGTAATATATATGAAGTGCGTCCAGCGGATTGTGCAGGATTCCCTCATTTTGGAAAAAAGAAAGTGATTGATTATTTACATGTCCATCAACAAAATGTGGAATTGTGCCCAGCCACTTATAAAATGGTCGAAAAAATGCAAGCCATCTTAAATTAATCTTAATTAAGAACGGACTTCTCGCTACAAATCAAAAATAAACATCTTCAATAAATAATAGTTCCCATTCATTGAAAGGGTTCAACATAATAGCCGCAACATCAAATTGTAAGTATTTCCAATTTGGGTATTGGTATTGGAATAGGGCAGCTGCATTTTTTAGAAATTGCATTTTTTGAGGATGGATACTTTGCTCAGGATACCCAAACTGAATGGAACTCCTTGTTTTAACTTCAATAATATGAAGTAGCCCATCCTTGCTTGCAATGATGTCAATTTCAAGGTGTTTATAGCGCCAATTTCGGTGTAAAATTTCAAAACCATTTTTTGTTAGGTAGTCCGCAGTCATGTTTTCGCCCAAAAACCCAGTATCTTTGTTATTCATTTTATTGGTTATTTGGTTTAAACATAACGGAATTTAATACATGCAAAAAGCGTATAAATTACAAGGAAAACATAGGCATTATGACTGGGGTGGTCAACAATTTATACCCAGCTTGATGGGCATTGATAATAGCGCACAACAACCTTTTGCAGAATACTGGATGGGAGCGCATTCTTCGGCAGTGTCAGAAGTGATGACGAAGGAAGGGAGGATGCCATTAGATCAAATGATACAAAATGACCCATCCACTTTGTTAGGTTTAAAAACACATTCTGAGTTTGGGATGCTCCCTTATTTGTTTAAAATTTTAGATGTCGCTAAAATGTTAAGCATACAAGCACATCCAGATAAACAAAATGCCATTATTGGTTTTGAAAAAGAGCAAGCTGCAGGAATAAGTTTGGATGCAGTTAATAGAAATTACAAGGATCAAAATCATAAGCCCGAAGTGATGGTGGCTTTAAGTGACTTTTGGTTATTACATGGTTTTTTAGCACCTGAATTATTGGAACAACGCTTGCAATCATTTTCTTATTTTCATCCGCTACAAGCTCATTATAGAGGGGTTGATTATGAAGGGCTATACCGTTTTTTTATGCAATTATCATCAGAGGATGCGGACGGTATTTTAAAACCATTGATGATGGATGCAGTGGCTTCGGTAAAAAGTGGATCAGTAGACAAAACACATCCTCATTGGTGGGCGAATCAATATTATAATGGGGAAGTGCCAGATCAAAATATTGACAAAGGAATTTTTTCCATTTATATTTTAAACATTGTGCATCTTTCAAAGTATGAAGGTATTTTTCAAGGTGCTGGATTATTACATGCTTATTTAGAAGGTCAAAATATGGAGTTGATGGCCAATAGTGATAATGTATTAAGGGGTGGGCTTACCTCTAAACATGTAGATGTAAATGAGTTGATGCAACAGGTACAATTTAAACCTACTTATCCATCCATCTTGAAAGGGCAAAAGCGCAATGATATTGAAACCGAATATGCATGTCCTGTCCCAGATTTTGGAATCACAAAAATAACCATACCCAAAGGGGGAAACTATACAATAAACAGTCATTCCTTGGAAATCTTGTTGGTGACGGAGGGGGAATTGCAGGTGGAGGAGCTTTTCGTGAAAGCAGGGGAGACGGTCATGTTGCCTGCTGGACAAGCGATCTCATTAAAAGCCATAACAACTAGCGTGTTATTTAAATCCTATGTCCCATAGGGTTATTCACATTTGAGGAAAATGTAAATTCTACAATGTTAACTTGAATCCTTATTTTTGAAAAACCTAATCAATTTAGACTTAATTGAACTAGGAAAGAACCCATCGAAAAAAAATAAAAAAATGAAATTAAATAAACAAATCATTCTTGCTTTAATCATCATGGTTGCGACAAGCGCATTGTATCGTGTATTGCCTGGTCGTCCTTATGGGTTCGCTCCACAAATTGCTATTGCCTTATTTGGCGGATCTTTATTTGCAACCAAAAAGCAATATGCCTTTTTATTGCCGATCATCTCTATGTTTATTTCTGATTTGATATACCAAATATTATTTAATTATCATTTGACTCCTATTCAAGGTTTTTATAGTGGTCAACTTTTAAATTATGTATTAATTGCGGGTACTGCTGTATTTGGTTTTGGATTACAAAGCAATAAATTATCAAAATATATTCTTGGTTTTTTATCGGCACCTACTGCTTATTTTTTATTGTCCAATTTTTTAGTTTGGGCACAAGGAGGCGGTTACCATCATGCAATTAATATGACAGGATTGGTTCAAACCATGGTGGATGGTTTGCCTTTTTATCCATATAGTGTTGCAGGAACTTTAGTTTTTGGAGGTGTATTATTTGGAGGCTTCCGATTTATGGTGCCTCAATTCAAAAGCCTATAATTTTTTCCTAGGATTCGTTTTTCATTGCTTCAAATTCCGCGTCAATTTGCCAAGGGCCATTGTCTGCAGCTAGGGTAGCTAATTCGTCACATCTATTATTAAATGCATTATTGGCATGCCCTTTTACCCAATGAAATTTAATTTGAAACGGAGCGGCTATTTTATGGTATTGTAACCATAAATCTTTGTTCTTTTTACCGCCTTTAAAATTTGTTTTAATCCAATTATCTAACCATTTTTTTTCGACCGATTCCACTACATATTTACTATCGGTATATATGTGAATGGGCAATTCCTTTTTTTTGATCGACAGTAAGGCTTTAATGACAGCTAGTAATTCCATCCGATTATTGGTGGTTTTTCGATAAGCCTCAGACAACTCTTTTACTTTTTCACCCCACATTAATATAGCCCCATAGCCTCCTGGGCCGGGGTTACCCCTTGATGATCCGTCAGTATAGATTACAATTTTATCCATTAATTATCTATAAACAATTGATAATAAGCAATATACGAATTTATAAGCTTATGCATACAAAATGAAACAATTTTTTACCTTAATGTGTTCGTTTTACACACTATTATTTTATCTTTATGGGCACTTGTTACATTTTTGTGACAAAATGATTGAATTGCAAAATTGCTTGATATGCAGACTGTTGAAAATGAAATGGGGGTGTTAAATAATGCTTTTGGTAAAAAAAATACATTGAAAAGGGTCAATTTTCATCTAAAATACCAAACGACCTTTGGTCAAATAATTTATATATATGGCGACCATCCTTTATTAGGTAATAATCTAATTGAGAACGCGATTCCCCTGACATTTTTAAATGATTCCTATTGGGTATTACACTTAGATTTTAATGAATACCAAGCATATGATAAAATCACTTACCATTATTTTATATTAAATCCAGATGGCACAAAAGTGTACGATTGGGGCAATGATAAAATTTTTAATCCCAATAGAGTAAATAGTAAGGAGCTGGTTTTATTGGACGCTTGGAATTATACAGGCTATCCAGAAAATGTATTTTATACCGAACCATTTGTTCATGTTTTAATACCTCCCACCTTACATCAAAAGCCATCCAACGGAATTGAAAATAATACAACACATATTTTTAGGGCCAAGGCGCCATTGATGGAGCCAAATCAAACATTATGTGTCGTTGGAGATGCAGTTGAAGTGGGTCAATGGAAAGTAAAAAATCCACCACTATTAACGAAAGTGGCGGAGGCAAATTATTTTGAAGTAAGCCTTGATTTGAGTAAAGCAAGTTTCCCTTTTAATTATAAGTTAGGTGTATTTGATATTAAGAAAAACGAATTTGTTTGTTTTGAAGAGGGAGAAAATAGAGTATTAAATAATCCTGCTACAAAGGATCAATTAGTGATCATCAATGACGGGTTTGCACACTTACCTAATACTCATTGGAAAGGGGCGGGTGTGGCCATTCCTGTATTTTCATTGCGTTCTAATCAAAGTGCAGGTATTGGTGAATTTGCAGATTTAAAATATTTAGTGGACTGGTCCAAAAAAATTGGATTAAAGTTAATTCAATTGTTACCATTGAATGATACTACGGCAACGCATACATGGCAGGACTCTTATCCTTATGCTGCTATTTCGGCTTTTGCATTGCATCCTATGTATATAAGATTGCAGGATATGTTGAAGAAAGATCAATCTAGTGTATTGGAACCCTTCCATAAAGAGTTGGAAAAATTAAATGCATTAAGTGAAATCCATTATGAGGGTGTCATGAAATTAAAATGGGAAATACTTAAATTAATTTATCATATCAATGGTAAAAAGGATTTAGCATCTGTAGGGTTTAAATCATTTTACAAGCAAAATGAACATTGGTTGGTTTCCTATAGTGCTTTTTCATATTTAAGAGATTTGCATGGAAGTGTTGATTTTAATACATGGGCATCGCATGCTACTTTCGTGCAATCAGACATTGATGCCTTAACAGCAACTAAGTCAAATACCTATGCTGATATTGCTTTTTATTATTTCGTACAATATCATTTACACCTTCAATTAAGTGCAAGTTCAAAATATGCGCATGAAAATGGGGTCATATTAAAAGGAGATATTCCTATTGGGGTATATCGATATGGTGCAGATGCTTGGCAGCATCCTGATTTATTTCATATGGATATGCAAGCAGGTGCGCCGCCAGATGACTTCGCTATAAAAGGTCAAAATTGGGGATTCCCTACTTACAATTGGGAAGTGATGGCTTCCAATGATTATAGTTGGTGGAAATTGAGATTCGAGCAAATGAGTTTTTATTTTGATGCATTTAGAGTAGATCACATACTTGGATTTTTTAGAATATGGAGTATTCCAATGAATCAAGTGGAAGGCATCATGGGCAGATTTGTTCCTGCCATTCCAATCACGATTCAAGAATTGAATACAAAGGGTGTGGCATTTGATCATAATAGATATACTCAGCCCTTTATTAATGAGACCGTTTTATTAAAAACATTTGGGTATGACAATGATTATGCAAAGCAACATTTTGTAAAGGCAACATCTCATGGACAATATGAACTATTGCCAGCGTATCAAACACAAAGAGCAGTTGAAAATCATTTTAAAAAATTGCCTGATGACGAATGGCATCATAAAATGAAACAGAGTTTATATGACTTAATAAGTAATGTTATTTTATTTGAAGGGGATATAG